>JAJEQR010000014.1 GCA_020687485.1 Hominifimenecus microfluidus | reverse complement strand
GTTTCAGGGCGTCCGTTGTGCTTTGCACAGCGTCCGCTCTGAAACGCATCGGAGTCCGCTGGACTCTGCAGAATGCAATGGCTTAGGACACCTTAATTTTACCAAGAATCTGGTCCTTTTTCTATTCACTTTTCAGATGAAAGCAAGAAAGCTTTGCAATTTCAATAACCATGCGGCTTTCAGCCGCAACCACCACTACGTGGTGAATAATTCAGGCTTAATACAGCTAATCGCATGAATAATCAAATAAATGGAATTAGTCCATCAAATAAAAATCTGGGTATGTATATGGAAGCAGGAAGGGGAGTCGCAGGATATTTAGAAATTGTAGGAGAAATAGGATATGGGCGCCTGGGGACCTGGATTGTATCAAGATGATGTTGCGCTGGATGTGCGTGATTATTATAAGGATCAATTGCATAGAGGAAAAGAAGGAGAGCAGATTACTCAAGAACTTATTGCGCAAAATTCAGATATATTGGAAGATCCAGACGATGGGCCGGTGTTTTGGTTAGCATTAGCAGATGTGCAATGGAAAATGGGGCGCCTGGAAAATGTGGTAAAACAGAATGCGTTAAATATTATCGATGAGAATGTTGATTTAATGCGTTGGCAGCATGAGGAACCGGGATGTGTAAAAAAAAGACTGCATATGCTGTCTGAATTAAAGGAAAAATTATTGAGTCCACAGCCAGAAATGAAAAAGGTAAGTCAATACCGATTATTTCATTGTAATTGGAAAAAGGGTGATGTATATGCTTACCAAATGCTTGGAGATTATGCAAAAGAGAAAGGATTTTTTGAAAAATATGTGTTTTTCGTGAAAATGGATGAAAGAACTTGGCATCCGGGCCATACAGTTCCTGTTGTATATTTCTATTGGATGATATCAGATGTTTTAGTGGAAACCAAGGAATTGAAGCAAGCCGGATATATGCCGCAAGTATATGCACCACAGGCATATATAAATAATCCTAAGCTTAAAAAAAGGTATCGATTGACGTTGCTAAATACGTCGATGAAAGTGATTCCTAAAAAAAATTTAATTTATATGGGGAATATAGGAAATGTAGATGAGATTGATGAGAAGACATTAACCCCGTATGCGGTTGGATGGAAAGAGTTTGAAGAATATATTATACAGAATATATTAGAGTGGAACGAGTACAAGGTTTTTTAATGGAAGTTGCAGAGAGTCGCCTGTTCTTCTTCGGAGTCTTTTATAGTATACGAGGGAAGAAATTCTCATAGTGTATGCTCGCTCCATTGAGATCCGGAACTACTTATTGCAGGAAAAATTTCATAAGGTAGCAGATTTATGCGGCAGAAGATTTATATAAAATTCGTACAAACTTTTTTTAAGAAAATATGAGATTTTACCTTGACAAATAAGGTCAACAGGTCTATGATTAGGCATCATAGAAAAAATCGCAGAGAAAAACAAAGCAAATGCGAAGAACCAGACTCTGTGTCCAATGGAGAACGACAGGAATAGGATGTCACCGACTGAGAGCATCCTTTGGGAACCGGACAGAGGGAACACTGGGGAGCAGGCGTTCTGAACCAGAGTAGGTTCGCCCGGAAGCTGCCGTTATCAGCGAGAGCGGAGGCATGGCCTCAATGCGGGTGGTACCGCGGATTTTGAATTCGTCCCGGAGTATATATTTTATATACTCCGGGTCTTTTGTTTTTGTAGAAGAAAGGGGTAAAAGATCATGGAATTTATGACCGGTGAAAGGAAGAGAACAGACATTTCCGTAGCGGAGCTTCTGTCCGGCCGTCTGGACGGTGAGCAGGTAACGATGAGAGGTATGGTTCACATCATTCGGGATATGGGAGAGGTTTCCTTCCTGATCCTGCGAAAGGCCGAAGGCCTAGTGCAGTGCGTCTGCAGCGAAGCTGTCTTTCAGCAGAACCCCTGTAAGGAAGAAGCAGCCATCGAAGTAACCGGTATTGTACATCAGGAGCAGCGGGCTCCGGGCGGCTATGAGATTCGTCTGGAGAGCATCCGGATCTTCTCCGAGCCGACGGAAGCGCTTCCGGTTCCGGTTAACAAGTGGAAGATGAATACATCTCTGGAAGCCAAGCTTCAGTACCGCACCGTCTCCCTCCGCAACCCGAAGGAACGTGCGAAGTTCCGGATTCAGGAAGGCATCGTCAGAGGCTTTCGTGATTACCTGCACCGGGAAGGATTCACTGAGATTCATACTCCGAAGCTGGTAGCGAAGAATGCGGAGGGCGGAGCGAACGTATTTAAGCTGGAATACTTCCATCACCCGGCAGCGCTGGCGCAGAGTCCTCAGTTCTATAAGCAGATGATGGTGGGCGTGTTCGACCGTGTCTTCGAGGTGGCTCCGGTATTCCGTGCGGAGAAGCACAACACCAAGCGTCATCTGAATGAATACACCAGTATGGACTTCGAGATGGGCTACATCGACGGTTACGAGGATATCATGCAGATGGAGACCGGATTCTTGCAGTACACGATGGAGCTGCTGAAGACGGAGTACGCGAAGGAGCTGGAGATGCTTCAGGTCGAATTGCCGGATGTGAGCCGGATTCCCAGCGTTCCCTTTGCGAAGGCCAAGGAGCTGGTAGCGGAGAAATACAACCGTCAGATCCGCAACCCGCATGATCTGGAGCCGGAAGAGGAGCAGCTGATCGGTCGCTACTTCAAGGAAGAGTACGGAGCGGATTTTGTATTTGTCACTGAGTACCCGTCGAAGAAACGTCCCTTCTATGCGATGGACGACCCGAAGGACCCCAGCGTGACGTTAAGCTTCGACCTGCTGTTCCGCGGAATGGAGATCACGACCGGTGGTCAGCGTATCCACGAATATCCCATGCTTCGTGAGAAGATGGAAAAGCGCGGCATGACAGAGGATGGAATGGATGCTTATCTGAGAGCGTTCAAGGACGGTATGCCCCCTCATGGCGGTCTCGGCATCGGCCTGGAGCGCCTGACCATGAAGCTCCTGGGCGAGGACAATGTGCGTGAGACGACGCTCTTCCCCCGCGACCTGAGCCGCTTGGAACCGTAATTTGGCTGCTGCAGAGCGGAAAATCACCGGAGAACGGAGACAGAAAGAGAACAAAAACAAAGAGCATAGCAAAGAGTATAACAAAAAAGAGAACGAAACAAAAACAGAAAGGAAGACGAAATGGCAAATATCATTTCCGATGAGACCATCGAATATGTGGGCATTTTGGCAAAGCTGGAGCTGTCGCCGGAAGAGAAGGAAGCGGCCAGGAAGGATATGGCGGAGATGCTGGATTACATTGATATGCTGAATAATCTGGATACATCGGGTGTCGAGCCGATGTCTCATATCTTTCCGGTCAATAATGTATTCCGCGAGGATGTCGTGGAGAATGGAGACAGCCGCGAAGAGATTCTGGCAAATGCCCCGGCTGTCAAGGATGGAAGCTTCAAGGTACCCAAAACCGTAGAATAGGAGAAGACAGATGAGTATCCTCAGCATGACAGCCGTGGAGCTGTCGAAGAAAATCAAAGAGAAAGAGATTTCTGTAAAAGAAGCCGTACAGGCTTCCCTCGATCAGATCGAGGCGGGAGAAAAGAAATACAACTGCTACGTAACGGTAGATCCGGAGGGCGCGCTGGCACAGGCGGAAGCCATCCAGAAGAAGATCGATGACGGAGAGCTGACCGGACCTCTGGCCGGCGTTCCGATGGCTGTCAAGGACAACATCTGCACGAAAGGTCTGAAGACGACCTGCAGTTCGAAGATCCTGTACAATTTTGTTCCTCCATACGATGCGGAGGCGGCGGATCATCTGAAGAAGGCCGGAGCTGTGATTCTCGGCAAGACGAACATGGATGAATTCGCAATGGGAAGCACAACCGAGACTTCTGCCTTCGGTGCAACGAAGAATCCCTGGAACACTGAGCATGTCCCGGGCGGCTCTTCCGGCGGTTCCTGCAGCGCGGTAGCGGCAAACGAGTGCTTCGCGGCCCTTGGCTCCGATACTGGCGGATCGATCCGTCAGCCCAGTTCCTTCTGCGGTGTGACCGGACTGAAGCCAACATATGGAACGGTATCCCGTTACGGACTCATCGCTTACGGTTCCTCTCTGGATCAGATCGGACCGGTAGCGAAGGATGTAGCGGATTGTGCCGCTATTTTGGATGTGATCGCCGGTCATGACCGGAAGGATTCCACCTCGGTAGCCAGAGAAACGTATGATTTTGTGTCGGCTCTTCAGGATGATGTGAAGGGCATGAAGATCGGTATTCCAGCTGGTTACTTCGGCGAAGGACTGGACCCGGAGGTAAAGGCAGCGGTTCTGGCGGCAGCGGATGTGCTGAAGGCAAAGGGCGCGGAAGTTGAGATGTTCGATCTTGGACTGATCGAATACGCAATTCCGGCTTATTATGTCATTGCTTCCGCGGAGGCAAGCTCTAACCTGGCTCGCTTTGATGGCGTGAAATACGGCTACCGTACCGAGGAGTACGAAGGCCTCCACAATATGTACAAGAAGACCCGCTCCGAGGGATTCGGTCCGGAGGTAAAGCGCCGGATTATGCTGGGATCCTTCGTGCTGAGCTCCGGTTACTATGATGCTTACTATCTGAAAGCGCTGCGCACCAAGGCACTGATTAAGCAGGAGTTCGACAGAGCTTTCGAGCGCTTTGATGTGATCCTGGCTCCGGCGGCTCCGACAACTGCTCCGAAGCTTGGTGAAAGCCTGGCGAACCCGCTGCAGATGTATCTGGGTGATATTTATACGATTTCTGTAAATCTGGCCGGTCTTCCCGGCATCAGCGTTCCCTGCGGAACAGATGCGAAGGGGCTGCCGATCGGTGTGCAGATGATCGGCAACTGCTTTGAGGAAAAGAAGATTCTCCGTGCGGCTTACAGCTTCCAGAAGGAACATCCTTTTGCGGCCTGCCCCGGCGCTGTTTTATAAGGAGGAGAACAATGAAGAATTATGAAACTGTCATCGGTCTGGAGGTCCATGTAGAGCTGGCGACGAAGACGAAGATCTTCTGCTCGTGCAGTACGGCATTCGGCGGAGCGCCGAATACCCACACCTGCCCGGTATGCACGGGTATGCCGGGATCACTTCCTGTATTGAACCGTCAGGTCGTAGAGTATGCGATGGCAGTCGGCCTGGCGACCAACTGTGATATTACCCGCTACGGCAAGTTCGACCGTAAGAATTATTTCTACCCGGATAACCCTCAGAACTATCAGATCTCACAGCTGTACCTGCCGATCTGCCGGAACGGTCATGTGGATATCGAGACGTCCGCCGGTAAGAAATCTATCGGAATCCATGAGATTCATATGGAGGAAGATGCCGGTAAGCTGATCCACGATGAGTGGGAAGACTGCTCGCTGGTCGATTACAACCGAAGCGGCGTGCCGCTGATCGAGATCGTATCCGAGCCGGATATGCGCTCGGCGGATGAGGTTATCGCTTATCTGGAGAAGCTTCGCCTGATCATTCAGTATCTGGGTGCTTCTGACTGCAAACTGCAGGAGGGCTCCATGCGTGCGGACGTAAACCTTTCCGTGCGCGAAGTGGGCGCGGAGAAATTTGGCACCAGAACCGAGATGAAGAACCTGAACTCCTTCAAGGCAATTGCTCGTGCTATCGAGGGCGAGAAGGCGCGCCAGATCGAGCTTATCGAAGAGGGCAAGGCCGTCATCCAGGAGACGAGACGCTGGGACGATAACAAGGAATATTCCTATGCGATGCGTTCCAAGGAGGACGCGCAGGATTACCGTTACTTCCCGGAGCCGGATCTGGTTCCGGTTGTGATCAGCGAAGAATGGCTGGAGGAGGTTCGTTCCCGTCAGCCGGAGCTGCGTGATGAGAAGATGGCGCGCTATCGCAGAGAGTACGATATCCCGGATTACGATATTGAGATTCTGACGGGCTCGAAGCATATGGCGGATCTCTTCGAGGAGACGATCGCAATCTGCGGCAAGCCGAAGGAGGTCTCCAACTGGCTGATGGTGGAAACCATGCGTCTGCTAAAGGAGAAGAATCAGGAGCCGGAGGATATCTCCTTCTCACCGGAGCATCTGGCAGCGCTGATCGGACTGATTGGGGATGGCAAGATCAACCGCACGACCGCCAAGGAAGTTTTCGAGGTGATCTTTGCGGAGGATGTGGACCCGGTTGCCTATGTAGAAGAAAAAGGACTCGGTATGGTAAGCGATGACGGTGCTCTGCGCGAGGTTGTTGAGAACGTGATTCGTGATAATCCGCAGTCGGTAGAGGATTATCATGCCGGCAAGAAGAAGGCGATCGGTTTCCTGGTTGGACAGACGATGAAAGCCATGCATGGCAAGGCGGATCCAGCGAAAATCAACAAGCTTCTGGCAGAGCTCTTATAAATTGATCTGGTGCCGTGGGTCTTTCCGGGCAACATCGCTGTAAAGCAAAAAGTAAGAAAATGATTCAGCAGTTATAAAAGCCGGAAGCCTGAATTCCGGCTTTTTCTCAAAGAAAAGATATGATTTCAGACAGTAGTCAGAAATAATTAAGGAATTAACGGATTGCACTTTTTCAGAAAATACGATATGATATTATAGTATGTGGGAGTCGGCAACAAAGAGCTCCTGAAACACATAATGCTTCCCGGAAGCACAATATCGGAGGAAAGGTTATATGCGAGACAAGGAGAGGATGAGCGGCCGCTATGAAGAAGAGGAATCAACGCATTCCCGTAGCCGACAGGTCCGTCAGAGAGCAAGAAAAAAGAAGAAAAAGAAGATGATTGTTCTTGTCATCATCGAAGTGCTGGCTCTGCTGGTGATTGCAGCAGGTGCATTTGCTTATTTCTATGTACAGAATCAATATGACAAGATCGAGACAGTTGCGTTTCAGAAGCATGAGGTTGCCACGAACCCGGATCTTCCCAGTTCGGTTGTCGAGACCAGTAAGGGATATCGCACGATTATGTTCTACGGCGTGGATGCCCGCAACAACAGCGATCTGACGAAGAACGCGAACTCGGATTCCGTTATCATCTGCAGCATTAATAATGATACGAAGGAAATTAAGCTGGTTTCCGTTCTGCGCGATACCATGGTTCAGACGACGGATGGCAAGTACCACAAGCTGACGGACGTCTATGCTGCCTATGGTGTGCAGGAAGCACTTGAGACGATCAACCGAAACTTCGACCTGAATATCACAGAGTATGTTACGGTGAACTGGTATGCAGTCGCCGAGACGATTGATTTGATGGGTGGTCTGGATATTGAGATCACGGATAAGGAAGCAGCAGCGATTAACCAGTTCCTGTGGGAGACTTCAAAGTCTACAGGAATTGCCTCCAGCAATGTGGACGTCTATGAAGGTGTTCATCATCTGGACGGTATCCAGAGCACGACATATGCCCGTGTACGCAATGTCGGACATCACGACATCACCCGCGCGGAGCGTCAGAGAAAGGTCATCAGCCTGATGCTTGAGAAGGCGAAGCAGTCCAGCATCGGTACGCTGAATGATATCTGCAATACTGTATTTCCGAATATTTCCACGAATCTGACGCTGAGCGATATTCTTTCTCTTGCTTCGGATGTTGCTTCCTACAAGATTGCGGATCAGGGACTGTTCCCGTACAAGTACTGGGATCAGAGCGGCGGTCACTACTATGTGTATTGCAATACCCTTACAGAGAATGTAGATCAGCTTCACACCTTCCTGTTCGGTAATGAAGATTATACACCTTCTTCGACGGTTCAGACCATCAGCGACTATATCCTGGATTACCGTTCGGAGCACGAGTAACTATCCGGAGAGGTAGAAAAATTATCGTTACGAATTATCAGAACTGACACAGATTTATCACAAACGCCTGTTACACTGGTACATACTATGATATCAGGGAAAAAGCCTTTTGACCCTGCTATTATCTTATGGTATGATTGTAACAGGCGCTTTTGTCTGCAATAAGAGGGAGAATAATATGAGTGATTTTTACGGCGGAGAAAATCCTGGTGGGGAAGATCCTAACAAGAAGAAACCGGGCATGGGGAAGAAATTTCTGCTGATTCTGCTGGCAATCGTACTGGTCAGCGGTGTGGTTGGCGGAGGTGTCTACTATGTAACGCAGATGATCGAACCGGAGGACGGTTGGGCGTCTCTGTTTACTTCGGAGGAAGATACTTCTTCGCTGATCGTGAAGGATACGGAGAATACTACGGAGGAGGCTTCTTCCAGTGAGTCGCAGACCGCGGCGGAGACGGTACCGGTGACCGGCGAGACACAGATCGCGCAGGTGGAGAGTGCGGATGCTGCGGCAGCCTCCGGCAGTACCGGCGGCGTTGTCATCGTGGATGTGTCGGATGTGGTGGATTCCACGCTTCCTTCGATTGTAGCGATCACAAATACGATCGTGTATGAGAACTATAAGAACTATTATGGCTTCTATTCAAAACCGGACGATACCTACGAGGTGACCGGTAGCGGCTCCGGCATTATTCTGGGAGATAATGGGAGCGAACTCTGGATTGTAACGAATAACCATGTGATTGAGGATGCTACTTCCCTTACGATCACCTTTAACAACGGATTGACTGCGGAAGCTTATGTGAAGGGCACGGACGAGGATAACGATGTGGCAGTGGTTGGAGTCTCTCTGGCTTCTCTCAGTGATGAGACGAAATCCTCAATTCGCGCGATTGCGATCGGTGATTCAGACAGTCTGCGTATGGGAGAGGGCGTGATTGCCATCGGCAATGCGCTCGGCTTTGGACAGTCGGTAACGACCGGATGCATCAGCGCGCTGAACCGCGTGATGCAGACGACGGATGGCAGTACGATGACTCTGATTCAGACGGATGCGGCGATCAATCCAGGCAACAGCGGTGGTGCCCTGCTGGATCGGGACGGACGCCTGATCGGTATCAATGTCGCCAAGCTTTCCGATTCGGATGTGGAGGGCATGGGCTTCGCAATTCCAATTTCGCAGGTGCGCGATATCATCGACGAACTCTCCCTGATCAAGGGGATCGGCGGGGATGATAAGGTCAGCGAGGAGGATTATCCTTATCTTGGTGTGCAGCTGAAAGATATTTCTGAAAATATGGTAACAAACTATGGCATGCCGGCGGGAATTCTGGTATATTATGTAGAAGAGAACAGCCCGGCACAGGTGGCGGGCATCATGAATAACGATGTGATTACCAGTTTTGACGGTCATACTGTGCGCACCTATGAGGATTTGAATCAGCTTCTGCCCTATTATGCGGGAGGAACGACAGTAATGTTAACGGTCAGCCGTATGGAGCAGGGCTCCTATCAGGAACAGACGGTGGAAGTCACGCTTGGCTTCCGCGCGGATCATACATCCTGAGAAAGCATGCCCTTCGGATGATCACAGGAAGGGACAGCCATGAAGTTTTTACGAACGATAACAGGACGAATTGTAATAGTGGGAACCATGATCGCCATACAGGTGGTCTGGTTCCTGCTTTTTATGTATAAGCTTACGGATTATTCGCTGGGGATTAATATTGCGCTGAAGACACTCAGCCTGTTTGTGGTTCTGCATATTATGGGGAAGAACAACAACCCAGCATCTAAGCTGGCCTGGATTATTCCTGTGATGGCCTTCCCGCTGCTTGGCGGTCTTCTATATCTGGTTCTTTATCAAAGAAAGCCGGCCAGAAAGCTGAGACACCGAATGGAGGCATCAGAGGCCAGGATTCGACCGATGATGAAGGTACAGAATGGGATCTGTGAGAAAGTGCAGGATACGGATCCGGCGGCTGCCGGTCAGATGCGCTACATCCAGAATATCTGCCATATGTCGCCGCATGCCGAGACAGACACGGTATACTTTTCTTCCGGAGAAGAATTTCTTCCGGTGTTTCTGGAGAAGCTGAAGCAGGCGAAACACTATATTTTCATGGAATACTTTATTATTCATGAAGGCGTGATGTGGAATCAGATCCTGGAAGTCCTGAAAGAGAAGGTGTCGGAGGGGGTGGATGTCCGCGTGATCTACGATGATGTGGGAAGCCTTACTTATCTGCCGCCGGATTATCATGATCAGCTGGAAGCGACGGGGATTCTCTGTGAAGCGTTCAATCCGTTCGTTCCGTTCGTGTCTACGATCATGAATCACCGCGATCACAGGAAGATTACCGTGATTGATGGTTATATCGGATTTACCGGAGGTCTGAATTTCGGAGACGAGTATATCAATGTGACAAATCGCTACGGCTATTGGAAGGACAATGCAATTATGCTGACCGGAGAGGGTGTATGGAACCTGAATGTGATGTTCCTTACGATGTGGAACAGCATTCGCCGAACAGATTCTTCGTTTGAACAGTATCGACCCCGGGTATTCCATCCGGAGCCTTTTGCCGGAAACGGTTATGTGCAGCCTTATCACGATACGCCGCTGGATGATGAGAATGTGGGAGAGAATGTCTACCTGAACCTGATCAACGGCAGTCAGCACCACTTGACGATTCTGAATCCTTATGTGGTTCTGGATAATGAGATGATTACGGCGCTGGGGCTGGCGGCGAAGAGAGGCGTGGAGGTTTCCCTTGTCGTGCCGGGTACTTCGGACAGTTGGCTGGTAAGCAAGCTGGCGGATACCTACTATCCGCAGCTGATGGAGCAGGGCGTGAAGATTTACCGCTATCAGCCTGGATTCATTCATGAGAAGGTCTTCGTGAGCGATGGAAAAGCGGCGACGGTCGGTACCTTTAACCTGGATTATCGCAGTCTGTACCTGCACTTTGAGTGCGGCGTCTTCCTGTACCGGACCGATTCCGTCCGGCAGGTGGAGGCAGATGCCGCGCAGGTGCTGTCGCAGTGTGAACCGCTGACCATGGAGATGATCGAGAAAGGTTTCTTCGTAGGGATGCTGCAGCGGATTCTGAGAATCTTCGCTCCATTGATATAAACAATAAAAAAATCCCCGGATTGCATATCCATCGCGGATGGATGGGCTTTCCGGGGGTTTTCAGTTTCCTGATTTGTTGGACTCTTCGTTCTTACGGTTATTAGTCCTTCAGAAGTTCTTTCATGATGTAGGCATAGATCTGCTGATTGGACTCCCGCCAGTTATCGCAGACAACTTCCGCCTGATCCTTCGTGGGAACTGATACCTCCACTTTGATCAGAGGCTGTTTCCCTTCGCGGACTTCACACTGAACGACATATTCCTGGTTTGTGGCCCGGTAGTAATCCGAGACGATACCGACTTCATTCCGAAGCCTCACCTTGTTCTCCTTCAGGAACAGATCGATATCTTCCACAATGGCTTCCGAGATCGTCTTGCCGAAGAAACCAAGTGTCTCTTCGCCTTCCCGCGTAATCTCATACCTGGAACTGTTCCGAATCACTTCCTGCTTGACCAGATGAGCTTCCAGAAGCTCGTTCAGCGCCTGCTGCAGTGTAAAATAGGTAGTGTACTCCTTGTCCAGAAAAAACTCGGAGATCTGAGAGCCGGACAGCGGAAACTTGGCCTGACGCAGCATATACAGGATCATTAATTTATAGAGTGTTAACGGTTCCGAAAGCATGGGATTCTACCTCTTTGGATGTTGAGTTAAATAAATTTCTTTACCGCCTGGCTGACAATTTCCGATACCTGAGGATCGAAGGCTTCCGGCAGAATGAAATCATCGCAGAGCTTTTCCGGAGGCACCAGATCGGCAATGGCAGTAGCAGCTGCCAGCTTCATATCCTCTGTGATGGCGGTTGCGCGGCCTTCCAGAGCGCCTTTGAAGATACCGGGGAAGATGACGACATTGTTCACCTGGTTCGGGAAATCCGAGCGTCCGGTGCCAATGATGCGTGCACCGCCGGCCTTTGCTTCATCCGGCATGATCTCAGGGATCGGGTTCGCCATGGCGAAGAGGATCGCGTCCTTGTTCATGGTGCTTACCATCTCCTTTGTTACGATACCGGGAGCGGATACACCTACCATGATATCTGCCCCGACAAGCGCGTCTGCCAGCGTGCCGGTACGTCCTTCAAGATTCGTTACTTCCATCATCTGTTCCTGCATCCAGTTCAGACCATCCATACCTTTCTTCAGGATGCCGACCTTGTCGCACATGGTAATATTGGGGAAACCATAGCGAAGCAGCAGCTTGGTGATTGCTACTCCAGCAGAACCTGCACCGTTCACTACGATGCGGCAGTCCTCCTTCTTCTTGCCGACAACACGGAGACTGTTGATGATGCCTGCCAGTACAACGATAGCGGTTCCGTGCTGGTCATCATGGAATACCGGAATATCCAGGCGCTGCTTCAGCTTCTCCTCAATTTCGAAGCAGCGGGGCGCGGAGATGTCCTCCAGATTGATGCCTCCGAAGATGGGAGCGATGCGAACAACTGTCTCTACGATCTCATCCACATCCTGTGTATCCAGGCAGATCGGAAATGCGTTGACACCGCCGAATTCCTTGAAGAGAACACACTTGCCTTCCATAACCGGGATGGCAGCTTTTGCGCCGATGTTGCCGAGACCGAGTACGGCGCTGCCGTCAGAGACAACGGCTACCGTGTTCTGCTTGATGGTATATTTGTATACGGCTTCCGGGTCGCGAGCGATTACGCGGCAGGGCTCTGCTACACCGGGAGTGTAAGCCAGGGACAGATCCTCGCGGCTGTTTACTTTGGACTTGGCGGTTGTTTCTAACTTCCCTTTCCATTGAGCGTGAAGTTCCAGTGCCTTTTCGTCTAATGTCATGGTCTTTTCTCTCTTTTCTGAAATATGTTGATAATGACTGCTGATAGGGTACAAAAAGCCGATTACCCGCCGAATGGCGGCGATCACGGCTTTCTCCACGATCAGTATATCAAGTTCATATAATGAAATCAAGAAAAAAACAGAAAAACTCTTCCTATTTGCCGCAGAATCGGATATAATAAAATATATTGAAACGATTCAGGCATTTCTACCATATCTTATATACTGGAATGACATGACCGCAAGCCTGCTGCATAATACAGCAGGGATTTCAAACACCAGAATGATCAGTATAGTTACAAGGTTTTAAAAAATTCTATATTCCGGGAACGGGAGCAATCGCTTCCGGCGTCTCTATATGTTTAAGGAGTTATTTATTTATGCAAGATGATTTAGCGAAGATGTCTCTGGACGAGTTGAAAGAAGTTGCCAGAGAAAAAGGATTAAAAGGTATCAGTAAATTAAGAAAGAGTGAGATTCTGGCACGACTGACGGAGTCCGGAGAAGCCGTGTTGCCGGCAGAGAAGAACGCATCGGAGCCGAAGCACACGGTGAAGGCCAAAGATAACGATAAGGAAACAGAGATGAAGGCTGAGAACGGAACCGCAGTTTCCGCAGAATCCGGGAAGAAACCGGAAAGAAGAAAAGGAAGCCGGACTGCCGTAAGAACCAGCCATAAAGCGGACAGCAGCGAAGAACGCAAGGAAGAACAAAGAGAAGAGAAGAGGGAAGCTGCGAATCTGGTCGCAGAGAAGGCGGACGAACAGCCGGAACATTCCGATGCGGCGGAGAATCCGATGCGCCAGGAGGTGTCCGCGGCAGCCGAGAAGACAGGCGAACCGGCAGCGACGCGGAATCCTAGAAGAGGTCATACCATGACCTTCCGGCCTTCCGGCAATAACCGCACGACATATTCCCGGCAGGAGGGAAGAAATTCCTACAGCCGCAGCAATAACCGGAACAGTGAGAATTATGAGGCCCGCAGCTACCGGAACAATAGTGACAGTCAGGACAGCCGGAACTACCGCAATAATAATGACAGTCAGGATAACCGGAATTATCGTAACAACAGCGACAGTCAGGATAGCCGGAACTACCGCAATAATAATGACAATCAGGATAACCGGAATTATCGTAACAACAGCGATAGTCAGAGCTATCCGAATAACGGTGACAGTCAGGACAGCCGGAATTATCGCTACAGCGACAATGGTAATTCCCGCGGCTACCGGAATAATAATGATAATCAGGATAGTCGGAACTACCGCAATAACGGGGGACAGGATAACCGGAATGGCAATCGCGGCAGTGAAATCTATGACTCCCGCGGTTACCGGAATAATGATAACCAGGGGTATCGGACTACGAATAGTGAAAGCCAGGACAATACGGGCTACCGTTACGGCGATAACGGAGACTCCCGCGGCTATCGCGGCAATAATGACAGTCAGGACAACCGCAGCTATTATCGGGAGCCGGAACGTGAGAATGATTATATGGATGACCGGAATGAAGGTGCGAATCAGTTCCCTCCGGGTGTAGAGGATATCAGTGCTCTGGACAGCGGTGAGACGGCACACGGTATTCTGGAAGTTATGCCGGAGGGTTACGGCTTTATCCGCAGTGAGAATTATATGCCCGGCGACAATGATATTTATGTGGCTCCGTCGCAGATCCGCCGTTTCGGCATGAAGACTGGCGATATTGTAACCGGATCGATCCGTATCAAGACCGGCAATGAGAAGTTCGCGGCTCTTCTTTATGTAAAGTCGATCAACGGAGAGCATCCTTCCGTTGCGGAACACCGCAAGAGTTTCGAGGATCTGACCCCGATTTTCCCGAACTCACGTCTGCATCTGGAGACTTCCGGCGGCCCGGTGTCCATGCGTATCATGGATCTGCTCTGTCCGATCGGCAAGGGACAGAGAGGCATGATCGTATCGCCGCCCAAGGCAGGTAAGACAACGCTGATGAAGCAGGTGGCGACGGCAATTACGCAGAATCATCCGGATATGCACTTGATTCTTCTGCTGATCGATGAGCGTCCGGAGGAAGTTACGGATATTAAGGAATCTATCTGCGGAGATAACGTAGAAGTTATCTATTCCACGTTCGACGAGCTCCCGGAACATCATAAGCGTGTGGCGGAGATGGTACTGGGACGGGCGAAGCGTCTGGTGGAACATGGGCGTGACGTTGTTATCCTTCTGGACAGTATTACCCGTCTGTCCCGTGCCTACAACCTGACGGTGGCATCCAGCGGACGTACGCTTTCCGGCGGTCTGGATCCGGCAGCTCTGTATATGCCGAAGAAATTCTTTGGTTCGGCCAGAAACATGAGAGAAGGTGGAAGCCTTACGATCCTGGCGACCGCGCTGGTGGATACCGGAAGCCGTATGGATGATGTAATCTTCGAGGAATTCAAGGGAACCGGCAATATGGAAGTTGTACTTGACCGCAAGCTTTCCGAGAAGAGAGTCTTCCCGGCGATCGACCCGCTGAAGTCCGGTACAAGAAGAGACGATCTGCTTCTGACGAAGCAGGAGTACGACGCAGTGAACCGGATGCGCAACCTGGTATCCGGCAAAAAACCGGAGGAATCCGCCGAAGTGATCATCACAGAGTTCTGCAAGACGACGACAAACACGGAATTTGTCCATAAGATCGAGAAAATTCACTTTTAAAGGCTTGCAATCCTGAAAGACATATGATATAATACTTATCGCTGTTCGTTTGGGCAGTAATCACATGGAATTCAGGGGCAGGGCGCTGCTCCGCCCATAGAAATACGATAGAGAGGTGACAATCATGCAGGAGAACATTCAACCCAAGTATTATCAGGCTAAGGTTACTTGCAACTGCGGTAACGAATTCGTAACGGGTTCCACTAAGCCCGAGATTCACGTCGAGGTTTGCTCCAAGTGCCATCCGTACTACACCGGCCAGCAGAAGGCTGCAGCCGCTCGCGGACGTATCGATAAGTTCAACCGCAAGTATGGTATCAATCAGCAGTAGAGTACCTTATGAAAGAAGACCACGGCCTGCCGAATGGGAGGCCTTGGTCTTTTTTCGTATGTAAAAAAGGAGAACAATATATGAAATCATCAGGTATCGGCGGCCAGGCGGTTCTGGAAGGCATTATGATGAAGAACGGCGACCGGTACGCGGTTGCCGTGCGTAAGCCGGACGGTGAGATTGCGGTGGATGAGCAGGAGTACCACAGCATTGCGAAATACCGATGGATGCGCCTTCCCTTCCTGAGAGGAATCTTTAATTTTGTGGATTCGCTTGTCATCGGTATGAAGACACTGACTTTTTCTGCCAGTTTCTATGGCGAGGAGGAAGAGGGCAAAGAGTCAAAATCCAACTTCCTGGAACGTCACATGACGGAGGAGCAGCTGGAGCATTTTATGATGACACTTTCCGTGATCTTTTCCATCGTGCTGAGTATCGCGGTATTCATGGTGCTTCCGGTTGCTGTGGCAGGATTCTTCCGGCGCTTTACCGATTCCTCGTTTTTGATTGCGCTGATCGAGGGATTGCTGCGAATCGGAATTTTTATCGCGTATGTTGGATTGATTTCTTTTATGAAGGATATCCGGCGGACGTATATGTATCATGGTGCGGAGCACAAGTGTATCAACTGTGTGGAGCATGGATTGCCGCTGACGGTGGATCATGTAAGACGCAGTTCCAAGGAGCATAAGCGCTGCGGTACCAGCTTTATGTTGATTGTTATGGTACTCAGTATTTTTATCTTCATGTTCCTGCGCATCGACAATATCTTTCTGCGGATGATGAGTCGTGTGCTTCTGGTTCCGTTTATTGCCGGGATTTCTTATGAATTTATTCGTCTGGCCGGACGGAGCGAGAATCCCATTGTGAATGCGCTGAGCCGTCCGGGACTGTGGCTGCAGGGATTGACGACGAAGGAACCGGATGACTCTATGATCGAGGTCGCGATCGCAGCTGTGGAGCGCGTCTTCGACTGGAGAAAGTATCTGTCGGAAGAGTTCGGCCTTACCTTTGAATCCGAAGCGGGAGAGAAGGCGGAGCCTGCGGATCAGAAAGGAGCAGGTGCATGACATACCGTGAATGGCTGACACTTGGCATGGAGCGGCTGCGGGCGGCCGGAATTGAGGAAGCATCGTTGGATGCCTGGTATTTGCTGGAACGGGCATCCGGCATCAGCCGTTCCCGGTATTATCTCGTACAGAAGGATCCCTTCCCGGAAGAGGCGGCAGAGAAGTTTCAGAAGCTTCTGGCAGAGAGAGAGCGGCGCGTTCCTCTGCAGCAGATCCTGGGTGATACAGAGTTTATGGGACTGACCTTTCTGGTAAATGAACATGTGCTGACGCCCCGGCAGGATACGGAGCTGCTGGTGGAGCTTGCGTTAAAGAATCTGCAGTGCAGGACGTCCCCGGCGCGGGTACTGGATATGTGTACCGGTTCAGGCTGCATCGCGGTGAGTCTCGCTTGTCTGGGAAAGCCTGCGTCCGTCACCGCGGCGGATCTTTCGGAGGAGGCACTGCAGGTGGCGAAGCAGAACGCAGAGAAGAATCAGGCAGCGGTTCATTTTATAAAGAGTGATCTGTTTCAGGAGCTTGTTGGTGAAACCTATGATGTGATCATATCGAACCCGCCGTACATCCCCAGCAATGTGATCCCCGGACTGATGCCGGAAGTGAGAGACCATGAGCCGCATATGGCGCTGGACGGAGGCGCGGACGGACTGGACTTCTACCGGATCCTGGCACAGGAAGGGCGGCCGTATCTTGCGGAAGGCGGGAGCGTGTTCTATGAGATCGGATACGATCAGGGCGAAGCTGTCAGTCGGATCCTGGAAGCGTGTGGCTATCATGAGATAGCGCTTCACAAGGATCTGAACGGCCTGGATCGTGTGGTATCCGCAGAAAAATAATATAAAGACATAGAGACAGCATGATAAATATGAGAGGAGACCATTATGTTTGACCGATTGGAAGATATATTGATTCACTTTGAAGAGCTGCAGGCGGAGTTGAGCAATCCAGAGGTTATCAACGACCAGAAGAGATTCCGCCGTCTGATGAAGGAGCAGAACGATCTGACTCCTCTGGTAGAGGCTTACCAGGCATATAAGGCAGCGAACCAGAACATTGAGGACAGCCTGGCAATTCTGGAAGAGGAGACGGATGAGGATATGCGAGAGCTTGCCAAGGAAGAGATGGCAGAGAGCAAGAAGCGCATCGAAGAGCTGGAGCAGGAGATTAAGATTCTCCTTCTTCCCAAGGATCCGAATGATGATAAGAACGTAATCGTGGAGATTCGTGCCGGTGCCGGCGGCGATGAAGCGGCTCTTTTCTCTGCGGAGCTTTACCGCATGTACAGCATGTACGCAGAGCGCAGACACTGGAAGACAGAGCTGGTCAGCGTGAGTGAGAACGGCATCGGCGGTTTCAAGGAAGCGGTATTTATGATTACCGGCGCAGGCGCCTACTCACGCATGAAGTACGAGAGCGGCGTACACCGGGTACAGCGTGTGCCTGAGACCGAGAGTGGCGGACGTATCCATACCTCTACCAGTACAGTAGCGGTTATGCCGGAAGCGGAGGATGTGGATGTGCAGATCGATATGAACGACTGCCGCATCGACGTTATGCGTGCGTCCGGCAACGGTGGTCAGTGTGTAAATACAACAGACTCTGCCGTTCGTCTGACTCATATGCCGACCGGAATCGTAATCTACAGCCAGACTGAGAAGTCCCAGCTGCAGAACAAGGAGAAGGCGTTTCGTCTGCTTCGTTCCAAGCTGTACGATCTGGAATTGGAGAAGCGGCAGAATGCGGAAGCCGCGGAACGCCGCAGCCAGATCGGTACCGGCGACCGTTCCGAGAAGATCCGTACCTACAACTTCCCGCAGGGTCGTGTGACGGAACACCGTATCAAGCTGACGCTGTACAAGATTGATTCTATTATGGACGGTGATCTGGATGAGATTATCGACAGTCTGATCGCAGCGGATCAGGCAGCGAAGCTTGCGAAGATGAATGAAGTCTAAGAAGAAGTCTAAGTAAGAAATAAGGATAATATAAGAAAACATTATGACAGGAATGAAAAAAAGGCAATTCTCCCGCGGCTTTCGTATCTTTGCCGCGGTCTGCTTTTTCGTATATCTTGTAATTCTGATCCGGCTGATTATTTTTAAGAATCCGCTGGAGCAGGCCCTCCGGGAAGCCGGAGGATGGAATATGGACGCCGTCCGGTGTCATCTGGAGACCGCGAACCTGAAGCCGGGGCATACGATCCGGTTGTATCTGCGCTACTGGGAGCGCCTGGGATATATCGCTTTCGCTAACCTGGTTTATAACGTGATCGCGTTTATCCCATTCGGCATTGCGGTACCCGTCATTCGCGACCGGGGGCATTCGTTCTGGCTGACCTTCTTAAGTGGTACACTGTTCTCAGCGGCAATTGAGCTGACGCAGTTGATCACGCTGATTGGTGAATGCGATGTGGATGACGTCATCCTGAATAGCGCAGGTGTGCTGGCCGGGTGGATTCTCTACCGGATCGGCAGCGGAATCCTGCGGAGAATCCGGAAAACCACTTAAAGGAAGTTCTGTGTATCATAAATGGCAAAGCGTACTATTTTGTAGGTGCTTTGCCATATTTCTTTCTGTAGGCATGATAGAACGCGTGGTAGCTCTGGAAACCGCTCTTCATGCAGGCGTCGGTGACTGCGTCACCGGCATCCATATATTGATGTGTCAGGAAGAGACGCTTCTCGGTCATATAGCGGCCGATGGTGTAGCCGGTCTCGGCTTTGAACAGGTGCATCATATAGGATGGGTTCAGAAAGAGCGCAGATGCGATCGTCTCGCTGGAAAGATCCTCCGTCAAATGCTGATTAATATATTCCATGATACCAAGGACTGTTGGATTGGCGGTATTTGCCGGGACGAAACTCTTCTCATCGCGAAGCATCCAGCGATTCAGGTGAATCAGATATTCAAGGATCTTGATACGCTGCATCAGGGAAGCGGCAAAGCCATTCTCCTGGATAGTAGCTTCCAGCTCCTTGGCAAGGCGGTTCATCAGAACCGCGGATTCCCCGGAGAAGCGGATCAGGTGGGAATGCTTCAGTTCTGCTGTGCGATAACAGCTGCGGATGGAACTGTCGCTTTCGTCCTGATAGGAGCGGAAAAACCCTGCGGAGAGATAAATAATCAGCCGGGAATACACCGAGTCATCATGTATAATCGCCCGGTGAATCTCTCCGGGGTTCAGGAGAATCACATCGCCGGGCCGAAGCGCGTATTCTTTTCCCTCCACATGATAGCTGACATTTCCCTTATGAAAAATCAGTAGTTTGTAGAAGTCATGATAGTGGTAGGGATAGAACTTTTGACTCTGATCCTTCAGCGAAAAAATATGAAAATCTTCAAGCAGATATCCCTGCTTTGGGTAAGCGCCGGGCATGGTATGTTATCCTTTCGTTCGTGACCTTTTGTTTGAATAATTGCTATATTTGATTATACCGCATTTTTTTTAATATGAAAAGCAGAATAGTGAAATACTTATAAAATCCTGCTTGGTATAATGGTAACGTATTCAAGTTCAAGAAAATTATCAGGAGAAAGGAGATCGGTCATGCGACTCACACTTTACAAATACCATGGACAGAACAAGGACTATCTTGTATACGATACAATCCAGAACCATAAGAAACTGAATGAGAGCATGATCCGAATGCTTTGTGACCGCAACAGAGGTCTTGGTTCGGACGGTCTGATCACCGGGCCTTTCCTGGAGGATGATACCATCGGCGTTCAGGTCTACGGGCCGGACGGCAGCGAGAAGAACGAGGACTCGAAGGCTTTCCCTGTATTTGCCAAGTACCTGAAAGATAACCTTTATGTGACGAGAGAGCGCTTTCACCTGCAGACGCCGGAAGGGGCGGTTACGATTCACTATGATAACGAGGATGCGACGGATATCACTGTGACGACGAAGGACGCAGCGGGAACCGTAAGCAGCTCCAGTTCCCGTGCAACAGCGATCGGAACAGTGATCCTCTCTCCAGAGTATCTGGAAAGCCTGGGGGCGTAAGCTTAGTGATCCTCTCTTAAGTGAAGAAGTACAGTATTGTGCCGGAAGGCTCTGTTTCATGCAGAGCCTTCTTTTTTGTTGAATTTGCGTTTGTGCAAAAAGAAAACGCTATGGAAACGCTTGCTTTTTCGGCGCTTCCATACTACAATAAAGTGACTATTAAGGATCATTTTATCTATTGTTTTGGAGGAAATATGCAGAAATTATTAGAGCAGATCACCACGGAAGTGGCGAAAGCATTCGAAGCCTGCGAGTACAGTGCGGATTTTGCCAGAGTCAGCATCTCCAACCGCCCGGATCTCTGTGAATATCAGTGCAACGGCGCGATGGCAGCTGCCAAGACGTATCACAAGGCGCCGATCCAGATTGCAAACGGCGTAGTAGAGCAGCTGAAAGAGAACCCGATGTTCCTGGAAGCGTCCGCGGTTAATCCCGGCTTTATTAATCTGAAGCTGGATCCCGCTTACCTTGCTTCGTACCTTTCTCAGATGTCGGAGGCGGAGAATCTTGGCTGTAACCCGATCGGTGAGAATAAGAAGGTTGTCATCGACTACGGCGGTCCCAACGTGGCGAAGCCTCTTCATGTCGGCCACCTGCGCGCTGCCATCATCGGCGAGAGCCTGAAGCGTATCTACCGCTATAACGGCTATGAAGTGATCGGCGATGTTCATCTGGGTGATTGGGGGCTGCAGATGGGGCTGATCATTGAGGAAACTCACCGCCGTCACCCGGAACTCCCGTACTTTGACGAGAACTTCGCTGGTCCTTACCCGGAAGAAGCTCCTTTTACAATCTCCGATCTGGAAGAGATTTACCCGACAGCCAGCAAGCGCTCCAAGGAGGACGAAGAGTTCGCGAAGGCAGCTCATGACGCGACCGTGCAGCTGCAGCAGGGCAATCCCGGTTACCGCGCGATCTTCCGCCACATCCTGAATGTATCCGTCACTGACCTGAAGAAGAACTATGCCCGCCTGGATGTAGATTTTGATGTGTGGAAGGGAGAAAGCGACGCGCAGCCCTATATTCCTGATATGATTGCGAAGATGAAGGCTGACGGCCTGCTCCATGAGAGTCAGGGCGCCATGGTTGTAGATGTGGCTGAGGAGACCGATACAAAGGAGATTCCCCCCTGTATCATCCAGAAGTCAGATGGCGCTTCCCTGTACGCGACGACGGATCTTGCCACTCTGGTTGAGCGCGAGAAGCTGTACCATCCGGACGAGGTGCTCTATGTCGTGGACAAGCGCCAGGAGATGCACTTTACACAGGTATTCCGTACCGCTCGCAAGGCCGGCATTATCCGCCCTGAGACGAAGCTGACTTTCCTCGGTTTCGGTACAATGAACGGCAAGGACGGCAAGCCCTTCAAGACAAGAGAGGGCGGTGTTATGCGTCTGGAGCACCTGATCAGCGATATCCGCGAGGCAGTCTATAACCGTATCATGGAGAACCGCACGATCTCCGAGGAGGAAGCCAGAGAGAATGCCGGAATCATCGGCCTGGCTGCGCTGAAGTACGGTGATCTGTCCAACCAGGCGACCAAGGACTATGTATTCGATGTGGATCGTTTTATTTCCTTCGAAGGCAACACCGGCCCATATATCCTGTACACGATCGTTCGTATCAAGTCGATTTTGGCGAAATATCGTGAGACAACCGGTGCGGCCGTAATTCCTTCGGCACTTACTGCTGCTGTCAGCGACAGTGAGAAGGATCTTCAGCTGCAGCTGGCCAGAGCGAATGATGTGATCGCATCCGCCTGCGAAGAGATCGCTCCGCATAAGCTCTGCCAGTATATTTATGAGATTTCCAATGCGTTCAATAAGTTCTATCATGAGACAAAGATCTTAAGCGAGGAGGACACTGCCCGCCGCGATGGATGGATTGCGCTGCTTGCACTTACCAAGGAAGTGCTTGAGACATGCATCCGCCTGCTCGGATTCTCCGCCCCCGAAAAAATGTAATCATGCAGGGTCAAAGACTTCCGTGCTCCTCGGGCTCGCACGAAAGGAGCACGGAGTCTGGGACCCGCTCCCTCATGAGGAAGAAGCCATTTTTCACAGAAAAATGAGCGGATTCCGAATGATGGAAGGATTGCGGGAGCAGCTTCAGCTGCGGAGCAATCCGGAAGCATGATTACCTTCTCGGCGTGGTTTGAAACCAATGCTCAGGGATTGCTTCAGCTGCTGAGCAATCCGGAAGCATGATTACTTTCTCGGCGTGGTTTGAAACCAATGCTCAGGGATTGCTTCAGCTGCGGAGCGATCCGGAAGCATGATTACACTTGGGTCAGATGGAAGCAACTCAAACCAATTCAGCACATCCATCGCCCTATTCCTCTTATCCCTTCATAAAACCTTCATAAATTTCATCCTCTTTTCTTTATAGACAGACCATCCCCATTTTGCTATAGTTTCAGTGTATTACCTGAACTAGTACACCTGTTATGGTGAAAGCACAATAAAAACATAACACAACAAAAACATAACACAATGAAACATAACATAATGAAAGGGGGAGGACATCTGTGTTTCAGATCAATATTTTTAACCGTAAGCCGATATATGAACAGATGATTGATCAGACCGAGCGCCTGATCCTGACAGGAATCCTGACGGAAGAAGAGCAGTTGCCATCTGTGCGCAGCCTTTCTGTGGAGCTTTCTGTGAATCCGAATACGATACAGAAGGCATATGCAGAGCTGGATCGAAGAGGACTGACCTATGTGATCCCGGGGCGGGGGAATTTTGTATCCGCGCAGGCGAAGGAGAAGATTCGTCAGATGAAATTGAGCCAGATGGGAGCATTTGCGATGAGCGTAAGAGAGCTGGCTATGGCAGGAATCCGCAAGGAAGAAGTGATACAGTGCGTGGAGGAGGCGTATCGGAAGGAGGGAGAGAGCGCATGATTAAGGTAAATCAGGTCAGCAAGCATTTTGAGGACTACGAGGCATTGAAGGAGATCAGCTGTACGATTCCTCCGGGATGTATCTATGGCATGGTAGGCTCCAACGGCGCGGGAAAATCCACATTCCTTCGTCTTCTCAGCGGCGTCTATCAGGCTGATGGCGGCGAAATCCTGTTCGACGGCGAGCCGGTGTGGGAGAATCCGGGCGTGAAGCAGTACATCACGCTGGTGCCGGATGAACTGTACTTTATGGGGGGCGCCTCCCTGGAACGCATGGCAGCTCTGTACGCGACGTTCTACCCGAATTTCAGCAGAGAGCGTTACGAATATCTGACAGAGACCTTTGGGCTGAATCCGAAGAAATCGACGAATACCTTCTCGAAAGGCATGAAGCGGCAGGCGGCAATCCTTCTGGCGCTGTCCGCGCATCCGAAATACCTCTTCCTGGATGAGACCTTCGATGGTCTGGACCCGGTTATGCGTCATCTGGTGAAGTCCCTGATCTGTGAGGATGTCCTGGAGCGGCAGTCCACGGCGATTATCACGAGCCATTCCCTGCGCGAGCTGGAGGATACCTGCGATCAGCTGGCGCTGCTTCACAAGGGCGGCCTTGTACTGGAGAGTGATATCCAGAACCTGCGAACCACGCAGTTCAAAGTGCAGGTGGCATTCCACGAGACATACACGGAGAAGAAATTCGCAGAACTTCCAGTGCTTCATTATTCCAAGCGCGGATCCGTGGCAAGTCTGATCGTGCGCGGCGACCGGGATGAGATTGCCGCGAAGATTGCCGCGATGAATCCGGTACTGATGGATATTCTTCCGCTGTCACTGGAGGAAATCTTTACCTATGAGATGGAGGCACTTGGCTATGTATTCGATCCGAGCGGTTATGGATTTGCGGAAGGAGAGGGGGAGAAAAAGTGAAGAAGAAAAATTTTGACGCTGGACTTTACCGGGAAGGCTTAAGGCAGCTTCGGGTACTCGGCATTACTATGCTGGCGATCTTTGTACTGGCGTCCGTGCTGGTACCGCTCAGCGACGCTGTGAGCCTTTCCGCGTATCCGGAATGGTCACCGTCCTATACCGTACATTATTCGAGCTATTTATCGCAGAATCCGCTGATCCTTTTGTCATTTCCGGTGGCGGCGCCTCTTCTGACGCTGGCGCTGTTTGGATTTCTGAATAAGCGGAATGCCTGTGATTTTTATCATGCGATTCCACAGACGAGGAATGCGCTGTTCTTCAGTTTCTTTGCGGCGATTGTGACCTGGCTGGTGATCCTGATTGCGGTTCCGGCTCTGGTCAGCGAGGCGGTGTGTCTGCTGTTCCCGAAGTATCTGGAGATCTACCCGCTGTCGGCTCTGCAGATCTGTACGCAGGCGCTGATTGCCTCCATTGGAGTGGCAGCTGCTGTCCTTCTGGCGATGAGCATGACGGGAACTATATTTACGAACCTTGTGGTTGCGCTTCTTATTATTTTCCTGCCGCGGGTGTTGATCTATGTCGTGTCCTCCTCCCTGGATTCCGCACTTCCTTATGTGGCATCTCTGGGGGAACCGGCGCTTCTGGATTCCCGGATCAATCTGATCACCGGAATGAGCCTGATCCCCTTCGGCAGTGGAATGGCAGATGACATCTGGTCCAGCTGGAGAAGCGGAGCTTATACGCTGCTTCTCGGAATCGTGTATCTCCTGTTGGCCCGTTTCTGTTTCGCCAGAAGAAAGAGCGAGACAGCCGGTCAGGCAGCAGTCAGCCGCCATTTCCAGACGGTTTTCCGCATGACAGTTGCGCTGGTGATCTGCCTGATTCCGCTGACGGATATTTTCTCTGCGACAGTCGTTCACAACTGGAGCGCGGGCCGGATCTACGGCATTGTCGTATGGTATATAATTGCAGTGATCGTCTATTTCCTGTATGAGCTGATCTCCACCAGAAAATGGAAAACGCTGTTGCGTACCATTCCGGGACTGGGGCTGCTGGCGCTGGTGAATGTTGCGATCCTTCTTAGCATGTATGGCTTCTATTCCAGCGAGAGCGAGATACAGCCTTCCGCAGAGGAAATCTCATATGTAAAGGTTGTTCCTTATGATGGAAGTTCTTATACGTATTATTCTACTCCGCTGGAAATGAATGTCGAGACGAAGAATTACTTTGATGAGAAGATCGCCGATGTGGAGATCACCAATCCGGATGTGATCCGCATGGTATCGAAACGCCTGGTAGATACCGTGAACTACTATAAGGCGGATGATCAGGAAAAATATACCGCCTACCAGGGGTATGATTCGATCGACTTTACGACATTCGCGATCCAGACTGGAAGAAAGACCATATACCGGAATATATTGCTTTCGAACTCGGATTATAAGGAGCTGGGAAAAGCCCTGAAGCAGATCAAAGAGGTGCAGGAGCTGTATCAGAATTTGCCGGAATATGATCCTGTGAATATGAGCAGCATGGGAGAGCTGGACGCTGATTCGGCAGGCAGAGTATATGAAACCCTTCGAGAAGAGATTAAGACGATGGAGTTTGAAGACTGGTATGTCCTTGTTGCAGAAGCGGGAAGCGGACACCGTTACACCATCGGTTCGTATATCCTGATGACGCTGGTATGGTATCAGAGCGGAAAATCCTATGAGATCATTCTTCCAATCAGTGAGCAGATGCCGAAGACCTGGACCTGCTATATGGAGGAACTCTTCCGTGCAGCCGATCCGGACGCAGATACGGCGATGACAGCGATGCAGAAGCCGGATGTCAACGTGATCAGTCTGGAGATCAATAAGATCATAGACGGAAGATGGATCAACTGGTATGCTTCCGATCAGACGATCGGCGGCGAGCCTGCCATGGATGAAGTCATTGGAGAAGACGGCGAGATCTCTTATGCGATGAACCGGCAGCTGCAGACGGAACTTACAGAAGCCATGCAAAAGGCGAAGGATCGCCTGCCGGAGCCGGGAGACGATTACTACTATATCAGCTGGAACTGGGAGGAGAACGGAGAATTCGACGGAACCTACCGCTACTTTGTCTTCCAAGAAGGAGAATTGCCGGAAGAGATCGAGAGCTATTTTGATAAAGCTCGCTGACAATAGAATAATAGAGCAGTAACAGAACAAGATAAAGAACAATAAAACAGAAGCGCCTGTCTCCGGATGGGCGCTTTTTCTGTAAAAATGCCGTATTATCTTGCGTGAATTCCAATATGTGTGATAAAATGTAACTATTCAGAGCTGTGTGAAATCGGGTGGGGCTCTGAATTGCTATTATTAAAGATATCCATGAGATTTCAGGAGGACCCACGATGGGAAAATATTTTGGAACGGATGGTTTCCGCGGGGAAGCTAATATCAGCCTGACCGTAGAACATGCATTTAAGATCGGCCGCTTCCTTGGCTGGTATTACGGCAGAGCGCATAAAGGAACCGATCACAAGTGCCGGGTAGCAATCGGCAAGGATACCCGCCGTAGCAGCTATATGTTCGAGGACGCACTGTCCGCCGGACTGACAGCATCCGGCGCGGATGTATATCTGCTTCACGTAACAACGACGCCGAGCGTTGCCTATGTGGTGCGCACGGAGGAGGATTTCGACTGCGGCATCATGATTTCCGCCAGCCACAATCCCTATTATGACAATGGAATCAAGATCCTGAACGGACGAGGCGAGAAGCTGGAGGAGTCCGTGATCCAGGAGATTGAGCGCTACCTGGACGGCGAGATGCCGGAAGCGCCCCTGGCTCACCGGGAGCAGATCGGATGCACCACCGACTATTCCGCCGGACGCAACCGCTACATCGGCTACCTGATCACGCTGGCAACCCGTTCCTTCAAGGGCAAGCGGATTGGTCTGGACTGCTCCAACGGCAGCGCGTTCTCTATCGCGAAGAGCGTATTCGACGCACTGGGCGCGAAGACCTATGTGATTAACAACGAGCCGGATGGCACGAATATCAACCGCGACTGCGGTTCCACGCATATCGAGGTTCTGCAGGAGTATGTGAAGGAACATCAGCTGGATGTCGGCTTCGCCTATGACGGTGACGCAGATCGCTGCATCGCGGTGGATGAGCAGGGGAATGTTGTGAACGGCGACCTGATCCTCTATGTGTGCGGCAAGTACATGAAGGAGAAGGGCTGGCTTGCGAACGATACGGTTGTAACCACCGTAATGTCCAACTTTGGCCTGTACAAGGCATTCGATGCTGCCGGTATCTCCTATGAAAAGACTGCAGTCGGCGACAAATATGTATACGAAAACATGCAGCAGAACGGCCACCGTCTGGGCGGCGAGCAGAGCGGTCATATCATTTTCAGCAAATATGCTTCCACTGGCGACGGCATCCTGACCTCACTGAAGGTGATGGAAGTCCTGCTGGAGACGAAGCAGCCCCTGAGCAAGCTCTGCGAAGATGTTCACGTATATCCGCAGGTATTGAAGAATGTGCGCGTGGACAGCAAGCCGGAAGCGCAGAACGATCCGGACGTACAGGCAGAGATCCGCAAGGTGGCGAACCTCCTCGGCGACAATGGTCGTATCCTGGTGCGCGAGAGCGGCACAGAGCCGCTGATTCGTGTCATGGTAGAGGCTCCAACGCATGAAGAGTGCGAGAAATATGTGGATCAGGTGATTGCAGTTCTGGAATACAAGGGCCATGTAAATAAATAGAGGGAGGAAGCTATGATGTATCCCTGGCAGAAGAATGTGCGCAAGGTGGATCCTTACGTTCCCGGCGAGCAGCCGAAGACACTGGATGTAACAAAACTGAATACGAATGAGAACCCATATCCGCCGGCTCCCGGCGTGGCGGAGGCTCTGAAGACGATGGACGCCGATCTGTTCCGGCGTTATCCGGACCCGGATGCGTCGATTCTGGTGGATGCGTTGGCGAAGACGTATCATGTAAAAAAGGAGCAGGTCTTTGTCGGCGTCGGCTCGGACGATGTTATCGCCATGTCGTTCATGACCTTCTTTAATTCTGATCAGCCGGTTCTCTTCCCGGATGTGACTTACGCGTTCTACAAGGTATGGGCGGAGATGCTTCAGATCCCGTATGAGACGCCGGCATTGGATGAGAACTTCCGGATTCGCGCGGAGGATTATAAGAAGCCGAACGGCGGCATCATCTTCCCGAATCCGAATGCTCCCACTTCGATCTATGAGCCGCTTTCCTTCGTGGAGGATATCGTGAAGGCGAATCCGGACAGCGTTGTGATCGTGGATGAAGCCTATATTGACTTCGGCGGAACGTCCGCTCTGTCTCTGATTGATAAGTACGATAACCTGTTGGTGGTGCAGACCTACTCCAAATCCCGCTCCATGGCCGGCATGCGTATCGGATTCTGCATCGGCAATGAAGCGCTGATCGCGGCGCTGAATGCCGTGAAGAACTCCTATAACTCCTATACGATGAGCGAAGCGGCGCTGACACTCGGCGCAGCAGCTCTTGCCGATGAGGCTTACTTTAAAGAGACGACCGGTAAGATCGTCCGCACAAGAGAAGAGGCGAAGAAACGTCTGACGGAGCTTGACTTCACCTTCCTTCCGCCCATGGCGAACTTTATCTTTGCGTCCCATAAGACCGTTGCGGCAAAGGAGCTCTTCGAGGCGCTTCGCGCAGAGGGCATCTTCGTACGCTACTTCGATAAGCCCAGGATTAATAACTATCTGCGCATCACCATCGGAACGCCGGAGCAAATGGAGAAGCTGTATACTTTCCTGAAGAAATACGTCGGCTGACGCGGGTAAATCCCGGTTTGTGCGGCGATGCCTATGCCTGTTCGGAGACAGGGGACGAGTTTTCCTGCCTCTGAGCAGGCGAAAAAGGGATCAAAAAGAGCTGAAAAAGAACTTCAAAAAAGTTGAAAAAAATTGAAAAAAGTACTTGCAAAATATAAAGACATGTGTTAGTATATATCTTGTCGCGAGGAACGACAGAAAAACAAAGCAATGGGCTATCGCCAAATGGTAAGGCAACGGACTCTGACTCCGTCATTTTCAAGGTTCGAATCCTTGTAGCCCAGCTAGAACCCTTGTAAGTCTCTTACAAGGGTTTTCTTATATCCTGTGAAGGAGAAAAATGTTATGTACGAAATGAAGGCGCGTATCCGCTACAGCGAAGTCGGCGTGGATGGGAAGCTGATGCTTTCGACGCTGGTGAATTATTTCCAGGACTGCAGTACCTTTCAGTCCGAGGATCTCGGCGTCGGCGTGCAGCACCTGAAGGAGCAGCACGGTGCATGGCTGATGAACTTCTGGCAGATTCAGGTCAGCCGCTATCCGGAGTTGTGTGAGGAAGTGAAGGTCATCACGATTCCGTATGAGTTCGATCGCTTCTACGGCAAGAGAAACTTTGCCATGCTGGATGCTTCCGGCCGGTATCTCGCGAAGGCAAATTCTCTTTGGTTCTATTTCGACACCGAACGGGCGCGTCCGGTGCGTGTTCCCCAGTGCGAGAAGGACGCTTACGGCACGGAGGAACGTCTGGATATGAATTATACGGAGGAGCGCAAGCTGGTTCTGCCGGAACAGATGGAAGCGCTGGCGCCTTTCCCGGTGCAGCGGGTTCACCTCGATACGAACGGCCATGTCAACAACGGTCAGTATGTCCGCATGGCAGAGGAATTTCTTCCGGCGGATGATGCGATCCGTGAGCTGCGTGTGGAATACCGGACGGCGGCACATCTGGGCGATACCATTTATCCCCGTCGCGGAACCGTCACGGACGGAGATGGCGCGTGGACAGTTCTGGCGCTGTGCGACGCGGACGGGCAGCCCTATGTAACGCTGAAGGTACAATAAGAAGCACAAAATATACAACAGTAATAAAAGAATGAACTGCCCGGAGCACAGTTATGCGGACGGGCAGAGAAAACAGAAGAAAATATCCCGGACAGAATCCGGGAATCCATAAGAGAACGGAGGTAACCATATGTTGGAATTAGGTAAGAAACAGACACTGAAGGTTCTGCGCATGAAGGAGATCGGCGCGTATGTTGGCGAGGACGAGGCGGACGCAGGAATCCTTCTCCCGAAGAAGGAGCTGCCGGAGGGCATCGAAGCCGGCAGTGAGCTGGAAGTATTTGTCTATAAGGATTCAGAGGATCGCTGGATCGCGACAACACTTCCGGTACCCTTTGAAGTCGGAGAAGTGGCGTGCCTTCCGGTCTCTCAGGTCACGGACATCGGCGCTTTCCTGGACTGGGGACTGGTGAAGGAGCTGTTCCTCCCCTTCAAGGAGCAAAAAGGCAAGCTCCGCCCCGGTATGCAGGTTCCGGTGCTCCTCTACATTGATAAGAGTAACCGTCTCTGCGCGACGATGCACATTTACCGTCACTTACAGAGCCATGCACCCTATGAGAAGAACGACCGTGTGACCGGCATGGTATATGAAGTCAAGCCGGAGCTCGGCGTATTCATCGCGGTAGACCGCCGCTATTACGGCATGATTCCGGCACAGGAAGTCTATGAGACTTACCGGCCTGGCGATGAAGTCACCGCCCGTGTCCTGAAGATCAGAAACGACGGCAAGCTGGATTTAAGCGCCCGCAGAAAGGCTCACGCACAGATGAATGAGGATGCGGAGAAAGTATGGCAGGCCATTCTGGAGTACGACGGCGAGCTTCCCTTTACGGATAAGACCGACCCTGCAATCATCAAGAGAGAACTTTCCCTCAGCAAGAACGCATTTAAGCGCGCGGTCGGGCATTTATTAAAGCAGGGACGTATCGAACTCTGGGATCAGTCGATCGTAAGAAAGAAGTAAAAGAAAGCAGTAAAAGAAAGCAGAGGAGCAGCGATCAAAAGACAGCGATTGAAAAGCAGAGCTTTGAAGAATTTAAATGGAAGGAATGTACACGGAGGACGATTATGAGGAGAAGCAGGAGCGGGTTCTTCGGCGGCGTGATTACCGGCGCGGCCGGAGCACTTCTGGTGACAGGCATTATAACCGGAGGACTGTTTCCTCAGAAGGGTTCTTTCAGCGATACGGAATACGCCGTGGTACAGGCGAATGATAAGCTGGAAGAAATTAACAAATACATTGACGACAAATTTATCTTTGATACGGATTCGGATACGCTGTCCACGGCGATGCTCAAGGGATACATCTCCGGCCTCGGCGACCGCTATTCTGCTTACTATACCGAAGAGGAGATGGAGCAGGTGCTGCAGTCTCTGGACGGCGGGTACTATGGGATTGGCGTGCAGGTCGAGCAGCAGGAAGATGGCTCCCTGCGCATCGTAGATGTCTATTCCAACAGTCCGGCGAAGGAATCCGGATTGGAGGCGGAGGATCTGATTGTTGGAGTCTCCGGGATCGATGTGGAAAACATGGAGCTTGAGACGATCACCAGCTACATCAAAGGCGCAGAGGGTACTTATGTGGAGCTTACGATCCGCAGAGGCACGACCGAATTTACCGTGCAGGTCGAGCGCCGCGATGTATCGAAGGATACCGTTCACTACCGGATGCTGGAGGATAACATCGGTTATCTGCAGCTGACCTCCTTCGATGAGGTTTCGCTGGAGCAGCTGACCGGCGCGCTCCTGGATCTGACCGGGCAGGGCATGACCTCCCTGGTGCTGGATCTCCGGGACAATCCCGGCGGCCTTCTGACCAGTGTGGTGGATATCGCGGATATCTTCCTTCCCAAAGATGAGATGGTTCTTTACATCGAGGAGAAGGACGGAACACAGACGGAATACCGCACAGAGAACGATGCCTCCTACGACGGCCCGATGGTCGTTCTGGTAAATGAAAACTCCGCCAGTGCGGCGGAAGTCCTCTCCGGCGCACTGAAGGATCACGAGCGGGCGACTCTGATCGGAACCACGACCTTCGGTAAGGGCATTGTGCAGTCCTACTATAACCTTAGCGATGGCTCCGGGCTGAAGATCACAACGGCGCATTACTTCACGCCCGCGGGGCATGATATCCACGGCGTTGGCATCACGCCGGATATCGAGGTTGAGCAGGTGGCAACGGATGGGGATCAGACATCTTTTGGCTCTGATACGGCAGGAGACGGAAGCGCCGGGGGTTCCGATACGGAAAATGAAAACGGCGAAGATGCACAACTTGCCAGAGCGGTGGAAGAACTGCGCTGATCAGCAGAATTAATGATAAAATACGAAATCCCATCGACGAGAAAGTGTATTCTCGGCGGTGGGATTTTTCCTTGGTACTATCTAAAGTTTCGTTCTAAGAAATGTTACCGTTTTTGTCACAATATACAGTAGGAGTTAACGTCTGGCTTCCACCGGTAGCATTTTTGAAATAGCCTTTTGCAGATGCAGATGCTTTGGATGAAGAACTATTATTCCGTGAAGTGGAAGCGCTAATGAAGTTCCAGGTACTGTCATAAATGTTTTTACTATAACTTACAGAAGTACAGCTTACGCTTGAACCACTATTGATTTCGAATGTTCCAGTGACAGTAAAAGTGCATATTTTTGATCCATTTGGTGAGTATGCAACAGCTGTTTTAGAAGCTGTTTTAGAAGCTGTTTTACTTGTAGAGTAAGCGGCAGTATAGGAAATATTGAGCGTAGTTATTACATAGGAACCATCGGGATTATAAGTGATTTCTGTCTTTGCATTAGAAGATGCAAAGATGGATTGCGGTGAAAATGAAAAGATAAGAAGAACGAAAGCAAGCAGCAAAACATGGAATCGTTTCATGTAAAATCCTCCTTTAGTGCAATTTCAATGTAGAACTTAAGCCGGAATAAATCTATGACGGCTTATGAGTTATTCTGCATCGGGCGGATAAGTTCCTTCTACAGCGGTTTCGTAAACGATAGTTGCTATCCAGTGATTTTGAATATAATTATAAGTTCCATAGATCATAAAAAGAAATACGACAACAATCATAATAATTACTAACATATGTTGCTTCTTTGTATAGGAAATATAGTCGTGAAAATTATCTTCCAAATACAATTTTGCCGCATCTTCAGGTGTTCCAAGTTCTGTCAAAATATCTTCGATAGAGGCATTTGAATGTGCTTCCAGATAGTCTTCCAAATATTGATCCATATGTTTGAGAAGACGGCGTTTGTTTGGGAAAAAGACCGGTAATGAATGTCTGTAACGTGACAGATAAGTTTTCTTTGCGTTCATAATGGTTACTCCTCATCACATAAAAGCCTATTTAAACAGTACGATGTTTTTTTGTATTCCTCTAGGCAATGTAGGTAATATTCTTTACCGCGTTCTTCTAGGTGGTAGTAGACGCGGATTCGGCGTTTTACTTCTTGTGTCCATTCGCTAACGTACCCCTCCTTTGCATATTTGTATAATATAGAATAGAGAATACTTTCTGACAAATTGAATAAGTCATTGCTTTGCTCTTTTATTTCCTGTTTTATTTGATATGTATACATATCTTGCCTGTATAAAACTGATAAAACCAGAAGTTCTGTAGCGCCACGGGCGAATAATTCTTTATTTGCCATTATAGACCTCATTTCTATTGTTTATATAGCTTATTAAAGCATAAATAAGGCTGAATGTAAATACTTTAAAAAAAAAGTAATGTATTGACAAAATAATGAGAATATGATATCTTTGAGTTAGAAAAAAAGATGTACTAATTTAGAGAGGGGTGAGTCCAAAGTACTATGTGTTTGTATAACATATACTGTAAGAGTCAGGATAAGTATTAAAAACATGTAAAAATCTTACGGTTTATGTTTGTAGTTAGAACGTTGGTTTTGAAATATGGAAATGAAGCGTCTGTTATCGAAGCTTATGCTTCTTGTGATGGTATTTACGATGTTTACCTCTGCATCAAATATTTATGCGGCAAGATCTGATGCAGATACGCTTTCTGAAACCAGGGCGGTTGCTGGGTGTCCGGATTCTTCTGACGGTAAGCACCATATGAAGTCGCGGGGGAGCTGCCGAGCTATCAATGTCAACACCGGTGAGGTCCTTGATGGAATGGGTGGTCAGTGCAGATACTGTAATATGCTGATTGTCACCCAGTATAATCTTTTCTTATATCCTTCTCAGGGAATGGGAAAATATACGACAAGGGATGCCTGGGGATATGTTGGTGATGGATTTACTATCGAAGTAAACTCCATTTCTTATAACAGTAGCCATACCAATGCTGTTGGCAAGTCGTTTGTTTGGGAATAAATTTTATTAGAAGCGAATAAAAATAAGTGCGAAATTCTCGCAGACTGGAGGGGGCATATGTTTAGGGAGGAAATTAGAAGATGGAGTATTCTGTTTATGCTTATTGCGTGTCTTGGCTGTTTGGTTTCCTGTGGCGGAAGCAGCGATAAAGGTACGAAATCAGCAGAAAAGGTTTTATCCGCTATGCTGGAATGCCCGAATGAGAAATTAGCACCGATTAATGGACAGTATTTCGCGCTGGATGAAACGATTGCACCGGATCAGGAGTCTGTCGCAGCGGAGCAGGAATCCGAGTATCTTCGCTGGCAGGCTGAGCTGGGCGACTGCTTCAGTGAAAAGGATTTGCAGCATTTCATCGGCTACTCCAACTGTCGACTCTATTTTCACTCGATTGCCGAAAGCCACTCGGCGACCATCTCTGTCTCGGAAATGAAACCGGAAAAACCGGACAAGGAAGTTCAGTATTTCGATGTAAAGCTTCAGGTGACGGATGCGAATGGAGAAGCAAAGGAATGTGCAACCCGTTGGAAGGTCGAGTACAATGTTGATAAGCCAGAGTTGCTCAGTGATATTAAACTGATTGATGACGGCAATATCATGGATCTGGTATCATAACGAGTAACGGAATCATTGCAGGTAAAGTGATTAAGATGTATGGCCCATTTGGTTTCAGAAGGAACCGGTGGGCCATATGTATTTTGATGAGTAGAATACGAAGCAGCAGATAAGGCACAAAGTATATACTAAAAAAGTAAGCAACAGGTAGACAAGTGTAATACACATGTGATATCCTTGGACTAAGAAAAATAAACATACAAAGTAAAGGCGGTGAGTGCCATGCACTTTTAACCTTAACAGCATTTTGACATAATCACACGGAAAACATATGAAATGGGTGGTGAACCTATGAGAAGTGACATCGACACAAAGGGAACAGAATAGTGGATAGAAATAAAAAATGCGGCCTGCCCGGTGGATAAAACCGAACAGACTGCATGATTTTGATGCGATGGAAGCTATAACATAATTCCGGTATCGCGGATATGCTGCTTACTGCTTCTGCTTTGCTTGAGACTGCTGCTCTTTCAGCAGATCGCGAATCTCCTGGAGAAGCAGGATGTCTTCCGGAGTGGGGGCAGGCTCTTCTTTCTTGGGCTCCTCTTCTTTCTTTCTCTTAAAGCGATTCATTGTCTTGACCACGCAGAACAGCACGAGCGCAGTCAGCAGGAAGGTGATCACGGCGTTCACAAACAGGCCGATCTCGATGACAGCGTTGCCGATCGTGAAGTTCAGGCCGCTGAAGTCCAGGCCGCCCAGCAGTACACCGATCAGAGGGGTTACGATATTCTCTACCAGTGACTTGACAATGGCAGTGAAAGCAGATCCAATGATCATACCAACCGCCAGGTCTACGACATTGCCGCGGGAAATGAATTCTTTAAATTCTGCAAAAAATTTTTTCATAATTTCTCCTCTCCATCCTTTTCAGATGTTTTCTCTCGTACATAAAATTTATTATACTGAGACAATACCGGTTTGTAAAGAAATTTTGCGCGAAAAACTGAGCTTTTGCTGCCTTTTTTCTTCGAATCGTCCTGGCTTTCATTGATAAAATTCAACAGATATGGTATGCTGAAGTACATAGCTATAACACGAAGGAGTAAGAAACATGTCATCCACATATGGACGTTTTTTTCAGGTAACCAGCTGGGGGGAATCTCACGGAAAGGCTGTGGGAGTGGTAGTAGACGGCTGCCCGGCGGGGCTTCCGCTGACGGAGGCGGATATTCAGACGCTGCTTGACCGCCGCAAACCGGGACAGAACAAGTATACGACGGCCCGCAAGGAAGGCGACGAGGTGCAGATTCTGTCCGGCACTTTCGAAGGAAAGACGACAGGAACGCCGATCTCTATGGTTGTATTCAACCAGGATCAGCGTTCCCGTGATTATTCCGCAATTATGGACGTTTACCGTCCGGGACACGCAGATTATACATTTGACGCGAAGTACGGTTTCCGTGATTATCGTGGCGGTGGGCGCTCCTCCGGGCGTGAGACCATCGCGCGTGTAGCAGCCGGAGCGATTGCGGAGAAGATCCTCGGCGAGCTGGGAGTTACCGTGCGGGCGTATGCCAGCCGGATCGGCGGAATTGATGCTTCTGATACTGAAGCAGTGCAGGCATTTCTGGATCAGAAGATCGCAGAGCAGGATTCTGTCGGAGGTATCGTGGAGTGCCGTATCACCGGCGTACCTGCCGGACTGGGCGATCCTGTCTTCGAGAAGCTGGATGCCAACCTTGCAAAGGCTATCATGAGCATCGGCGCGGTCAAGGGCGTGGAGATCGGCGACGGCTTCGCAGTGGCGGAAGCCTGTGGATCGGAGAATAACGATGCTTTCCGCTACGATGAAGAAGGCAAGATCTGCAAGAAGACGAATCATGCTGGAGGCATTCTGGGTGGCATGAGCGACGGTTCGGAGATCATTCTGCGCGCGGCATTCAAGCCGACGCCTTCGATTGCGCAGCCGCAGGAGACTGTGAACCGCGCAACTGGTGAGAACGTAGAGATTCAGATTAAGGGGCGTCACGATCCGATTGTTGTGAATCGTGCTGTCGTTGTGGTGGAGTCCATGGCGGCAATTACAATTGTGGATGCGCTTTTTGCAAATATGCACTCAAATATGGATGGAATCCTTCGGTATTATCGTTGACTTTTACCGGTAGATTCTGTACACTTACATTGAAGTCTTCCGCCCGGAAGCAGACCAGGAGCAATCATCGTCTGTTCATGAACGGAGGATTCTGACACAGAAGACAACACATAACCGAATAGAAACAGGAGGTCGAAATCATGGGTTGGGAAGATTTTGGACAGAAAATCGCGGACGCCGGTAAGGATGTCAGCGACAAAGTGAAAAAAGTGGCAGATCTTGTATGCCTGAAGCAGAAGCTCGCCAGTGAGGAGCGGAAGCTGCAGACGGCGTATATGGAAATCGGTAAGCTTTACTATGAGAAGCATGAAGGCGAGATCGATGAGGAGTATATTCCCCTCTTTGAGGATGTAGCGGCAGCGGCGGCAGCAGCGGCAGACTACAAGGAGCAGATCAGTAAAGCAAGAAATCAGGTTCAGTGTCCCTGCTGCGGCGCTTACCAGAGCGCGGATTCCGCATTCTGCAATAAGTGCGGTGCTTCACTGAAGTCCGATGACGACGTAGAAGATATGTAACAGATGACATGCAATCGCAGACATGCAAGAAAAGACTGCAAGAAAATACTGCGATGAAAGACATGTAAGACTGCAATTTGCGGTTCTGCCATAAAATATCATGAGTAAGGAGATAAAAAATTGGAGAAGGAACTTGTAATTGTACTGGACTTCGGTGGCCAGTATAATCAGCTGATCGCCAGACGTGTCAGAGAGTGTCAGGTATATTGTGAGGTGCATCCCTACAATATGAGCCTGGACAAGATCAGAGAGATGAATCCGAAGGGCATTATCTTTACCGGCGGTCCCAACAGCGTATATAAGGAAGAGTCCCCCTTATGCTCTCCGGAGATTTTCAAGATGGGCATTCCGATCCTGGGCATTTGCTACGGCTCTCAGCTGATGGCTTACCTGCTGGACGGAAAGGTAGAGACGGCTCCGGTCAGCGAGTACGGCAAGACGGAAGTTGCCATCCGGAAGACAGACAGCAAGATCTTCGAGGGGGTGAGCCCGGAGACGGTATGCTGGATGAGTCATACGGATTATATTGCACAGGCTCCGGAAGGCTTTGAGATCACAGCGGATACTCCGGTATGCCCGATCGCGGCGATGGAGGATGTGAGCCGGAATCTGTATGCCGTACAGTTCCATCCGGAAGTTCTTCATACGGTAGAAGGCCAGAAGATGCTCAGCAATTTCGTATACAACGTGTGCGGCTGCAGCGGCGACTGGAAGATGGATTCTTTCGTTGAGAATACGATTGCTTCCCTTCGTGAGAAGATCGGCGATGGCAAGGTGCTCTGTGCACTGTCTGGTGGTGTGGATTCTTCCGTAGCGGCGGTTCTGCTGTCCAAGGCAATTGGCAAGCAGCTGACCTGCGTATTTGTAGATCATGGTTTGCTTCGCAAGAACGAGGGCGATGAGGTAGAGGCAGTATTCGGTCCGGACGGCCCTTATGAGCTGAATTTTGTCCGCGTAAATGCGCAGCAGCGTTACTATGACAAGCTGGCCGGTGTGACCGATCCTGAGACGAAGAGAAAGATCATCGGCGAAGAATTCATCCGCGTATTCGAGGAAGAGGCGAAGAAGATCGGCTCCGTGGATTACTTGGTACAGGGAACCATCTATCCGGATGTGATCGAGAGTGGTCTTGGCAAGTCTGCGGTCATCAAGAGCCATCACAACGTTGGCGGACTTCCCGATGTAGTGGATTTTAAGGAGATCATCGAGCCTCTGCGCTCCCTGTTCAAGGATGAGGTTCGCAAGGCAGGTCTGGAGCTTGGTATTCCGGAGTACCTGGTATACCGTCAGCCTTTCCCCGGCCCCGGTCTTGGTATCCGTATCATCGGCGAGGTAACGGCGGAGAAGGTTCGCATCGTGCAGGATGCCGACGCAATCTACCGTGAGGAGATCGCGCGTGCCGGCGTGGACAAGGGACTGGGCCAGTACTTTGCAGCGCTGACCAATATGCGTTCCGTAGGCGTTATGGGCGACGAGAGAACCTACGACTATGCCGTTGTTCTCCGCGCGGTAAATACCAGTGACTTCATGACGGCTGCCAGCGCAGAGCTTCCCTGGGAGGTCCTCAGCAAGGTAACTTCCCGAATCGTCAACGAAGTCAAGGGAGTCAACCGTGTACTCTATGACTGCACCGGAAAGCCTCCCGCAACCATCGAGTTTGAATAGTTGGAGCAGAGCTTCAAAGCCTTTATTTTCAAGGGTTTTGAGGCTCTTTCCTTTTAGAATTGCATTTTGATTGCATTTTTTTATTCAATGGCTCTGTGATAGATTGCTGTATGCTGATTGCTGGTGTAATCGGCAACACTGGTTGTTGCCGGAGTATAAGTGAGAACACCAGTTAATTTTTTGGCAACTTCCACGTTGGTGTTGGGATATAAATGTCCATAGGTTCCTAACGTAGTCTGTATCTTTTCATGCCCCAGACGTTCTTTAATCAATAAAGGATTTTCACCCATACTGATGAGCAGGGAAGCATGGGAATGTCTGAGTGCATGAATCTTGATACGGTGTACGCCTGCCAATCCAGCAAGTTTTTCTAATGCCCGTGGGAGGGTGTGCTTACTGGTGGGAATCCCATTGTAGCTTAGTACAAGGTCGCAGCCCTTTAAAACCTTTTGCTGTACTTCCTGCCATGCTTTCAATTCTTTGATGGTATCTGTGTCAATATAGATAGTGCGAATACTGGCTTGTGTCTTTGGCTCCACAAATTTGTATTCGTCCATTGTTTTATAGTACAGCGTTTTTGTTATACTTAAAAGTCCGGTTTCAAAGTTGATGTCCGACCATTGCAGGGCTGCGGCTTCTCCGATTCTCATTCCGGTCATAAACAGGAGCCAGTATGAAATGAAAAGGTAATGTTCGTAATAATCTCCCTTGTAGAGCAGGGAAATTACCTTTTGAAATTCATCCAGTGTCCAGAAATCCACTTTTGTTTTCTTGCTCTTGATGTTTCCTATCATTCGTGATGGATTTTTCTTTGCAAGACCGAGAACAACTGCTCTGTCGAAGGCAATAGAGAGCATACCCTGTACAATACGGATATAGTTTGGACTAAATTCTTTTGCGAGTTCAAGCTGCCAGTTCTGGACGTTAATGGGTTCTATCTCATCCACCGTCATTTTGTAAAAGTATGAAAAATGCTTCTGAATGGTAGAACGGCGGTTCAGATAGGTGCTTTCCTTTACTTGTGTTTTATACCAAGGAAGATAAGTTTCCTCAATAAACTGTTGAAAAGATAGCTGCTGTTTCTTTTCTGTTAATTCCTCTGTGGATGTCAGCATAAGTTTTGAATATGCTTCTCTGGCTTCTTTTTTTGTCTTGAATCCACTTTTGTATTTCTGAATCTGTTTTCCGGTAATCGGATGAAAACCTAAGTTTGCTCTAAAATAATAAGTTCCGTTTTCTGCTTTCTTAATAGGGTCTTTTGCCATGATTTCACTCCTTACATAAATGTGCAAGAAGTACAATCAGTTCGATTTATCAGTAAAAGTAATCCCTAGCAATTCTTCCACAGCTTCTCTGGGAACCCTGTCCAGTTTGCGTGACTGATAGTAGGTATGCCCTTTTGAAATCATAAGTTTTTTTGCTTCTCTTATGATGTCTGCTGCGAATGAAGTTCCATAACCCAGTTCTATTAAGTCTTTTTTTGTTACTGTAATCATGTTCCTCCTTTCCATAGACCAGATATGGAACCCTCAATATCTGTCTATATTATATCAGATTTTGTGGCAAAAGTAATATTAAGATTGTATTTCCTGCAAATAGTTATTTGATTTTGAATGAAAAATTCTAATTCAAAATGGTATCTAAGCAAGCCGAACAGCTTTCGCTAAAGCTCATGGGAATCTCACCCCTGCATGGTTCTCATCCAGCCGTACCCTTTGCCAGCGGTGCTACATCATCACACGGACTAAGGCTGTACGGAAGTATCATTATCACAATAGAAAGGTCATGGCGGCAGCTCTGCGGTAAGCTACTTATGGAACGCTGGCAGGAATCGCTATCCGGTATCATCCCTCCTTTGGTGGGTTACGGCGTGCCAGCCCAACGGCTCTCTTTCTATCGAAACGTATTCGGCTGCTTTATGCTACGTTGATTAGACGCTTTCTTTTTCAAGGAACAATCCGGCTTTGTCAGCCTGTTAAAATGCACTGGTGATAATGCACTTTAATAGACTGGCAAGCTCTGTCTGGGAAGCATGGGTTTGTCCACGCTTCCACAGGCGAGCGTTATTTCTAGTTTGGTTCCCTGATTTCAAAAGATAAAATCTTTGCAATCAGACGTGTTTCCATCCGGCGGCGTAGGGTTTCATCTACAACCATGTGGGTATTTCCATATTCGTCTTTCATGGGACGCATGGAACGGCTGGCAATAAAACCGCTGTAATGGCGTACAATCTGGTTGACTGCTTCAATATCGCCGTCCGTAGCTCTTACAATCACAGGAAACGGAATCATAGGGTGCTTTGCTGTCATGCTTCGTCCTCCATAAATTTTTTGATAAATTCCAGTCCGGCGTGTCTTCTTCTCTGGATGGTAGAACGGTTGACTTCCAGAATTTTTGAGATTTCCGTATCGTCAAATCCAAGAAAATAATATCGCAGGATAACGTCACGTTTCTTTCCGTCCAGACTTTCTAATGCTTCGGCTAACAGGCTGTTTTCAATGCGGACAGTAAATCCATCCATTTCAAAAGTATGGAAGTGGGATGGATAGGTGTCTTCGGAAGAAAACAGATTGACGGTGTAATCGTCCATATCACAGAACAGGGTTTCCCGTTTACACTGTCTGGACAACGCTTTGAGATAGTCTTTGCGTTCATCCTCCATAGCGACTTTACAGATATAATCAAACTGGTTCTCTATGGTTGTCTGAAATTCAGATGGCTTCATTATTGCTCACCCCCTTTCCAGCCTTGAAAGGGAGCGAGTTGATAGGAATTTCTGCTTCTTTCCCCCTTTTCGCTCTTAGTCCCGACAGGACAGGGGGTGCAGTTGCGTTTTGAGAAGAAAAATTTAAAACCTTTTTCTTCCAACTAAAAAAGCACGCAAACAGACGATATTTCTGCTTGTGTGCTTCGATAGTTCTTTCTATGTATTCTGAAAAACCACATTGAGGGTCAGACTTTTCTAGTGTAGGTGGATGGCTTTTTTTAACGGTTTACCGAATGTAGATATATTTAAGAAAATATTTTGCATAGCGGCTTCCTCCTGTAAGCCGCTGTCTGTATCAAGTAGTGGACTTTAAAAATCATCTGTATTTCAGGCAAAAAAAGACGGCGGCTTTTGTTAAACCGTCGTCTGGAAATGATGATGTGATTTTTGACGCAGGGAAAGTATGCTGCCAAATAACGGTTTTTTTTATTTCCGTTTTGGCAGCATGGTTTTATCTTTGATACGCATAATAGGAACTGTACAACTATGCAATACGTTTTTCTATACCTGTCACTATTACAACAGGAACAGTAAAATGTACAAAGGTGATGTATTATGCGTAAAAAAGAAGATAAATATGATTTCAGGGCGTTTGGGCTTGCTATAAAAGAAGCCCGTAAAAAACAGGGTTTGACCCGTGAACAGGTGGGAGCAATGATTGAGATTGACCCACGCTATTTAACCAATATTGAGAATAAAGGGCAGCACCCAAGTTTACAGGTGCTTTATGACCTTGTATCTCTGCTGAATGTATCAGTGGATGAGTTCTTTTTGTCCTCTGATAATCCGGTAAAAAGTAGTAGACGAAGACAGCTTGAAAGCAAAATTGACAATTTTACAGACGCAGACCTTGTTATCATGGAAAGCGTTGCGGATGGTATTGTCAAATACAAGGAAATGGAAGATAAATAACTTCTATTGCCTGCAAGAATAAGATTGAAATTAAAATGAGCCGATAGTCTATAAGCTGTATAGCTTATAAATTATCGGCTCTGCGTCTAAGCGTCTGGCTCTTTGATAATGGTTGTAATTCCGTTTTTTATTGTCACTAAATTTTCTTTTTTGCATTTTGGACAAAAGAGAGGGAAATTTACCAGTTCCGTGTCTTTGCGTATTTTAGTTCGTGTCTTGTTGTTACAGACAGGACAAAGTACCCATATTTGTTGTTCTGCCATAAAAATCACCTGCCTTATGGAATAGCTGAAAATAGAATTGAAAGAGTGTTATTTATAAAGCGATGCCACATTCTAAGGCTAGGAACATAAGTTTTTCTGCTTTACTTAGCCCATATTCACACAAATCTCTAATATCCCAAGTATCATTATCTAAACAATCAGCTCCATATAAAAATTGAAGAAAAGGAATATTCCTAAATGTACAAACAGCTAAAGCTGCTGAAAATTCTAATTCAACAGTAATACAGCCTTGAGCTTTTCGGTCATTGATAATACCTAAAGTTTCTCTATATATTCCATCAGTAGTCCAACTTTTTCCTGTTATATAAGGGCAGTTATACTTGTCTAAACATGAAATTAATGTATTTATGTATTCTGGGTTTACTGATAATTCCTGATTTGCAGGAATATAGTGATAGCTTGTTCCCTCATCTCTAACCGCAGAGGTGGGGATAATGATTTTATCTTTCACGGAATCATTTAAAATACCACAACTTCCAAAAAGAATAATTTTTTTTGCTCCTAATGCAATAATTTCCTCTAAGCCAGATACACAAGCAGACGCACCAACTAATGATAAATAAAAAGCTATTTCTTTTCCTTTATAATTGATTTTATATACCGGATTTACTCCATTTGCTGTATATAATTCTGCAATTTTTTGAACGGAGTTCAAAGAGATAAATTTATCAATAATGTTTTTGGAAAATGTGGAAATACATACTTCGGGGAAATTATCAATGGGCTTTGTACAATCTGTGGGATTGATTAACGCTGTTTTTTCTTCATAGAATTTCTGAAAAATAGTAGTATCCATATTCTACACATCCTTTCCAAATTATTTTAAAAGAATATTTTTTATAATATACAAGATGTTTTCGGGTATTTGAGGACTTATAAGCATAAGGTTGCTATACAGCCGTACTCCTTGATAAGAAAATATAATTATATCAATAATTGCTTCGGCATTTACTTCGTTAAATTCTTTTGTTTTTATTCCATAAGCAATTAAAGATTCCCAAGTTTTTTTACTTAATAAATATTGCTCATATAGCAGACTTTCATTGCCTTTACGCTGTAAAGTACTAAAAAATTCATAAATTGCTAAAGTTAAACAATTACTACTATCTAACATTTCTATTTGATAGCGATTTAATAGTTCTAATAGAATTTGTTTAGCAGGAACTAGACTTTCGATTTTGTTTAAAACTTCATTTTCTTGTGTTTGCATAAGAGAGTTAATGATATGAGAAAAAATTGCTTCGGTACTTGAATAGTGTCTATAAAGACCACCTCGACTAAGTCCGGTTTTTTCACATATATCTTTCATTGTGACTTCTTTAAATCCCTTTTCTGCAAATAATTTGTATGCTTCTGAACAAATAAGTTCTTTGGTCTTATCGCCTTTAGCACTCACTACTATAACCTCCTTTGCGACACATATGTCCCTTTTGATAATTATGCGACATTTGTGTCGCAAAGTCAAGAGCTATTTCACAATCTTCCAGTTTTCTCCGTTCTTTTCCAGCACAAGGTCAAACTGCGATACCTGTGTTGTCATGGTCTGGTTGTCCAGATATTTTACTGCAAGGGAAGCGGTCACCTGATTTCCGTTTCGGTTGTAGACCGGATTTACCAGTTCCGAGAAAATATACTCTTTTCCCACAGGTTTCAGCACACCCTCATTTACATAATAGGTCAGCTCCTTTGCGGTTGCCGTAGGGTACAGCTTGAAAAAGGTAGTGAGAAATTCGTTGATTTCCTCCGTGGTGATGGAATCCACCGTACCGTCACTTTGTACTGCTTTTGGGGTGTAGCCGGATTTTACGGGAACGCTGGTGATGGTAGGGTTTTGGATAATCGTCAGGTTTCCAGAGCCGTCCACATAGACCGTTACCTGATAGGCGGAACGGACGGTTTTACTGGATTCTCCCTCTGTGATACGCTGTTCCACCGTATAGGTCACTTGATAATGCTGCTCCTTTTCTTCTGTGATTTCCCATATCTGAAAATCGGTCAGGGCAGACGATACGGGGATGTCCTTTCGGACAGTATCTACATTCAGGGCTTGCAGTTCTCCGGTAAGATACCCTTTTAAAGCATTTGTCCGGTTATCAATGGAAGCAGCGGACTGTTCCCATGAATAGTAGACTTCTGCGAAATTCTCCACAAAATTCTCTATCTTGTGGGTGTCGATGATGGTTTCCTCAATTACTTTGGTTTCATGGACAGTATGAATGTCTATTGCCGTGAAATTCTTATAGACGGCAAACAGGAAGCTCACTGCCAGCAGCACCCACAGGGCAATCACGGTTTTTTTATGGGTATTGACTTTGTAGATTTTCAGTTTCTTTTCTTTCTGCTTTTTCTGGTTTTCCTCTTTTCTAATCTGAATCATATCGGTTCATCCTTTCTTATTGTTTGATTCGTCCGGCTCCGGCAAGGTGCTGTTGCCAGTAAGAGCCTGTCAGGTCTGCGTAACCAATGGGATTTCCGGCATGGTACATCCGGTTATTTCCCACATACAGCCCCACATGGGTGATGTAGGTTCCGGCGTTGTAGGTGGAGTGGAAAAAGACTAAATCCCCTGCTTTTGCTTCGGACAGGGGGATGTGCTGCGTCACATTGTACTGCTCCTGTGCTGTCCGTGGCAGGGCGATTCCTGCCTTGCCATAGCACCACTGCACCAGTCCCGAACAGTCAAAGGAAGTGGAGGGGGAATCGCCCCCGTACACATACGTCCAGCCCTCATACTTTAAGGCTTCGTCCATGATAGCCTGTACCGTTTCATCATCAAACTGTCCCACGGTCAGATATTGCGATACCAAGAGGACATAGAACATATTCCCGTAGGAATACCGCCAGCCCCCGTTTTTCTCTACCGCAACAGGGTTGGTGTAGGTGACTTTCTTTCCGCCGGATTTATCCCTTGCGAAGCTCTCTGCCAGTTCAAAGGTGTATTTTTTTCCGTGTCCTGCCACATAGTCTAGGAAACCGCCGCCGTAATTATAGGATTGAATCACACTGTTTAAGTCACAGCCCTTTGTTTCTGCCGCTGCGAGCAGTTCCGAGAAATACTTGCAGCCCTGTTTGATGGATTCTTCTGTACTAAGGGAGTTTGGGGGAAGCCCTAGAGATTCCGAGGACTGCATAACGTCTTCCAGTGTGCCGCCGGATTCCACTTGAATGATGGCGAGCAGCACATTTAAGTATTCCTCTATGCCATATTCCCTTGCATACTTTTCCAGCATAGGCTTATGGGCGAGGACTTCCTGTGATACGCTCACGCCCCCATAGATAAGGTTTCCGCCGTCTTCCTCATCCGAGAAGACAATCACCACCAAAAGGAGCAGGAAGAACATCATCACGAACACGCCGGAACAGGCAAAGAAAAGGTGTCTTAACTTCATGGTTTTTCCCCTTTCTTTTGTTTGTCAGCTGCTGTTACTGCTTTTGTCCACTCCTTTCTGGCGGTGGTACGCCGGATGGTAAAGTTCGATTCTTTTACCACAGGGGCAGCCCGTTTTCTTTCCGGTATCACAGGAGCCGTATCGTTCTGGACAGGTCTTGCCGGATGGGGAGCAGCAGGTGTAGTAGTTGTCTTTTGTCTTTCCTCTGGTTTGTCTGGGGAAGCCGGAGGGACTATCTGGCGTTCTGTCCTTACAGACGGTATCTGTTCATGGTGGATGGAAGCTGCCTTTACTACCGGAACCGAAGAACGTTCTGCCACAGTTCCCCCATCAGGAACCTGTCCCCGTTCCCTGATGGATAGGGAAGCTGGCTGCATGGCTGGTTTTCCTGCATGAATGGTATGGTTTCGGAAATCTTCCGGCTGCTTTGCAGTAACAGGGCGTTCATGGACAGGAGCCGTCCCTTTGGGGGATTCGGAAGCTCTTTGTTGTGGCTGTTTTGCCTGTTTCAGTTCCGCCCTGCGTTCTGCAATGGTCTGTCTGCGGCTTTCTGCCTGTGCGTTCCGCTGTTCGGTTCTGGCAGTTCGGGTCTGGGTCACGCTGGAAGTAAAATCCCGTACTCCCTCTGATACCTGTGTTTTCCCGTGGTAAAGAGCGTACTTTGCATTGACAGGCAAATCCTTTGCCTGCTCCCGAAGCTGTCCGGCAGTATCGGCTATCTTATCTTTGGTATCTGCCACCGCACCTACCGCAGAACCAGCCCGTTTCCATGCGGATTCCTTTTCCGGTGCTGCCTGCCCATCTGGTCTGCTGTGGTCTGCCTGTGTCCGTTTGGAAGAACCGGAGCTGGAAGCAGTTCTCTGGTCTGAGCCAGCCTGTTTTCCTGCGTGGTAGGCAGCCGTACCAGCCCCAAGAGCCGCCACAGAACGTCCTAACTTATGCTGTAAACGGTGCATATGGGCGTGCATGAGCATACGGGGTCTTCGCATGATACGGCTCCCCATGCTTTGGGAATCCCCACTTTGTAAGGAGAACATCCCCATCAAATCCCCCAGCTTGAAATAAATTCCGGCAAAGGTCACTATCTGCAAGAACGCCGTTAGGAAGAACGGATATTCCCCAGACAGGTTGTAGAGCATGGTGGAAATGCTGAACGCTACCGTGATAATCAGGGTGATTCCGGCTCTGGTAAGGATGGTATTGAACAGTTTTGTAATGGCACGTTTGGACATCCCCTCAAAAGAGGGAACCATGTTGAGGAGGAAGCTCACAGGCAGGAACATGGCGTAGATGATAAAAAGCACCTGTGAAAAAATCATTATCCCCGTGAGCAGGAATACAAAAACGGAGATACCGATATTGAACATAAACAGGAAGAATACGGTTCCCAAGCGGTTGATGGTTTTTGTGATGGTAAGGTTGGTGTTTTCCCTGTCTTCGATTTCCTCCACCACGATTTCTTCCCTGTCCTGCCCGTTGTTTTCGTCTGGGCTGGTTGAGAGCAGGCGTTCCACGCGGTCAGCCCCAAGGTTTTCCACATCCGAGTTGCCGTATTGCAGCAGGAGCCACGGCTGCTTGACCTGTATGGAAAACAGGCTGTCCCGTATCAAATCTACGCTGTCTTTTCCTTGACTTTCCGAGTTCGGCAGCACAATCTTTGTGCCAAGGGTCAGGCTGGCATTGCTGATGTCTGCGGAAAATTCATTGATTTTCCCGATATAATCAGGAGCATAAGCGATAAAGGCAGCGGACAGCACGAACACCACCACGAAATTCACAACGGCATGGATGGCTTTTGTGGTTTCCCGTTTGATAAGCCCTGTGTAGGCAACGTAAATCCCCACCACCAGAATGAGAATCAACAGGAACCCGATATAAAATCCCTCCGAGGACAAGCCGCCTGTGGTAACGCCTGCAAGGGTCTGCATATTTTTCCCAATGGAATCCGCCGTAGAGGAAATGAAGTCCAGCGAGTAGGCTTCCTGAATCAGATACCCCGTGGCGTTGGAAAGGTACAGGCTGATTGTCCAGATAAAATTTGTGATGGCATACAGCCCGTACATCACCTGTTTTCCGATACCGTCCAGCCAGTTCCACGGGAGCCAGTCCCATCCGCTGTCCACATAAAAATCAAGCTGGTAGTTGTCCAGAGGATATTTGCTGTATTCGTTGGCAGCGTCCACCGTATCATCCACCAGTCCGGCAGCATGGGCGGCTGTGCCGAAGACTGCCAGCAGCATGAGGATGAGCAGGAGTGCCAGAAGCACCCTGCCAATCACTTTTCCTGCCATCTTCCAAGACAATCTCTTTTTTGCGTGATGGGGAACAGGGAGTTGCTGCCCGTTGGAAGTTCTATGTATCACCATCATTCCACCTCTTTTCTCACGGGCGGTCTGGTATCAAAGGCATGGAACAGGTCTTCAAAGATAGGATGGAACTGTATCACTCCTACACGCCCGTACAAATCACTGATAAGGCACTGTCCGTTTTCCAAGTCACGGAGTCGCTTCTGGTTGTTTTCATCTTCGGAATCTACCCCGAAAAAGGCGAGGGTCTTCTTGATTTCGTTGATGTCCGTGGAACGGAACGCAAACTTCAAGCCCAGATTGTTTTTCAGCTTTTCATCCAGCAAATCGTCCGTGTTCTGGGTGACAAAGTAAACGCCTGCGTTCATGGCACGTCCGGCACGAACCAGCTTCATAGAGAGGGTCTTGCCCTGTGCTACCTGTAAGAAGCTCCATGCTTCGTCCAAATCCACAATCTTAAACACGCTGCGGTCGGTGTGGATGAAGTCGAGGGCAAAGGTGCTGATTACAATGAGCATTGCCACGGAAAGCAGCTCCATTGTGGTGTATTCTTCAAATGAGGTTTCCTTATCCGGCAGCACCAAATCCGCTACCTGAATGATATTGAGCTGCTTTTCAAGGCTGATGGACTGTGTGACATCCCCATCCGAAAAGAGCAGGTGTGCAAAGTCATAGTCCGTAAAGGATTCGATATGGTCGGCTATGCTGGTGCTGATGGTGGTTCCCTCCGCCCGAAGTTCCTCAATCACTTTGAAAAGTCCCCGTTCCTCACTGTTTGTCACCGCACGAATGGCTTTCCGAAGAACAGGGAACTTTTCCCCGTCACGGCTGGAAATACCCGTTAAAAAGGTCAGGATGTCGATTGCCAGTGATTCGGAATCCTTTGGGTTCTCCATAATCACATACGGGTCGAGTAAGCCCCTGTTCTGTTCCTCCGAAGTCAGGTTTACGATATTGATTTCATGGGCGATTTCCGGCAGGGTTTCTTTCCAGCGTCCCCGTTCCGCTTTCGGGTCAACAATGAGTGCCTGTGCCCCAAACAATACGGAATAATAGACTATCATGTTGTTGCTGAATGATTTTCCGCCGCCGAGGGAGCCGACAAAAGCGGCAGCAAGGGCGTTGGTGACGGAGCCTTTTACCCCTTGACTGGCAAGGGCAGGCTTTAAGTACACATTTCTTCCTGTATCAAGGCTGTACCCAATATAAATACCCTCCGGTTCCCCCAACATCTGGGTTGCCCCAAATCCAAGACCAGCGAGGAAGTCGCTGGTGACATACTGGATGTAATCGTTCAGATACCGTTTGCTGGCAGGGAGAAATTCCCCATGCAGCCCCAGCATATCCCCAAAGGGGCGAACCAGCTTCACGTTCAAATCATCATAAAAATCTTTCACCTCATTGCAGCGGCGTTTCAGTTCCTCCAAGTCGGGAGCCGTCACACGCACTACATAGGACAGTTTGTACATGGATTCCTTGCTCTGGTCTAAGGTGGATTCCAGTTCATTTACGCTGTCTAAAGCGTCCACCACGTTTGTACTGGTTTCACTGTCATTCTGCCATGCGTGGTTGTCCAAATCTTTCAGCTCTTTTTTCTTGTTCCGTACCGTGGAGAGGGCTTTCCGGTTTGTGACAATCTCCACATTCATAGAGGTATCAATGGGAAAGGTAAATTGCTGCTGCTGATAGTAAAAGATTTCCGAGGATGGAAAGTCCAGTTCCCCCACAATGCTGTTGATGGTAAAGTAGGCGGCATAAACTGTCCCGTCTTCCTGTTCGATTTTCAGATACCGCTGGTTTTCCTCTATCAGACAACGGGTGGGTTTGATGAGGTCATAGTATTTCACCAGCGTTTCCTCCTGAAACCGCTTCTTCGGCAGGTAATACTCATAATCTTCGTAGGCGGTTCCGGTCTGCCCGTATAAATGCTCAATCAGATAGCCAAAATCGTCCTTATCAAGCCGCCGGACTTTAAAGCGGCGTGAGATTTTATTTTCCAGCAGTTTTTCCATCTTCTGAAACCGCCAGATTTCCTCATTGCTCATGGAAACAAAATCCCCCATGAGCTTGTGGTTGACTTCATGGAGGAAGTCGGAAACAGCGGTCTTTGCTTCCCTGCGAAACTGCTTCATGGTGACTTCCTGCTCATTGACAAGCAGCTTAAAGCCGATAAAAAAACGGTAGTCCACCTGATTTTCCCCTATCATGGAAATGAGGGCTTCGGTCTGTGCGTCAATCTTTGCACAGGCAACGTCCTTTAGCTTGCCTGTCACTTCCTGTTTGGAGCGTTCCTGTGCCGCCCGTATGCTGGATTCCGTGCTGATTTGCAGGGCGTGAATCTTCCCGTCCCTGTTCTGGGCGATAAGCTGCCGGAATGAATCGTGTACCTGATACTTCTGTTCAGGGCTTAAAAAGGAATAGTTGTAGGGAAGCAGTTCATAGTAAGCGAAGCACTCCCCGTCATGGTTGAACACAAGGTTATTTTCGATATACTTAATCGGATATGCCATAAATATCACTCCTTACTGCCGTGATGGGCTGTGCCGGATATTCCTTTTCCAGCTTCACGGGCTTTCCTGCATAGGTCAGTTTCGGGCGTACCAGATATGCCAGTACGGATTTCAGGAAGCCATAAGGCTTTTTCCCGTCAAAGGTTTTCTGGCACATGAACCAAGTGAGGGCAAAGGGTACGCCGAAGTATTTCAAAAATGCCCCGTCAATGAACGAAAGGGGAGGGAGGTTCCCTAAGAGTATCACTGCAAACACCGATACCACGAACCACGCCATCTGCGTAAATGTGATGGGGAATGGCAGCTTAAAATCATTGATGGAATAGAGTACCTTTTCCACCGACCAGATACTGGTATAGCTTCGTATTTTCTTCATGTTGTCCGTCCTTTCTAAAAGATGGGGGCAGCAAACGAGCTGCCCCTGAATCAAAAAATCCGCCTGTATTTCCTGAAAGAGATACAGACGGGTCTACCGTAAGATTTCATATACGCCGTGGTTTGTGACAACAAAGGTTCCCTCCAATTCCATGTCACGCCCATAGGCGGCGTAGTCGATATAGTTTTGTAAGTGTGCCGGAAGTTCGCCAAGCTGTCCGCTTTCTTCCAGATAGCAGCGAGCCACATCCGCCATATCATCACAGCCGGAATGGCAGATAATATCGTCTTCATGCTCACAGAGTTCTTCGATACTGCCAAAGTAGGATTGCAGCTCTGATAGTTCCTCCTGAATGTACTCCGGTAAGTCCTCCACCATTTCACACAGGCGGTTGACTTCTTCAATGGGGGTATATTCGTCAATCTCAAAGGGCAGCTCATAATCATGGATGGCGTATTCCTCATATTCATCATTCAAACCGATACGTTCCTTGACTTCCTCAAAGTCCACAGGCGGCGTGAACCATGCCCCGACCAGTTCGCCCTCATTGTATTTTCCTAAGTTGGCAACGTAAATCCGCATTTCCTCCAAGTTCTTCTACCTCCTTTTAGCGGTAATAAAAGATACCATTGTCCGTAAACAGGTAGTTTTCGCTGGTTTCCAGTTCCCGACCAATGGCAGCGTAGTCGATATGGTTCAACAGGTCTGGATGTACTTCTCCAAATAGCTGTACCTCCTGCACCAGATAACGGGCGAGGGATTCCCCGTCCTGCACCGGATAGCAGCGTATCTGGTCTTTGTGGTCGATAAATTCCGTAAAGCTGGGAAACCACCGCTTTTGTACCACATCCATTTCATAATAGAGGGGCGTTCCCTGCATTTCCTGTACCATCCGGCAAAGGGCGTTGATTTCCCAGAGCCTTGTGTTGCCCTCCAATGGAAAGGGCAGCTCATAGTCTTCAATTTCGATTTCTTCCTCACTCTGAACCCCAAGACGTTCCCTGATTTCTTCAAAATCCACAGGGCAGGAAAACCATGCCCCAGGATATTCCTCAAAATCTTCATGGTAAAACCGTGTGGTGTTCAGGATGTAGATTCTCATTTCCTCAATCAGTATCACGTCCTTTCTTAGAACAAAAAATGGCAACTAACTTTGTTTGTCAGTTGCCATTTTTCTAATAAAATATTCGCTTTAATTCTTCATCACTATTGATTTTTTTAATTACCCAAGGTTGTAAAAAATAATTGATTTGTGGGTCTAACATACTTACTAAATGAGTTTGTCCGGCAGGGGTTAATATTTGTAAATGTTGAAGTTCTATTACTAATCCATTGTTCATGGGTAATGGCAGGGTGTGAGTTGGTTCACGTAAAAACTCCCGAATGATTGTCACCTGTTCTGGTGTCATATTTTTCAAATATTTAATCTGAGCAGTTCCTAATCTCTTAGAAGCATACTTGTCATAAAAGAAATGAAAAATTTTAGATAGTAATAAAACGATTAGTAAAGCTGTGGAAATCACAAAAACAATGCCTATTGTAAAACCATATTTTTCTCGAAAATTTATAATATAAAACTTTTGGGCTAACTTTTGAGGCAATAATAATAATGTACCACTGGCAATAGATAAAGCTCCCAAAATGTTCGGTGGTAATTTCAAAAAATCAATAAAATCCTTCATACATTTCCTCCACTTTCAATTACTATTAAAGAAATTATACCACCATTCTTAGTTTATCTCAATTATCATACACTATCATATTACATCTTCTTTCTTTTGGGGAGTTACGCTCCCCAAGCCCCTAGTGGACTTCCGCCATGAAGCAATCAGAGCTTGCTCCATAACGGAAGTGTAAAATGGGTTTCCTATGCACCGATAATCTTATTGAACAGTTCCAGTAAGATGTCCTTTACACCGTCCGCATTGAAGACCAGACCGACCGCTACGAGGGAAACTACTAAAAAGCCGATAAGTTTGGAAAATTCCCTCTTAAATCCGAGGTACAGTCCAATCACCACGATTGCCAGCAGCACAAGGGACTGGGCGTTGGATAAAAACCAGTTGTAAAGATTCTGTCCGAAATTCATAAAAGCTCCTTTCTTTCCTGTAAGATTTCTTAGGTTCTAAAATTGCCGCCGTTAAAGCACCACCTCCTTTGCAGCGGCGGCTTGCTGCTTCAGGATTTTTTCATGCTTCTCCGTCAGCCTTGCATGGGTGATGATGTCATGGACAATCTGGGTGTGGTTCATCTTATCCAGACGGAGAGCCAGCTTTAACGTGGGGGCTACCTGATGGGAGAGCCAGTGCAGGGTGCGTTCAAAGGAATAGGGTTCCGGTTTGGTTGTCAGTTTCAGGCTTCCCCTGTGTTCCCCCATAAACCACGCCCATTCCTTATTGATACGCCAGTCAGAACGGGGCTTCGTATCGTCCCTGTCCACGAACCGGACATAGCGGTTGATGATTTGAAACGCTGTCCGTTCTGGATTGTCATGTTCTAACAGGTCACGGATGGCGTAAAAGGCACGCTCATTTTTCAGCCGGATTTCAAAGCGGTTCTTTACCTCTGCGTCCGCAATGGGAATATCGTGCTTTTTGTACTGCTCATAGTCTTTTTCATAAATGCAGAAGTACACCTCACTTTGGAGGGAGCCGATATACAGGGTGTTCCCCATACATTCTTTTTCCCCACTCCGTACCAGTTCGCCGCTGCGGTAGCTTTTGAAGCTGCGGAAGACCGAGATACATTCCTCATTCCGGCACTTCTCTGTCAGATGGGGAATGTTCAGGATTCCTGTTTTGTCATTGATGGCAAGGTCAAGCCGCTTCATCACGCCGTCCTCCATGAGAACGTCCATAAAAAACTCATACCAGCTCCGTTCCTGTGCCAGCAGATAGCTTTCAAACTGGCGGCAGCCACGCCCTTTCAGTTCCAGCAGCACCCCTTTTTCCAGCTCCGGCGATACTAGAATGAAAATATCCCCCAGATAGTAATGCTCTGTGTAAGAGTAGAAGCCGTAGTCTTCATGGATAAAGTAGGGGAGTTTTAACCGCAGCACGTCTTCCACGATATGCTTCACATCCGTAGTAGGAAAGCGAATCCGAACATAGTCAAAGAGCATTTCAAGGGGATTATCTGGATTGAAGCGTTCCAGAGCTTCTGAGATGGCTTTCTGTAATGCTTCGGATGGGTGAGCCTTGCCCGTTTCAATATCGCTCAGGTACGGACGGGTGATTCCGGCAGCTAACGCAAGTTTCTGTTGTGAAATGCCGTAAACTTCCCGTTTTTCTTTGATGTCCTGTACCCATGTTTCTTCATTCAGTGAAAATCCCTCCTGTCTAAAAAAGCGTATGTCAACTTTCAGAGTCTTGTTGACATACGCCGGATATGGGAGAATCCCTTGTGTATCGTGGGATTCTGCCCTGTTGTTTGATTGTTGCCTGTCGATTTGTACCCCTCTGTTAGATACGAGGGGTTCATGCTGGCGTGCCTTGCGGCACACCAGCCATAGCAGGTCAGTCCGTTTCTGCGGCTTTCGCTTCGCACGCCGCCTGCACTTCCTGCCTGCTGTCTATCAGTTTTTTTATTTCTTTGAGGAAATCGTGTCCTTTTGGCACAAGGGGCGTGTAAAATTCCGAGATAACGCTGGTTCCCACATCCACATAGCCACGCCCTTTTATCTGCTTTAGGAAGAAATCCTTTGTGGTTTCCCCGAACATCATCCCATAGCCCATTTCCGACATCCGCCCCAGAGCCACACGGAAATTAAACTGGTCACGGATTCCGTCCCCCAGATACTTTGCGTCTGGACGCTGGCAGGCGAGAATCAGGAAGAAGCCAGCCTGCCGCCCAAGCATAACGATTTGTTTTAATTTGTTGAGGACAGCGGCATTTTCCTTTGTGCCGAGCATTTCCATAAATGCCACATATTCATCAAAGATAAGGAAATTTGCAGGAAGCCCCAGATAAGCGTAATTTTCCCCTGTCCGGTAATTCTCCATGAGCTTCATGTCTTCGCTGCGTTTCATCATTTCTTCATAGAAACGGTCAATGCAGTCGAGCATATCCTCCTTTTTGTAGTACACATCCGGCATAACCGCCTGTAAATCCGCAAGGTCGGCGTTCTTTGGGTCTAACACGAACAGGACGGCGTTGGTGCGGAGCAGGGCTTCAATGAGGGTCAGGATGAAGTAGGTCTTTCCGCCGCCGGTTCCTCCGGCAATGAGCATATGGGGGAGCTTGTCATACTCCCACCAGACATTTTCCATGAGCCGGAGCCTGCCGTCCTTTGCCTGTACATCCTCAATGGAGATACGGTTCGCAATGGTATCATAGAGCAGGGTGTACTCCACATAGGAATCCTTTAATTCCTTATCCGTCAGCTCACAGTACAAGCCGCTTTCCAGCTTTCTCTCCAAGTTTAAGAGCTGTTCCTGATATTTCCCCAAGGTGATTTCCACACGGATATGGAGCAAGCCTTGTTTCATCCGGTAGTAGATTTTGGGAAAGTAAGTGATGGTTTCTTTGGAACGGCTGGAAGACAAGTCCTTGAAAAAAGCGTCCTCCTTTCTCTGCTCCGATTCATACCACTTGTTTTCCAACACCATCCTTGCCAGCTTTTGGCGGTGGATGAGCTGCTTTACTTCATCCCTGCGGTATCGCCAGAACAGAAGAACTGCTGTAAGGCACACCAGCCCTGCCACGCCCATGCTAAATAGCAGATAAGGGATATTTACATCCTGTACTATCTGGGAGAGGGACACTTCCTGCCAGTTGGTTCCGGCAATCTGCCCGATATGAAACAGCAGGACAACCAGCAGGAAGACAGGGAGCAGAGAAGCAAGGGCAGTATAAAATACAAGGTCTTTATCCGTGGGACGGATACGTTTTCCACGGGGGAAAAGCTGCTTCATAGGAACAATCCTCCTTTCGTTTTTTTATGTTCCTGTTATTTTGCAGGGGGAACGTCTTTCTTTGGTGGCTGCGGATTCATGGCAGCCCCTTTTTTCAGAACAATATCCTCCGCCTTGATGTACCAGTCTACCTCTGCTCCCTGAAAGGTAGCCGTTGCCACGGTATCTGCCACAGGATTGATAAGTTCCACCTCTGCATTGTAATCGAACTCCTTTAATGGCACGCTGGCAGGGATGGAAACCTGAATCATACGCCCCTGTCCTCTGGATTTTAAGTCATAGGTACGCTCCTTGATTTCTTCTGATACCGAGCCGTCTTCATTCTGGAGGTGAACCTCACGGCGGAGGGCAGAAAATTTCAATGCCCCGAAAGTTGCTTCCTTGTCAATCACGATTCCGTTTGCTAATCTCATAGTCTGATGTCCTCCTTTTCCTTATGCTTTTACCATATCGTCAGCGTGCAAAATGTAGTTGGTAAAGCCCCTTGTGCCGATTTTATAGCCCTCTGCGGTGATACGTGGATTGACGAGCTTCACACGTTCCTCAAAGTCAAAATGTTTCTCTCCGGCTTCGGCAGGGAGGATAACCACAATATCATCCGCCCTCTGTACGTCTGAATAAAGATTGAAGCTGCGGGAGAGTACCGTCATGCGTCCATTGATTCTTCTCTGTTCTGTCTTGTCTTCTCCGGCAAACTCCAAGTTGCCGAATGTCTTTTCCATGTTGGGGATAACGAATTTTAATTCCATATAGATATACCTGTCCTTTCTGAATGTTGTGTTTGATGGTTAGTTTTAGGTTCCGGTTTGAAAGTCGGAGGTGAACGCTCCGGCGGTGGTGATTTCTTCGTGGTATCACATCCTTTCTGGGACTATTGAAGAAATTACAGGGTTGTGATATTATCTAGGTGTTAAAAATTAAATCGTCATGGTTAGGATTGTTAGCTTGTGTTTTTTCATGTAGCTCTGTCATGTACTCCCAACAACTTAAAAGTAGATTTCAGTGGAGATTTATAATATCAGGAGGTACGCTTATGACAATAATAACAACTGTAAAAAGCATTATGGTGGGCGACGGAATTTCTGGGAATTTTTGCTAAAGTGTGCAGGGGCAATGGAAAAAATTACGGCTGGCATGACATGAAGAATCCGGGAGGGTCAAATCTCCAATTCCCATCGGGGCTGTTTTCAGCCCCATTTAATTTTGAAACAAAAAATAGACGCCCATTGTTGAACGTCTATTTTGGGATGATATTGAGGTTTGCTGGTCTATCTTATAAAATCTGAATGTACTTCGATTGCATTTTTATTGCATTTTTAATTTGTTTTCATATAGATTTTAGTGGTTGATAGTTCCTGAAAATGCCTTAAAATCAATGATTTTCACTTATATGGCATACTGTCTGTCTGGAGTTTGAGTAGCTTGAAAAATCGCGGAAAAGCCCATAAATAAAGGCTTTGCGGGCAGTCGAAAAGACCAAATGGAGTGCAAATGGAGTTTAAAAAATATTTTTTTCTCTTGTTTATATTCCAGATTCACCTGCAAATTTCGTGAAATCAGTTATTCTCATAAAATAAAATTAGAGTAAATATGAAGAACAGTTTGTTTTGATTGAAGTGATTTTCGTCAAGGCAGACTGTTTTTTTGTTGCCTGCATTTAGAAAACAGATACCACAGAAAGGTTCTTTACTTTCGATGAGCTAAAACTCCATGACACAGTAATCACACTGATGGAGAATTAAAAAACAAGAAAATTTGATAAATTTCGGAAAATGATGTCCGATTTTGTATCTGCCAGTACAGAGTATATGAAGAGATAAATATTCAAAACACAGGAGGTACTGATTATGCAGAACAAATTATTTTTAAAGGCAGCCGATATATGTGAACTTCTGGAAGTAAAACAGACATCGGCTTACTTGTGAGATTCCACAGGAAGAGGGAAAGGAATGGTTTCATGCGTAAGAGAAAAATGTATTTATCAGTGGAAGACATTGCAGAACTCTTTGGATTATCAGTTTCGTTTGCTTACCGTGTGGTGGAAAGAATGAATGCCGATCTGGCAAGCAAGAACTATTATGTGATTCTCGGTCGGGTGCCAACCCGCTATGTAGAGGACAAGATCTATGGTCTGGAACACGTTGAGCAGTATTTGAAGGAGGATAAAGCGGTATGAGTATGATGCAGGAAAAAATGTATATGGATGTGGATGATGTGTGTGCAATTCTTGGAGTCTCAAAAACTTATGCATATAGTCTGATGCGAGAATACAACAAAGAATTGAAGGAAAAAGGATATATTGTAGTAGCTGGAAAAATCTCTACGAAATTCCTGGCAGAAAAGATTTATGGCATGAAAGTCGAGGATTAGTAATGGGGGTTTACAAAGAAGGAAAAAACTGGAAAGTACAGGTCTATTACAAAGACTGGCAAGGAAACCGAAAAAGAAAACAGAAAAGAGGATTCAGGACCAAGGGTGAAGCTAAGGAATGGGAAAGAGATTTCCTACAACAGCAGAGCCAGGGGGTGGATATTGAATTTGGAAATTTTCTGGAGATTTATTACAAAGATATGGATGTCCGTCTCAGAGAAAACACTATGTACACGAAGCGATATATTATTGACCTGAAAATCAAGCCTTATTTTGAAAAGAAGATTCTCAGTGAAATTACGGTGGCAGACGTCCGTGCATGGCAGAATGAGTTGCTGACGTATAAGGATAAGAATGGAAAAGGATATTCTCCTACTTATCTGAAAACAGTGAACTGCCAGCTGACTGCAATTTTCAATTATGCCATGCGGTATTATAACCTGCAAGATAATCCCTGCAGGAAGGCAGGAGCGATCGGCAAGAGCAAAGGAGAACCGAAGGATTTCTGGATGCAGGAAGAGTTCAATGCGTTTCTGGAGACAGTAAGTGATAAGCTAGAAACAAGAATGGCATTTCTTCTGCTGTACTGGACCGGAATGCGTATCGGTGAATTGCTTGCCCTTACTTATAATGACATAGGCCGGAAATATAAAACTGTCGCTGGGGTACTGATCTATCGTGCATAGCGTGTCCAGTTCCGAAAGCGGCAGCGTTTCAAAGGATGTTTCCCAGCCACGCTGACGCTTCCTTTCCCGGAAGTAGTCAACGGCTTCATGGTACAGTACCAGCTTGCAAAAATGGTCAAACTGGCAGCGCCTCCCGTAATCATCAGGGGTAACTTTCATCTTCTCACCCCCTTTCCGTGGGGAGTGAGCAGGATGATCCTGTCCGTTGTCAGGGGCCTATGCTGGCCCTGGTCTGCTGACCGCCTCCTTTTCCATCTGATTTTTTGCCGGAAATGACAATCCGCGAAAATCGACAAAAATCGCCCGGCAGGTCGTAAACCTACCGGGCGCCGATTTGAAGCGTTTTGTTGTTTTCTTACATGGTATAGTTCATACTCATAGCCGGAATATTCCCGTGGCGGGGCAAGGCTTTTTTTAAGCGGTAGAAGTGGATTAGATTATAATGATAGTAAAACAGCATGGCGGCGTCCTCCCGTGGGCCGCCATGCCTTTAACTGCTGGGAATGACAGAAAGAAAGCAGCGGCCTTGATTTCTCAAAACCGCCACCAGTGAATATAAATTAAGCGTGAAAATGGGTCTGCCCAGCAGCGGTTTTTTTCTTTTCTGCCGCTGGGCAGATGTTTTTTCTTTAGATACATGATAAGAGGAATTTTTGAAGATTCCATAAAGATTTGAAAAATGGACGGACATAAAAGACGTCCATTACACTATCGGAAAATCAGCAAGGAAGTTTCATAGTAACCTTTGCGCCGCCGGTTTCTTTTGAATTTTCTAAAATAAGCTGACCATTATGTTGTTCCATAATCGAATTTGTAATATATAGACCCATACCAAAGTGTAACTTTGAATTGCGGCTTTGATCGCCCATATAGAACCGTTCCTGTGCGTGGCATAATGCCTCTTTAGAAAACCCCGTTCCCTCGTCTGTGACTGAAATTTCCACGAAACCGTTGTTACTCTGAACATCCACATAAAGCGTTCCGCCTTGCGGGGAGTAGTCCAGCCCATTACTGATAACATTCATAATAGCACGTTCTATCAGCACCCTATCAAATTTCAGCATTTGAGGGAGTGAAACAGTATTCATTTGCAGCCGGATTTCTTTTGTCCGGCATAGTGATTCCATATAACCGAACAAGTGCTGCATGAACGCTGGCAAGTCTATACTTTCAATATGGAGCTGATAACCAACCGCCGCCCGTGATATATCAATCAGGGTTTGAATATATGACTGCATCTGGCCGGAGCTTTCCACGACGTAACCAGCGTATAATCGTTGCTCATCATCAAGATTTGTTTCTGTGAGTAAATCAGCATTTCCTTGAATAACCGTCAGAGGCGTTTTCAAATCATGGGCAAGCGCGGCGATTTGCTCTTTCTGTGTCTGTTCGGTTTTCCATTGCCGTTCTAACGAAATTTTCAGATTATCTTTCATATCTGAAAAAGATGCAAGGACATCTTCAAACTCTTTGATTTTGGCGTGTCCTACTTCAAAATCAAGGTTTTGCTTTGAAACCTCCGCAGTTGCTTCAAAAAGCGGGGTCAGTTGTGTACGCAGGTTCTTAGCAAATCTGGCGGTCAGTATGATAATGACCAGCAGCGAATTTACAGCCATCAGGATAAACGCAAGCGTGTCAGGAGATGGAAAATATTCCGGTAGCCATGACACTGTAAATTGAGAACCAATATAATACCTTAAAACGCAAAATTCGTTTTCCCGGACAACAAGTGCAAACTGTCTCCCCGTAGCATATTCAATATATTCTCCCTTTGCATACAGCAGGGCAATTTCTTTTTCATCATCGTCCATATTGCTGTAAAGCTCATTAAAGTTCTTGTCCAGAATTAAGTAGCCGCATCCCTGTGGAATCACAACCTTTGTAATATCTGGGGCAATCGTCAGCGTTGGAATGATCTCTTTTACCTGCAATTCACTTAGATTTGCTCTTGTAGCTAATCCAGCATTTACAGCAAGTCCCTCCAAACCAAAAGGGACAATAATTGCCGCTACCAGCATGACAATGAGGGAGATAACAAACTGGCGAAACAATATTTTCAATGTAGGTTTCTTTTTCACTCCCATTTATATCCTATCCCCCATACGGTGCTGATCGGACTTATTTTGAAATGCTCCAATTTCGCACGAATATTTTTTATATGCGTTGAGATCGTAGAGTTATCGCCTATTCCATCAAACCCGAAAACGGCTTCATAGATTTGTTCTTTTGTAAAAACCTGTCCCCGGTTTTTCGCAAGGTATTCACAGATTGAATACTCGCTTTTGGTAAGGGGAACCGGCTGTTCTGAAACATACAGTACCTTTGCGGAAAGGTCAAATCTTATATCAGGCTCAAATGAAAGTGTGCTGTGATGCTCCCTTTTTTCTCTGCGTAAATGTGCCGCGACACGGGCGCGAAGCTCCTGAATACGAAAAGGTTTCGTAATATAATCATCCGCACCGATGCCCAATCCAAACAATATATCTTCCTCTAATGTCTTTGCGGTCAGAAAGAGAATCGGGCAGTCTACCATATTCCTGATCTGTTTGCAAAACTCAAACCCGTCTGTGCCAGGCATCATCACATCCAAAAGAATGAGGTCATAGAAATGCAGCTTTTTGATGTCTACATCATCCGCATTTTGACAGACTGTTATCAAATATCCATCTTTCCCCAAACTGTTCTTAATCAATTCCAAGATAGAAACTTCATCGTCAACTACAAGTAAGTGGGTCAAAAAATCACCTCCCGCCCCATTATACCACATTGTCGAGGTTACTCATCATTATTTTTAATGTCAGCTTTCCGATATTCATTGTTGATATTTACAGCTACGGCATTGCTTATATCCACATCCACAATACTGTAAACGTAGCCGAAACTGAAATCTTCCCCCGCCACATTTTTGAAGCGTTTCGATACCTGTCCGATTTCTTCTTGCAGTTCTGACATTTCAAGACATTCATCCGTTATGGTATATGTCAGGCCGTTATATGAAATTTCATCATAGTTTGCGGCGTTCAGCTCATAATACGGCAGAGATTCATTTAACGCCTTATTTTTATCGGCGGTATCGCGGAGCGCACCGCAGGCCGATAAGCATATAAGACTTACAAGCACAATTACCACGGCAAACAGGCACTTTTTATTCACTGTTTTTACCTCCCTCCCAACCATGAAACCAAACCAAACTGGCAATCAGCAGACAAACAGTGCAGCATACAGAAATAATCATACCGCTGAAAAAATCGGTTTTTACCTGTGCATACAGTTGGGGGCTATCCCATGCAAGCACAGTGTAATCCATAGCACGAACGCCCCAGGCCCAGGGAATATATTTCCATGTAGCGTCACCAAGCCCTGTTATCATAAGGGCAGCTATTAAACTCCCTGCAATTCCCAATCCCATGGATGCACCTTTTCCGAAGCTCATTCCCACAAACAAATGAATCAGGTAAATGGGAAGCATGGTAATCAACAATAGAATCCCTGCTTTCAGGTAAAGGCTTGCCGGAGCATCCCTATATAGTGCAGCGAATGTTCCTAACGCTAAAAATGTTGCGCCAAAAGCACAGATCATCAGAAAACCAAGTTTACCAATATACGTTGCCATGCGAGATGGGATTGTTCCCAACAAAAGCTGATAATGCCCGGCCTGATTTTCGATCTGAACAACCAGGCCCACAATAATGCCGATCAGAAACGGGAACGCAACGGCCAGCACTTCCAGATAGGCACTGATTTTGGTTGTCAGTTCCCATCTGGATATATGATAGTAACCCGCAAAAATCGCCGCACATATAATCGGAATCATGCTGTGCATATAGAGCAAAATGCTATGTTTACACTTCTGATATTCTGCTTTCCAGCAGCGAACCACAGATACCATAGTTACCCCACCTCCTTTTTCTCAAACCATCTTGCAGTTAAAAATGACAGCGCCGCAAACCAGGCCAGCGAAATGACCAATACAAGTATAATCATCCAAAATGCCATTGCCGTACTCTGATCTGCAACCGGCTCACCATTAGGCAAAATACCTAACACGGAAATCATAAGATGCGGCACCCAGCTATACGGGCAGATCATCCACAAAGAGGTTGTAGCCGTGAAAATCCCTAAAACGCTTCCAAGTCCGGCATTAAGAATAACCGTGACAAAGATACCAACTTTTTTTGATAACCATAAGCACAGCGGAACTTCCCATAGGCTTGCAATGACAATACAAGCTGTTCCGGCCGCAGCCTGCCAAATTCCGATTGTCAGGGGAATTTCGTTGATAACTAATATTGCAAAACCGCCCAACAGATTTAGCGCCAGGAAAATGAAATTCCCCACGCAGGAGTAAATACCGGCCACTCCAATTTTTGCTTTCCAGACTTTGTTCTGCGAAACAGGCAATGAAGCAACGGCACGATATTTTAGTTTGCCATTATCCCGCTGTTCAATCAAGGCACAGGTGAGCGTAAGGAATCCAGGATAAAGCAGGATATACCACCAATTATAAGAATTGAGCTGGAACCAAAGAGGGGCAAAAAAGTTCATAAGCGCAGTTACAAACGGGGCCAGAACGATCAGCGTTTTTGTGAAAGTTCTCTTATGCTTTAGGTTCTCTGCCTGAATATATGCCATCTCCATTTAATATCCCTCCTTACCATTTCTGCGAATAACATCCATAAAGAGTTGTTCCAAATCTTCACCGGCGCGAAGCTCTCCCTCATATCCAAGGACGCCGCCAGCAATGATACCCACATGATCTGCAATCTGCTGGACTTCTGACAGAATATGGCTGGACAAAATAACTGTAATCCCTTTGCAGGGAAAAGAGCGAATTAACTCTCGAAGTTCCTCAATCCCTAAAGGGTCAAGGCCGTTAGTCGGTTCATCCAGAATCAAAAGCTGGGGACTGTTCAGCAATGCAATAGCAATACCAAGCCGCTGCTTCATACCAAGAGAAAACTGCCCGGCCCGTTTCTTGCCGGTATTCGTGAGCTGGACAATTTGCAATACCTCGTTAATTCGTGCATCGTCCAGGCCGAGCAATGTAGTTCTGACTTTGAGATTTTCGTATGCAGTCAGATTTTCGTAAAGCGGGGGCATCTCAATCAAAGCACCGATATGCTCCAGATCATTCCGCTTCCACGGGTGGCCGTCAAACTCGATGCTTCCCGATGTGGGGCGCAAAATGCCGGTGAGCATTTTTAAGATCGTGGATTTGCCAGCCCCATTCGGCCCCAGCAGACCATAAACAGAGTTGCGCCGGATGTTCAGTGACACATTGTTTACCGCCATTTGCCCCTTGAAATTTTTGCAGAGGTCAGTCGTTTTCAAAATCATATCCATATAATCAAGTCCTTTCTTTGATTTTACGGATAGCATACCGGGCAATTTTGAAGATTTCATAAAGATTCCCGAAAACAGAATATGAACAATACACCGTAACCGTGGAGCATATCGCAACAAAGCACCAACCTACGCATTTAGGGCCTTAAAAAGCCCTAGGATAACGGCCTTTGGGTCTGCGGCCTGTATTTCGGCAAGCCGCATCTTATCCTCCGGGTACAGGGTTTCGCCCATTTCAAGGTGAAAGCTCTCGCTGTTCCATGAACGGCCCTCACGCCAGAACGCCACCCACGCAATGCCATCCCGCAATTCTTCCTGTTGCTGTTTTACAGCCTCCCGTAAACTTGCCATGTATGGTCTCCTTTCTTTGAAAATAGGGGTTTGGGGATTCCCCCAACAAGCAAAAATCCCCGGCCCGGCAGGGAACCGGGTCGGGAGATTTTACCGGGAGTGTGGCTACACTCCCTATGCTTGCTACGTTACTTCGTCAGCTTTTCCTCTCAATCCGATAGTTGACGTATGTCCTGCCCGTATCAGCTAAAAGCACCGTCCCGTCGTAGGTTTTGCCGGTCTTTACGGAATAGAGGCCCTTTACCTTGCCCTTTCCGTTTTTGAGCAGCGCGGCGGCGATCTTCGGGGTGAACGCTTCCTTGCGTTCCTCAAAGAATCGGTCATTCTTCCACATGACAAACTGGCAGGCCCGGTTTCCGCAGTAGTAGTTTTTCTTGCCCTCGTAGACGTTCTCGCCGCAGCGGGGACAAGTCCCAATAACCACGCGCTCGGCCTGAAACAATTTCTGCTTAATATTACAGTAGAAGAGCTGGAAGTTCTTAATATTTCTTATAATAAGGAACATTATATGTTTGATCAGCAGCATCAGAGAAATAATACAGTATTATTTTGTGGATTAGAATCAGAAAACGGTTGTGCGACAGACTTTATCGCAGATAGTGGACATGACATTGCATCGGATATCACAACCGAGATGTTCTTTAAAGAACTCTTCAGTGATCTGACAGAGAAAGAAAAGAAAATCGTGAGCGATTATTTTATTATGGGAAAACAAGTTAAGGAAACAGCAGCGGAACTGGGCATCAGCACACGTCAGGTGAGTAGAGACAAGAATAGTGCTTTGGCAAAAATGTTAAAGAGAATGAAAGCAGCTGGATATGAATCATACGCTGAGGCGGCAGGTGCATTTCTGCAGGGAAGCGATTATATTCCAACACAGATGGAGACGCAGAATTCTATTATGAAGAAAAGGACCGGAGAAGTGAGATTGCCATCGGATCATAATGGTAATAAATAAAGTTAATTGAATATCCAATCATTAAAAAGGGCACTGGAGAAAAATCCAATGCCCTACTTTAATTTCAGTATATCATTCGGTGTGCAGTCCAAAAATTCACAAAGTTTTGCAAGTATTGTGAAGTCAATCCTGGTTACCTTATTTTTGCAGTAGTTGTTAAGCTGTGTGCGCTGTAAATTACAGGCTTCACAAAGCTTATTTTTGCTAATATTCTTTTCTTTAAGTAGATTTTCTAAATCCATATATACAATCATAACGGCACCTCGTCTTTTCCTAAAATTATAAATACAACTGTATTGAAAAATAAGCTGTGCTGTCATACACTTGTATTATAATACAGGGGTATAAAGGAGCGAGAAGATGAAAAAAAGGTGGTTTATCAGTCTGATAATCGGTATAATAATGGTTATAAGCGGTTGTCTTGGATATTTGCAATATGGGCGTGATATGGATGTGTATGATTCCTATGCAATGACAGCGGACAATTACCATGAAGAACGGTTGACGGTAGTGGTAAATAAACTGTATGTAGCGGACCAGAAAGTATGTGCAGAAGAAATCGTGAAACGTTGCAGAGAAAATTCATTTAAAAGTGTGCGGTTCAGCTACGATCAGTCGATTCCGAATGCGTTATATGTGACGGTATATTCATCAAAGCGACAGGCAGAGAAAGGAAAGCAGATGTTTTCATTTTCTTACTTGCCGGAGGACAGTGATGAAACGTATAATATTGTTAATGATTCGGATAAATTTATGTTGAAGCTGGAGAAATAACACAGCTGATGATACAGCTTAGAAGAGTAGGAGTGAAAGAATGGTAGAAGATACTATGTTTTCCGGGGAATCGAAAAATATTGAGTACAAGGTATCCTTACCTGATAAAAGTGAAAAGTACATGAAGACAATCGTAGCTTTTGCCAATACACAAGGTGGCAAGCTGATTGTTGGAGTAGATGATAAAACACACCAGATTGTTGGTGTGGAAAATGATGTGTTGTTTCAGCTGATGGATGGAATTGCCAATGCAGTTTCTGATTCCTGTGTGCCACAGATCATTCCTGATATTGAGCCGCAGACGGTAAACGGGAAAACAGTTATTGTTGTATCAGTAGAAGCAGGAAAGAATAGACCATATTATCTAAAATCAAAGGGAAAAGATAATGGCACTTATATCCGTGTAGCAGGTACATCAAGACAGGCATTTCCGGAGAAGATAAAAGAACTGGAAATGGAAGGAGCCAGAATCTCATGGGATGAGCTTACTTGTGTGAGTTATCCTGTTTCAGAGGAAGCAACAGAGAAACTTTGTCAGGATATCGAAAAGTTCCGGAAGAAAGCAGGAATGTCAGAACATTCTGTAAAGAAAGAGCAGCTGATAAACTGGAAAATCTTGAAGCAGAGCGAGGGACAGCTTCTGGCAACGAATGCCTATGCGTTGCTGACATCAGATTATTTTTCATTCTCCAAAACACAATGTGCGGTATTCAAGGGAATAGATCGCGCAGTATTTCTTGATAAGAGAGAATTTACAGGACCAATCTATACACAAATCGAAGAAGCAGTAGATTTTGTATTGAGAAATATTCGACTTGGAGCAACAATTGACGGATTGGTGCGAAAAGAGAAATATGAGCTACCGCCGGAAGCAATCAGGGAAATGATCATTAACGCCCATTGTCACCGTAACCTGTTGGATGAATCCTGTATTCAGGTCGCAGTTTATGATGACAGACTGGAAGTGACTTCTCCAGGCGGATTATATAACGGATTGACTTATGAGGAAATCATGAATGGTCATTCTAAGATCCGGAATAAAGGAATTGCCAATATATTCAGTCAGATGGGACTCGTAGAAGCATGGGGAAGCGGAATTAAAAGAATCCTTAATGCAGCAGAGGAGTATGGACTTCCGAAGCCGAAATTTCAGGAATTCGATAATATGTTTCGGGTAGAGCTGTTTCGTAATTCATTTCCGATGATAAATGAAAAAGAAAACATCGGAGAAGCATCGGAGAAGCATCGGAGAAGCATCGGAGAAACATCGGAAGTAGCGTGGAGAACAGACCTCAACGATACACAGCAAAAGATTATAAAATTGCTTTCAGAAGATCATCAATTATCAGCGGTTAAGTTAGCTGAAAAAATCGGTGTTGCCAGTCGAAATATAGAGAACAATATTAAGAAGTTAAAAGAGTATGGTATTCTTATAAGACATGGCTCTCCAAAGAATGGTTACTGGGAGATTGTAGATAAAGATCTACAGGAGTGAGAAATAAATTAGTCCAAGACTAGTCCAAGATATCTCAAGATTAGTCCAAGAGAATATATATATAAATAACAAAAATAGATTGACATTTTGTAGTAATCAGTAGTAAACTGTACTTGTGGAAGGGAAGTGATATGTTTGGCTAGAAAAACACCAAAAGATGGCAAAGAAGAAAACATACGAGTACGGGTGACTCCAGAACAAAAACAGAGACTTGTTGAGTATGCAGAAAGACACTATCAGAGCATGAGTGGTGTTGTATGTCAGGCATTGGATCTCCTGTACGCAAGAGAAGAACAACAAAATAATAAAGAGTAAAATGGAGTTATTTTGGAGTTTATTTCTTTATAAGCGGTGCGAAAAGCACAAAATTAGAACACACGTTCGAAGCATAAGCCTCTAATAACAGCCTTTGCGTGTCATGAAACGCAGTTCGCAAAGGAGTTTGAATAAACAAAAATGCTTAGTAAACCCAGCGTTTATGCGGGTTTGCAGCATTTTTAAAAGTCTTTTGATAACAAATTGATAACAGTTGCATGAGAGCCATTATTCTTGTAATCCAGTGGTTTTCGGGTTAGAGAATGATTGACAGGTTGTTGTGCAACAAATAAATCCATATTATTTAGAAAGCCCTTAGCTGTGGGTAAAAACTCATGGCTAAGGGCTTTTTGTCGTCTTTATGCTGCTTGTTCAAAAATTTGTTTTTGCATATTCAAATAATATTTCAAATCATCGGAGGTTTTCTTTTTAAAATATTTTGGTCGGTTTATGGAATTTGTATTAAAGTTATTAGCTTCAGCTAAGCGTTTAGTGAAATCAAATATGCAGTTTATTAAATCACTAAATTGAGTTGCTGAAATATTGAGGTTGATAGATTTTTTTTGAGTGTTTTTTTCGATTGCTTCGATGGAACTAATGAGACTGTTCAATATGTCAAGGTTCAAAGTGCCATTACGAGCAGCGTCCAAATACTCCTGTAAAGCTAATCTAAATTGCTTATCAAGTTTTTTCTGCTTACGATATGCAATATAGCCAACTGTACCAGCAATAGTACCTCCAGCAATGAGGACACCGCTTATTATGAAGGCTCCTTTTTGATGTGCTCGAACAAAATCAATAGCTTTTGATGCACTTTCTTTAGTTGCATCAGCCACTGTAGGAATATGTTTAGCCACTCTTTTTGTGTTGGCATTTTTGGCTAAGCCGTATAACTCTAAAGTACCTGCTTTAATACCTTGATACGTTTTATCATCTATATTGAGGTAAATAGGAACAACAGGCATTTTATTTTCCCCCTTTATTTATCTGGTTTGAGTTTGTCTTGGAACATTTCGACCATAGCGTCGCTAAGTGCCTGTGATGGGATTTTTGCCCATGTTTGCGTAGTATCGAACTCCGGGTAATGGTAACGCCACTGATCGTATTTGTCCTTGCTGATTTCCTCAGAAGATAGCTTGTCAGCCTGCTCTTTCCAGGCATACAGCATTTTCCGGAGTTCGTGAGCGTCTTTGCCTTTGGAAGTATCGACTTTCAGACAGATTTCTCCGTCTGATTCACTAACAGTCAGACCGTACAAATCTTCAAGGGTAAACAAAGTGTGCATCAGCCCGATATAGCTGTCAATGTCAGGCACATCAAGGGCATGAGGGGAAACATCAAGAGCCTGAGCCAGTGCAGCAGTAAGTTCCGCTTTCGGTTTTCTTGTTCCTGTTTCGTATTGTGCTAAACGTACATCGGCACTTCGCTCAGGAAAGCCGACAATCGTACCAAGATATTTTTGTGTCATCCCACGCAGAATGCGGAAAAAATGTATTCTCTCTCCAATCGCCATAACGTGTCCACTCCTTGTATGTATTTTACAATGAGTATAGCAGATATGTTTAGGAGAAGTCAAAATAATACAAAACAAAAAAGTTTAATATTTTCCGAAAAGCCACCTGACACAAACAAATATGCTTAGTATAATAAGCTAAAATTAAACAAATAAGTTTGATGAAAACAAAATGACCGTCCGAACAGTATAAACCGCCAAGACCTTGCCAGACAGCAAGCGAGCGCCTGACATATTATGATATATCGGGACAGCACAGTACCGAACAGGGAATACCTGCTGGAACTTCCTTCGGATAGAACGGCGATAAAAAATGAAAGAAAGGACTGATTATATGAAAAACAGATTTATTTGTGCCGAAGAAGTGGCACAGGAACTAAGCGTATTGATATTGTCAAGATTAGTTGACACATTTTTCTCAAGGATATCACTGACTATGCAGCTACATCCAAAGCCTCATAGTACTGCCTACGTTTTACCATGGGAGGAAGTCCTCCATTGGCAGTGCAGATCCTCCGATTGTTCCAGTAGCTGA
>JAJEQR010000149.1 GCA_020687485.1 Hominifimenecus microfluidus | reverse complement strand
ATCAGTTTAGTCCGCTCGCTCCGCATCGCGTCCGTTTTGCTCCGCAAAACCGTCTGGTGGAGTCCGCCGATTGCAGCCATAATCAAACCAAGAAAAGAGATCCTCTATGACTATTCTAAACACCATTTCACTTGAAAGCAATAAGAAAATCAAAATTAATTTCAACGGCGGCGATCTTTCTTCCGATGGAGGCCTACTTCTTATTAAAGAATTCACCTCCCGCATTGGTTTGATACGGCTTGTGAAACTGTGTGCAATTCATCTCTAAATGTAAGAGGTGAATTGCACAAAATAATAATTTTACATATTTAAATACTCAGGACCAAATTTCTGGCAAAAACTAACCAGTGATTCATAAAGACTTTCTAGTGCATTGCTTTCTGATGGGAATCCAATAGCATTAAATTCAATGCCTCGGTCACGAGTAAATACTTCCCATCCAAAGTAATTCTTTCTCACACAATAACCATCTTTCCATACATCATCGTCAAAATTTACAATGTTGGGATTTATTCCATTTTCAATCAATCCATCAATAAATTCTTTTCTTGTCATAGCTATTCTCCAAAAACTCTTAATACACCACTGTTTAATAAATCTTGCACATTTCCACCAATTAAAACATATTGAGTTCCACCCCCCCATTTGTCCAAACCAAGGTGCCGCAATTCCTTTCAATACTTCCACTGGTTGCATTAATTGATAATATGTCGTCGGTTATGCAATTTTATCGTAAGGCAGTTCCCAGTGCCTGCCCCCCAATGATCCCTTTAGTATTTACAATGAATTATACAATCGCCCTTAATACTTTGTTTTATAATACACAATAATTCCCAACACTATCATAGAAAAGAAACCTATATTCGCTATTTGTCCAGCGTTAAGTGGAAATTTTATTTTATCTAATATCTTATTTATAAAGTCCCAGCCAATAGTTTCTCCCAGTATATCTGTAAACGGTAAATAGAACGTACCTTCCTCCATGCAGAAATCTATGTAATAATAGAGTCAATCCTATAAACAGTCAAA
>JAJEQR010000148.1 GCA_020687485.1 Hominifimenecus microfluidus | reverse complement strand
GCACCGGTACAGTAGATGCCGAGCGCGTTGCGCTCACGCTTGCCAGCGTTCTCACCAGTATAGATAATGGAATTGTTGGCCGTAGCAGCAGTGTCATTGCTCACTTTCAGAGTCACGGTCTGGCCTTCGGTCGTTACGCTGTCAATCGTGATCTTCGCGTAATCGGGATTCAGACTGCCTCGATCTTCCAGCACGTAATTCGCTGCCGTTACTTTGCTGACATCAACTCCTTCTTTGTAAGTTATAATAACTTCCGTCAGGCCCTGACCGTACATGGTCATATCAGTCACTGCCTGAATCGTGTTGATGTCGTTAATTGAGAGGGTTTGGGGGTTAAGAACTTCTACTGCCTGATCTTCCACAACTTCCGGTTCTTCTGCTTCCGGAGCTTCGGGAGATGCCTGGGGGTCAGCTGCAACAGGTTCTTCGGAATCCACTTCAGGGATTTCTTCCTGTGCTTCGACGGTTATCAGTTGCTCGTCGTCCAGCGCCGCGGCGTATACGGTTTTGCTTGCTGGCGTAATCATGGTAGCTACCATTGCCAGAGAAAGCAGACCAGCCATTGCTTTTTTCAGCACTTGACGTCTTTTCACCTTAGAAGACATATGTTCTCCTCCTTCTTTATTTTCGAAAGGCCTGGTGCATAGGCCCTCACGTAACTTCAGTTTAAGGAGAAACCAGAGAAAAAGCAATCAACAGTTTTTTGTTTGATTTATTATTTTTAATAACTTGTCATTTATTGCTATTTTTGCTAATTTGTTTAATAAAAGTTCATTTTCAGATGTTTTTACTGAAATACAGGCAGCACATTTACGCAAAAAGGACAGCCCCGAAGGGCTGCCCTCTCTGTCCGGAATCCTGCGATTCCTCTTCTCTGATCACTGACCGCTGGCCACTGATCCACTGATCACTTATCAATCCCGTAGGATACGCACAGCTTCGCGTACTCACTGGAGCCGATGAATCCATCCAGAACGGAAGCACGATCGTTGCTCTGAGCAAGAACGTTCATCCAGTTTGACAGACCCTGAGCATCGGGCTCACGGTTCAGGAAGGTACGATAGCAGCGGGTTACAAATTCCTTATTGTCAAGCTTCAGGTTCTGGAACTCATCACTGAAGAAGAATCCCTTCGCTGCTTCGCCGCCGCCGATCTTACGGCTGTGCAGCAGATCTGCCCATGCTTTCAGCCCCTTCT
>JAJEQR010000147.1 GCA_020687485.1 Hominifimenecus microfluidus | reverse complement strand
TGCATTCTGCAGAGTCCAGCGGACTCCGATGCGTTTCAGAGCGGACGCTGTGCAAAGCACAACGGACGCCCTGAAACAATGTATTTTTAGTTACTCACGCGGCTTTATTACCACAGTGTAGTGCTTTGTTGCTCGTTTCAGAATCGAGTTGGCGGATACTTCATCATTAAGGATCATAGATGCCCAGCTGTTTGGCTCGCGCTGCGAACATACGATTGTGCTCTTGCAGAGTTCACTGCGCTTTTCCATGATCTCAAATAAGACCTTTATTTCGCGCTCATCAGTTACTGTATGCAGGAGGAAATCATCCAGGATCAGAAGATCCAGTTTCATGAGAAAACGCACTTTCTTCTGGTACTTCTGGTAGTCTGTTTGTTTCAAGGCTACCATGCTCTCCAGGAGCTCCTCACAGTGGTGATAGCTTGTGCGGTATTTCAGGCAAGCCTGAATACCAAGCGCCTTGGCCAGGTAAGACTTTCCGCTGTCGGACGGACCGAGGATGCAGACATTCAGCCCTTCCCTTATAAAGTCCAAAGAGGCAAGCGTTGAGGTGATATCTGGCGGCAGGTATGCCCTTTCGGCGGAATCTTTACAGCGGTCGATCGTCTGTGGTCCACCAGATAAATGTGCCCGTTTCAGACGATTCTGAAACTTCAGCGAGGTTTTGGCCTCATACTCCGACCCTACCATTTCCTCCAACAGAGAAAGGTTATCTAAAGAATCAAACCTTCCAGTGCTGCAGATCGATTCCAAAGAAGATGCCATGTTTGGCAGTTGAAGTTCATTTAACTGTTCCGTGAGCTCAGTGATACGGTCCTGTTTATTCATGATCCACCTCTCTTTCAGCCAGCTTGCTGCTCTTTGAAAGAAGGCGGTCAATGTCTCCTGCATGCGAACTCATGACAAATCCGCCTTTGTTGCGCTCTTCATTAAGCCTAGTATTATAGCCAGCCGTCCCAATCTCATCTGCGACAGCTGCGATGGAGTTCTTTATAAATGTATAGGTGACATGGTTTGTATCGAGCGCCAGGTTGCAGCAGTTTTCAAGTGCCAGTTTGCTGTACTTCTTCACGAAGTTCAGTACACCGAGACAGAGGCGGTACGTCTGAACCTCATGTTCGCGACTTTTCAGAATACGCTCAATGACTTTTACTGTATTCGGACCGACAGTCATCGCTTTTCTGGTAAAGTATTCCGCATT
>JAJEQR010000146.1 GCA_020687485.1 Hominifimenecus microfluidus | reverse complement strand
TTTCAGGGTTGGATACATTGTTCATTTGTCAAGGTTCTTTGCTTTGCTGTTCAAGTGACAGCTTATATATGTTATCATAACTCGCTGTTCTTGTCAAGCTTTTTTTAATTCTTTTTTGCTTTTCTTCGTTCCTCTGTGTTTCTCAGAGGCGCTACCGATGAAGCTTTTATATATTACCACGCATTCAGCCGTTTGTCAACATAATTTTTCACTTTTTTTCATTTTGTTTTGCTTTCCTTGTGTCTGATTCCGTCATTCTTCGTACGCCTTTATTTTTCTTGTGTTTTTCCCTCCTATACAGGTGTCTTAATCTCTGCATAACCACAAGTTATTTTTTTTGCCGCTTCGTTTTTCTCTTTCATTGTGTTTTCGTATAGCAAAGCCAGGCTTTCTTACTGTATCATCTGTACGCCCAGGCGCAGCACGCTTCCGAATGACAAAGCACCGCTGTAGAAGCTGCTCAGGAACGCGCTGCTCTCGATGGTTCCCAATATCGCCTGCCCGAATTCCGTTGGTGCCAGCAACGTAACCACAAAGCAGAGCAACCACAGGATGACCACTCCACGCAAAGCGCCAAGAACCGCACCCAGAATACGGTTCACTTCATGAATTCCCGGTACGCTTCCCACAATTCCCGCTGCAACAAACAGCAGGCGGATAATCACAAACGTAATCAGAAATGTCAGTGCTGATCCCAGAATCCGCACGACAATCTCCCCTAAATACTCTCCCGCCTTCTCAAAAGCCGCATCCACACCAACTTTTCCCGCATCGGAAAGTGATGAATTCGCCAGGATTGCCTGAACCAGAGCTTCCGGAAGAAATGTCTGCTCCAGCGCCTGCTTCTCTGCCTGCGCCTCCAGCTCCGGTGTTACCATATCCGCTGGAATATCAGAAAAATCCGGTGTCTCCGGCAAATCCACCGATGCCTTCAAAGACTCTGCAATCGTCCGACTTGTCTTTTCATACAATCCAGAATCCTCCATAAGGAAATTCCCGACAGCAGGACCAATCAGCTGCATAATCACTAATGAAAGAACAAGTGCCAGCATTCCCAGCGCAGTACGGATAAAGCCTTTTCGATAACCAAGAAAAACGGAACCCGCCAAAATTAAGATAGCTGCAAGTAACACAACATACTGCATATTTCCCTCCAAAAAAGTTTTCAAGTCGAGCAACCGCGAGACTTGGCGCGTGATTCTGGTCAGCGTAAGCTGACATATTCTTTACAGAATCACTG
>JAJEQR010000145.1 GCA_020687485.1 Hominifimenecus microfluidus | reverse complement strand
TCGCCAGCCATAGCATGGCTGACGATACAAAAATTTATTATTTTTTATTGTCCTCTTGACGGGGAGCACACCACTTTCTTCAAAAATGAGGTTGCCCGATTAAATCAACAGTTGACAGAGCAACGGCAAAGCGAGAAAGATTTGCAGATCTCCGAGGAAACTCCTGAAAAATTTCTGGGATACTTTCCTCTCAAAAATCTCAATGAATCTCTGGACGTAAAGAAATATATCGATCTTATGCAGACTGCTACGGATTTCAAGTTTAATGTGTTTTCTCTCCTGTCTTCCCTGATCTATTCCAGAGCGGTCTGCCCCTGTTCAAAAGCTAAAACTTTTGACGAAGTACTGCCGAAGTTATATGAGCCTGCCAAATTTTCCCTGAACCAGCTGTATGCAGGACTGGAGTATCTTGGCTCTGAATATGAAAAGGTTATCGAGATCTATAACCATCAGATCAACAGGAACTATCCGTTTGATACTTCTCATACTTATTTCGACTGTACAAACTTTTACTTTGAAATCGACAGGGAGGATGATTTCCGCCGGAAGGGCCCTTCCAAAGAGAATAGAAAAGATCCGATTGTCGGAATGGGGCTCCTTCTTGATGCTCATCAGATCCCGGTCGGGATGAAGCTCTATCCCGGTAACGAAAGTGAGAAGCCTGTGATCCGTAAGGTGATCGATGACCTGAAAAGCCGGAACAACATTTCCGGGAAAACCATCCGGGTAGCAGACAAAGGATTGAACTGTTCGGAAAATATCCTCCATGCAGTAAAGTCAGGAGACGGATACCTTTTCTCCAAGTCTGTGAAACAACTTCCGGAAACAGAACAGGTTTGGGTTTTATTGGAAAATGATTACCGGGATGTCAAAAACAAGAAGGGGGATCTTCTTTACCGGATCAAAGAGTGTGTCGATGATTTCTCTTATAAATACACGGACGGACAGGGGCGGGAAAAGATTGTACGGTTACAGGAAAAACGGGTAGCTGTCTATAATCCTCAGCTCGCTAAAAAACAAAAGAATGAAATCAGCAGACAGATAGAAAAAGCAAAAATCCTCCGGGCAGGTCAGGCAAAAAGATCCGAATACGGGGACAGCGCAAAATTTGTGACCTTTCAGGCCGTTGATGAAGAAGGTAAGAAATCAAAAGCTAAAGTAACGGTACTTATGAATGAAAAGGCGATGAGACCGTTTCAAGTTTTGTGTAAACTCAAAAAAACTGATATAAGATGTCTCAATGTACTCATCAAATATTTTTAAATTCACAAGTACTAACTGTCCTAACTTATAGATTGCTTTGGCATCC
>JAJEQR010000144.1 GCA_020687485.1 Hominifimenecus microfluidus | reverse complement strand
GCAGTGATTCTGTAAAGAATATGTCAGCTTACGCTGACCAGAATCACGCGCCAAGTCTCGCGGTTGCTCGACTTGAACCTCGGCTATATGCGTTTTCCTGCATCTGGCCGGGGTGCTTTTTTGTGCTCTATGAAAAAGAAATCGGGTTATTTCCGGAATTATCGCGATAGCCGCTGGTCTTGTCCACAACATTGCGGATAGGTTCCCCATTTACCAGAGCGCGAAGGTTCTCCAGCGCGATTGCAAGAATGCGATCAAGTGTTTCATGCAGATGATAGAAACCGGAAATGTGTGGTGTCAGCAGCAGATTCGGTGCCTCCCACAGCGGATGATCTGTGGGAAGAGGTTCTGGCTCCACCACATCCAGGCATGCTCCTCCGATTGTACCTGTGCGAAGTGCATTATTCAGCGCATAGCTGTCAATCGCGCTGCCTCGTCCGGCGTTGATTAAAATAGCATCCGGCTTCAATTTCTTCAGGCGCTCCGCATCGAAGAGATGCCAGGTTTCCTGTGTGCCAGGAAGCACGCAGGCGACATAATCCGCTTTCGGCAGCCAACTCATCCAGCTGAGCCATTGTTCCCAGAGCGTCCAGCCAGTCCGGTTTCTCACCGGCATGACGGCGGATGCTGAGAACATGACTTCCCAGAAGGTGCATCCGTCGGGCGAATTCACCGCCGATGTCACCCATACCAACAACGAGTGTGGTGGAGTCGTAGATGCCGCGAACCGGTCCAAGGTCGCACCAGTTTTTTTCCTTCTGCATATCGTAGTAAGAATTCAGCCGCTTAATCATCATAAGAAGCTGTGCCAGCATATGTTCCGAGATCGCCAGGCCATAAGCCCCGGAAGAGTTTGCCAGAATGGTATGAGGAGCCAGTACACCAGGATCGGTATAGCCGTCGGTTCCGGCATTTCCCAACTGGAGCAGCTGAAGCTTTTCATAAGCATGAAAACGACTGGGCGGAATCGTTCCAATTACAACGGAAGCTTCCGCAAGAAGCTCCTCACTCACATCATCGACGGAAAGAAAGAGCAATTCTGCATTGGGCGCAGCCACCTGAAAATCCTTCTTTTGTTGTTCAGTAACGGGATGTGTAACAATAACTTTCATAAATTAGACACCTTTCGCTGGTATTTCTCCGGCCTTCGCTAACTCTTTCTGATTTTGTGGAACTTTTTGCCTTTTGAATTTCTCTGAGCGTATCCGGCGGATGGGAGGTGACATCCTCCCCCGCCTATAGAGGTGGGGGCTTCCTTTCGCATAGTGCGAACAGTCGGTTCTCGTTCGATAGCACCAATGTGCCAAGCATA
>JAJEQR010000143.1 GCA_020687485.1 Hominifimenecus microfluidus | reverse complement strand
CATTCGGACATCTGCTTGTAAGAATCCGGCAGATGCCGGGGATCTGTGAGCCATTCACCGCGATGAGAGGCTCTGCGCCAGCTCACGATCAAGTCGCCCATTAAGGAATAAATGTTAACGGTATCAGCAGTAGCTGCAATCATAACACTCTTATGCAAAAACGCTTTATCAACGCTATAATAAGCGTTGTCGAAGCGCACATGGAAGTCGCCAGACACTTTCGCCGTTTTTCGCTCCATGTACTGGTATTGCATGGACGGAAGCGGCATCAATTCATGTCTTTCTTCTTCCCATTTATCGTATCTGCTGTAATCTTTCTTTTTGAAGTTCTCGTGGTTTAGCGCATCCAGCTTTTTCCAGAGATCGCGGTTGAATTGTTCAAGGCTGAAATAGCAGTTATCCTCCAGATCGTGGAAGAACCCCTTTTCCAGGATTCCGACAGCATTCTCCACGGAGCTTTTATACCTGGGTTTACGGACCTTCGCCGGCAGGATGACGGTGTGATTATGATCCGCCCACTCGGCATAGTCTTTATTGAGATCCGGATCGATCCAGTCCCGATTCGTAAGGACTGCCTGTTTGCAGTTGTCACAGACCACGATTGCCGGAACACCGCCAAAGTATTTCAAGGCATGATTGTTCACATCAATCCACTGAGGTTCGCGTGTGGAGCTCATACCTTCTGCATAGATGTATTGAGAATACGGAAGAACGGCCACAAAAACAACAATGCTGGTGATCTCTCCGGAGATCTTATCGATCAGTTCAAAGGTCTTACCTGCGAAATCGACTTCCATTTTCTGACCGATAACAGCTGGGATGTGAAGGGTTTCATAGTTCTCTTCACACCACTTGTTGTAGAGTTCGCAGAACTGTCGGTACTGGTATGGCTTTGCTTCTTTTGCCCGGCAGTCTTTCTGATAGCGGTTCCAGAGATAAGTAAGCGTCATGTTTTTACGTTCATTCATCTGCCTGAATACCCACTCAAAATCAGGCTGCTCGTATTCAGAACTGCGGTTGTTACTTCCGGGAACATGACCGTAAACCAGCTCAGAGATGGCATAATTAGTGATCCCTTCCGGAAGCGGATAAGAAAGTTTATCGCACTTTTCAAAGGCTCTGATGAAGTCATTGACCCCTGACTTGCTCGCTCCGAACTCTTCAGCCAGTTCTTTGAAGCTAAGGTTCAGAGTATAGCGTTTGATGATGATGTTCTTGTAATCTAACATACAACATCCTCCTATAATGATTTATTTACCATCAAAAGATGGCATCTTCATTATAGGGGAGGGATGGTAATTATAACTGAATCAGTTTAGTCCGCTCGCTCCGCATCGCGTCCGTTTTGCTCCGCAAAACCGTCTGGTGGAGTCCGCCGATTGCA
>JAJEQR010000141.1 GCA_020687485.1 Hominifimenecus microfluidus | reverse complement strand
TTACTCTTTCTGAACATGAAAATACCCCCATATAGGACTTTTATATTTCATTGTCCTATATGAGGGTAGCATATCAAGCTTCAAGGGCGGAACCCTTTTTGCCTGATTATATTGTACAACGAATTTTCCGAATAAAACGAACTTTTTTATTTTTCCTGAATTTTCTTGAAGTGCTTATCCCGAATCATCAACCTTGGATAATCTGGTTTACCATGATATCCAAGCTTGGTAGCGATTTTCTCCCATCCAAGCCCCTCGATGTAATACATTCGGAAGACGCAGCGGGTGCGGCCGTCCTCGATCTCTTCAATCCAACGCTCCACCGCCTGACAGTTCTCCTGTTTCTTCTGCAGGGCTTTCTGTCTCCGTTCGTACAGAGGCCAGTCAAAGCCGGATACACTCTGCGGCCGGGGATAGCCTTTCTTGTAATCCATAATCACGCTGGTTCCGATCCCGGCTTCCCCCTGCCGCATATTTTCCAGTTCCGCCTGAAGGATCGGAATGTCTGCCTTGGTTTTCCGGTACTCCTCCAGCATCTTTTTCGTTACTTTTCCCATTTTTCCTCCTGCTTTTTCGTAAAAAAATTTAAAAATCTTCTATATTCCGCTTGACATATACGTGCGTATATGATATAATTAAATCATCGAAAGGGGGTGAACAAAATGGAAGAGCTGATACAAAAGATAAAGGAGCTCATCAAACTGCTGGCACAGATTGAAAAGCTCCTTATCCAGCTCATATCAGTAATCGGTTGGCTGCTGATATTGATTAAGCTGGTGTTCTAATCAAGCGGCGGGGGCTTCGACCCCTGCCTACCAAAACTATAACACGAAAGCTCTTCCATTTCAACCATGAAAAAAGCACTTGCACAGTTACTTTTCCACGTTCTCAAATGCGTCGGTCTGATCGCCTTCCTGGTGGCGCTGATCGAACTGCTGCTCACGAAAGGAGGTATTCTTTAACATGAGTGATTCCAAGTATTCCGCTCAGATCAAGAATCTGAGAAGAAATTATGTTCGGTTCCCGCTCGACTTGAAGCCGGAAGTGCTCGAAGCCTTCAAGGCAAAGTGCGCAGAGCTCGGAACGACTCCCACCACAGAGATCAAGAAGTTTATCAATGACTTCATCAAGGACGAACAGTAATGAGCTTCCCCGGCCGGTGTCATGCCCGCCGGGGATTTCTCTACCTGCTTTCCTCTGCTGCTTTTAACAGTTCCCGATGCCTGCTTTTCAATTCCAGGATCTCCGCCGGAGTCAGGCCGGTGTCCTCATACTGCCCCAGGCGATCAATCAGAATCTCCTTCCGCTGCGGCGACCAGTAACCTGGCTTAATACCGCTGCAGCGCTCATGTGTCAATCTGTTCATCCGTTGCCCTCCTGTGTTCGTCTATTTCCTTCAGGCGCTCCTGCATCCGTCTTTTCTTCTCCCGCTCTATGCGCCACATACAGCTATTCAATGAGTCCGCTATCCTTAACTCATCGATG
>JAJEQR010000140.1 GCA_020687485.1 Hominifimenecus microfluidus | reverse complement strand
TTCCTGCAAAGTCGAAAATGTCTCCAATGCCGGACGGGTGGTGTCTGCCGTATCATAAATAGCATATCCGTCCACTTTCTTATCAATCCAAAGAAATACTCCCTCTGATAAGGTGGCACTCCACTGTGTCGGATTTCCATATTCATCATCTGCATCATGTACCACATGCCACGCTAATTCCTGCACTTCATCCAGCTCTGCGATACCATCCGTCCCCTCAAAGCGTGAAAACATTTCTGCTTCGTGCCTGTCAATATCTTCCTCTGCAATGGCATTGATATAATCGTCCTCTACTTCGCTACGCTCCGGCTTATGGTCGTATTCAAAGGTTTTCCCATTGACCTGCGCATAATAAAAACTGCTGTCCTCTATGTTATTTCCAAGCAGGTATTTCTCTTTTTCACTGCCCCACTCATCAACCAGAACACTCTCATATCCATCAATCGTGATTCTTTGCTGTGCTTCCTTTTCTTTTTCCCGAAGCACATTGATATATCTTCTCGCCTGATTGGTAAATCCGTCCAGCACTGCCGGATGTGAGCTTAGAATCAGATCGTTGTTCTCCCACTCATTTTCCGCAACAATGCCCTTTGCCCAGTCCTTGTTGTTCTGTGAAAAACGACCATCATAATCAAAATGCGTAACCGTATTTGCAAGAACAAATTCCACACAGCCAATGCCATATTTATCTACGATCTCATCTGCGGTATTCCTCGGAAGCACAAAGCCATTGAATTTCTCAGCAATCAGAGCTTCGATGTCCTTCTTACATTCAAGCCGTTGTCCATGCTCCAGACGGGAAAGCTCACGTTGTCTCGCTTTCTCTGCCTGTTCCTCTTTGTATGCCTTATAATTCTCTTTCCCCTGTGGAGATAAATATTTATCCTCTTTGATCAGCTCACGCAGCCTTTTCTCCACAACATTCCAGTTCAGAAGCACTTTTGCATACGGATTGCCATAACTGCCCTTCTCCAGACGGATACCTTTTCCGTCATGTTCATTATGGGAATCATCATTGCCCGGCAGTCCACCGGAACCGCCACCGATGCCATATTCATTTTTCAGAAAAGCAACTGTTTCTTTCTGGTCATGTCCTTCTATGAAATACTCATAAATGCGGAAAGCTCCATGCTCATAGCCGCTTCCTCTGCCAAGTGCATAGTCGATTTCATCCTGTGTGATAAAATCTTCCTGTGCTACCTCTACCGCATCCGGCAATGGAAATTCCAGTCTCTCCCTGTCAAGGTCTGCTATCTCCGATAACAGATATTCCGGTGATTTCACATGCCGCCATTTTAATTCTGCTTCTCCAGAAGCAAGGCGGTTTGCCGCATCTTCCAAAATATTTTTAAGCTGTTCCCTGCCCTCATGTGTGGAAAGCAGCTCCATGATTTTTGCTTCACTTTCCGGATAATTTCCTGCCTTTAAGCCAAGCTCCTCCGGCATTTCATCCATGCCATCCCGCAGAAAGAAATAGATCTGGTTGGCAACACGGTTCCGCTCCTG
>JAJEQR010000013.1 GCA_020687485.1 Hominifimenecus microfluidus | reverse complement strand
CCGGGCGCAAGCTGCGCCCGGCCTTTCTGTTCCTGCCGCAACAGCTCCCGCAGGTGTTCCGGCTCATTAGGCTTGGCCTCATACCGCAGGAACGCCCCCAACTTGGGATCGGGCCGCCCGTCGAAGTACAGACCGGCGGGCTGCTCCCGGTCGCCCTTTTCATAGTGCAGGATGATGTTGTCGGCCTGTACCGCCTCGGCTGCGACGTGCCGGAAGTGCTGGGGATAGTCCAGCTCATAGAGATTGCCGCGAATGACGCCCCGCACCTTGCCGGTCAGCTCCACGGCGTAGGCCAGCACCCGGTCACGGGTCTGCTCCCCGTAAAACTTCCATGTGTTGTGCTGTCGGGTGCCTTGCAGGTACACATCACTTTCCCGGAAACAGTGCGTCCCGGACGGGCGGGACATCCACAAAAGCGTCCTGTCCTCGGCCTTGTCGCTGGCAGCGGCCCGCCCGATGATCTCTTTGTCGATCTCAAAATCGCTGCGATAAAAGGCGGTGTTCTGCCGCATGAGCTGTTCCAGCGCGGCCAGAACATCCACATTCTCAAACCTGTTCATGGTGTCACACCTCCAATTCCTGTGCTTTTTCCCGCTGCGGCGGTTTCTTCTGCTGTTCCTCCTTGGCGGCTTTGAGCTGCGCCCGGATGGACGGTTTTTTCTGTTTCTGCGCCGGGCGCTGGGGCTGCTTGGGCTTTTGGGCCTCCGCCTTGGCTGCCTCGGCCACGTCGAACAAGGAAATCTGTTCCCCGGCTTTGGCCTTGGCTTCCAGTTCACTCATGGTCGGGGCATTGTTCAGAACACCGTCGATCATGTTGTAGTTCTGCTCGGTTGTCATTTCAGCGGCCTTGATGGGGCTTTCCTGCTGGGCGGGGATGGCAAAAGCGTCTGTGCCGTTGCCCATGATAAGATACTTGCCGTCCTCGGATTGGTGGTGGAAACCATAGCCTGCGGCCTCCAACTGCTCCCGGCTCATGTCGGTTACAAGGAAGCTACCTCTTGGGGTCTGGATGCTCTCGCCGGTGAGCAATTCCCGTGGCGTAAGCTGTTTTTCCCGCTGCAAGAAAAACTCCGGCACCGGCGTAAAGCCGAAGCTGTCACAGTAATGGGCTTCCTCCTTTCCGCTGCGGTTCAGCACCACAACGTCGGAAACGGAAAGGCTGTGGCCGGTGAAGTCGGCGGGACGGTCAAGGTTGAATGTACGGTAGATGTCCTCCAGCGTGGTTTTGCCGTCCAGCGGGGCCGTGTAGATAAGATCGTAATTCTGCCGGTCAACGGCCAGCCCCGCTTCCTGCAAGCTCTCGTAAGCCTCAAAGCGATAGTCCCGTGTTTCCGGCCCGCCTTTGAGCTGGTAGATGGTAAAGGTGTCGCCCTGCTCCTGTGCCGGGGGATCGACGGTGAAATACGGGTTTTCCCATTGGGTGAAAGGCATATCCGGCATGGCCTTGTAGCTGCCGTTCTCCACCACATAGGGCCGCACCCGGTCAAAGCCGATTTCCTGTGCCACACGGGAAAGGCTTTCCAGTACCACGGGATCACTCCGCAACCGTTCCATGCGAGTGAAGTCCTCCACAAGATAATTCTGGCCCGCCCGTACATGAAGAATATCGGCGGCGCTCATGCCGTCCTTGCTTTCCATGCCCAGCGTCAGATGGGCATAGGGTCGGCCATCGGTGTTCAAATCCTTGGCCTCGCTGTTATAGGGCTGGCTCCGCAGCTCGTCGAACCGGGCCTTGGCTTCCTCAAAGGTAGCGAAATGCTCTATCGGGGTCTGCTGCTCGGCATTGGTGGCCCATGTTTTCAGATCGGGAATGATGTAAAAGCCCCATTCCCGGCTTGCCTCCGGCGCGGCGGCGCTGCGCTCGGCCAGTGTCTTTTCGGCCCGTTCCCGCACATCGTCCCGCAACGGCACCGTATAGAGGGTGGACGCAGAGGAAAAGCCCACGTTATTGAAAACGTAGTCTACATCGGCCTCTTTCAAGGCTCCTGCCGGGTAGTAGTCGGCCCGTGTTGGGGTGTCGCTCACCTTGCCGCTGGCAATGTCATGGTTCAATCCCGTTTCCAGATGGGTACAGATTTTGCCGTCCACGGCCAGCGTCACATAGTACCAGCCAATATAACCGCCGGTCTTTTCATCGGCTCCCTCGTTGAACTCCACATTGAGCAGCGTGTAGGGCTTCAAGCCCTTTTGGGCCGCGATCTCGTTGTCCTTGGCCTCCCGCTGCAACAGCGCGGGCAGGGCCGCTTCCTTGGTGGCCTTGACGATCTCCGGGTTGTACTGTACCAAAGTGCGGTTGACACATTCCGTTTGCACCTTGACCGTCTTGGCTTTCGGCGTCAGGTGGTTGCCGATAAACAGGGACGCGCCGTTGTCAAAACGGATCGTCATATCGCTGGTGCCGCGCCATTTGCCGGTACAGGGGGACGTGTGGATTTCGCCGGTCTTGCAGCCAAACGCCTGCGCGATCACATCAATCTTGGCCTGCAAGGGCAGGTCTTTGTAGCGGTCAGCGATTTCCAGCGCCTTTTTCTGCAACTCCGTCAGGGGTTTGGCGGGAGCCGCCTGTGGCTCGGTGTCGGAAGTAACCTCCTGCGCCGGGGCAGTTTCCGGCTCCGGCTCCTGCACGGGTTCTTGTTCCGGCTCCGGCTCTTGTCCCGGTTCCTGTTCCGGGGTGGGTTCTTGTGTCGGCTGCTCCTGTTCCTTGGCATACAGCTCCTTGACGGCTTCCTGCGTCAGCTCCCCGGTGTTGAGCTGATCCATCAGCTCCCGGCACCGTTCCGGCGTCCCGACGTAGAGAATATCTCCGATCTTGGCCCTACCGTTATCCTGCGGGATATAGGCTTGCAGCATATACAGGTTTTCCCGGCTGTCGCTGCGGGGGTTGGCGTGTACCCGGTAGAAGTAGTCCGGCTCGGCCTGTTCCTGTGCCATCTGCGCCCGCTGCTCCCGGCTGCTGTTGCGTTGCAGCTCCGTGGGCTTAATGCCGGAAAGGGGCTGAATACACGCGATCCTGTCCGACGCATAGTAGGCATTGTCGTTCAAAAGCCGCTGCCATGCGCCCACACTCGGCGCCCAGCGGAAACCGTGTTCTTTCAACTGCTGGCGGGCGTCCGCTTCCGGCTTGCCGTCAAAGAACACCTGCAAGCGGCCCTGATCCCGGTTGGCCTCCACATGGCCGCCGTCAAACTCCCAGCCCACATAGGCCACTTCGTTTGCGCGGGTCAGGCTTTCGATCCGCTGCCGGACGCGGCGGATTTCCGCATTGTTGTTGGACAGCTCCCAGCTCTGAAACGGCTTCTTTTCATAGTGCCAGCCGGATGCCATATCCGCTTTCAGGTTTTCGATGTTTTCAGGAGAGAGGTGCGGGCAGCCGTCCAGTGTGCCGTGTTTGCGGTAATAGGCATTGACCGCTTTCATGGTTTCCTGCGCCTTTTCCAGACCGGCCAGCTTTTTTTGCAGCTTGGGAATGGCCTGCGGGTCGTCCTGCCGGATGCCGCCCATGCCGGTGCTGCGGATTTTATCAAGCAGCCCTTGGATGTACTGCCATTCCTGCATATTGCTGTCGCGGGCCGCGTTCTGTTTCTCTTTCTGGCGTACCGGGAAATTGGAACCACCGGCAATCAAAATGGACGGAACACGGGCGTCAATCTCATAGCCATGGTTCATGTTGGCGGCCAGTTTCCGCGCATAGGTGTCAAGCAGGCTGTCGATCTTCTCATGGTACATGGGATCGACGCGCTTTTTCTGTTCCTGTGCCAGCGCAAAGGCTTTATCCACATAATGCCGGTATTCGGCTGTGGCGCTGCCGGGCTTGTAGTCGGAAAAGCTGTTCATTTCCTTGGCACGGCGGGCCGCGCCCTCATTGATGGAATAGTAGTAGTCGGACGCCGCAGGTTCTTTTGTCTGCTGTTCCGGGGCTTCCTGCTGGGGCGGCTCTTTGACCTCCTGCGGCTGGGCCGGGGCCTCATAGCCAGCCGCCGCATATTCCTCTACGGTCATACCGGCGTCGGCGGCCTCCTGTGCAATTTCGGCCTCCACCTGCGCCTTGTAGTCCTGCAAGCTCTGGTCGAAGTCGGTCAGTTTCGGCATTTCCGGCAAAGGCTCTCCGTGGTTGAGCAGCGGACGGCACTCCATAGCGTAGTCCACCAGCGCCCCATAGTAGGCGGTTTCCTCCGGCGTCAGGGTGTCGCTGGACGCCAAACGGGTCTGCGCCTCCTGTTCCAGCCGGGACAGGTTGCAATGCAGCTCCATGTAGGGGATGATCTCGGTGAGAAAGGCTTCCCGGCTGGCGTGATCCTCCGCCCATGCCTCCGGGCCTCCCTGCCGGGTCAGATGGTCTTTCCATTTTTCGTCGTTCAGATAAAAGGTCTGATACTCCCGGATATGCTCAATCAGGGAACCGTCCCGGTCGCCAAAATCCTGCCGCCCGGAATAGCTGTGCGGCTCTCCTTGGAATGTAAAATCAATGCGGAAGTCGGTCTTGTCATAGTAGCCGCCGCCTCGATGTTCTGCGTCCAGCCGGGCAAACAAGGCGTCAGCCTCATGCAGCGGCATTTGCTGGCCCATTTCCAGATGGGGGCTTTCGGTGAAAAGGATCGTTACAACCGGCTCCGCTGCCGGATCAAGGGCGGTTTGCTGTTCCGCCTTGGCAACGGCAATCTCACTTTCAATCTGGCTTCTCACAAAATCATCCATGTGGCCGTGCTGCATTTCATAGCCCTGTTCGCACAGACGGTTGATAAGCTCGATCACCTTGTCCGTATCGCCCACAGTCTCGGCATACTCCACGATCAACCGGCGTTCCTCGTTGCCCATGCGCTGACCGTCACGCTCGGCCCAGTCGATCAGAGCGTTGGCCCGTTCTGTGGGGGTGGCCTCCGGCATAATGGGCTTGTTGTTCAAGAGGCCGTCAATCCCATTCCACGGCTGCGGCTCCGGCTGTACGGAAATAGCATTGGCTTGTTCTGCGGCCTCCTGAAAATCTTCCAGTGCGTCGCCGGTGATGGTTTCCGTTACATGGCCCTGCGGTGCTATCCCGGAAAAAATTTCGTCGCGGGCCTCCGACAAAGAATACTCCGTATTGTCCAACTGTCCGCCGTCGATCTCTTTGTAGTCAGGGCCGTACACGGTATAGTCAAAGCCGTTTTCGCTGGTCTGGATAAAGAGAATATTGCCGCTTTCCAGACGGTAGGCAGCTTCTTGGGCCTCGGCCCGTTGCAGCGTCCTGTCGCTGGAAAGGACAAAGCCCTGTGTCTGAATAGCGTCCAACGTGCCTTGTGTCACCTCGCCGGTGGATTTCACATCGGCGTCAATCAGGGTTTGCAGCATGGTCTTTACACTGTCGGTCATTTCCTGCTGCTGTTCCGGGGGCAGCTTGGAAAACACACTGTCGGGGGCAGGCTGCTCGGCGGCCTGTTCCACAGTCGGCTCCACAATTTGCTCCACGGCCTGCTGCGCCTGCCGCTGTTGCTGAAGCTCGGCAAGGTGGCCGTCGATGGTGGTAATCAGCTCATGGGCGGTGGCCCGGATGGTTTCAAGGGACGCCCGCAGCTCTTTCAGGTCTTTGCCGGAACTCCAACCGGCCACATACCCAAAGGAATAGTCGGACGTGTCCAGTCCGTAGTGCTGGCAGACGGCATAGGCCACGCTCTCGGCCTGCACCTCGCGGGTGCGGCTGTCGGGCCGGTCGGCCTGCTTGGTCACAGGGGCGTCCGGGTCAATGGCGTGGAGCTTGGCATGGGCAATCTCATGGATGGCTGTTTTCAAAGTTTGCAGCTCACTCATGTTCTCCTGTATGGCGATCCGCTTTTCCGTCAGGTGGTAGTAGCCGTGAGAACCACCGGGGATGTCCTCAAAGGCCATCGGCACGGGGGAAGTCTGTTCCAGTGCCTTGAAGAAGTCCTCGTATTGCTCCACATTTCCGGCCAGCTCGTCCACACCGATAGAGGGCAAGGGTTCGCCCTCGGTCTGGCTCACGTCAAAGACAGACACGATCTTGAACGCCGGAACTTGTGTTTCCTGTACTTCGGTCAGAGGCTTGCCGTCCTTGTCCATGACCGGCTGACCCTGTTCGTCCAGCTTCGGCATTTCCTTTTTCACCTTGTAGGGAGCCGGAGCCAGAATTTTGATGCCTTTCTCGCCCCGTTTCACATTGCGGTGAAAATCGTCCCGCCACTTGTTGTAGCCTGCCACAAGCTGGCCGCCCTGCATGGCGATCAGCAGCGTATTGTTGAAACTGTAACTGTGGAACTTCGCCATAGAGGTGAGATAGGCTTTGTAGCGTTCACTCTCGAAAAGCTCCTGTATGCCGGTTTCCAGCCGGTCGGTGATCTCTTTCATGCGGTCGGCGCTGTTCTGGCTGTTGAGAATGATAGGGACGACGGGCGGCGGGGCCGCAGCTTCGGCGGTGGGCGCTGCCTCTGGCTGCACCGTCCGGGCCGGGGCCTCGTCCCGCAGAATTTCCGGCGCGGGGTAGGCCATCACCCGGTATTTCTCCGGCACCGGCTGGCCCTCATGGACGCGCTGCCACTCGTCGCCGCTTTTCACCAGATAGCCGTAATCGGTGAAAACACCATGCTCCGTATTGGCAATATGCAGGCCGAAACGGGGCAGGAAAATTCCCGCTTTCCATTCCTCCGGCATATCCACCATGCCGGAACGGTTCAGGTAGTAGTCACCCAACTGGCCCGTGCCGGTGACATCCGGCAGATGCACATAGTAGTCCACGTTGTCGGGATAGTCGATGATCTGGCCGATACTGCGGAAGTCGCTCTGCGGGCTTGTCAGGGCAGCGTTCAGCTCCGCAAGCTCGGCGGCGTCCAGCTTTTCCAGCCTCGCGGCAAGGAAGTTCAGCTCGTCCACATCGGCGGACAGCACCAGATCGCGGGGCAGCTTACTGGGACGCTCCTGCGGGCTTCGGTAGTCGTACAAGAAAAAGTCCTGCGGATTGTCGGCACTGATCCCGATTTCCCGCAGGGCTTCTTGCAGCTTTTCGGTTGTGGTCGGCAAAGAAAACCAAAGGCCCTCTTTGCCTTGCTCATAACGCTGTCGGTTATGAAGCAGGATAGAAAACACTTCGCTCATGGGTTCACTCCTTTCATATTCATAGGGGTTTGGGGCTTTCCCCAACAAGCAAAATCCCCGGCCCGGCAGGGTGGCCGGGTCAGGGATTTATCGGAAGTGTGGCTACACTTCCTATGCTTGCTATGTTACTCCGTCAGCTCTTTTTCTCCACGCGGTAGTTGACGTATTTCCCGCCGGTATCGGCCAAAAGCACCGTCCCGTCATAGGTTTTGCCGGTTTTCATGGAGCGCAGACCCTTTACCTTTGCCTTTCCGTCTTTGAGCAGCGCGGCGGCGATCTTCGGGGTGAACGTTTTGCCCCGTTCCTCAAAAAAACGGTCATTCTTCCACATGACAAACTGGCAGGCCCGGTTTCCGCAGTAATAGTTTTTCTTGTCCTCGTAGACGGCTTCGCCGCAGCGGGGACACTTGCCGATAACAACACGCTCGGCCTGAAACAACTTCTGCGCGTCCTCGCTGATCTGCGAATATCGGGAAATCAGGCTCCGGGTCATTTCCTCAATGCCCACCATGAAGCCCTCCGGGTCGGCCTCGCCCTTGGCAATGGCCGTCAGCTTGGTTTCCCATTCCGCCGTGAGCTGGGGAGAAGTCAGCACATCCGGCAGGACGCACACAAGGTTGTGGCCGTCCTTGGTGGGAAGTAGCTGTTTGCCTTTGCGTTCCACAAATCCCATCTGCACCAGCTTTTCCAGAATGGAAGCGCGGGTTGATGGGGTTCCCAAACCTTGGCGCTCGGCGTCCTCCGGCATATCCTCGGCCCCGGCACGTTCCATAGCGGACAAAAGCGTATCTTCGGTGTAGGGCTTGGGCGGCGTGGTGAAATGCTCGGTGATACTGGCCTCCACCGGGTCAAAGGTCTGGCCCTCGGTGATCTCCGGCAGCTCCCTTGCCAGCTCCGGCGCGTCCTCGTCCGCGTCGGTCTTGAACGACGCCTTGAAGCGTCGCTCAATCTCTTTCCAGCCGGGGGTGAGAATGGTTTTTCCCTTGGCGGTGAACTCGTTCCCGGCGCAGGTGAATGTGGCAGTGACGGCCTCATACACATGGGGCGCGGCCACGGCACACAGCAGCTTGCAGCACACAAGGGACAGCAGTTTCTTTTCGCCCTCGGTCAGCCCGTCAAAGCCTTTCTGCACAAACTCCATCGTGGGGATAATGGCGTGGTGGTCGGACACCTTTTTGCTGTTCAGTACCCGGCCAAACTGCGGGGCAATGTCCAGCCCCGCTGCAAAGGAAAGCAGCGGCCACAGGCCGGACACGATGCTTTCCGCCGTGGGCTGCATATCGTCGGTAAGATACTGGCTGTCGGTGCGGGGATAAGTCAGCAGCTTCTTTTCATAGAGCTGTTGGGCATAGTCAAGGGTCTGCTTGGCGGTAAATCCAAACAGGCGGTTGGCCTCCCGCTGCAAGGTGGTGAGGTCGTAAAGGCGGGGCGGCTGCTCCGTCTTTTTCTCACGCTTCACCGATACACAAACGGCCTGCGCTCCTGCACAGGCCGTCTTGGTGGCGTCGGCGTCGTCGGGGTTCATAAAGCGGTCACTGGCCGCCTCCATGCCGCCCGCCGCGATATGGACAACGTGGTATTTCTCTTTCTTGAAATTGCTGATCTTGGCCTCCCGGTCAACCAGCATATTAAGGGTAGGTGTCTGGACACGGCCCACGGTCAGGGTCTTGTGATAGAGGATGGAGAAAAGCCGGGTGGCGTTGATCCCTACCAGCCAATCGGCCTGCGCCCGGCACAGGGCCGATTGATACAGGTCGTCGTAGTCGGCCCCCGGTTTCAGGTGGGCAAATCCCTCGCGGATCGCGGCGTCCTCCATGCTGGAAATCCAAAGGCGCTTGAACGGCTTTTTGCAGCCCGCCATCTGGTAGACGAAACGGAAAATCAGCTCGCCCTCGCGCCCGGCGTCGGTGGCGCACACAAGGCCCGTCACGTCGGGGCGCTCCATCAGGGAACGCAGCACGGCAAACTGTCCTTTCTTCTCGGCGGGGATGATGTACTGCCATTCCTGCGGCAAAATCGGCAGGTCGTCATAGCGCCACTTCTTGAAACGCTCGTCATAGGCTCCGGCGTCGGCAAGGGAAACAAGGTGGCCGATACACCAGCTCACCAGATAGCCGTTGCCCTCCATGTAACCGTCCTTTTTCTGATCCGCACCGATCACGCCCGCAATGCTGCGGGCGACGCTCGGTTTCTCTGCAATTACTAACTGAACACTCATTCTTTATCCTCCTTATCGTGCGCGGGTTCCTCGTCCTCCGGGGTCGGTTCGTCCTCGTCATCCTCGTCCTCGCCAAAATCGTATTCGTCCAGCTCGTCGCCGCCCTTGGTGTCGGCCTTGGGCTTCTTAAACTTGAAGAAGTAAAGGGCCGCGCCGCCGCCAATCAGGGCCACCACAAGGAACACCACAAGGCCGCCCATGCCGGTGCTTTTCGGTTCATCTTCCTGCGGCTGCTCGGTTTCCTCCGGCTCCTGCGGTTCCGGCTCCGGGCCGGTACACTCGGTCATATTGGTTTTACATACCGGGCAATTCGTGTTGACAGCTCCCGCCGCGCACTTGGTCGTACAGGTACAGGTTTCCGGGGCGGCTTTGCCGTCCTCCAACAGTGCTTGCAGGTCGGCGTCGTCCACTTGGTTGAGGAAGTGAACGGCGGTTTCCTTGTCCTCGTTCGCCCGGTCGATTAAAATGTAAAAGTAGTTGCCCGCCTTGGTGGTAACGGTGATAAGCTGCTTATCCCCATAAAAATCATCCACCAGTGTTGCGTTGCCCTCCGGGGTGACAGGTACGCCCTCCGGCTCCATGCCGCCGGTGGTGGGTTCTTCCTCCTGCGGTGCCTCGGTGGTTTCCGGCAAAGGCTCCGGGTCGGGGTCAGTGCCACCGGCAAACGCGGTGGTGGAAAAGGCCGTCAGGCAAAGCACGGCGGCCAGCGTCACGGTAAATGTGCGAATGATCTTATTCTTCATGGGCATTGTCCTCCTGTTCAAAATCCGGCTGCGGGGCCGGGGCGGTCTGCAAATCGCCGCCGCGCAGGAACGCCGCAAATTCCTCCGGCTTCATGTTCAGGCCGCGCACAAGCTGGATGATCTGCAAATTCTCCTGTTCGGTCTTTGCCGCTTCCAGCTCACGAAGCTGCTTTTGCAGCTCCGCGATCTTGGCCTTGGTTTTCTCAATGTCCTTTTCGATACGGTCAAGTTTGTTTGCCATAGTCAAAACTCCTTTCTGGCGTCAAGGCAGACGCCCGTAACAATAGAAATGCTCCTGCCAATAACTCGAATTGAGGTTGGTGTAAGAAATAGGGTCGCCACAGTGCAACATCACGGAATTGCCCACATAAATGCCGACATGGGAAACGCCGGGGGTGTCGTAAGTGCCGACGAAAAATACAAGGTCGCCGGGCTTGGCCTGCTCCGGGGAAACAGGGGTACAGATATTGCAAAGGCCCTGTGCGCCCAGCCGTCCCACGTCCCATCCGCTGTGATTGATGACCCAGCTCACAAAGCCGCTGCAATCAAAGCTGGTGCTGGGAGAGCTGCCGCCCCACACATAGGGATAACCGATATACTTTTCCGCCTCGGCCATCATTGCGGCAAAGGTGGCATCCTCCAAAGCCTCCGGGGGAATATCGTAGTAGGTCGGCTCCTTGACGGTGGAAGCGTTGGGATAGGTGCCTGTGGGAAACAGGTCTGGCCGGTTGCCCAGCGTGGACATATACACCGCATACAGGCTCATTTGATCCTCGCCCATGATGTAGACAGGCAGGTGGGACATATCGAAGTTTTCCAGCTTCACGTTGCAGATGTAGTAGGTGTAGGGAACTTGCACGGTGTAGGGGTTGCCCTCGCTGTCCGTCCGGGTTTCGGTGCGGTATCGGGTTTCGGTTTCAATGGTCTGTGTCAGGGTGTATTGCTTCTCAAAGAGCATGGCAAGGTCGCCTTGCACGTCGCCCAGCGTATAGACGCCATCATGCAGCGCCGACAGGATGGAAGTCAGCGCATAGGGGTCATGGCCGATCTCGTCCAGATCGAAACGGTATTCGTCATAGCCGGGGTGCAGGCTTTCGTAGTTGTCAAGCTCATACTGCAAATCGGCCTCCATGTCCGCATAGGCGGCTTCCGCCCCCAGCATATCGCTGTCCTCGGACAGATAGGACGTGGCTGCCACGCCGGTTCCGGCGCTGCCGAACATGGCCGTACAGGATTGCAGGCCGCCCATAATCAGCATGAGCATAAGGCCCACACCTCCGATCAGCAGCACGCCTTTCCAGTGTCGGGCCACAAAGGACGCGGCCTGTTTGCTTTTCTCGGCGGCTTTCTTGGCGGCTGCGGCGGTGGTCTTAGTGGCGCTGGCTGCGCCCTGTGCCGTCTGGCCCGCCGCCCGTGCTGCCTTGGCGTAATCCCGTTTGATTTTCTGTTTCTGCCAGAACCGGGCCACCGGGTTTTTCACCGCCTGCGCCATTTCCGGGTTATCCCGCAAGGATTTCTGGTAGATGTACTCCGCATTGGCAGCAATGGCCTTTTTCTCGGCCTTGGCTGCGGCCCGGTAGGGTTTGAGCTTATGACGCCGGATGCCGCTGCGGATGGCTTTTCCTGCTTGGCGCTCGGCAAGTTCTTCTCCCTTATGGCCGCCCTCGACGCCCACATTCTCATGCTCAACCTCGTGGATTTTCCCATGCAGATACAGGCCCGCTTCCTCCATCGGACGGCTGGCCGGGTTGGGTTTGAGCTTGGGGGCCGGTTTCTCCACCTTGTCAAAATGCAGCTTGGTTTTGGCCTTGCCCTTGGCCTCGTCATAGACGGTTTCCTTGGTGACGACGCGCTTTTTCGGCAGGGCTTCTTTGGCTGCGTCCAGCTTATCCGCCCGCTTTTCCGCCTTGTGAACGTACTTGGAAAGGGCGGGTTCGGCCCGTTCCTCGGCGGTGAATTGCAGGCGGGACGCGGGGCCTGTGGCCTGCGCCGCCGTATTCGCACCATCCTTGGCAGCCCGTTTTGCCTTGCTGCGCTCCCGGATGTCCCCGGCACGTTCCAGCACCTTTTCAGCGGTGCCGCCCGGCTCGGCTGCGGAATAGTCCTGTTCGGCTTCCCGGCTGGAAATGTTGATGCTCTCGCCGGTGGTCTGGTTATCCAGCATCAGGCCGTCGCGGGTCATGTGCTGCGTCACCTTGTCACGGGGTTTCAACTGCTTCATAGGGCGTCACCTCCTTGTCTGTCATACTGTTTCGCCCTCGCCTAACCGGGTCGTCATAATCTTGTAGAGCTGGCTGCGCTGCGGGATGGGGTTGCGGAACGGCAGGATCACATTTTCGTAAATCAAAAGCCCCTCGCCGGGTTCGGAATTGTCCACATACCGTAATTGCTGCGGGGAAATGTTCAATCGCTCCGCAAGGATGCGCCGGTCGCCGGACGCCTGATTGAGCAGGCAAATGAAGTCGCTGTTTTCCAGAATGTTTTCGATCTCCGGGGAAGAAAGCAGGTCTTTCACGTTCTGGGTCGCCCCGGTCGGGATGCCGCCCCATTTTCTGAACCGCTTCCAAATCTCGCAGGAAAAAGCTGCCGTCTGTTCCTCGCGCAGAAGCAAATGGAACTCGTCGCAGAAGTACCACGTCGCCTTGCCTTGGCTGCGGTTTTGGGTCACACGGCCCCAAATCTGGTCTTGGACAATGAGCATACCGAGCTTTTTGAGTTGTTTTCCCAGCTCTTTAATATCAAAGGCCACAATGCGGTTCTCGATGTTGACATTGGTGCGGTGGTTAAAGACGTTCAGGCTGCCGTTTACATACAGGTCAAGGGCCTGCGCCACACGGTCAGCCTCCGGGATATGCTGGTCTAACAGGGCTTGATGCAGGTCGGACAGGATGGGCATATTCTCCGGGCGGGGGTCTGCCAGATAGGGCCGGTAGATCACCTGCACAGCACGGTCAATGACCGTCTTTTCAATGGCTTCCAGCCCGTTCTTGCCGCCCATGACAAGCTCACAGAACGACAGCACAAAGTCGGATTTCAGCGCCAGCGGGTTTTCGTCCTCGCTGTAATTCAGGTTGATGTCCAGCGGGTTCACATAGGATTTGCTGGTGGGCGACAGTTTCACCACTTGGCCGTGGAGCCGCTTCACAAGGGGATAATATTCCGCCTCTGGATCGCAGATATATACATCGTCCGGCGTACAAAGGAATACGCTGACGATCTCGGATTTACAGCTCATGGATTTGCCGGAACCGGGAGTACCCAGCTTCAAGCCGTTGGGACACCGCGCCCGTTTTCTGTCCAGCATAATCATGTTGCCGGTCTTGGCATTGACGCCGTAATACATGGCGTCGCCGCCCATGAAAAGCTCCTGTGTCACGAAAGGCACAAACACGGCCACGCTGGAAGTCGTCAAGGAACGCTCGATCTTGATGTGGTTGGCCCCCAGCGGCAGGCTGCTCATAAGGCCCTGTTCCTGCTGGTAGTCCAGACGGACAAGAGAACAGTTGTATTTCTGTGCCACGCCTGCGGCCCAAAATACATCGTTCTCCAACTTCTGCCGGGTGTCGGCGGTGTTCATCACCAGAAAGGTGATCTGGAACATTCGTTCATTCCGGCTTTGCAGGGTTTTCAAAAGCTCCTTGGCGTCCTGTCCGTAGGTGGCAAGGTCGCTGGGCAGGATGTCCATGTCGTAGCCGCTGCGGACAGCTCGTTTCTGTTCCTGTATCTTCATGGCGTCAAGGTCGGTGATCTTGCGCTTAACCGTCTTGATGGCCTCGCTCTGGTCGATGGCCTGCACATGGAGATTGACGACAATGCCGTTTTCCGTGTTGAGGAAGTCGGCCAGCATTTCGTCCGACAGCTCCGGGGACAGGATGTTTAAGAAGCTCACGGCCCCATACTTGCCGCCCAGCCCGAACATCCGGGAATTGCCGAAGCGGAACGAGGACGGGGCAATAAAATCTTTGGTGGAGAGGCCGGACGGGGCCAGCCATTTCCATTCAAACTGAAACGGCTCGGCGTCGGGGTGGAGTACCCCATGCAGCACTTCCAGACGTTCTTTGGCATCCAGCACATGAGCCACGGCCCCCATCGTCTTGAAATAGCCCAGCAGGTCGGTTTCAATGCGGGTCAGACGGGCGCGGGCCATTTTCAGGTTGTCGGCCTCGATGGTGAATGTCAGGAACTTGCGCTTGGTGAGGCCGTTGTTGCCCCGTACAAGCTGGTCTTGCAGGATGCCGGAATACTCCGCCCGGATGTCGTCGAAGTCGTCACCCTGCGCCTTGATCTCAAAGCTCTTGGCGTACTGCTTGGGGTCGGTCTTGCGGTTGACAAAGGAAAGCTGGACGTGGATCGAGGCGTCCAGATAGTTGTAGAGATCGCACAGGTTTTCAAAAATGGCCGTCTTGGTGTCGGCCTGTGCAAGCTGATAGCTGATGTCGGCAAACTCGATACACTTGCTGAACGTGTTGGCCGTCACCTTGCAAATCCCGTCCGGGTACATGGCCTGATACGGGATGCTGGCCTGTGCGGAATGGGCTTTGCCGTCGCCCTTATACTTGCGGATGATGGCCTGTATTTCCCGCTTTTCGGCGCGGGTGAGCTTTACAGGCGGCTCGTTTCTTTGCTTTTCGGACAATCGCATTTACCTCCTTTTCCATTTGGTGCTGCCGCATAAGGGCAGTATAGGCGTTGTCGGTTTGGTAGGGTCTTTCCTTGGGCTGGATGAAGCAGCACTGGACAATCTGCCATACCACCACTTCAAGGGGCTGGCCGTGGCGCTCGTACAGAGCCAGCAGGAAGCCCGGCAGCATGGCGAACACCATAATCAGGGCCGCTGCGCTGCCAGTCACCCGGCCCCGGAGCAAAAAATAAAGCGGGACGCCTACAAGAAGCGCACCGCCGAAGCAGATCAGTTGCCGTTTGGTAAGCCCAAACACAATCTTGGATTTTACACGGGCCAAATCCTTTGGGACGGTCACATAAGCCATTCAAATCACCTCGTTTCTGATACAGTTTCTTGTGGGGTCAGGGAAAGATCACTGTCCACCTCGTTTCCCCAAACGTCCCAACCGGGCGTTTTCTGTCTGGCAAACAGCTCCACGCGGGTCAGGTCGCCCGCCAGCTCAATGATTTTGTCACGGGTCACGTCCGGCTTTTTGCTGTGTTCCTCCACGGGGGAAATAATAAACTGATGGACACCGGCGCTGCGGCGCTTGGGTTTGCCTCGTTTGGCAAGCAGGCAGATTTCCGCATTGCCTCTCGTCCAGTAGCCCAGCCCATAAAACCATGTGGGGCTTTTCTTGTTGAGCTTCAACCAGACAAAGGCCACCGTCTTGAACGTAAAGCCCCATGCCTGGATCAGGCGCAGGGCTTCCGGGAGCTGCGGGAATGTGGCCCACAAAAACAGCAGACAGTCCTTTTCCGCCAGCGTTTCCACCGGCAGGGCGCACAGCTCGTCAATGCTCATGGTGGGATAGTGATGTTCCGCTGCACCTGTTTTCTTGCACTCGTACCGCCACGGCGGATCGGCGTAAATGATGTGGTATCGTTTCTTTTGTACTTCCTCGATGGTTGGTAGTCCTCCTGTCTGTCAATGTGCAGTAAAGACGGCTTTCGATATGCTGCCAGTCTTGAATAGACAGAAGCAGAGCAGAACCGTGTAGCCCATACAGCCCCAAATGGCCCCGGATATATCCGCTGCCTGTCCGATTTGCTGGATCAGCACCGCATAGATGCCGACAACCACCATAATCAAAAAGGCTTGGAAGCCCAGCGCCAACAGGGATTTCAAGTAGTTCTGACCGACGCCGCGCCACTCCGCATTGCCCAGCGTGGCAAGGGGGATCGGCCCCAGCGCGGTCACGGCATAAATCTCAATCATTCTTCCGTAGGTCACAAGGAAAATACAGATGGAAAGAATGTTCATCGTCAGCCCCACAACAAGGGTCTGGAACCACAGGCCGAGCAGCGGCCCGATGTCCATAGCTTCCAGTTGTGTTTCAAGGTCGGGAATGAGGGTGTCAAAGTCAATGCTGGTTTCCCCGATAATCACCCCGGCGCTCTGGTTGACGACGGCTTGGGTGGCGTCGAAAACGCCCATGACGATATTCCATGTGTTCGTCACAATGAGAATGGCAAAAGCACTTTTGAAAATCCAGCGGAAGAACATGGACGTATCAAAGTCGTGCATATTGTTCTTTTCCACGATCATGTCTATCAGCTCATAGCACATGATAACGGCAAGGATCGCCGCTGCAATGGGGACGATCACCGTGTCCGACAGGGATTGCAGCATATTGAATATGCCGCTGTTCCACGCTTGCGGCGTCGTCCCTACATCCGAGGCGATTTCCCCGACTTTCGTATTGACCGTGCTGAACAGCCCGGACAGGTTGCCCATGATGCCGTCGATTAAAATGCCTTTGATCCAATCCCCTATGAGTTCGCCTATCATGTGGGTTCACCTCCTTTGCCGCGCCCTCCCGCATGGAACCGGGAGAGCGCGGCGGGATTTCAGGATTTAACAGTTATGGTTGGGTTGGTTGGCGGACAGCCGGGACAATCAGCCCAGCAGACCAGACAGCAGGGGAACCAGAGTGACGCCGATCAGGGCAACACCACCGCCCGCGACAAGCTGCTTGATGCCCTGCGACTTGCTGGCAGGGTTATCCTGGCCGTAACCTTCCAGAAGGTTGATACCGCCCCAAACACACAGGGCACCGCCGAGGCCCACAACGATGGTCTGCAAAGTAGTAACTGCGCTATTGAAAAATGCCATAAATTTACCTCCATAAATTTCAGTTTGATATGATTTGTTGATAAGGGAAAGCCGCCGGTCATTCGTCTACGGCGGCCATATCTTCATCCGACAGGTCTATGTCGTAGAGGTCAAAGGTTTCCTCCTGCGACACCACCCGCTGCCGTTTCCGGCGCAGGGCAGTCAAGTACCTGTCCACGTCAAAATAGTTCTTCTTGTCGGCGTCGGAAAGGTATTTATAGCGGGGGTGACGGGTAATGTCGTATTTCTCACTGAAAAACGGCCTGACACCGCGCACCTGCAAAATACACTTGCCTCCGTCCATCGTTGCGATTTCGTCCTGTGACATCAACTCCTTTCCTAACTTCTGATAATTCAATCCGTGAGAGGTCTGTGCGCCCCGGTTTTCGCTCTGGTTGTAGCTGTCGATAGTTTCTTTGCCCAGCACGTCAGAGATTTCCTTGGCGTTTTTACCCCGCCCACTAAGGAAAAGCGTACAGTCGCAGTTGTCGGAAATGATTTCCGCAGCGTCCTTGTAGATGGCCTTTAACTGTGACTGGCTTTGCAAAATAATAGAAGCCGAGATTTCACGGCTTCGGATGGTGGCGATCAACTTGTCAAAGTTGGGTATCTGGCCGATGTTCGCAAACTCGTCCAGTATCATGCGGACGTGAACCGGCAGCCGCCCGCCGTATTTATCATCGGCCCGGTCACAAAGCAGGTTGATAAGCTGGCTCTGTACCATTGCCAGAATGAAATTAAAGGTGGTGTCCGTGTCCGACATAATCAGGAACAGCGCCGTTTTCTCGTCCCCGATGGTGTCAAGTTCCAGTTCGTCGTCCTCCATCAGCTCCCGGACTTCCCGAATGTCAAAAGGGGCCATTCTTGCACCTGCGCTGATAAGGATTGAGGAACGGGTCTTGCCCGCCGAAAGCAGGAATTTTTTATACTGGCGGACGGCAAAGTGGTCTGGATCGCGTTCCTCCAATCGCTCAAACATCAAATCCACCGGCGACTGAAATTCCGGGTCGTCCTCGCGGGCTTCGCTGGCATTTATCATTTCAAGCAGCGTCGTGAAGTTCATTTCTTCCTCCGGCGCTTCCTGCCAGATATAGCCGATCAGGGCCGTGTAGAACAGCCGTTCCGATTTCACCCAAAAATCTTCCGCACTTTTTTCGCCCTCGCCTTTAGTGTTGCAAATCAGGGTATTTACCAGCTTCAACACGTCTTTTTCCGAGTGCAGATACCGAAACGGGTTGTATTTCATGCTCTTGGAAAAATTGATGGTGTTCAGCACTTTCACGCGGTAGCTGCTGCGGATAAGGAGCTGGCCCACTTCACCGATCAAGCTGCCCTTGGGATCGGTTATCACAAATGAGGTCGGATAGTCCTTGGACACACATTGCATCAGGTTTGGTTTTACAAAGAACCGGGTCTTGCCGGAGCCGGAACCGCCGATCACCAGAACATTTTTATTTCTTGCGGTTTTGGGGTCTTTCGGCCTGTTGTTCATGGTGATCCGTTCCGTCTGTGTCAGCAGAATGTTGTTGTCAAAATTGGGGTCGATATAGGGGGCTATATCCTTGGGGCCGCCCCATCGGGCGCTGCCATATTCCACGCCTTTGCGGTATTTCTTGGCGTTCTTGCCTTTGCAGTACACCATAAGCCGCAGCGCCGCAGCACCAGCGACGCCGATCAGCAGGTCAGTGGGGTGGAAGCTGGGGGCGGCACTTTCAAAGGCCGCCGCGCAGCCATCCGCAAAGTGCAGGAGCTTTTGGGAAAGGTCGATGCCCTCCGCCAGCCGGTACGCCTGCCCCAGCTTGCCGAACAGATAGACAAACAGCAGATAGGGCAGATTGGCGATTATCAGTTTTTTCATTTCCGGCTTCATCGTGACAGCCCCCTTTCTTTGAATTTTTCCTTGGCCCGGTCAGCGTTGCGGGCTGCTGCCTTTTCCTTGCTTGCGGCAATGTCCTTGCGGATCGAGGGCCGTTCCTCCCGCTGCAACTTCTTGGCCGTGAACTCCTTGAACGCCTGTTCCATGTTGTCGGCGTCCTTGGCCTTGAAAATCACGATGTAGTGCGGGGGCTGGGTAGTGGCGTCTTTCCGCAGCGTGAAGTCTACGCCGTATTTCTTGGCGCAGGGCTTAAACAGTCCAATGTTGGCGTCGGTGATCTCGATATTGGACAGGGCCGCCCCGTGCTTTTTGAGCTGCTTTAGGCTCTGCTGGCCGTGGTGCAGCTTGGTCTTGCCCTTGTTTTGGGTTTCCAGAAACTTGCGGGCCGCCGCTTGCAGCACTTGGATTGTCAGCTTGGCCGATTTGATGGAAAAGGCTATTGTCTTTTGGGTTACTTCCTCCTGCAATCGCTATCCCTCCTTTCGCAGAAGTGCGGCGGGACGGTTAAGGTGGCACCGTCAGCCGCCGCAGGAAACAGAAAAGGGACAGCCGCTTGCGCCGGTTGTCCCCGATTAAATCCTCACCCGCAGGCCGGAAAGATCGTCGGCACGGATGCCAACCAGATACCAGTTGGCCCCGTACTCAATGCGGGTGGGCTTCCACCTGCCGCCCACCATCACATCAAAGGTTTCCCCACAGTGCAGGCCGCCGTAGTAGTCCGCCAGATCAAAGCGAATGTCGTAACGGTCGCTGCGCTCGTCGAAAATCAATGCACCCTGTTTCATAGGGCCGTCCTCCTTTCAGATTTTGCCGGTGTTCATGTCATGGGCCACCAGCGCGGCATAGTAACCGTTGATCGTGCTGGGCGCATTGAACAGCATAGCCAGCAGGTATTTCTTGATGTTGCGGATTTCCGAAGTGTTCTTGCTCAAACAGTCAAAGACAAACTCGATGTGAGAGCTGTCCAGTTTCATAAACTTGGATTTCACCAGCTCTGCCGGGTAATCGTCCCCGGCAATGCGGATGGCCTTGCGGGCGCTGCATACGGTTTCCACCAGCAAGTCCACAATCTCGTCCAGCGTTTCCCGGTCAATGCCCTTGACGTGCTGGCAAAGGTGTTCGTACTCAATGTTGTCCATGATGATTTGACGATAAATCTCTATGGCGCTCTGTGATTTCGCTTCCGTTCCTTTCCGTTCCGGCGGCTGTGCCGCCTCGTCCTCCAAAGGAGAGGGTCGGGAAAGGATAGGAATGGGATCGGTAATTGATACATCAGTAATTGATTTTTCTTTACTTGATATATCTTTATTTAATTGCGTTGGTTTTCCCAACGTAGGCTTTTCCTGCGTTGGATTATCCAACATTGGATTTTCCAACGTAGGTGAATCCGGCACAGGCTGGGGCTGTTCATAGATCACATAGTCCGCGCCGCGCAAGCGCCCTTGGCTGTCGCGCTCACGGGATCGGACGATGTACCCGGCCTGTTCCAGCTCCCGGATTGCGGCCCGGATCGCGTCGATCTGCTCCCGGTTGATAAGGGACAAACCTTTCAGCGTATAGTCCCAATCTTCCGGCAGGGAGAGCATTTGCGATAACAGGCCCTTGGCTTTCAGGGATAAGTCCTTGTTCCGCAGGTGGTGATTGGACATCACCGTGTAGCCCTTGTTACGCTCTACACGAAATACTGCCATATTCTCAACTCCTTTCACTCGAAATGTCACCGCGTCGTAGGCGGTCAGCTTGCCCGGCTGGTAGGGACATTCCGCATAGACGCAGAATTGATATTTCCAGTGCGGGCGATAAAAGCGGCAGGTGCCGCAGTCCTCCGGCGTGACCGCCTCGCCGCTGTCGTAGTGGTCGAAACCGGGCTTGCCCTGCATGAGCTGTTCAAAGGCCCGGTCGCTGCCGGAAGTGAAGTACATAGGCCGTCGCCTCCTTTCTGCGTTTGGGCAAAAAGAAAAGCCGCAGACTTTTTCAAAATCTGCGGCTTCCGCCCATGAGAAAGGGACACCGTTTGCACGATGTCCCTTTCAGTCAATTATTTAGTTTTTTGTGTTCCCACACTCCATATCAATAACTACCGAAACCGTGATATAGTCCTCAATACGCTTATTACGGAATTTATCACCCTCGGCGTCAAACACCACATGGCGGGAAAAGTGCCTAAATCTAAGGATTTCTACAAGGTTTCTCTTTGTAGCAACACTATTGTCTCCACATGCGCAGTGAAAGGAAACATATCGACAGGCTGTATATGCCCGACCTGATACCCGTTCTTTACCAGATACTTCAGGTCGCGGGCCAGAGTCTCAGGGCCGCAGGATATATATACGATTTTCTTTGGAGCCAGACGACAGAGAGAACTCAGGAAGCGCTCATCGCTGCCGGAACGCGGCGGGTCCATGAAGACGACATCTACACTCTGCCCCTTTGCCGCAAGATCTACCATGAAGCGGCCCGCATCGCCCTGTGTAAACACAGTATTGCTGATTCCATTCACTTTTGCGTTGATCTTCGCATCCTTTACTGCATCCGGGTTCAATTCCACGCCAATCACCTGCCCGGCAGACGCAGCTGCTGTCAGCCCGATCGTTCCAATACCGCAGTAGGCATCGATGATTCTTTCTGTTCCCGTCAGTTCTGCATACTCGATAGCCGTCCGGTAAAGGATCTCCGTCTGCACCGGGTTTACCTGGTAGAAGGATTTTGGGGAGATGCGGTAAGTAACTCCACAGAGAGTATCCCGGATATATCCGGGGCCGTACAGAACCTGCTCCCGGTCGCCCAGTACCATACTAGTCTGCCGGTCGTTAATGTTCAATACAATAGAAGTAATCTCCGGATGTTCCTTCCGAAGTGCCTTTACGAAATTGTTCTTCGAAGGGAACATGGTGGAAGCCGTCACAAGCACCACCAGAATTTCACCGCTCTGGAAGCCCCGGCGAATCAGTACATGGCGAAAGAGACCAAATCCGGTGTCCTCATTATAAGGCCGGATTTTAAAGGATACCAGCATATGCTCAATGGTCTGCATGATTTTCTGACAGGCTTCGTCCTCGATGCGGCAGTCCCGCACTGGAACAACGCGGTGTGAGTTTTCTTCATAGGTTCCGGAAATAATCCCACCCCTTCGATCTCCGGCAAAAACGTGATGAACCTTGTTCCGATAATACAGCGGATTCTCCATGCCAATGATGGGAAGAACTTTCCCGTAGGATCCAAGCAGCTTTCTCATAGCAGCCTGCTTTTTCGCCAGCTGCTCCTTGTAGGGTACTCCCTGATACTGGCAACCGCCGCATTTCTTATGGACGCGGCAAATATCGTTTTCTGCGGAGAACGCCTTTTCTACTGTTTTCATGACCGTTTTTACTGCGGATTTATCTTTCCTTTTATAGCTCTGCTCTGAATACCCTGTAGCATTTACAGGACTTTTTGTATTCTTCTTTATTGCACCTTTACTCGTTCTCATATCTATTTTTTCCATTCTATTCCCAATTTTCGCAATGTTACAATCCATGGGATTCGAACTCTCTTGCCCGAATCGCCCAACGCATCTTGGTAGAACGTGCGCGGCTGTTGCGTGCGCACTCTTCGGCGGAAGGACGAATTACTTCCCGGCAGATATCCTCGTACAATCCGGCCTTCTGCATCGCCTGGAAAGATTTCTTCACCAGACGGTCTTCCCCTGAATGGAACGTCAGTACTGCTACGCGGCCGCCGGGCACCAGTGCGGACGGCAGCGCTTCCAGAAAGGCATACAACACCTCGAACTCACTGTTCACATCGATGCGAAGTGCCTGAAAGACACGGGCACAGGATTTCTTTACCGCTTCCTTATGCTCCGCACCGGAAATAAAGCTGAGCGCTTCATCAATCACCTGACGCAGCTCACCGGTCGTCTCAATCGAACCGCGGCGCAGACGGTTCTTGATGGCTTTCGCGATCTGAGCCGCATATGGCTCATCGGAATTCTCAATCAGCATACCTTCCAGCTCTTCTTTCGTCACAGAACGCAGGCGCTCAGCGGCGCTTTCCCCCTTCTGTGGATTCATGCGCATATCCAGTGGACCGTCGCTCTTATAGGAAAAACCGCGGTCTGGATTATCAATCTGCATCGAAGAGACTCCCAGATCTGCCAGAATAAAATCGAACGGCCCCTCTTCTGCTGCAATTTTCCCCAGCTCTGCAAAGTTCTGCAGGCGCACGGTAAGAATCTCCGGCCCATATCCCAATGTGCGCAGACGCTCCGTTGTCTTCGCGGATTCGATCGGGTCTACGTCCAGAGCTGTCAGATGCCCTTCACCCTTCAGACATTCCAGCATGGCTTTGGAGTGACCGCCATAGCCAAAGGTGGCATCCAGCCCCTTCTGTCCCGGCTGAATCTGAAGAAAATCAATAATTTCTTTAACGCAGATCGAGATGTGCATACCGGCGGGTGTTCCTCCCTTTTCGATAACGTGCTCGATCATGTCCGCATACTTTTCCGGCTGATGCTCTTTATATTTTTCCTTATACGTCTTCGGATGTGTTCCGGAATAGCGTATCCGGCGCTTATGCGGCTTCTCCGGAGCATTTGTTTCGTTCTGGTTTTCCATATCCATCAGTTATTCTTCCTCATTATCTTCCTTATTAATATCATAGATCAGAATATCCACGCCATTTTCATTCCCATAGCCTTCCGCTCGAAAATGCGCGGCTTCCAGGTAAGGGGCTAGCACTTCACTGTCCGTCATAAAAGTCGGGCAGGCTTCGAAGGGACGCGGCTTGCTGTCCCGTTCAAAATAACCATTGTTGTCTACGAACAGATGGCAGGGAGCTCCGGTGTAATCGGTTCCCTCAAACATATATCTGGCGCACATATGGCGAATACCTGCGGCATTCGTAACCTGAATATCCGCCGCACCGGGAAGGACTTTACCACAGAACAGGTCGGACTCTACGCTTCCTCCAAAGGGGATAATCGTTACCTTGCCGCCCGTTTTCTCCATTGTGGAAATCTGGCTGCGATCAATCGTTATTTTAAACTCCATGATTTTCTTCTCGCTCATTGTATTTTTTCCTTTCTTTTCCAGGTACAGCACCAAATTTAGAGCGATCTATTTCTGCTTTACAGAAACCGATTGCAAACTTTTACTGAATGTGCTATCATAGAATCACAAAAGGGAAAGTCAGAAACATCCGGCCTACCTTCTATAACAATAGCTGTTCACTATTCAAACAGCCGTCCGCTATTGCTGGTAGTGGGCGGCTATTTTCTTTCCTTGTGGATCTGATAGACAAGATTCGCAAGGGCTACCAACAGGATACCTATCTGGATCAAATCCGAATATGTAACGTACATTGGCTTTCCCTCCTTTCTTTCGTCTGGAGGGGTAGCCCCTCCGATCAAAGAGGGTAGGCCGCCTTTTCTATGCTCTGACTTTCCGTATCGTCACTATAACATAGTTTTCTCCATGCAACAAGGGAATTTACTCTTTTTATGGAAAATAAGCCGCCTATCAGACAGGAAAAACAGAGCGTTGCTTCTTTGGTGATGGCTCACCTGCTTTGCAACGCCCTGTCTGCCTCTTTATTTTATTTTTTCGTAACTATTCAGAGCTCCAGCTCGATTCCGCTTGCGCTGCATCTCACTGTAGCTTCTCGCCATATGGATTTCCAAAAATGTATTCACTCATGCAAGCATGGTTCATACATTTGTTGCAAATCCGTATGGCTCTGAATAATTACATTTTTTCAAAGAATTCGAAAGTTCTTTCCAGTCCAATGACCCAGGATTCCCCATGATGACCGCCGCCGATGATTTCCACCTCCAGCGAACAGCCTGCTTCCCGCAACTTAATGCAGGCTTGATCCAACAGATCCGCGCCCCAGTCATCCTCGCTGCCATAAACGAAGCGGATGGGAATTTTTCCCAGCCTCTCTGGCTTAAAATAGTCCATGTGCGGACAGCCGCCACCAGGTGCAATCGCTTTTAACAGTCCCGGATAACTGGCTGCGAAATGAAAGGTTCCGATACCACCCATCGAATTACCCAGCATATAGATGCGCTCCGGATCGATGGTATATGTTTGCCGTACCAACTCGATCGTATGCAGCACATCATTTTCTCCCAGCTTCATCAGGGAAATCACCTCCGGAGAGTAATGCATCGGATTTCCCGGTTCTCCATTTTCATCCGCATCCGCTTCTTCTATTCCAGCTCCCGGCGTGTTTTCCAAAAACTGAAAATTCGGAATCAGGCAGCCGTACGTACAGTCCACCACCACGGCATTGGGGCAGAGAAGAATATAGTTGTATTTTTCGCAAAGATATTGAATCTGGTTGGAGGTTTTTTCAAAAATAAATTCTTCTGACACTCTCCCGCCGTGCAGCGCCACCAGCAACTTGGACGGACGCTCCGAATCGTAGGCGGATGGCACATACAAATTATACGGAACAATCTTTCTGGCTTCCTCCATCCAATAGCATTCCCGCAATTCCCCGTATTTTTTTCCTCTCAAGCGGATATGAATCCGGCGCAGGCGACCATTATCCCGCACGCACAGGGGATCGTTACTGATTTCCACTACGGTATTCTCCATAGGCCAGGACATCGGATCTGCCGGTGCGGAAGCGTCCTTTGTGGAAAGAACTTTTTTGCCAAATCCCTTTGCCATCAGCTCTCCGGCCGGCACATAAAGCTTTCCGTCTTGAACTACGGATTTTTCCGCCATGGTCATCCAGCCGCTGGGGCCAACAAATTCTCTGCTTCCACCCATGATTCTGATCTCAGTCTGGTTCATAGTGAAAATGCCGCCTTCCGGCGTTTTAATATAACGCATGGCCGGAGCAAACAGCTTTTCTAAATCTTCCGCCAAAATTCGCACATCCGCCCCCTCTGCCTGAGGTGCTTCCGTTAGAGGATACCGTTTTCCATCCAGAAACGCATACGGGACGTCTGACACCAGCGCTAAGGTGGTCATATTGTAATAATACGCGATATTCTGAGGATCACATACAATCTGCATTTCTTACTCCCTTCTATCAGCAATACCTTCTATGGCAAAAAGCCCTATGCCCTTGTCAATGGAACGCCGCCTCCTTGAAACAAGGATTCGGCTGCCACCAGACACCCTGAAGACTTTCTGTCATTAAGCCGTAATCCTTCTGATCGACAAAACTCTTGCTGATCGCATAATCTGCAATATCATCCTGAATCTGCTGATATATCTTGGCTCGTTCCACATCGTCTGCTGTAGCCAGCGCCTCAGCCAGTTTCGCATCAATCTGATCGCCAAACTCGGTGCCACCGTAACGGAAATATCCACTTCCACCTATCACATTGGCTGTTGAATCCAATTTCTGCTTTAAGCAGCTTCCTGGCTCAAACAGGTTTCCATAATTAGTCAAAAACATCTCGTAGTCATTGGTATTATTCAGCTGATCCGTCACAATCGCCTGCTCGCTTCCCGCCAGGGTAACATTAACGCCAACGGATGTCAGCTCGTTATAGATAATCTCCGCTGCTGCCGCCCGTTCCGTCAGGTTACTTGCATAGGCAATCCGAACCGACAAAGGGTTGCTCTCATTATAGCCAGCTTCTGCAAGCAGTTCTTTTGCCTTCTCCGGGTCATAAGGGAGATTTCCCTGAGTCTCGCTGGAATACCACCATCCACCTGGCAAAATACCGCTTCCCAGTTCTCCCAGGCTGCTGTAAGCACCTTTGAAAATTGCTTCCTGGTCAATGGCGTAGAGCAGCGCCTGACGAACCTTAATATCCGGAACGGAAGCCGTGTTAATACCAACAAACTGTACCTTTGGCGCACGTACAGATTCCTGATAAGAAATCCCCTTGGACTCACCGGCAATAACACGGTTGATGTCCTCCGCCGTCGGGGAATCGATCATATCTACAGTCCCATTTTCCAGTTCTGTCATCCGCACTGACGCTTCCGTGATAAAACGCATAGTCAAGTGTTTGATCGCCGGAGCTCCGCCCCAATAATTTTCATTAGCTTTGAATGTTATCGCATCACCAGCCGTATACCGTTCTACAATAAAGGGACCTGTACCAATGATATCAACCGCATGGTTTTCTTCATAGGTATTCTTGTTAACTACGAACACATTGGAAAGTACGTAATGCGCAGTTCCAACCACACCGGTAAGCGGAAAATAAACCGTATTGTCATCTACCGCTTTTACGCTTGCCAGATCAAACGCACCCAGAGCTCCTACATAGGTAGGATTTCCCATTGCCTGCTCACAGGAATAAACCACATCTTCTGCAGTCAGCGGATCTCCGTTGCTGAACGTCACATTCTGACGCAAATGTACGGTCAGGCCTTTGCCATCCTCATCATATTCCCAGCTCTCCGCAAGCTGCGGGCTGATATCTCCATTGGCGTCATACATCACCAGGGATTCCACCACCTGAGTGGAAAGCCTCAGATTCAGCGCCATATTGGCGTAAGGATCTACGGTACCCGGATCGCTGCTCATTGCATAAACCAACGTATCCTTTGTGCTTCCGGCTACGTTCTCCTGTCCTGCGTTGTTCTGCTCCGAAGCAGGCGACGTCTGACCCCCGGAACCACCACAGCCTGCCAAAAGCATTGCTGCCGCCAATGAGATACCCAGCATCTTACAAACTGTTTTCTTCATCCTTTCCTCCTTCTTGCGCATTGCGCACATTTGACTTTCTTTTTGTTATTATTTATTGCAAAAGGCAGCGATTTTCCCGCCCTTTCCTTTTCCTGACCGCACAGAGTTCTGAAAACAGCGGCCGTGTTAAACCATATGGCAGGCGACCATGTGTCCATCTGCAACCTCTCGCAGAGCTGGAATTTCCTGATGACATTGTTCACATGCCCGCGGACAACGGGGTGCAAAACGGCATCCCGGCTTCGGATCAATGGGTGATGTAATCTCTCCTTTTAACAAAATTCTCTGTTTCTGTGCTCCCAGCTTTGGAATAGGAACTGCAGAAAGCAATGCCTGGGTATAGGGATGTACAGGATGAGCAAACAGATCTCCTGTCTCCGCATACTCCACGGTCTGCCCCAAATACATAACCATAATATGAGTGGAGACATATTTCACCACAGATAAGTCGTGAGAAATGAACATATATGTCAATCGCAATTTTTCCTGCAGCTCCATAATCAGATTAATCACCTGAGCCTGAATTGAAACATCCAGGGCACTTACCGGTTCATCGCAGACAATAAAACGCGGATTCGTAGCAAGCGCTCTCGCAATGACTGCTCTCTGGCGGCGTCCGCCATCCAATTCATGAGGGTAGTAATCGGTAAAACGCTTTGCCAAACCGATCAATTCCATCAACTCTGCGACCTTTTCCTCCCGTTCGCTTCGACTCTTCATCCCATTGTTTCGCAAGGGCTCGTCAATAACTGCGGAGATGGTCATCCGCGGATCTACCGAAGCGTAAGGATCCTGAAAAATAATCTGCATTTTCTTTCTCAGTTCTCGCAATTCACTGCGGCTCACATGGGTAATATCCTTCCCTTCGAACCAAATCTGCCCGCTGGTGCTTTCTAACAGATGTAACACCACCCGACCTAAGGTAGATTTCCCACAGCCAGACTCTCCCACCACACCCAGGGTCTCACCGGCAGCCAACGAAAAATTAATATCATCGACTGCATGCAACGTACCACCCGGCGTATCAAAATATTTTTTCAGTTGTTTTACTTTCAATAAATTTTCCATGACGCCCTCCTGTTACTTTGCTTTCAGCGGACGGAAGCATCTGACCAGATGCTCCGGCTCCATTTCTGCCAGAGGTGGCAGCGTCTTCCGACAGCGTTCTTCGCAAACAGGGCAGCGGTCGGCAAATTTACACCCTTCCGGCAGATCCGCCGGATCTGGCATCATTCCTGGAATAGGGATCAGTTTCGCCTTGCTGTCCTCCAGGCTCGGAAGAGACTGGAACAGGCCCTGTGTGTACGGATGGGATGTAAATTCAAAGATTTGCTCCAGCGTTCCAGCCTCTACGATCTCTCCGGCGTAAATGACCGCCACTCTCTCGCACATCTCTGCAACCACTCCAAAATCATGAGTAATCAGTAAAATAGACGTTCCTAATTTTTTCTTTAGCTGGTTAATCATATCGAGAACCTGAGCCTGAATGGTCACATCCAACGCCGTGGTCGGTTCGTCAGCAATCAATAATTCCGGGTTGCAGACCAGCGCCATCGCAATTACAATTCTCTGTTTCATCCCTCCGGAAAACTGATGGGGATATTCGCTGTAACGGACGGCGGGAATTCCCACCATCTCCATAATGTCACAGGCTTTTTGCATCGCCTCTTTCCGACTGACCGACTGATGGAGCATGATGCCTTCCGCAATCTGATCTCCTACGCGATCAATAGGATTTAGCGCTGTCATCGGGTCCTGGAAGATCATTGATATTTTATTGCCACGAATCTTCTTTTTTTCCTTCTCGGAAAGCTTCAGGATATCCTGCCCCTCAAAAATGATCTCCCCGCTCTTTACCTGTGCGGGCGGTACCGGCAAAAGCCCCATGATACTAAGAGCCACCGTGGTCTTTCCGGCGCCGGTTTCCCCTACCAGCCCCAAGGTTTCCCCTTTCTTCATCGCCAGTGAAATATGGTTAACTGCTTCGCTTGTTCCGGAATGAAGTACATAATGTACGGTTAAATCTTTTACCTCAATTAACGTTTCTTTTTCACTCATCCGTCTCCTCCTAATCTTTCAGTCGCGGATCCAGTGCGTCCCGAATCCCGTCTCCAAGAACGTTCAGAGAAAATAGCGTCAGCAATAGTGCGATACCAGGCGCCAGAATTACATAAGGATAATCCTTCAAGTAACTGCGACCTGCTGAGAGCATCGCGCCCCATTCTGGAAACGGAGCCTGCACGCCCAGACCCAAATAACTGAGGGATGCTACCGTCGTGATAGAACCTGCCACGGTCAACGTAATCTGTACGATAATAACTGGCAAAATATTAGGCAGCACATGACGGAAAATAATCTGCGCCGTGGAGGCATTAGTAGCAATCGCTGCCTCCATATATTCCTGGCTGCGAATAGTCAAAACCTGCCCTCTGGCCAACCTTGCCTTCATCGGAATTGCCGTTACAATCACCGCCAGCGCTGCGTTCATAATTCCATTTCCCAAGCTCGCAGAAATAGCAATGGCTAACAAAATCGGCGGCATCGACATCAGCACATCGAACAAACGCATCAGCACATTGTCAAACCATCCACCATAATAACCGGAAACCGCACCTAATAGGATGCCTACTGCAGAGGCGATCAAGGTAGCGATAATACCGATAGAAAGAGAAATACGTCCGCCATAAAGGACACGGCTGAAAATATCACGTCCCAGCTTATCTGTTCCAAAGAGAAATTCCCTGCAAGGACTGGTAAAAGCACGGGAAATATCCTGATCATCGTACCCATAGGGAGCAATCACCGGTGCCAGCAGTACCATCACTACAAGCACCAGAAATATCGCCAACGCCAACACCGTAATCTTCTTGCGGAAAAGAAGTCGGAAAAATTCCCTGATCCGCAAAAGTGTTTTATTCCGTTTCTGATTCATGCCGACGCTCCTTTCTTTTTCTTCGATTGATGCACCAGCTGAGAACGAATTCTAGGGTCCACCGTAGAGTAAGCCAAATCTACCAACAGGTTTACCACGCTGAAGGAAAGCGCAATGAAAAGGACGCCTCCCCGCACCATAGGATAATCTCTGGTGCCGATAGAATCGATCATTAATTTGCCTACGCCAGGAATTGAAAAAATCTGTTCCACAATCATAGCACCGCCCAAAAGTACTCCCGCCTGCTGCCCGATCACTGTGATGATTGGTACCAATGCATTCCGTAGCTCATGGTGAAAAACAATCTTTTTATCCCCCTGCCCTTTCGCCTTTGCCGTGCGGATATAATCCTGCCGCATCACTTCCAGCATAGCTGAACGAGTCATCCGCATCTGACTGGCACAGGAGCCAAAAGCCATGGTAATAATCGGAAGAATAAAATATTGAGGACCATAAGAACCGGATGCCGGAAGCCATCCCAGCTTACCAGAAAAAATAAAGATCAGAATCAAACCTGTAAAAAAGGACGGGGACGATACGCCAATCATGCCGATCACCGTACAGATATTGTCAATCCACGAATACTGCTTCACCGCCGATAAAAGTCCAGTAGTTACTCCCAATAAAGCTGTAGCAATAACCGCTAAAATCGCTACCAAAATGGTCATTGGGTATCGTTCCAGGATCGTCTCTAACACCGGACGTCCCGTTTGATAAGAATTTCCCAGATCTCCTTTTAATAACAGGTCTTTCATAAAACGACCATATTGGACAATCAGAGGATCGTTTAAACCCATTTCCTCCCGCAATTCATTGAGACTTTCTTCGGACGCATAATCTCCTAAAATGGACTGGGCCGCGTCGCCGGGTGCCAGTTCCAAAAGAAGAAAAATCAAAAGAGAGACTCCAATCAGAACCGGAATCATAGTCAACACTCTCTTCCCTATGTATCTTGCCATAATCTCCTCCTTTCATTTATAGACCGCCTTTCCTTTAAGGCTTTGCTAAAAATGACTGCCGGAATCCCAACCGGCAGTAAAAGCCTCCATTTCTCGGATAAAGGAATCAATAATTGCTGTATGATTTTCTTTTTTTTGAACCGCCACCATCTGCCATTTAGGCAGGAATTGATCTGCACGAACGTAGGTCAGATGGTATTGGTCGATATAATAGTTTTTCTGTTTATCAGAGATAAAAGCAATACCCACCTCCTTCTCCGCCAGAACCAGGCTCGCCTCCAGATTGTTGGTAACTGCCGAAATCATATAGGGAATCCTGTTATTTTTTAATGCCAGTTCAATTTTTCGGCGAACCGGTCGTTCGGGATCGGTAAAGATTAATCGATGATTTTCCAGATGCTTCAGGGAAATAGAATCTTGCTGCGCGCCTATCAAAACGGCGTATTTTTTCCAGTAGTCACTTGCAACTGCGATCATAATCTGTTCGTCAAAGAGCGGTCGGTAATCAAAACAATCCATATCCAAAAACGGCAGCTGCAGGATACCGATATCAATCTCATCCTTTCTCAGACCTTCTTCAATCTCCGCGGTAGACTTTTCCTGGATATTGACCATCACATCCGGATAGCTTTTAAAAAATTCCGCTGTTACCGGTGCTACCAGCCGCGCACACCACATGTCGGGCGAGGCAATTCGTATTGTCTTCGGTGTCTCCGAAAAAGAGGCCATTTCTGACATCATTTTATCATTCATCGCCAACAACTCTTCCGCCATCTGCACAAAATGGGTTCCGGATTTCGTCAGCTTCAGCCCGGATTTCGTACGGATAAATAAAGATTTCCCCAGCTCTGTCTCCACTCGTTTCAGGACATTACTCAAGGTAGGTTGAGGAATATAAAGTTCCTTTGCTGCCTGAGTGATGCTAGAATATTTTTTTATACTCACGATATATTTGATATCCCTTAGCTCCACTGTCGATCCTCACTTTCCGTAGCATTTTGCAGCGTTTTTTTCTTACTCTATCTGTTTCCTATCCCCGCCCTCGCTGCAGTTTTTGATCGAAAATGAACAGAAGGGCCAGAATTACAACATAAGCCACAGCTGCCAGGTACATGTTCCGGTAACCGAAAGCACCAGCCAATACACCGGCAGCAGAAGCGCCGATTCCATTTCCAATATCCACACCTACGGATACGGTACTGCTGGTAACTCCCCGCCGCTCATCTGTCTCCCGCATAAAGGCCAGCGCCTGCAGAGACGGCTGCAGAGAACCATAGCCGAAGCCAAACAATACCGCCGCCGCCCATAATCCCGGCAAGGAAGTCATCCTTGCTAAGAATGTCAAAGCCAACGTCAGGGAAATACAGGCCGGCCACAGTACACGTTTGATTCCATAACGGTCCATCAAATTTCCTGCCAGGGGTCTAGTTACTATCATCGTAACAGCCGTCACTGTAAAATAAGTTGCATAACCGGTCAATCCCAGTTCACTGCAATACACGCTGAGGAATGAAGATACCGAACTGTTGGCCGTCCCCAGAACCATCAGCATCACCGCAATCAGTAGAGCCCTGCGTGAAAATATCTGATCAAACGAACGAGGAAATTTCACCGTCCGTACTTTCCTTTCCACTTTTCCCTGCACAGGAAGCGCCAGGATACAAGCCGCTACCGTAATCACCGCCGCTGTCAGAAACATGGCCGGAAACCCCTTGGCCCCGGCAACCGCCAACCCAAGATTGGGAGCGAGAGCCGTTGCCACCGAAGAAGCAATCCCATACATGCCAAGCGCTGAGCCAACTCTTCCTTCCGGTGCGGTCTCGCTGGCCATAGCCAGACCTGTCGTGGTGGCGAAGCCAAAACCAAAACCATGCAGAAAACGCAGCGCGCCCAGGACCCCCATATTCACCGCCGTCCCATACAGCGCCATCACTGCCACCAAAAGACCTAAAGAGGCAAGATAAATATGTTTCTTATTTCTCGCATCAATGATAGAGCCGCAAAAGGGACGAATACAGAGGGAAGCGATACTGAAGATACCAACAATCGTTCCTGCCATCGCCTCTGTGGTTCCAATCTCAATGCAATATTTTGCCATGGTGGTAGAGATCATGTGAAAGCTGGTAGAAACACAGATGTTTGCCAGCAGAAGCAACGTAAAATTGCGATTCCAAATGGTTGTGTTTGATTTTTGTCGCCTCATTCTGCTCCTTTCCGGGCTTTGAAGTCGCCCTGGAAAAACGCCTTCTCAAACTGGGAAACCGGGGAACCGCTGTAAGGAAACATCTCATTTCTTCCGCCAAACTCCATCGCGCAGGGCGATTCTTCCGTGTAACTTGTCCACTCCGCCAGCCCTTCGCCGTTGGGATTTCCAGTCTTCATAAAATTGCTCCAATAGTCACAGATGCGATTGGAAAGCTCATAGTCCCTCGCGGTAAACGGCCGCCAATTTCGCAGCAACGTCTGAAAAACGTATCCGTGTTCGCAACCGTGAAAGGCACCGCTGTCATCCCCCGGAAGCGGATGAGAAAAGAGATAATGGTAGGAAGGAGTTCTTCCCAAACGATCCTGCATCGTACACCAGGCAGCCGCTCCGGCATACATATGGTCTGCAAACTCATTGATCCAATATTCTTGAATTCGTTCCGGCGAATCTGCCCCTACTACCTCCAGAAAACGGTCGGTAGCATCGCCGAACAATTCCTGCATATTGCTTCGGAAGGAATGATAATCAAAGCTTTTCTTTCCTGTCTTCCAGTTTTCGTTCTTGGTGCTCCCTACAATATAGGGAATATCATGGTGTTTCCCTGCCCGCACGATACTGTTGCAGTCTTCCTTCAAGGCATATCCATCCACATTCGGGGCAAAGTACATCTGTACATTGTAAACCGCGTCCGATTTGGCAAACTGGTCACACAGCCATTGAGCTGACATTTTCCTCGCCTCTTCAATAGAAGACAACCCCATATAATTCAGATACTCCTCGCCGCGCTGCTCTGCAGTTTCCAGAGTCCGGGTCATTCTGGCGACGGAAATTCCCAGTCCTCCTGCACTCTGCATAATCGCGCGCTGGATGTTTCCCCTCGTCAGATCAGAACAAACCAGAGTCTGTACGCTCATGGCCCCCGAAGACTGGCCGAAAATCGTAATATGCTGCGGGTCTCCGCCAAACGCGGCAATGTTTTCCTTCACCCATCGAAGCGCACAAACCTGATCTAACATTCCGTAATTACCAGAGCTATGATGCTCGGACTCCGCGGTAAGCTCCGGGTGCGCCAGAAAACCAAAGCCGTTCAGTCGATAATTAAAGGAGACAAACACAATGCCCCGCTTCGCATAGGCATAGCCATCAAAGGCAGGCGCTGAGCCAGAACCGGTGCGAAAACCGCCTCCATGAATCCAGACTGCTACTGGCAGCTTTTCCTCCGGATCTTTTGCTGGTGTCCATACATTCAGGTACAGGCAATCCTCACTCATCGGCATACGGTTGGCATTCCATTCCCGATGATAAAAGCTGCCCTCCTGCTGCCGAAACTGCATCGCCATCGGCCCGAATTTCAATGCCTGGTATTCTCCTTCCCAAGGTTCCACCGGCTGCGGTTCCCGCCAGCGCAACTCTCCAACCGGAGGCTTTGCGTAAGGAATGCCTCGGAAGACACCCACCTGGCTGTCTTCATCGTTACAGCCGACAATGACACCACACGGTGTTGTCACTTTTGTCAATGCGACTTCTCTCATTCCTCTTCCTCCATTCCCAGCTGATGGTAGATAAATTCTTTTTGAAATTTAGAAATCGGAGTCTCCGGTACAGGAATCATCCCTACCTCATCTCCCAATTCCATTGTCATATGGTTATGCTCCGTAAAAGGCTTCCATTCCGGCAGCCCCGCTCCATTCGGATCGCCGCAGCGGATAAAATTAACCCAATAGGAAGACATGATTTGAGATAATTCAAAATCCACTCCTGTATATGGCCGCCAAATACGAGGAAACGTCTGAAAAACATAAGCATGTTCCGCTGAATGAAAAGCTCCGGTCTCGTCCCCCGGAGGACGGCGGGTAAAATAATATTGATAGCACGGACGACGTTCCTGCTCTACCTGACGTTCTGCAAAGCCTACACAACGTGCCAGCGCTCCATTGGCCATATTATATTTTTGCACATACCGTACCTTTTCTTCGCTCTTTGCGTCCGCTGTCCGTAAATACGCATTTGCATATGCTCTGTATACATTTTTTGCTTCCATTTCAAAGGTTGCCACACTGCAATCCGGCGCTGGCCCATAGGAATTTCCTTCCTCTGCAGTAGACCCCCACATATAATCCAAATCATGATGTTTTCCAGCCAGAATCACATCGATTGGCTCAGCATCCAACAAATAATGGTCTACATTGGGACCATATAATTTCCAGCGTTCCCGCTTAGGGTTTACCTGATCGTAGGTTTCCAGCAGTTTTTCTGCCGAGAGTTTTCTCGCTTCTTCAATCCCTGTCAACCCTGCCGCCCGCAGGAAATCGATTCCTCTTTGCTCCATTTCGGCCAGCGGCGGTCGCTCTCTAACTTCAATTCCTCCTGCGCTTTGCACAATTGCGCGCTGAAACAGTCCTTTGGTCAGGGGAGAAGTCGTATGAATAATCGTACTGCCCGCTCCCGCCGACTGCCCAAACACAGTAATATTCTCCGGATCCCCACCAAAAGCGGCAATATTCCGCTTCACCCACTGGAGGGCAAAAATCTGGTCAAGCATCCCGTAATTCCCGGAACTGTGGTGTTCGGACTCTGCGGTTAATTCCGGATGGGCCAGAAAACCAAAAATGTTCAACCTGTAACCCACGCTGACGAATACCACACCCTTTCTGGCAAAATCTTCACCATAATATGCTTTGACACGGCTGGACCCGGCCTGAAAGCCGCCGCCATATACCCAAAAAGCAACCGGCAGTTTTTCATCGCTTTTCTCCGCGGATGTCCATACATTTAAATACAGGCAATCTTCACTCATGGGAAAAATACTGGAAAACTCTTTATAGTAGAAATTATCCGGACTGGCCGGAAGCTGCATCGCCGCCGGAGCAAAGCGATAAGCCTGCTTTACGCCACTCCAGGCTATCGGCTGAGGTTCCTTCCAGCGCAGATCTCCTACCGGAGGAGCCGCGTAAGGAATCCCCTTAAAGGAACTGACCAGACCGTCTCCGCAAAGAATCCCTTCCAGCTTTCCGTTTTCTACTTCTACGTTTAATAAAGCCATAGCTCTCCTTTCTGCCAATGGTTCCATGATATCTCGTCCCATCAGCTTTGATTATGGCTTCATAATAACACTCCGCTTTTTATTTGTACAATACTTGAATTAAATGGCCCTATTCGCACTATGAATAGCTGTAAAATTTTCGATTGCCTAATAATGCAACATACCGAAGCCTCTGTATATGTCTAGAAGCTTACACCGCCTCCGACGGTGTGAAACAGCCTTAATATATACATAAGAACTCCGGTATGATTAAGAAAGTGATTAGAATTTTTAAACCACAAATGTTACAAAAATCTTGATCCCAGCAACTCAAGATAAATCTTCACTACGGGAATAATACAAGCACACCAATAATCGTACTTACAATTGCAATCGCAAAGAACGGAAGAGTGAATTTCAGTGTATTTTTAATCGTATAATGACCAGCGGCAAAAGCCATCGCCACATTAGCAGCTCCACAGGGAAGAATCGGGAAATAGCTGGCCATGGCTGCTCCCATAACCGCTGCTCTCGGGTCAAATCCACCGGCAACAGAGGCCGCTGCCGCTAAAGGCACCAGAACATTATAAGTAGCCGTATTATTCATGAAATTGGTAAGAATTCCGCTGCTGAGTGTAAATACAATCACGATTGCAACACGGGAAGGATTGCTGCCAAGCAGACCGTTAATTGCATTTCCCAGAAGCTCTCCGGCTCCACTTGCCGTTAAGGCATCCGACAGTACAAAGATACCTGCCAGCATGAATATCATATCCGTGCTGATATTCTGAAGAACTTCCTTCATGGTGAGTGTCTTCGTAATCTGCAACACAATAACGCCGATTACAGGAATCAGATACATCGTATCTCCAAGCTTTTTTCCAAAGAAGAATGATCCCATAACGCATACGAATACAATATAGGTCACAATTTCCTGTCGCTTCGGAATTGCCTGATATTCTTTCAGCTCTCCGATCTTGGAAGCATCGATCTCATTCTTTGGAAGTAGCTTGTACGCCAGGATAAAATAAATGGAAAGCAGAATCAGCGTTACGATACTTGCCTTGAATACATCCGTCAGTCCAAAGGTGAATTCCTCACCATAAGCTTCCAAAAACGCGTTTAATCGGGAGGACGCTGTAGCTCCCATTGCTACCGGAATCTTTGATGTCCAGATACTTGCCAGAAGTGCCGTCGGAAGCAATACTCTTGATGCGCAAAGCTCATTATCTGAACTCAGAATTCCCAGCAGCATAATCATAAGTGCAATCGTAGTAGTTGCTACCATCATCTGTGCAAAAAATGCAATCAGCGCACAGAAAATCAGGAGAATTCCCAGTGCTGATTTTCCGCTCTGCATATGCATAATTCTCATCTGAACGGAATGGAGAAAACTGGTTTTTCCAAACGCATAGCTGATAACGAAGATGCAGGCAATCATAATCAATGTCTTATTGCAGAAACCGCCAAAGGCCTCTGAAATCGGCAGAACTCCTGTGAGAGCAAGTAATGCACAGCAAATCATCGTAGTTAACCCATAGGACCACTTATTCAGGATGAATCCTGCGATCATGATCGCTAAAATAATAAGTACAATATAAGATTGTTCCATATGTTCTCCTTTCTCTTAAGCCTGTCATCTGAACCCTTACTTTCCGGTTTTCTGGTTCAGATTTTTATTCTTCCGGAATCACCGGAAGAATCAGCCTTGAGATGTGCTCTTTTGTATGATGTACATAGTTTGTCGCTGTTCGAATCTCCGCATCCGTCCCCGGACGATTCCCGGTATTATGATTGCGGTCATACATCGGGAAGCAACTGCTGGTTACTTCCAGGCGAATCTGATGTCCTTCTTTGAAGCAGATGCTGGTATTTCCCATATCCACCGTAAGCATTCGAATCTCTCCCGGAGCAAGCAGATGTTCTTCGTAAGTATTGTTATATCTGGCCCGCACAATTCCTTCCGTGATGTTCAGCGCTTTTCCATCCGGACGTACATCCAGAAGTCGGCAGAAGAAATCGGTATCCGGTGCAGACGATGATATCGCAAGTTCCGCTTTTACCGGACCCACAATCTCGATCTCTTTCTCTAAAACAGGCGTGCTGTATACCAGCACATCCTTTCGCTCTTCTACTGCCCGATAGTCCTGAATCGGGCCAGTGCATCCTCCGGGTGACCGCGACGGTACCGGATTCAGCGGATCATAAAGGTAAGAATCCTCCGCTTCATTCTCTAAAGGTTCTGACAGGCTAAGCTTACCGTCTCCATGGCGCGTATTGGCATTTCCTTTGCTGCTTAAATAGAAATCTGTGTAGACGGTGCGTGCCAACGGCCACTCCTGCTCTATCCGCCATTGATTCTTCCCCATTACATACAGGCGAATCGGAGCCTCCTTCTCCACGCCGCTCTTCTCGCCCTTTAACCAGTAATCAAAGAAGCGGATAATATGCGACTGCACACCGATAACATCTCCATCTGCTCCAGGGAAATTCACCTCTCCCTGCTGGCTGCTGAAAATACAGGAATGATTCCAGGGACCAACTACCAGTCGAGTTCCTTTTCGAACGTCTTCATTCGGATTTTCCGTCGTCAGTGTAATGAAATTTTCAATCGGTCCGTTTTTAGAAGACGTATCATAGAGTCCGCAGTACATCAGGGCTGGTGTCGTAACTTTTGTGAGGTCGATCGGTCGCCCTTCCACAGCCGGTACCGATGGATCATCAAAGCCTGCCACTTTGATCCGGTATTCTTCCATGTAGGGGAACCATGGATACAGCTGCATCGCCGGCATATCAATTTCAGGAATGTGCATGAACTGCGCCTGCATGTTCTTCGTCTGTTCTTTTAATTTTTCTTCGGCCTCTTTTCTTTTTTCTTCCTCCGGGATACGCCGCAGGTATCGCTCTGCCTGCTGTAAAAGCCAGTCCGCATGAAGCGCGTTCGGAAGAAATCCGCCGGAATACTTGGGCTTGCAGCCCTGCATAAAAGGAGCGATGCATTTCAGATGCGGCGGTCTCTTTGCTGCCGCCGTTAATTGCGTATACGCATAATAGGAATGTCCGAAAGTTCCAACCATGCCATTACACCAGGGCTGCACAGCCGCCCACTCAATCGTGTCATATCCGTCATCTCCCTGGTCAAAGAAGAAACTGAAATCTCCATCTGAAGTTCCGGTTCCCCGTACATCCTGATACACCACGACATAACCGGCTTTTGCGAATCCCACCGGACTCAACTGCCCCCATCTACGATCCAGAGTTTCCTTCTCATACGGAGAACGAAATACCAGCGCCGGATGCTTTTTCTCATCATCAGGACGATAAAGGTCTGCGCGAAGAATCACGCCGTCTCTCATGGGAATTTCTACATCTTTTTCAATCAGCAATTTCATTCTATTTCCTCCTTATCTGTTTTTCTTTATTATATTTACTTTTTTCCGCAAATGGAAATACGAATTCTTGTATTATATATAACATTTTAACTAATAGAAGATCCACTTTTCTATCTGACAATCACTTTTTCAGATCTGTAAAAAATCGCCTTTTCAGCAAGAATGCTGAATGTTATAATGAAGAGGAAAGAGAGCCTTAACTACACTGCAAAAAAGGAAATTTTTATGAATCTACTGCAATTAAAATATTTTCAGGAAGTTGCCAAATACCAGAATATTACCCGAACCGCTGAGATTCTTCATGTCTCTCAGCCATCTTTGAGTACCGCCATCCGACACCTGGAAGAAGAATTGGGAATTGAACTGTTTGATCGAAAAGGCAAAAGTATTGTATTGAATGAGAACGGGCAGAATTTTCTGCGTGATATTAATTCCATGTTCGAACTTCTGAACCGAAATCAGCAGAACCGAAATCGCCTTGCTTCCGGAAAGACTCAAAAAATATACATCGGAGGCGAAAAAAGTGAGCTCAAACTATCTGCCTTTATCGCACGTTTTCTCGACCGGTACCCAGATGTTTTGATTTCCTTTAAGAACGCTGTCAGTATGACCTCTCTGAACCCTGAGATTCTGGATTTCTTTATTCTCGCGGAAGAACCCGGCTCTCACCCCGGTCCAAGGCTGATTCTGGATCACGAAAAGCACTGTATCCTGATGTCTTCTCATCACCCGCTGGCAGAATGCTCTTCCGTTACGCTTGATATGCTGAAAGATGAGACATTTGTTTTCGTCACTCCCAACGCGAATATACTCCCGCCCGGTTACAGAATCTGCGAGAAAGCTGGTTTTTCTCCAAAAGTTGCCTGTGTTACTAACGAGCGTGCCGTCCTTCTGGCAATTTTGCGCGAAAGCCCTTTCGTATCTGTTGTTCCAGAGTGTGATGCCATCACATTTACCCGAATCGGAGAATACCGTGCCTTTACACTGTCCTCCACGCACCAGCGAGATATTGTGCTTACGATTCCATCCAGTAAAACACTTTCTGAGATTTCTAAAGTATTCCTGTCTGAACTTCTTGACACAGAGGAAATTCAGGAACTCAATCCGAATTTCTCAATGGAACAATTTCTGCTTTCCAGAGGATAAATTGGCCTGAATCGTTACCTGAATTTTTAATAAGCCGCCCACTATCGCCATAGTGAGCGGCTGTTTCTAATTATAACCGTTGTGGGAATTCATATAACAGAGTAAAGAAATATCGAATACGAAAGAAGAATTCAATATGCAATCATTTCCTCCAGCTTCTTGATTGCCTTTCCGCTGTCGATCATCTCTGCCGCAAGCTGGACGCCTTCCTCCGGCGTCTGCGCTTTGCCGCCGACATATAGGGTCATACCGGAGTTTAAGAGTACGATGTCTCTCTTCGGGCCCTGCTCGCCGGTGAGGATACGCTTCGCGATCTCCGCGTTCTCCGCACCGGTGCCGCCCTTGATATCCTCGGGCTTAGCGCGGTGGAAGCCGAATTGCTCTGGAGTGATCGTATAGGTGGTTACCTTTCCGTCGCGAATCTCAGACACGGTAGTCTCGGTGCATACAGAGAGCTCATCCATGTAATCCGCAGCGCTGAATACCATTCCACGCTTTACCTTGCCGAGCTGCAGGATAACGTTCGCAATCGTCTCTGTCATATCCGGATTATACACACCAATCATGTTGAGCGGTGCGCCGGAGGGATTTGCCAGCGGGCCAAGGATATTGAATACGGTACGGATTCCCATCTGGGAGCGGGCCGGACCAACATATTTCATGGACGGGTTAAATACCGGCGCAAACATGAAACCAATACCGACGTCCTCGATCTGCTTCTCAACTTCCACAGGGGTATGATTAAGATTCAGGCCCAGCGCCTCCAGCATATCGCCGGCACCGCTGCGGCTGGAAATCGCACGGTTGCCGTGCTTAGCTACAGGAAGTCCGGCAGCCGCAATAATGAACGCAGATGTGGTCGAAATATTGAAGGAGTTGCTTCCATCGCCGCCGGTTCCTACAATATCTACATAAGAATCTACCTTCGGATGGATTTTCATGGCCTTCTCGCCGAGAACGCTGGCGCAGCCTACGATTTCATCGACTGTCTCACCCTTCATACGAAGAGCTGTAAGGAAGCATGCTGTCTGAACATCCGTGGCATTACCGCCGAGAATGATCTCCGCCGCTTCTTTTGTTTCTTCTAAAGTAAGATTCCTCCCTGCTACCAGCTTGTTTAAGATTTCTTTCATTTCCATTTTCGTTTCCTTCCGCGCCTTTCTATGCGTTCAGTTCTTTCCTGCTCTTACTATTCCTTATTCTTACTATGCGTTCAGCTCTGTCTTAAAGGTACGAATATATTCCTTCGCTTTCTCCGTGTCGTATCCACTTTCTTCCATCAACTGGATGAAGTGACTTCCGACGATTGCTCCGTCGATGACATCCTTCACCGGAAGCACATCGGCGGCGGTACGGATACCAAATCCCATCATTACAGGGATCGGGGATACTGCCTTTACCTGCTTCAGGTACTCAGCCACATGCGCATGGAACTGTCCGCCGTTGCCAGTAACGCCCATGGAAGATACGCAGTACACGAACCCCTTTGCATCGCCAACCAGCTTCGGAATACGGTCGCCCGATACCGGTGATACCAACGGAATGATTACCGTCTCCTCGCGTCCAGCCAGAGCCTCCTTCAGTTCGCCCTGCTCTTCCATCGGCAGATCGGGAATAATCAGACCGTCGATTCCGATTTCCACGCAGGCATCCGCGAAGTTCTGTACGCCATAGCTCATGACCGTGTTGTAATACATCATGAAGATCAGCGGCTGCTCGCAGCCCTCGGCGCGAAGCTCCTTCACCATCGCCAACACCTTGCGGAGCGTGGTGCCCTTCAGGATGGAGCGATAGGAAGCGTCCTGAATCACAGGGCCGTCCGCCACGGGATCAGAGAAAGGGATTCCCAGCTCCACGACGTCTACGCCGGCTTCCTCCTGTGCGCGAATCAGCTTCTTCGTGCCTTCCATATCCGGAAGTCCGGCTGTGATATAAGTGATCAGCGCCTTCTCGCCGCGCTGCTGTAACTCCTGCATTCTTTTCTCAATTCGGTTCATCTTCTTCACTCCTCCCTAGTTCATATATCCTTTGCCGGAGAAATAACTCTCTACGGTATGTACATCCTTGTCGCCTCTGCCGGACAGGCATACGATCATCGCCTGATCCTTCGTCATGGTCTTCGCCTGCTTGAAGGCATAAGCCAGTGCATGTGCGCTCTCGATAGCGGGAATGATTCCCTCCAGCTTGCAGAGCTCTGCGAGGGCGTCCATGGCTTCCGCATCCGTAACCGATACGTATTGTGCGCGGCCGCTGTCTCTGAGATATGCATGCTCCGGTCCGACGCCGGGATAATCCAGTCCGGCGGAAATGGAGTGTGCCAGCTGAATGTTTCCGTCGTCATCCTGCAGCAGGTAGGAACGCATGCCATGCAGTACGCCAGGCTTTCCTTCCGCCATGGCGCTGGCGTGCTTACCGGTCTCGATACCAAGTCCGGCTGCCTCCACGCCGATCAGTTTCACTTCCGGATCGTTGATGAAGTCCGCGAACATACCGATGGAGTTGGAACCGCCGCCGACGCAGGCCATAACGACATCCGGAAGCTTTCCTTCCTTCTCCAGGAACTGGCGGCGAGCCTCACGGCTGATAACGCTCTGGAATTCCTTTACCATCTTCGGGTAGGGATGAGGGCCTACGGCAGAACCGATGATATAGAAGGTATCCTCAGCGCGCTTCGCCCAGGTGCGGATGGCTTCGTTGGTTGCATCCTTCAGGGTGTTGCTGCCGGAGGTTACGCTGACCACTTCCGCTCCCAGAAGCTTCATGCGGAATACATTCAGCGCCTGGCGCTCGATATCCTCCGCTCCCATGTATACGGTGCATTCCATGTTGAAAAGGGCTGCTCCGGTTGCAGTTGCCACACCGTGCTGACCGGCTCCGGTCTCCGCAATGACCTTGGTCTTGCCCATGCGCTTTGCCAGAAGAATCTGACCGATAACGTTATTGATCTTGTGCGCGCCCGTATGGTTCAGATCTTCTCTCTTCAGATAAATCTTCGTGCCGTACTTCTCGCTCAGGCGCTCAGCCAGGTACAGAGGAGTCTCTCTTCCGACATACTCCTTCAGATAATAATTATATTCTTCGATAAATTTCGGATCCTGCATCGCTTCGTTGAAGGCTTTCTCGACTTCCGCCAGAGGATTCATCAGGGACTCAGCCACGTACTGGCCGCCAAATTCTCCATAATAGCTGTTCTTCATATTCGTATCATTTCCTTTCTGGGTTCCCTGCGCCGCAGGGAACGCTGTTATTTCTCAATATTTTCGTTATTCGTATTTCTATTTGTCGCTGTCTGCCGCACTGCTTCGGCGAAGCGGCGGATCTTTTTCTCGTCTTTTCCACTATCACCTTCGACGCTACTGCTGATATCCACAATATCCGGATGGAAGCAGTGGATTCCTTCCGCGACATTGTCCTCATTCAGGCCGCCTGCCAGGAGGAAAAGGCGCCCCGTCCGGTCAAAGGGAAGCTTCTGATTCAGCTCCCAGTCGAACGGCTTTCCGCTTCCGGGTATCGCCCCATCCAGGACATATCCGGCGATTGCTTCATGCTCCTCCGCTGATACCGGAGCCTTCGTGATGTTATAGGCCCGGAGAATCGGAATCCGGCAGACATCTATGGTGTCTTTTCTCAACTCGCCGTGTACCTGCAGATAATGAAATCCAAGCTCCTGTAGGATCTCCGCCTGCTCCGGCGTGGGACTTACCGTTACCGCTACCGAATGAATTTCCTCCGGCAGGACCATCAGAATCTCCGCAGCCCGCTTCACCGTTATGTTCCGCTTACTCTTCGGATAGAAAAGTACCATCCCGGCGTATTCGATTCGGTTTCTCGCAAGCATCCCGGCTTCCTCCGGGCGGGTCAGCCCGCAGACCTTGATTTTCGGCATACTGCTTTGCTTCATGCTTCCCGGTACACCCTCTTCCAGTGGAGCGCCACCTGCTTCGGATTCTCCGATTCCATCAGAGCCCGTCCGATCAGGAAGCCGTTCGCTCCGGTTTCCTTCAGGTAGCGAACATCCTCATCTCCCAGAATTCCGCTCTCTGCAATCAGCAGGCATCCTTCCGGCACCATCGGCGCCAGGCGGCCGGTATTGTGAAGATCAATCGTGAAATCTTTCAGGTTCCGGTTATTCACTCCGAGGATCTTCGCTCCGGAGCCGATCGCCCGCTGCATCTCTTCCTCATCATGAACCTCCACCAGCGCGTCCAACTGCAGGGATTCCGCCAGTTCACGGTATTCTTTTAACTGCTCATCATTCAGGATAGCTGCGATCAGAAGAATCGCGTCAGCTCCGATAATCCTTGCCTCGTAGATCTGATATGGATCAATCGTGAAATCCTTGCGGAGAATCGGAAGCGTTGTCATCTCCCGGATCTCTTTCAGATATTCCGCGCTTCCGTGGAAATGATCCTGCTCCGTGAGACAGGAAATCGCATCCACCGATTCGCTGTATGCCGCAATCCGCTCCGGAAGGGAGATCGGATTCGCAATCACACCGAGGCTGGGGCTTGCTTTCTTGAATTCTCCGATGATGGAGAGTCCATCCTTCGCCATGGCTTCATAAAAGCCGGCCGTCGGTCTGGTGCAGGCAAGCGCCTGTTCTTTCACCTGCTCCAGAGAAGCTTTCGCCTTGTCTTCCTCCAGGCGTTTCTTTTTATCTCTTACAATTTCGTCTAAAATCATTTTTTAGATGACTCCTCTTAAAAAGTTTTCAATCATGCGTTTTCCATGCTGCGTGTAGATGGATTCAGGATGAAACTGCATGCCTACCACCGGGTATTCGCGGTGACGCATCGCCATGATCTCGCCGTCGTCCGTCTCCGCCAGCACCTCCAGGCAGTCCGGAAGTCCTTCCTTCAGAACGGAAAGGGAATGATAGCGTGCCACCTTGATCGGGCTGTCAATATCGGTGAAGATGCTGTTGCCCTTGTGGTAGATCAGCGACTGCTTGCCATGATACAGCTCCTTCGCGTAGCTGACGGTGGCGCCCAGCGCCTGGCCGATCGTCTGATGTCCCAGGCAGATGCCGAGGATCGGGATCTTATCCTGAAACTCTTTTACCACATCGAGACAGATGCCCGCATCCTTCGGTGCCTTCGGTCCGGGGGACAGCACGATCCGCTCCGGAGCCATGCGGTGAATATCCTCCAGCGTCAGCTTATCATTCCGGATCACGCGGATATCGCTGTCGAAGATTCCGATATACTGGTACAGGTTATATACAAAAGAATCGTAATTATCAATCATGAGAATCATAAGTTTTCCTCCTCTACCAGCGTCTTCGCCAGTGCCATTACCTTATTGCAGCATTCCTGATATTCCTTCTCTGGTACGGAATCAGCTACGATACCGGCTCCGGCCTGCAGATATACTTCCTTCGCTTTCTTGATCATCGTGCGAATCGTAATGCAGAAGTCCATGTTTCCGTTAAAATCCAGATATCCGGTCGCTCCGCCGTACAGCCCGCGGCGTACCGTCTCCAGCTCGTCGATGATCTCCATCGCGCGGATCTTCGGCGCCCCGCTTAAGGTTCCGGCAGGCAGGAAGGAGGATACCAGATCCAGCGGATGATACTCACCTTTTTTCTTGCCTTCCACCAAAGATACAATGTGCATCACATGGGAATACAGCTGCACATCCATGAAGCGGCTGACCTTCACGCTGCCAAACTCGGCGATCCGACCCATGTCGTTTCTCGCCAGATCCACCAGCATGACATGCTCGGCACGCTCTTTCTCGTCGCTTAAGAGTTCCTTCTGCAACGCCTCATCCTCCTCCGGCGTCTTGCCGCGCGGACGGGTTCCCGCAATCGGGCAGGTATATACGCGGTTGCCGCTCTGCTTTACAATCATCTCCGGTGAGCTTCCGATGATCTCGAACTCACTGAAATTAAAGTAATACAGGTAAGGCGAGGGGTTCAGCTCGCGAAGCTCCTGATACAGTTCGAAGCCATCCTGCTCTGTGCGGATGGTCCAGCGCTGAGAAAGCACCGTCTGGAAGATATCTCCCTCGCGAATGTAGTGGCGGATTTTCTCGACCTTCTCACTGTACTCCTCCAACGTATCGGATTTCTTTACGATCACGCCGTCGTGATGGAACGCCGGACGCTCCTCTCTGGATTTGCGGCGAACAATGGTTAGAAGCTCATCCGCTTTGGCTGCTGCTCTCTGCTTTCCATCCCGGTCGTCGGCCTCCAGAATAATTGCCGTCAGTGTCTCAGCTTCGTAATCGGCTACCAGGAACTCTTTCATCAGCATCAGCTGGATATCCGCGATTCCAATCTCATCGGGGTTATTGTCCGGAAGATCCTCCGTGTAACGAATAAAATCGTAGCCGAGGCTTCCGACCAGGCCGCCGGTGAAAGGAAGCTCGCCGCCTTCGCTGCGAATTTCGAAAGAGCTATAGTACGCTTTCAGCGCATCCAGCGGATTCCCCTCGCATACTGTCTCGCTGCTATCCTGGCGGCGGATCACCAGCGCACCGTCCCGGCAGGTAATCATTTCTTCTGGCTCCGCTCCCATAAGGGTAAATCGGTCATAGTTCTTATCATAACTTTCCAGTAAAAATCCGGTTCGGTCTCCGACCAGGTTGCGGTACATCGTGATTGCAGTTTCATTTACAATGCTGACGGTCTTTCGGTATACCCGGTAAATTCGCTTCTCCATAGATTTCAATTCCTTTCAATTTTTGTAACTGTCAGGGCTCTTATTAAAAAACGCCCCTGATCAATCTCCTCAATACCTTGGAGGAAATCCATCAGGGGCGAGTATCTCGCGGTGCCACCCTTCTTCTTCATACAGCCCTGGAACCTGTACACCGATCCGTTCTCCATTGCTTCCGCCGGTTCCAGATACAAAAAAAGGAATCTTCCAAAATCGGAAAATTCCAGCCACCCATTCTGTATGAACTCTTCTGATACGGAGGCATACGCCTCGATATCCGACCCCTGTAACGTGAGGACACGGCTCCGGCTACTGTAAATCTTTCACCTGGCATCTCCCAAACCCATTCCTGTTAACGTACCATGTCGACTCTCAGCGCCGCCGACTCTCTGTAAAGAACCTTTTAACAGTACTCTTCTTGTTCGTCGATTTTCTCTTGTTCTTCGTTCTTATGTCTGATAGTCTAGCACTTTCCTCGGAAAACGTCAAGTAAAATTTCCCTTCCTTTTCCAAATGTATGAGAAGCCAGACAGGGAACAAATCGCAATCACCGTCATTTTTGTAAAATACATTTCCCAATAGTAGTAGATATTGCATCTTTTTTGTGCTAAAATATGAATGTTCTGTGCATTCACTTTACAGAAAGGGGTTACAACAATACTATGAAGTTATTCGAAGAATTAACTCAACTTTTTGGTCCCAGTGGATATGAATCCCAGGTTCGGAAATTTATTAAAGATCGTGTTGCTTCTTATGCGGACGAAGCAATTGAAGACGCCATTGGCAATCTGATCCTGGTGAAGAAAGGCTATGGCGAGCATAAGAAGAAAATCATGCTGTCCGGCCACATGGACGAGATCGGTCTTCAGGTTATCAAAGTGGAAGACAACGGCATGATCATGGTGAAGTCTCTCGGCTGCTCCTGGATCTACACCACCTATCAGTCCCGCGTACAATTTAAGAACGGCGTCATCGGTGTTGTTGCCAGCCGTGTCCGCCCGGAGAACCTGGAAGGAAAATTCACGAATCTCTATGTGGATATCGGTCTCTCCAGTAAAGAAGAAGTTCTGAAATATGTGGATATCGGCGATACCGCAATCTATATGGGAAGCTATGCGGAGCTCCCCGGCAATCATATCGTAGCCAAGGCGATTGACGATCGTGTCGGCTGCTATATGATGATGGAAACCCTGATGCAGCAGCAACAGGCTTATAATGATGTATACTACGTTTTCTCCGTGCAGGAAGAAGTCGGCTGCCGCGGCTCCAAAGTGACCGCAGCCCGTATTCAGCCGGATATCGGCGTTGCTGTCGACGTAACTCCCGGTATGGACCGCCCCGGCGATCTGGAAGGAAATAATACTGTAGGCGCAGGAACGGCCGTAAAGTACTCCGATACTTCCGTCATCTGCGATGAGTACCTGGTGGAGACTATGGTAAATATCTGCAAGAGAGACAACATTCCCTTCCAGAAGGACGTCATCTATGTCGGCGGCACGGATGCCAGCTCGATTAACCTTTCGAATTACGGCGTAAAAGCTTGCGCGGTATCGGTCGTTACTCGATATACCCATGGTCCAAATGCCATTGTCAGTGCGGATGATATCAACGCTTCCATTCGCCTGCTCCGCGGATTTATTGATTTTGAGTTTGAGTTCTAACGATAAGCTTAAAGATAGTTGAATACAGGAAATCCCCTCCGTAAGGAGGGGATTTCCTGTATTCTCAATAGTTTTCTAATCCTATGCCTGCATCTCCACACAGCACCGCTTCTTATAGAACGCAATTCCATAGCAAAGCACCTGCCGGAAAGTATCTTCATAATCTTTCGCATATCCGCGCTCTGCCATCTGATGCAGCGCCCGGTCACAGTCTGGCTCCATATCCTCCGGAGTACGAGAACACTTTGCTTCAAAAATTGCCACCCGACCATTTTCCGAATCAGAGATCACGATATCGCTGCGTCCTTCACCATGCTCCCGGTTGGACTCTACCATATAGCCAGCACCGGCAAAGATACCAGCAAGAAACGCGTGGTAATAATCCTCCCGATAATCATGATAACTGATCGTCTTCCGCAACAACCGATTCATCTCTTCGTTAATAACAGCCGTGTCACCTTCCCATACAGCATCAAACAGTGCCTTTCGATTCCAGGTCCTTGCATTTTCTCCAAACCACCGGACAATCGTTGCCGCAAAAATCTCACGCACTTCTTCATTGGGAATTACAAGCGCTACACTTCCTCTCGGCAGACAGGCCTTTAACTCCTGCTCACGCACACGGGTCAAATATCCGGTCAGGTAAAGAACACTCCATAGATTTTCCTCCGATGAATGGAGATAATCATACGTGAGATTCTCCTCGATCGGCTCTACAATATATCCGCCTGACAGCAGGACTTCCAGCTTTCCCGTGATACTGCTTCCGGCATAATCAATAAAGGAACGAATAATAGCGTTATCGCTGGTATTTCTCCAGTATTCCACAGGCTTTGCCTCCGGATTCTTCTGAAGATCCCGCAAATAATTCATAACATCCCACGGGCAGTACACGTCACATTCGCCAAAATGATAACCGTCATACCATCGCTTCACTTCTTCCATATGTTTCTCCGCCCCGGCATCCCGGAGAATACGATCCAGATCCTTCTGCGTAAAGCCAAAATATTCATCCAGACGCGAAGCTGTGATCGTATCCGATACAAAATTATTAGCTCCGGTAAAAATACTTTCCTTGGAAACTTTAAGGCATCCGCTTACAATGGCAAACTGAAGCGTGTCATTATCCTTCAGGCTTGTAATCATCATCGCACGGATAATCTCCAGCATCTCCGAATAATAATTATACGTACTCGCCTTTGACAGCGGCACATCATATTCATCCAGCAGAAGAATTACTTTTTTCCCGCAATAACGATTCAGAAGTTGCATCAAAAGCTGCAGAGAACGAGATACTTCTACGGCACTGCCCTGCCGGTTTCGAATCTTTTCAAACAGTTCCGCCTCCGGAACACTGATGTTTTTGCTCTCCAAAAGATATCTGTGTTTTTCAAACAAACACGAAATCTCATATTCCAGCTGACCGTAGGCATATAAAAAATCCATACCATCTACATTTTTAAAAGACAGAAAAACTACCGGCCACTGATTCATCCATTTGGCACACAACTGCCTTTCCGACAAAATCTCCAGGCCTTCAAAAATCGGGCGGCTGTCCCTTCGGATATCGAAGAAACTGGCCATCATACTGAGCGCCAATGTCTTGCCGAATCGGCGCGGCCGCGTAATCAACGTAACTTCCGCAGCTCCTTTTTCCAGAAATTCACGGATCAGAGCCGTCTTATCGACATAATAGCATCTCTCTTCCCGAATCTTCTCAAAGTCCGAGATTCCCACCGGAATTTTTTCTTTGATCATAAACCGCCTGGCACTCCTTTCTCCGCATATCTAAAGATGTGAAACTCTGCTTACATGATAACATTGCGCCTTTCTTTTTACAAGGCACAGATTTTCGCCTTTTTCCATTTGCAAATATTTTTGTCTATTTTGTTTTTTTCTTTGACATATTGGCGTTCTTATGGCATCATCATAATCAGCAGGCTGTGAAACAAATTTCGTATGCCGCTTGCGAACGTGCAAGCCGGCAGATATTATCATACAGGAGGTTCCTTTTATGGTAGAAAAAACAAATCATTTTCTCTCGCTGAAGCAGGTTACAATCCGGGATCCATTCTTCTCCCCGGTTCAGAATACCGTCATCCACACGATGATACCATACCAGGAGAAGGTTCTGCATGATGAGATTCCGGATATCCGCCCCAGTCATGTAATCCGGAACTACCGGATTGCCGCCGGGGAAATCGAAGGCACTTACTACGGCCGCGTATTCCAGGACAGTGATCTGGCCAAGTGGCTGGAAGCAGTCGCCTACTCGCTGACCGTGCAGCCGGATGCGGAGCTGGAAGCAAGAGCGGATGAAATTATCGACCTGATTGGACGAGTTCAAAAGCCGGACGGCTACCTGGATACATACTTTATCGTGGCAGAACCGGAGATGCGCTGGAAGGATCTCGGCGACTGCCATGAAATGTACTGCGCCGGACACATGACGGAAGCGGCGGTTGCTTACTACGAGGCGACCGGCAAGACAAAGCTTCTCGATATCTGCTGCCGTCTCTGCGATCATATCGACCGCCGTTTCGGCGATGAAGAAGGAAAGGTTCCCGGCATTCCCGGTCATGAAGAGATCGAACTGGCGCTGATGCGTCTCTACCGCGTCACCGGTGAAGACCGCTATCGGAAGCTTGCGTCCTACTTTATTGACAAGCGTGGTCAGGACCCCGATTTCTTTAAGAAAGAAGCTGACGCCCGCGGCGGAGATCCGAACAGTTATATCAACCGCCAGCTGATCACCTACGCACAGAATCATGCCCCCGTGCGGGAACAGGATACGGCGGAGGGTCATGCCGTCCGCTGCATGTATCTTTACACCGGCGCGGCCGATATCGCAGCCGCCAATCAGGATGAAACTCTGATGGAAGCCTGCCGGAAAGTCTGGGACAACATGACAAAGCGCCGGATGTATATTACCGGCGGAATCGGAGCGACCCATCAGGGGGAATCCTTCTCGACGGATTACGATCTGCCGAACGACAGCGCCTACGCGGAGACCTGCGCGGCTGTCGGCGTCTGCTTCTTCGCACGGCAGATGTTAGAGGCCGATCCGGATCGCCGCTACGCGGATGTTATGGAGCGCGCGCTCTATAACGGCGTTTTAAGCGGCATGCAGCTGGACGGTAAGAAATTCTTCTATATTAATCAGCTGGAAGCCGACCCGGATGCCTGCTCTACTGCATACGCCTACGGCTCAGAAGAATACACGCCGGAGCGCATCGGCTGGTATGACTGCGCCTGCTGCCCGCCGAACCTGGCCCGTCTGGTGACTTCCATTGGTTCCTATACCTGGTCCTGCGGAGGAAATACGATCTACTCGCATCTCTTCCTCGGCGGAAGTGCGGACTTTGACTTTGCAGGCGGCGGAATCGTGAAGCTGGAAGGAAATTATCCCTGGGACGGCACGCTCACTTATACAGTTTCTCCAAAGAATCCGAACGCGACCTTCACGCTGGCGATCCGTCATCCCGGCTGGTGCCACAGCATGACCGTAACGGTAAATGGCGAAAATGTTTCCAAAAGCACAGTCAATGAAAAGGGCTACTGGGAACTTTCCCGCGCCTGGAACCCCGGTGATACCGTGATCTGCCGCATGGATCTGCCGGTGAGAAGAATCTACGCCAATCCGCTTGTCCGCGCAGACGCCGGATGCGTGGCTCTGATGCGCGGCCCGATCGTCTACGCGTTCGAGGGAATCGATAATGGGGAAGATCTCTCCGCGCTTCGAATTCCCCGTGATGCTGCTATTGAGGCACTGCCCTTCAACGCAGATCTGCTAGGCGGAGTTGTCGCGTTGAAGATTGCCGGACGCCGCTTAAAGCCGATGGATGATCTGTACTCAGACTACCCGCCGGAAGAGAAAGAAGCTGTACTTCAGGCGATTCCGTATTACGCCTGGTGCAACCGCGGCCGGACACATATGAAGATCTGGATGCAGGAGTAAGATCCACAAGCTTCTCTTCCTGACAGTTCCAAAAATCACATCGGTTTCCGCAAACAACACGAAATAGAAACAGGGCTGTCGCATTAGCAAATATTTTTTACTTGGCAGCAGCCCTGTCTTATGTCAAAATGGCATCGAGCTATATTTTTAGAATAGCTGTGTCTTTCCACAAGTGTATATAGTTATTCCAGAGATTTCTGTAACTGCGTTTTTTCAGCCGATTCCATGACAAATACGATTTCTTTCTGTATTTTGATGCGTCACAACTACTTTTTAACCGTTTCAATGTGTGTATAGATATCTGCTCGTAATATATCGCTTTCATTTCCATAGAGTTCTTTACATTCGGCTACAAAAAAGGACTGTTTCACAGGAAAGTGTTATTCCGAATAAAAGGCGAAAAGAAGTGGATTTTGATTCTGAAACATAGTATAATCAATATAGATATTCACTTTGACTAAATTTGTTAGAAAAGTATACTTTTAGAGAAAAGTAAAGGAGGTTCATCTATGGTAGCAATCGCTTCGGTAATCAAATACGAAGGCGATAACAGCACCTTCATTTGGAAGCACCCATGCGAAGACTTCAACACATCGTCTCAGTTAATTGTCCACGAAGCACAGGAGGCAATCCTTTTTCTGAATGGACAGGCACTGGATTTATTCGGACCGGGACGATACACGCTGGAAACAGAGAATATCCCTATTTTGCGCCATCTGATCAACATTCCAACAGGCGGTGAAAGCGCATTCCACTGCGAGGTTTATTTCATCAACAAAACCGAGCAAATGGCAATTCGCTGGGGAACGGACAGCAAGGTACAGTATGTAGAGCCCACCTACAAGTTCCCACTTTCCATTGGCGCGAGTGGTGAAATGTCTCTCTGCGTAGATGATTCCCGCAAATTGTTGGTCAAATTAGTCGGTACAGAACGAGTTCTGAATCGTCAACAGTTGACTACTTATTTTCGCAGTATCCTGATGACGAAGGTGAAAACCTACATTGCTCAGACGATGCGCACTAATGCCATCAATATCTTCGAGATTGACGAAAACCTTGAGACATTTTCAGCAGATATCCAACAGAGGCTGGCTCCTGACTTTCTTGATTATGGCGTGCAGCTCAAACGTTTCTATGTCACTACAGTGGTTAAGCCGGACGGCGATCCGCAGTATGAAAAGTTTAAGGATCTGCATTTTCGCCAGTATGCCGATATAGCGGAGGCAAAGCTGAAGCAGCAGACCGATGTAATCCACGCACAGACTGAAGCCCAGAAAGTTGTTATTGATTCTCAGGCACAAGCTACTAAGCGGATACAGGAGGGCTATACCTATCAGCAGGAACGCGGATTCGATGTGGCACAGGATGCCGCCAAAAATGAAGGTGCAGGCCAGTTTTCTAGTATGGGCATCGGACTGGGGATGATGGCTGGTGTTGGCGGAACGGTCGGCAGCATGGTTGGCGGAGCTGTATCTGACGCATTTGTGGGGATGGCGAAACAAACGCAAGTGACAGCAAACCGCTTCTGCGACCAATGCGGAGCTGAACTGACACCTGGTGCGGCATTCTGCGATGAGTGCGGCGCACCACAGACAACATCAGACACCTGTGTAAAATGCGGCTTTAAGTTCATCAAACCCGGCAAGTTTTGTCCCAAATGCGGCGCAAAGAGGGAGTTCTAATAATGAAAAAGGACAGCTCAAAGGGCTATATCATTCTTGGCATCCTATTCGTCTTGATCAGCATAATTGCATTTGCCGTCCCTTCGGCAAAAACTACAGCATTTTGGGTCTCCTATGGCTTTACCGTGCTGGCGTTTGCTGCTCAAATTACTATTTGGAAAGCGGCTTTTAAACGCTCTGGGTCTTTAAAAAGTAAATTTCTTGGTTTCCCAGTCGTTCATATTGGCATTGTATATCTTGTAGTTCAGATCATCGCCTTTGCCATATTTCTGTTTATCCCTGTACTTCCAGTTTGGAGTGCCGGCGTTGCCTGTTCCGTAATTGCAAGCACATCTGCCGTTTGTATGATTGTCTCCAATGCCGGTCGTAGCGAAATTGAACGGGGATCTGCAAAAGTGCAGAAAAAAACTTTCTATATTAAGAAACTGCAAACCGAGGTTGAAACACTGACTGAGGCTGAAACAGATACAGCAACAAAATCAGCATTGGCACAGTTGAAAGAGAAAATCCGTTATTCTGATCCTATGAGTACCGAGCAGATAGCAGATATTGAAGATCAGATCACTGCAAAAATTGGTGAACTAAAATCTGCTACGAACAAAGCAAAAATTATTGCCGAACTTAATTTGCTTTTAGACGAACGAAACAGAAAAATCAAAATTTTGAAATAATTTGGAGGGAAAAGGAAATGAAGCAACTAACATGTGAGATGTGCGGAAGTACAGACTTGATTAAAGAAGACGGCGTGTTTGTATGCCAAAGTTGCGGATGCAAATACTCTGTCGAAGAAGCCAAACGTCTTATGATCGAAGGAACGGTGGACGTTCAAGGTACAGTTAAGGTTGACAATAGCGCTTTTGTCGAAAAGTACCTTGCCAACGCCAGAAGAGCTCTCGGTAAAGACGATTGGGAAGAGGTTGAGCGATATTACAACATGGTGGAGCAAAATTCTCCTAGTAATATGGAAGCCGTGTTTTTCAGTTCTTTTGGAAAAGCAATGCTGTCTCTTACTGACAGTGAATATTACAAAAGGCAGCAGAAATTTGACGTACTGAATAAGTCAATCTCAGTAATTAACGATTACTACGAGGAAACAACCGAAGATAAGGAAAAAGTTCTGCGACAAATAAGTGATGCTATAGGAAAAATGTACGCAGTTACATTTGTGTACAACACGAAAGCATCTGGACTGACTGTAGGTAGTCGTAACTGGACGATTCAACTAATGAACTCCGCACGGTCTGCATTTTTAACCGAGTTGAAGCAGATTCAGGAGGTGCACAAAGATGAAGCATTTATACAAGAACTAATTGACAAGAACGCAACAGGAAAACCGATGACTGGCTGTTATGTTGCCACTGCTGTATATGGCTCTTATGATTGCCCCCAAGTGTGGACACTTCGCCGTTTTCGTGACTATACTTTGGCTGAAACATGGTATGGAAGAGCATTTATCCGCACCTATTATGCAATTAGCCCTATCCTTGTCAAATGGTTCGGGCACACTGAATGGTTTAAGAAAATGTGGAAAGGCAAACTCGACCGTATGGTTGCCAACCTGAATGTCAAGGGTGTCGAAGATACTCCTTATGAAGATCGAAACTGGTTTTAAGGATTTACACAAACTGAAGAATAGTCCCAACCGGTAGGGAAATTTACTTTCCCTGCCGGTTCAATACAACTGCCATTCTTCAGCAGATCAGTTTACATTCTTTGGGCTTTTAAATTTTTCTTCTCAGCAAAAATGCTTCTCCCGGCGCCGGGATAAATCCACGTTCATTTCCACCGATAATCTTGTCATAAACTTCCTCCGGTTCACCGCAATGTGCTGCAATCTGAGGCGCATCATACGTTCCATAATGGAACGGTATCAGATCTGCCTGAAGGAAATGATTCGCCAGTACCACTGCCGATGTATGATTCAGGTGATACTCGCAGGTGGATACATCAAGTGCCAGAAGATCCACGGGAGGGATTCGAAGGTGTTCCTCCATTAGGCGTGTGTCTCCCAGAAAATAAATTCGCCCATCCGGCGTATTCAGAATAAATCCGCAGCAATCACCCATGCGATAAGGTCGCCCGCCCCGCGCCAGATCCTTCAGCTGCCAGGGATGATCTGCCGGCATCGATTCCACCAGGACATCTCCGATCTGTTTTGTCTCCCAGACACGAAGCACTTCCATCTGTTCCTGTGGAATTCCCTGCCTGACCAAACGTTCAAATACTGCCAGCGTTCCCGTCATCGTAATCTTTTTCGCAGCCAGCGCCTTTGCTGTCATTGGTCCCATATGATCTCCGTCCGCATGCGTATATAACACCTGACAATTATTTGGAATTTCCGACATGTCGAGAGGAATCTCTGTCTTCAGCGGCAAACCGATTTCACTGATTGCCGGTGTCCCTTCTTCTGGATTTTTTTCTTCTTTTTTCATCAGAACCGGATCAATGAGAATATTCGTACTGCGGCTATGAACAAGAAATCCTGCTCCGGACAGCCAGTACACAACGGTATCCCGGCTCTCTTCAAACGCAGAGGCAGGAATCGGAACCGCTGCCTTTCTTTTTATGACCTGCATATTTTTTGTCTTCCTTTCTGCTCGCACTATTCCGACCGGCATAACCTTCCTTTCAAGATTCCTGCCGGTCGGATTTCTTTTTTCTCGTAACGATTCAGAATCCTGGTTATTTTGCTGCTTCGATTGCTGCAAGATACTCATCAACAAGATCATTGCCAACAGCTTCCCGTACCATATCATAAACCGGTGCTGCCTTTTCTTTCATCTGAGCAATCGTTGCATCATCCAGATCAATCACAGTAACGCCCTTGCTCTCTACAGACTTCAGATTCTCTGTCTCCGCCGCCTGAGCAGTATCCGTCCCGTACTTTCCGATCTCGGTAAAACACTCATTCAGAGTCTCCTGCAGATCTGCAGGCAGAGAGTTCCAGGTGTTTTCATTCATCAGAATCGTCGCTACGAAAGCAATGTGTTTCGTATTGATTACATATTTCTGCTGTTCATAGAAGTTAGAACTCAGGAAAATATCCAGAGGATTCTCCTGCGCGTCTACCAATCCCTGCTGCAGTCCGATATAAAGTTCGCTGAAGTCCAGAGGTGTCGCTGTTGCTCCCAACGCGTTCCAGTATGCCATATGATTGTTATTCGTCATTGTGCGAATCTTGACACCGGCGAAATCATCAACGGAACGAATTTCCTTATTGCAGGACATATAGCGGAACACCGTCGGAAACATCTGGCAGAGATGCAGATCTGTACCTTCAAAGCTGGCCGCCATTTTATCTGTAAATCCGGTAAGAACTTTCTGTGCCGTTGTAATATCATCATACGTATTCGGCAGATCGAACAGTGCCAGATTCGGAACGAACGTTACCTGCGGAGCCGTATTTCCAATAACCATAGTGACATTACCAAGCTGAACGCCTTCTACCAGCTCTGCATCAGATCCCAGCTGTGAATCCGGATAACAGGTAATATGAATCCGCCCCTCCGTCTTCTCTTGAATCAGATCCGCCGCATACTGCATCGTTTTTCCGATTGCTGAATCTTTCGTGGCTGAAGTTCCAATCGTAAAATTGTACTCTGCATCATTTCCGGATGACTTTTCACCTTCCGTTACAGCCTCTGTTCCGGAAGCCGCCGCTTTTGTCTCTGAAGTTCCGGAAGAATTTCCTCCACAGGCTGCAAGTACCATAGAAGCAGCGATAAGAATACCAAGTGTTTTTTTCATCTTCATTGTCTTTCCTCCATTATTTAATCATTCTATATCAGGCAAAGAGAAATCTGCGGGATGAACGTAATCAGAACCAGTGCAATCAAGAACATAGCGATAAAAGGAATTATCTTCTTCCCGATTTCCATTACCGGCGCACCGGATGTGGAGCTCGCAACGAACAGATTGAGTCCAAAAGGCGGAGACGCCAGCCCTATCGTCAGGTTACATACAATTACAATTCCCAGATGCACCGGATCAATTCCGAATTCCGCGGCAATCGGCATCAGCAGCGGGGAAAGAATCAGGATTGCCGGTGCTCCATCGATAAACATGCCAAGAATCAGTAACGCCACATTCAGCAGGATCAGGAATGCAATCTTGCCGCTGATCGCTCCGGAAATGAATTCTGCCAGTGCCTGCGGTGCATTCAGCATCGTCAGTACACGACTAAATGCCGTAGCCAGAGCCAAAAGCACACAAAGCGGAGCAATCGATTTTACAGATTCCAGAATCAACTCCCACAATTTTCTCAGATTAATCGTGCGGTAAATTGCCATTGATACCAGTATGGCATAAATAACCGAAACACAGGCAGCCTCCGTCGGAGAAAAAATGCCGCTGTAAATACCACCAAGAATAATCACCGGGCAGAGAAGCGCCCAGAAACCGCTCTTCATAATTCCGAGGAAACCACGGGAATGCAGCTTCTGATAATTTGCTCCAATCTTTTCCTTATCTTCTCCATGTATCCGGCAATAAATGTAACAATAAGCCATCAGACATAAGGCGATCAGGCATCCTGGAAGAATTCCTGCCGTAAACAATGAAGTAACCGATGTTCCCGTTACCAGCGCATAGTTTACGAAAGAAATACTCGGCGGAATAATCAATCCCAGGCCGCCCGCAGACGCAACAATCGCAGAGCAAAAGCCGCGATCATAGCCAAGAGATACCAACAGCGGCACAGTCATAGCTCCAACTGCAGCACAGGTGGCCGGACCACTTCCGGAGATAGCGCCATAAAACAGACAGGTGACAATCACAGCACATGGCAAACCTCCCGTACGCTTTCCCAGGAAATAGGCAAACAGATCAAACAGCTTTCCGGAGATTCCTCCCTGCGCCATAATGGTTCCGGAAAGAATAAACAACGGAATCGCCAGAATCGGTGTCGAATCAATTCCTACAACCATCGTTCGAATAATATACACAACGTCTGCAGATAACGCCGTGTCCAGCATGCCCGGAGTAATCGCTGCAATTCCCATGGCAATCGCTACCGGGAAGGAAAGCATAAGGCATACAATAAAAACAACAAATAATACCGCTGTCATAATGCTTCTCCCTTCTTTTTAAAATACGCGATCACCGGTTCCACAATCATCTGGACTCCACGGATAACCGCAAGTCCAAATCCCAATACCGTTGACAGATAAATAAAGGTATACGGAATTCCAAGTGCGGCACTGACTCGTGATGTCTTCTGCATCGAAGCCAGCAGATCCAGTGAATTCACAAACATGCACAGAAAAAAGATCAGCGACACTATTCTTACAATCGCCTGCAATACGGTCCAGATTTTACTGGGAAGCAGTTCTTTCAGAATATCCAGGCGCAGCATGGAGTCATTCCGCACACAGTATCCCAATGTAAGGAACGTAATGTACACAAAACAGTATCGGCTCAATTCTTCCGGCCATGATAGTGAATTATTGAATACATATCTCATTACAATCTGAAGCAGCATAATTAATGTTAATGCAATTAGCAGGATTGCAATCAGATATTCTTCCAGGTGTTTGTCTAAAAACTTCAAAACCTGTTTCACTCTTACCATCTCTCCTTTTGTCTTTTGATTCTCCGGTCGGCCTTCCAGGTGAGGTTAGTATAAAGCGCGCTTCTTTGTAAATCAACCAAATTATATTGCTGAAACTCCCGGATTTTGGCAAAACCACAAAATCGGAGAGTTATGTAAAAAAAAGGAACCTGTCAAAATAATGGGGTGCCGTAACGAAGATTCTGAAAACAAGTGATAAAGACAGTCGATACAGTATATTGCATAAAAATTTGAGAGCTGCCTAAAAGCAGCTCTCAGGAAGTGGATATTCGGTTATTTCCTCTGCCCACCGCCTTTCCTGGCGAATGAAACCAGAAAAGGGGCGCGGGGCTACTTGCCCGCGCCCCTAAAGGTGAGCCGGTTTATTTTTCAATAATTTGCAGCGATTCTTACTCGTGCCTCCTGATCTTCCATGCGGTCAGCGCAAGACATCCGGCAAGAGATGTACAGAGGGAGATCCCCCACAAGCCTAACACGCTGCTGTCGCCGGTCTTTGGAATTTGCAGCCGCTTCGGGTCGATCCAGCCCATCAGGCCGCCGGGAGCCTTGCCCTGCACCAGCTCATACTTCTCAATGAAGCGGTGGAGCATGGCGGCGATCTCAGCGCGGGTGGCCGTGCCCTGCGGGTCAAGCAGATTGCCGGATTTTCCCTTCATCAATCCGCTGTCGACCGCCCATTGCATCGCCGTCTTTGCGTAATCCGTGATCTTGTCCGCATCCTTGAACTTGTCCAGATTTCCCTTGACGGTCAGATCGTAGCCCTTGTAGTCTGCGTAGCGGTAGAAGATGGCTGCAAGCTGTTCGCGGGTGATGGGATCGTCCGGGCCAAATTTGTCTTTGCCGTAGCCCGCAAAGATGCCGTTCTCCGCTGTCCATGTGATCGCGTCAGCGTACCACTTTCCGGCCTCCACATCGGTAAAGCTGTTTTTACCCTTCGGCGCGGGGCTGCCCTCCATGCGCCAGAGAATGGTCGCCATCATGCCGCGCGTTGCCGTCCCATGCGGACTGAACAGGGTTTTGCTCGTACCAAGCATCAATCCGTTTTCGTAGACGAACATCACATCGCCGTAGAACCAGTCCTTTTCAGAAACATCGGTAAAGGGATTCGCGCCTGTGCCCGGATTTTCGTCCACGCGCCAGCCTGCATACACGGTCATATCCTTCGTCAGATAAACACCGGAAACCTTGTTTGTCAGGCTGCGTTCGCTGTACCAGCCGATAAAGGTATGCCCGCGCCAGGTCGGGACGTACTTTGTCAGGTCAATGTAGGTATTGTACGATTCCCGCACGCTGGGAATATCACTGCCGCCGCCGGTTTCAAAGCGCAGCGTGTAGTAGGTGACGAGCGGATTGTAGCCGCCACCGCCGCCGATGTAGGTCCAGTGGGCGTAGACGGTTGTATTTGCAGAAAATACGGTAGCCGTCGTGATCTTTGTGCCGCCGCTCTTTTCGGTGTACCAGCCGTCGAAGCTGTAACTGCCGCTTCGGGAGGCGCTGGGCAGAGAGGTCAGCTTCTGATTGGTGGTGGTCATGCTGCCGACAGAGGGCGTACCGCCGTTGCCGTCAAAGGTGACGATGAACTCGATGGAAGCAGGAGGTGCGTCCTTCTCAAAGATGGCCTTGACCCCCACATCGCTGTCCGGCATGGTGAACTTGTTGTTGGTGATTACAAGCCCTGCCGGAGATTCGACCTGCCACTCCTTGAAGTGGTAGCCCTCTTTGGGCGTGGCGGTCAGGGTGATCTCCGTACCAGCCGCAGCCTTTGCAAGAGATGCGGAAGCCGTTCCGTTTCCGTCCGTTTTCACGGTGATGGTGAACTCGGTGGGAGCAGGAGGTGCGTCCTTCTCAAAGATTGCTTTGACCTCCACATCGCTGTCCGGCATGGTGAACTTGTTGTTGGTGATTACAAGCCCTGCCGGAGATTCGACCTGCCACTCCTTGAAGTGGTAGCCCTTGTTGGGCGTAGCGGTCAGGGCAATCTCCGTGCCGACAACAGCCTTTGCATGAGAGGCGGAAGCTGTGCCGTTTCCGTCCGTTTTCACGGTGATGGTGAACTCGGTGGGAGCAGGAGGTGCATCTTTCTCAAAGATGGCCTTGACCTCCACGTTGTCGTTCGGCATGAGGAACTTATCGTCCTTGATGGTCACGCCGCCGCTGATGACCTGCCACTCCTTGAAGTGGTAGCCGGTGTTTGGCGTGGCGGTCAGGATGATTGTCGTACCGGCCACAGCGGTGGAAGGAGTTGCGGTGCCGGTGCCGTTTCCGTCATTACTGACGGTGACGGTGTAGGTGGTGGGGGTAATAACGCTGTTTTCCCACAGCGCCTTGATCTCGGTATCCCCGAGCACGGTGTAGGAATCTCCCACCTTGTACTCTGTGCCGCTAATCTCCCAAGCCTTGAACTCCTGATCGGCGGGAGCGGTGAAGCCGCACTCGGGCAGGATGTAATTTGCCCCTGCCTTGACGGTCACGGGCCCCATGCTGCCGCTACCGCCGTTGCCGTCAAAGGTGATGGTACAGTCAGCAAGCGGCGCACCCTTGCCCACAGTGACCTCCGCATCTGTGCCGGCAAAGTGGTTGTTGTCCTCCGCGTAGCGCACGAAGTAATTGCCGGCAGACAGGTTCTCAATCTCCGTGCCGCTGCACGCCGTATAGCTGCTTTCGCCTGCCATACGGTATTCCATTGTTGAATCCACGCCGGTGATCTTGCCGTCGCTGCCGCCCTCGGCAGAGGGAGCGACACCATTCAATCCAGCGGGAGCCTCCTGCGTGGCTTTGCCGATGCTCCACGCCGTGGTTACGGCGTCGGTGCTGCCGTCCGCCCATTTGCCGGTCTTGGACGTGACGCTAACGGTGTAATCGCCCGCGTCCGTGCCGGTGTTGCCGGAGATGTCCATAGTGGCGGGATCATAGCCTCTCACGGTCGCTGTATGCTCGGAGCCATTGTAGGTGTAGGTTCCTGTGACGCTGATGCTGGGCTTGGCGGGATTGGTGGGCTCAGGAGGCGCGTCCTCCTCGAAGATTGCTTTGACCTCTACATTGCTGTCCGGCATGAGGAACTTATTGTTTTCGATGGCCACGCCGCCGCTGATGACCTCCCACTCCTTGAAGCGGTAGCCCTCGTTGGGCATGGCGGTCAGAGTGATCTCCGCACCGGCAACAGCCTTTGCGGGAGATGCGGAAGCCGTTCCGTTGCCGCCGCTGGTCACGGTGACGGTAAACTCGGTGGGCGTGGCCTTGGTTATCGCAATAGATAGCTCCTTCGTATCGCTGCCCGCGCTGTTTTCCGCCTTGACGGTGAATTTGGCGGTGCCATCCGCAGTAGGCGTGCCGCTGATCTCGCCGGTGGTTTCTTTCAGCGTCAGGCCATCGGGCAGAGCGCCGCCGCTAATGCTCCATTTGATGGGCGTAGTGCCGGTGGCAGTCAGGGTCTGGCTGTACGCCTCGCCCACCTTGCCATCCGGCAGGCTGGACGTGGTGATGCTGGGCGCGGCGGCAGCGTTTTCGCTGATGGTGAAGTAGTGCTCCGCCTTGCCGCAGTAGTTCCCCGTGCCGTATAGCGTCACCTTGGGGGCTTTTTCCGGGTCAAAGCCCGCGTCGTTCGGGTTGAGGGTGTAGGGATTGACGTTGTTGGAATAGCTGGCGGTGTAGTCCGTGTTCTCCGCAAGCTGCTTCGTTTCGTTCTCGCCCGTCTGATGGGAAAGCCCCGTCAGCTTCTTTTCGCTGCCGTCTGAGACGCAGTCCGTCAGCCCCTCCATCGTCAAAAGCCCATGCTCATAGCAGTATCCAAGATCATACTTGCCGCAGAGCGTACATTTTCCGTATTGGTCAAAGATATGGTCAATGGTCTTTCCGTTGACGGTGCTGCCGCAGATGGAGATGTTTTCCGCCGGAATACCGGGCAGCTCCTTTGTGTGCAGGTCGTCATAGACATAGTCTGTCCCCTCCCTTTCCGTAAGCCGGAAGGAGTCCACCGTGCTGTTCAGGATCTGGATTCCAATCTCCGGAGCCCTGCCGAGCGCATTTTTCCCGATGCCGGGAACATAGTTTCCGTCAGTCCTCAAATTGCCGCCCTTTGCGGTCACGGTGCTGTTTTCAATGATGATATTTATCCGACCGCTGCCGGAGTCCCACGCTGCGCCGATGGCGGGTCCGAGCGAAGCACAACGAACGGACACCTCACTGTTCGCAATGCGGATACGGCTCTCACGATTGTAATAAACTTGCCAACCGTTGCCGATGGCCGTGTTTCCGCCTGAAGACGGAATATGGATTTGGCTGTTCTGAATGTCGATGCTGCCAAAGGAACCATTGGTGCCGCCGCCAATCGTGCAGTAATTATAGGTGTACTCATCGTTCAGTCTGATGCTGCTGTCGTGGATCACGACCTCTTCAACGGAAGAATATCCTCCACGAGCGCCGATGATATCGCCCGTCAACACGGTGCTGTCCGTGATCTCCAGCTTTTTCAGCGTCTTTGCGTCATTCGGTGATTGCGCGGTTTCGTCCATGAAAATACCGTAGGTGTGCAGATCGGAATCCCGGACGGCGATGCTCCCATTGCCGCCGACGCGGATGCTTCTAAAATGCGGCAGCCTGATCTCGCTTTCTTCAATGACGAGCTCGCTATTGCTGCCCACGCGGATCCCGTCGGTATGAGTGGTGGGTATGTCCGTGGATTCAACGCGGCAGTTTCGGATGGTGAGCTTCCCGCCCGGCGAGTCTGCGTCCCAGCCGATCAGAATCTTATTGCTACTGAGAAGCGGAAGCTCTGCGTCCGAAATGGTGATGCTTCCGACGCTTCCGCCGGTGGTTCCGCCGATGCAGGCGCCGTCCTTACTGGAAATGGATTTGATCACATTGCCGTTGATGGTGATGCTTTTGCAATCCACTCCCCCAATGCTGCCGATGGCTGCGCCGCCGCCCTCGGCGAAAGCGGAGATCTCACCGCCGGTGATGCGGATGTCGCCGGTGCTGCCGATGCCTGCCGCGCTGCCTTTTCCGACCGCATGGATGACGCCGTCGGTGATGGTGACGCTGCTCTTTTGTTTGCTTTTGTCGCCAATGGCGGCGTTATTGCGATTTGCCGTGGTTTCTATATTTCCGCCGTTGATGGTAATGTGCATTTCCGCCGTGTGGTGAACTCCGGCTCCGCCGATGCCAAAGCCATCTCCCTCGGTAGATGCCTTGACCGTACCGCCGTTGATGGTGATGCTGCCGCCCTCAAGCGGGCCGATCCCGTTTCCGGGAATCGCGTATTGCGGCTGGTTTTCATAGCGATTGATTCCGCCGTGAGCGGTCACATTGCCGCCGTTGATGGTGATGCTGCCGCCCCGGCCGCTACTGATCGCGCTGCTGGAGGCCTCGGCGATGATCGTGCCGCCGTTGATGGTGACGCTGCCGCCATTACCGCCGCATGTGCCGATCCCAAAGCTGTCTGCAGTGTGAGCGCCGCCGCTCGTCCTAAGCTCGGTACAGACGATGCCGCCGTTGATGGTGATGCTGCCGCCTTGCCTGAGATTGCCAGGCGTATCTCCGTCGGAGGAAACGTTGCGATCATAATCCGATCCGCCGATGGCGGAGGAGCCCTGCTGTCCTTTGGCGTGGATATTGCCGCCGTTGATGATGATCGTACCCTCGTTTTCATAGTAGTTGTCGTTGGCAGCCCACACGCGCACACCGGCGCCGATGCCGGACAGTCCAGCCACAGGCCACACACTCTTTTCATGATCAGACAGCTCCGGGAGGCACGCCGTCAGCTTGCCCATGGATGCCTCAGCGGTGCTCTGGGCGTATATGGTGAAGGTGTCGCCCTCCTTCACGTTGATGCCCCACGGTACCGTGAGGTGGCAGTCGTCCTTCAAAATCAGATTGACCGCGCCGTGGGTGTCCAAGCGGGGCGTGATGGTCACGTCGCCCTCCACAACATACCAGCCTGCGGGCATATCGTACCACTTGTTGTCGCTATCGAAAAAATCCTCGATAATAACGCTTTCCAGCACCGTGTATTCGGTGCAGAAGCGCTCCTTGCCGTCCGCGTCCAGATAGCGCACGGGGGTTTGCTCGACCGGGTTACTAATGATAATGCTCAGCGCCCTTGTGTCGCTGCCCTCGCTGTTTTCTGCCTTGACGGTGAAGGTGGCGGTTCCCGCCGCAGTGGGTATGCCGCTGATTTCTCCGGTTTTTTCGTTCAGACGTAAACCGGCAGGCAGAGCGCCTTCATCAATCCTCCATGTAATGGGCGCTGTGCTGATGGCGGTCAGGGTATGGCTGTAAGCCTTGCCTGTCTTGCCATCCGGCAGGGTGTCCGTGGTCACGATGACGGTGTAGGTGTCTGGCACAAACCGCGCCGTGAGCGTGGTTACATCCGCCGAAACGCTTTCACCGGGTGCGTAGAGCTTGCCGTCGCTGCCAAGCCACTTAAAGTAATTGCCTGTAGCTCCCTCCGGGCGGGTCAGACCGTCGCCGCTGGGCGCGGTAAATGCGCTGCCGTTTTTCACGATGATCCGGATGCTGCTCTCATCGCCCAGCTTGCCGCCGCCAAGGTCAAGGGCAACGGCCTTCAATCCGTCAGGACCTATCGTGTCGTGGTTCAGGACCTCAAGGACGGGGCGGAAACCGACCTGCGGGTTTTGACCCGCAGCGTGGCGGTGGCCACAGAAGCGGCTCGAATAGTGCCCGCGAACCGTACGGCGCCACGGCAATCTGATCACAGTATCTTGTCCACACGAAAAAATCCCGTTCCAGTTTTTGATATATCCGTCGTCCTTGTCCAGCAGCCTGTCCCATTCGTTGCTTTGGGGCGTGCCGCGTTCTGAATCACCTGAGCCTGTATAATCACTTCCCTCGGATGGCGCACGCATCGTATAGTCCACACCGCCGGCGGTGTAGTCTTTGCCAAAAATCATGTCTATGTCATTCAAATGATCCCAGCTTGCCGCGTACGCTACGGCATAGTCCGCCACGAACAGGCTGTGGGGATATTTTTTCTGCTCTGCATACTCCTCAGTGGTTGCCATCTCCGACGTGAGCTTGTAGGCGTCCACTGTTCCGGCGTAGGTAAAGGGAACATAGTGCATTGATTTGTCCGGCAAATTACCGCTTACCGTGCCGGGAATGTTCTCACCGGAGAGGTCAAAGTAATAGGTGCCGCCGGGCGCGAGGGTGAACTGCTCTTTGAAATCAAACTGTGCCGTCAGCGTGATTACATCCGCCGGAACGCTTTCACCGGGCGCGTACAGTTTCCCATTGTTGCCAAGCCACTGAAAATAACTGTCGGCATTTCCGTCCGGGCGGGTCAGGCCGTCGGACGCAGGCGCGGCAAAGCTCTCGCCGCTTTTCACAATGATTCGAATATTCTCAGAGCTGCCGCCCAGCTTGCCGCCGCCAAGGTCAAGGGTAACGGCTTTCAGCCCGTCAGCGCCCAGTGTGCCGGAGTTCAGGACTTCAAGGACGGGGCGGAAACCGAGAATCGGGTCGGAACTCGTAGCATTGTTGTCGTACCAGTTGCGGGTCGAATTGTACCCGCGAACCGCACGTCTCCCACTCTCAATGTTCGAAGTGTCCTGCCCCCACGAATAAATCCCACTCCAGTTTTTGATATATCCGTCGTTCTTGTCCAGCAGCCTGTCCCATTCGTTGCTTTCGGGCGTGCCACGCTGGGACTCACCCGAGCCTGTACTCTTACTTCCCACGGACGGCGCGCGCAGCGTATAGTCCACACCGCCTGCGGTGTAGTTCTTGCCGAAAATCAGGCTCGCATCGTTTAAGGTATTCCAATTTGCCGTATGCGTTACGGCATAGTCCGCCACAAACAGGCTGTGTTCATAGGGCTGCGTATTGGAATCGTCCTCATTTTTCAGCAAATAAGCATCCACTGTACCCACATAGGTGAACGGCACATAGCGCATTGTTTTGTCCGGCAGAGCATCGTTCACCGTGCCGGGGATGCCCATTGCCGAGAGGTCAAAGTAATAGGTGCCGCCGGGGGCAAGGGTGAACTGCTCGTCGATTTCACCCGCCGCAAACGCGGTCGTCGGCAGCAGCGTCAGCATCATGCAGCATAGGAGCAGGATGCTAAGTATTCGTTTCTTCATGTCGTTTTTCCCTCCTGTTTGTGTTGGTTCGGCTTGTCCGCCCCGCCCTTTTTCTGGTTTTCTCTGTTTCTGAGCCGGAAGCACAGCGCGGTGATCGCTGCCGCCGCGGCAAAGGAGACGACGGCCACCAGCACATAGCCGCCCGCGTCCTCCCGCAGCAGCATCGCGCCGAACACGCCCCACGCGGCGGTCTGTCCCCGCACTATAAGTGCGTCCGCCGCCCCGGCAAGTGCCGTGAATAACATCAGGCAGAAAGCGGAGAGGCTTATTGCCTCGCGCCGCTGTCTCCGGCGGGTGTTTTCCCGCACCCGCTGCTTGACGAGTGCGACTCGTCTTGCGGTATCGTACATATTGTTTGAACCCCCTTTCCGGTTTGTCTGGAACTGTGATAAAAACCCTTTCACTTATATAGGTACAAAAAATCGAAAAAACTCTCACCCAAAACGCAAAATTTTTCAAAAAAATTTGAGAGCTGCCAAAAAGCAGCTCTCAGGGAGTGGATATTCGGTTATTGCTTCCGCGATAATCGGAAAGTGGACAATTTTCCCGCCGCCACCAGCAGCGTCGGCAGGGCGTAGGCGATGTACTGCGCCGCGCCGCCGTAGGCGATGAGCAGATTGTAGATGGCGTGGAGGGTGATGGCCGCGCCCAAGAGACCGCAGGTGCCTGCGATCTTCAGCCACGTCCGCTGCCACGTATACGTCAGCCCGCCGCCCACGATCAGACCGCAAAGCACGTGCATCGCTCCCGTGCCGAAGCCGCGGAAAAAGATGAAGGAAAAGCGGTCCGCGCCGTTCTGGATCAGATAGCACACATTTTCGAAGGTAGCGAAGGCGAGGGCAACCGTGATGGCGGCAGCCTTGATTTTCTCCCCCTCCGGCTCAAACACCAGCAGATAGAACACCAACGGCAGCAGCTTCATCATTTCCTCCACCACCGGTGCGATCTCCGCCGTGGCGGCAAGGGCATCCGCCTGACATACCGCCGCGAGGAAGGTGTTGATATAGGCCGAGAGCAGACACACCCCCATCCCGGCAATGCAGAACAGGAAAAAGCGGAGCTGCCGCCTGCCCATGCACAGGGCGGCCACCAGCAGGGGAGATACCATGCAGAGGAAGATATTTTCAATATAGGTCATGCGTCCACCGCCTTTCTCGTGGCGGGCAGCAACCCCAGAATCGCAAACGTCAGCAGCATATCGCACCAGAAGGTGGGGCTTTCCGGAGAGGTGTTCGGCCAGAAGCAGCCCGCCGTCCAGAGCAGATACTCCGCGAACGCAAAGCACAGCACGCCGATGTGGAAATACCGCATATTCCGCGCCGCGCCCGTCTGCCCATTGGCGTAGACCAGCCCACGAATGGCACAGAAGGAGAGCCATACCATCATGCCGCACCAGATCAGGTTGGAGAGAATATCCCCGAAGGTGCAGTAGAACGCCAGCAGCGGCACGCCGAACGCAGGCGCGAGCCACGCCCTGCGGCAGCAGAAGGTGCGTTCCTCCGGAGTGGAGAGCGTGGCCTGCAAAATGCGCAGAAAAATTACGCTCGCCACCCAGCCGAACTCCGAGACATAAAAGACCCGGGGCGTGGTATCGAACAGCAGCAGATACAACGTCCAGTAGAGAGAGCCGAGGGTAAAGCAGCCGTAGAAGCACACCAGCAGGAAATACACCTGCCTGCCGCTTTTTCGGTAGGCAATGCCGGAAAGCAGCGCACCGACGAACGTGACCAGCAGTTGCAGCAGGTTCTCAATCAGTTCCATGCGCATCCTCGCTTTCCCTGTCCTGCCCGTCCTCACGGTTCATCTGCCGTAGCCGGAAGCACAAAACGGTCACGCACACGCCGAGAAGAAAGGCCAGCAGCCCGATGACGATGTATCCCAAAGCCGCGCCGCCGCCGTACATGCTAGCTGCCGTTTCAAAGCCAGAATAATCCCCGGTCTGAATGTTTGCGACAATGCCGGGCATGACGATGGACGCGCCTACAATCAGCACAAAGCACGCCGCCACCGCGGAAGCCACGGTGATCGTATTGCGCCGCCGCCGTTTCTCCCGCTCAATTTTGGCGATGCGCCGCTTTGCCTCCGCAACACGTTCCTCATGACTCCGCATTTGTGATTCCCTCCCGTTCCAAGAGCCTTCGCAGGCTCTCTTTTCCACGATACACCATGTTGGTGATCTGCTTCACCGTTTTTCCCGTGACCTCTGCTGCCTGCGCGTAGCTCATATCCTCGAAGTATGTCAGATATAGAACCTCCCGATAGTCCGGGTTCATTTCATTCATGCAGAAATGCAGGACGCGGTTTCGCTCCTCCGTCTGGATAACCTCCTCCGCCAGCAGTCGCCCATCCGGCTCGCCAGTCAGCGCATCGAGGCTGAACAGTGGCTTCCGCCTGCTCTTATGGCGCAGCGCCATGTGCCGCGCCGCCTTATAGAGATACGCCTTGAAGCCGCCGTCCCGAATCTTCGGCCTTTTCGTGAACAGATAGGCGAAAACATCTAGCATCAGCTCCTCCGCCTCATGAACATCGTGCAGATAGCCGTCGATATATAGAATCAGGGGGGCGCCGTATTTTTTCATCAGGGCCTCCAGCCCCGCATCGTCACCGCTCAGATATTGGCGGTAAAAAGCCTCGTCGCAGGTCATAGCATTCTCTTCCTTTGTGCGGATGCTTCGAATGCAGAGGGGGATCCTGCACCTCCGCATGGGTATTATTCAACATAATACATTATATATGAATATCCAAAGGAACACAAGACTTCCGGTGAAGTGTTCAGAAAATAGCTGCGGATAAGATTGATGTTTTTTGAAAGAACGCCGCAATTCTATTTCGAATACTCCCGAGCAGACCGGTATTCTCCTGGCGCAATTCCTGTCTGCTTTTTAAAAATACGGAAAAAATTCTGCATGGAATTGAAGCCTGTCTGATATGCAATATCCTTTACCATTAAATCCGATGATTCCAGAAGCTCTTTTGCCTTCTCCACACGCACACTACTAATATAATCCACAAAAGATGCCCCCATCTCCTGTTTAAAAAGACGACTAAGATAAGAAGGGCTTAGTCCCACCTGCTCCGCTGCCATATACAGGGATAAACTGCTGTCCGAATAATTTGTATGAATATACTCCCGGATTCTTTCCACATGCTGCGAGGACTTTGTTTTATTCCTGCGCGCAACGAGTTCCAACAACTGTACACAAAATTCTTTTACCTGATCGATCATCTCTGCCTGATCTTCACCAGTATCAAGATGAATAAAAAGCTGTTCCTTCTGCCTCCGAAGCAGTTCATCAACATTCACAACATGAAGCGCCTCTGTAAGTTCCAGAAGAGCATCCAGAAACTCCCTGCAGTTCTTTCCTGGATTTTCTCCGGATATAGTCTGTTTCGCCATAACGCTTGTAATATCATCCAACTGCTGTCTGGCCTCCTCCAGTCGCTGGTCTCTAGCAGCACGAATAATCTGACGAGCCTGCTCAAAGTAATGATTCTGATAAGGAAGAAGCGATGTTCCGGATTCCGGTTCATCTACCCCATAAAAGCGGATATGGTTCAACTTTTTCTGCGCTTCCAGCCAGGAGTAGCGAATATCCTTCAGTCGATCATAAATATTCCCGCACCCCATCCTGACTTCATAGGATGTTGTATGCTTCTGATTATCCAGCCGACGGCAGAATTCTACTATCTGCCGTTGAATCACCATTTCCTCTTCCGCTACCGGGAAGGCAAGGATAAGAGCTGCAAACGGGTCTTCTCTCTGCACAAGATACCCCTGATAATTTTCTGGAAGATTCTGCTCTGCAAAATCCCTCAGCTGAAGAATATCAATTCCCATCTCCGCCGCTGTAATCTCTTTGCCGGACTTGCTCAGGATCTCCATGCTCATAACCATAAAACGTGCTCCGGAAGGAAAAGGTGATTCAAGGCTTTCCAACGTACTTTGAATATCTTCTTCCTCCGGAGAACGTCCGCTCAGAATGTCTGAAAAAAGACGTTCCAGCACAAGAGGCGTAACACTTCGGATCGCCTGGTGCATCTGCTCATTCTGCTCTGTTGTATAGTGATAAGCTTTCGTCAGATAATCCACCTCGTTCTTTGCCTGTATCGTACTCCGATTTTTCTCCGGAATTTCCTTCATCAGATTGCGAATTGGTTTGTTTGCCCGGAAAGCAATCTGCAATGCGATCAAAATTCCAAAAAACAGAATAATCAGTGCCGCCACAAGGATCTTGCCTGGCGCTGCCATAAAGTTGAACTGACTGGCTTTATCCGGATAAAGGTAAATCCAGCCGCTCTCCGGCGACCGGTAATAGAACCAGATCCATTCCTCGTCACTCTTCAGGACGCCTTCCGTAAAAGACACAGAATTCGCAAAAAGCTGTTCAGCCGCATGTTGCACAGCAACAGGAACCGATTTCATAAAAACAGATTCGCCTTCGGCATCAAATACATAACAGGTTCCGGATATACTGTCGCCGTTTGGAAGCAATGACAAATCCAGAGATGAAATATTGATTCGGAAAATCAGCATACCAATACTGTCCAGATAATTGGGATACAGGTGCTGACACAGATACATCCTCCCCCAGGATTTCATCAGAATCAAAGAGTCTTCGTCCTCTGACAGGCGTGATCCTGCAAACGATAGCAGAGATTCCGCATCCCGAAAAAGCGCATCCGGCGTCTGGTTTGCTGCAAGGCAGAACAAATCCGAGCTGTATACCTGATCTTCTGTTGGGACATACAAATACGCTTTCTCCACGTAGGTGGAATCATCTACAATCTGTTTCAGCTGTTTAATAATCGAAGATGTCTGATCATAGCTTCTGGAAGAGGAAGTAACCATAACACTGGTAAAGTCCTTCCCCCACAGAGTCTGCTTCATCATCTGCTGAAGGTTTTTCAATGTCAGTTCCGTTGCCGTTCCCGTGGTCTTTAACAGGCTCAGCCGGGAGTCTTCCGCATTCTTCTCCAGATTCTTGTTTTCCATGTGAAACAAATAGAAACTGAACCCGCCCAGAATAAACGAAAGCACGATCAGAACAAGCAGAAACATCTTTACGAAAACGCTGTGATAGCGAATCTGGTGTCCACATATCTTCGGAAGCCGGATTACATGCTTCATGCCAACTTTCCCCTTCCTTTTATATTCTCACATTCAGTATCTTCTCCGCAAGCTCCGTATGCGGGTGCCTGGGATCTCTCTGATAGATATTGATATGCGCCGTGTCGGTGCTTCGGTTCGTGAACGCCGGAAAAAGGAAGCCGCACTCCGGCTCGCCGGGTTCCTGATCCGCCACCTGTGGGCTGATCGTGCCAATCAGAAAGTTATAGACCTCCTCGGATTCCTTCTGGTATTCTTTATCGCTGCCCTTGATGGGAACGTCATAGCTACCGTGATACATGAAGATCGCATAGGGACCGGATGCCTGGTAATGCTCCATTACCAGGTCATAGAATGTGTCCATCATGGCGTCATTCTTCAGACCAACATTCCGAAGTGTCATCAGCAGTGCCCACACGCTCTGTGTCGGATTTTTCCCCGGTGCGATCGGGTACTGACACAGCTGTTCATTCGTAGAAGCAAACGGAATCGTCTTCGCCCAGGCCAGGTTCTGCTCGCGGTCGTGCGCATTCAGCTTGCCAAAGTGAATATTGAAACTTCCGTCAAAGTCACCGTCCGCATCTACATAGCAGCCGGCGACACGGGTAAAGCAGGTCCGGGATGGAGTCATCCGACGTGTCAGTTCCAGCATATCGTCACGATTGATTCCCATATTTTAGTCCTCCGACTCTCTTTCCGTTTCCAACTTTTCGTTTTCCTCCGGCTTCTTATCTCCTTCTGCCCTCTGCATTTCCACTTCCGCTGCGCGCTTTTCTTCTTTTTCCTTCTTCACGCGCACTCGCAAATCCTTGAAGAAGCGCTTCAGGATATCCTGACATTCCTCCTGCAACACTCCGGTGGTAAGCTCCACTTGATGATTGAACTCCTCCATCTGCAGGATATTCAGAATTGATCCGGCGCACCCGGCCTTCTTGTTCATCGCGCCGACAACCACACGATCAATTCGGGACTGCACCAGTGCGCCAGAGCACATCTGGCAGGGTTCGAGCGTCACGTACATCGTACAGCCCTCCAGCCGCCAGTCGCCCAGTTTTTTGCTGGCCTTGTCGATGGCAATCATCTCCGCATGCGCCAGTGTCGTCTTATTCTTATTTCTTTTATTATATCCGCGCCCCACGATCACGCCGTCGCAGACGATGACACAGCCGATCGGAACCTCTCCGATTACCGCTGCCTTCTCTGCTTGCTTTAGCGCCAGACGCATATAATGTTCATCTGATTTCATAAATTTATCTCTTTCCGTCCCGCTTCCGCCGGGTCTTTACTCTGAATAGTTCCATTATATGATACCAGGGTCAAAAGGTCAAAAAGCCGATGCAAGCTCGCTTGCAAGAGGATTTTTGACCTCTTGACCCGCCAAAA
>JAJEQR010000139.1 GCA_020687485.1 Hominifimenecus microfluidus | reverse complement strand
TTCCTGCAAAGTCGAAAATGTCTCCAATGCCGGACGGGTGGTGTCTGCCGTATCATAAATAGCATATCCGTCCACTTCCTTATCAATCCAAAGAAATACTCCCTCTGATAAGGTGGCACTCCACTGTGTCGGATTTCCATATTCATCATCTGCATCATGTACCACATGCCATGATAATTTCTGCGATTTCTCTTGTGAAAATTCTTGTTGTGGCTCAGTTTCATCCGGCTCAGCGATACCATCCGTCCCATCAAAGCGTGAAAACACTTCTGCTTCGTGCCTGTCAATATCTTCCTCTGCCAAAGCATTGATATAATCATCTTCTACCTCGCCACGCTCCGGCTTATGGTCGTATTCAAAGGATTTCCCATTGACCTGTGCATAATAAAAACTGCTGTCCTCAATGTCATTTCCAAGCAGATATTTCTCTTTTTCACTGCCCCACTCATCAACCAGAACACACTCATATCCATCAATCGTGATCTTTTGCTGTGCTTCCTTTTCTTTTTCCCGAATCACATTGATATATCTTCTCGCCTGATTGGTAAATCCGTCCAGCACTGCCGGATGTGAGCTTAGAATCAGATCGTTGTTCTCCCACTCATTTTCCGCAACAATGTCCTTTGCCCAGTCCTTATTGTTCCGTGAAAAACGACCATCATAATCAAAATGCGTAACCGTATTTGCAAGAACAAATTCCACACAGTCAATGCCATATTTATCTATGATCTCATCTGCGGTATTCCTCGGAAGAACAAAACCATTGAATTTCTCAGCAATCAGTGCATCAATGTCTTTCTTACACTCTAACCGCTGTCCATGCTCCAGACGAGAAAGCTCACGCTGTCTTGCTTTTTCTGCCTGTTCTTCCTTGTAAGCCTTATAGTTTTCCTTTCCCTGTGGAGATAAGTATTTGTCCTCTTTGATCAGCTCACGAAGCCTTTTCTCTACAACATTCCAGTTCAGAAGCACTTTTGCATACGGATTGCCATAACTGCCTTTCTCCAGACGGATACCTTTTCCATCATGTTCATTATGGGAATCATCATTACCCGGCAGTCCGCCGGAACCACCACCAATGCCATATTCTTTTTTCAGAAAGGCTACCGCTTTCTTCTGGTCATGTCCTTCCATGAAATACTCATAGATGCGGAAAGCTCCATGCTCATAGCCGCTTCCCCTGCCTAGTGCATAGTCAATCTCATCCTGTGTAATAAAATCTTCCTGTGCTACTTCCACAGTATCTGGCAATGGAAATTCCAGCCTTTCTCTGTCAAGGTCTGCTATCTCCGATAACAGATATTCCGGTGATTTCACATGCCGCCATTTTAATTCGGCTTCACCCGATGCAAGACGTTCCGCCGCATCTTCCAAAATATTTTTAAGCTGCTCCCTGCCCTCATGGGTAGAAAGAAGTTCCATGAGTTTTGCTTCACTCTCCGGATAGTTTCCGGCTTTTAATCCAAGCTCCTCCGGCATTTCATCCATGCCATCCCGCAGAAAGAAATAGATCTGGTTGGCAACACGGTTCCGCTCCTG
>JAJEQR010000138.1 GCA_020687485.1 Hominifimenecus microfluidus | reverse complement strand
TTCTACTACAATATATTTATGGTTAATATCCCTTACAGCCAGTAAGGAATTATCCATCTTGTTGCTTAAGCTGTATAATGATGGAGCAATCGGTATGTCGTCTTCCTTTCTTGGACTTCGCGTCCGTATTATAGACTGATAACCAGCTCCTCATTCGCAGCGTTCGTTTTATGCAGGTTGAATCGCCATAGGTGCATTCGTGTCACACCACAGTAGATAGAATAGGCAATGAGTAAAACTGGTACTTATCCATTGCAATAATTTTTAGGAGTGACAATTTATGAACGCAGTAGGTATCGATGTTTCAAAAGGGAAAAGCATGGTTGCTATTATGCGACCTTTCGGTGAAATAGTTTCTGCACCTTTTGAAATCAAACACACAGCCAGTGATATCCATTCACTTGTAGAACTCATCAACTCTGTTGAAGGTGAGTCTCGAATCGTGATGGAGCACACAGGACGTTACTATGAAGTCCTCGCCCATCAGCTTTCAGAGGCAAATCTTTTCGTCAGTGCCATTAACCCAAAACTTATCAAGGATTTTGATAATGATTCCCTTCGCAAAGTCAAATCCGATAAAGCTGACGCTGTTAAGATTGCACGATATGCACTTGACAAGTGGCAGAATCTTAAACAGTATAGTGTTATGGATGAACTACGCAATCAGCTTAAAACCATGAACCGTCAGTTCGGCTTTTACATGAAGCACAAGACGGCTATGAAGAATAATCTTATCGGCATCCTTGACCAAACCTATCCTGGTGTGAATACTTACTTTGACAGTCCTGCTCGCAGTGACGGCAGCCAGAAATGGGTTGATTTTGCATCTACATACTGGCATGTGGACTGTGTCCGTAAAATGTCCCTGAATGCCTTTATTGACCATTATCAAAACTGGTGCAAACGTAAGAAGTACAACTTCAGCCAATCCAAAGCTGAAGAAATCTATGGAAAAGCAAAGGAACTTGTTCCTGTACTTCCTAAGGATGACATTACAAAGCTTATTATCAAGCAGGCTGTAAACCAGCTTAACAGTGCTTCTACAACCATTGAATCACTACGCACACTTATGAACGAAACTGCTTCCCAGCTTCCCGAATACCCTGTCGTTATGGCTATGAAAGGTGTAGGAACCTCACTTGGCCCTCAGTTGATGGCTGAGATTGGTGATGTTTCCCGTTTTACTCACAAAGGGGCTATTACTGCTTTTGCCGGTGTAGATCCCGGTGTTAATGAATCGGGAAGTTATGAACAAAAAAGTGTTCCAACTTCCAAACGAGGCTCATCTGATCTTAGAAAGACTTTATTTCAGGTAATGGATGTCTTAATAAAAACACACCCACAGGATGATCCTGTGTATCAGTTCATAGATAAGAAGCGGGCACAAGGCAAGCCTTACTATGTCTATATGACTGCAGGTGCCAACAAGTTTCTAAGAATCTATTACGGACGAGTGAAAGAATATCTTTCATCTCTTCCAGAATCCTAATCATCATTATAATTTTCAGACCAGCACTGGTGTGGTGGTCTTATTTTGATACCTAATTTTCAACCTGTATAAAATTTTCAATGTTCTTCAATTTAGCCTTGACTTTTTATTTGCAGGCTATAAT
>JAJEQR010000137.1 GCA_020687485.1 Hominifimenecus microfluidus | reverse complement strand
ATATTGTAGGCTAAGACCACAGCGCCTTGCCTTGTCTCCAAGACAGGTTTCCATAGCCTCGCCCCGAAACCGTACGTACACCTCTCGATGTATACGGCTTCCCATTTACCATAGTCTTTCAGTTATTTCGTGATTTTGGCATAGCAGTTCGGACAAACTGCAAGTGTCTTGCGACGCTTTGCCAGCATAATAGTATTCCATTCATTGTCTGCTTGGATTGATTTCAATGATCTTACATGGTGCATGCATATATCACCTGTGTTTTCACCACAAAGTTCACATACACCTAGCTTAATCCTTGTCCTCAGATAATTCGGATTATCATATTTGACGTATTGTGGCAATAAGTCAGGCTCGAAACCGCATGCATAACGTTTCTTTTTGAATCCGTCATGATAAAACTCGCAGTATCTCAATCCCTTCTTTGTATTGTAGGGAACCATGAATATCCCGTTTTTGCGGTACTTTCTCTGTATCTTATAAACACTCTTTCGATATTTCAGTCCGAAGGTTTTGTACATGCTATATTCCAAGATAAATGCAAAGTTTTTGATGACTGTTGCATTTTCGGCAATGGAATAATAATTGTACATTCCTCTGATTTCCGCATTTACTTGCGACACTATTTCCACGTCTGTCATGTGAACCATATTTCCTCTGTGGTGTGAGTCCCATATTTCCTTGCCATTTTTGTCATACCTAATCCTTAGAGCACCATACTCCGTCAATTTACCTTGCCATTTATCTCTTGGGGCGTACAATTTAATTCTGCCCGTATGAGTTTTTCTTAATTGATGCTTTGAGTCATACTTAAGCGCTGAGTTCTTTGCGGTGGTGATATCATATCCAAGAAATCTTGCTTTATCTTGACTATGTGTTATCTTGGTCTTTTCTTCGGACATCTCAAGATGCAGAGTATCCTCGAGAAATACTCTGAATTTTTCCTTGATTTCAGATGCATCCTCGAATGAACCTATGACTCCAATTAGAAAGTCATCCGCATATCTACAATAGACCAGACTTTTGTATTCCTTATTGTTTGCTCTCTTGCTTGGTAAACTGTGCATGTAGTTAATAGCGTCCTTTTGCAGCCGCAGAGCTTCCTTTCTTTGTTGCTCATTCCAATTTTCCCAATTTGCTCGGTTTTTTCTTCTGATGTAGTATAATTTGCTTGCTGCCCTTTGATACTCAAGGTTTTCTTTTGATTTACCTTTATTAAAGCTTTTCTTTAAGTTTTCCGCAAAATCGTCCAGCTTCGACAGATATATATTTGCCAATATTGGACTTACTCCTGAACCCTGAGGAGTTCCTGAGAAAGTGCAGTTATAAGCCCATTGCTCCATGTAGCCTGCCTTCAGCATTTTCCAAATGAGAGCCAAGAAATTTTCATCCTCGATTCTCTCTCTCAGAATATTCACTAGCACATGGTGGTCAAAGCTATCAAAACAGGCATGAATATCACCTTCTACAAACCATGTGATTCCGGTGAATTGATTCTGTATTTGCTGTAAAGCCGAGTGACAGCTTCTTTTAGGTCTGAATCCATGAGAGCAGTCTGAGAAATTTGGTTCATATATACTCTCAAGAATCATTTTTACAACCTCTTGTACTAATTTGTCTTCTGTTG
>JAJEQR010000136.1 GCA_020687485.1 Hominifimenecus microfluidus | reverse complement strand
GCCTTAGTGCCACCGATTTCCTGGGCAAGTTTTACTGCCTGTACTTTGTATTCATGGTCATATTTACGTGCCACTTTGAATACCTCCTTATTCTCTTGGTTTTATTATGAAATCCTTGAGAATAGGCTGTCAACTTTATTTATACACCATCATACACTCAAAGCGGACGGTTATCCCGATGTACAAGTTTTTATGAGGACTTTCCGAGAAATGGAAAGCGTTGTAGAACAGTACAACCGTGGCCTTGCCGAGTGGGAATATCAAGTCAGCAGGAAACCGACAACCTCCACTAAAGAACAGCACAGACCTCCCGAAAAGCAGAGCGTGTTAAAACATCTGCGTGAGATACAGGAACGCAACAAGCAGAAACCGCCGCAAAGACAGCATAAAAAATCCATTGACAGAGATAGCCGATAGACATTGAAAAACCGCCGTTATGGAGTTACCCATAGCAGCGGCATACATAATCATTTGCAGCTACAAAATTAACAGTTATATTTTTTTGATTTGTTTAACAAAATATAAATTCCAATCAATACCAAAATAGTGATTCCAAGTATCATATACATCGTTCCGATATTTACTTGACTTCCGAAAAAATAAAGATTGCAATCAAGGGAATCTTTTAGTTTTTCAATAACCTCTGTCGGAATACCTTGATTTTGCATTTCGGCAAGCGCCCCTTGCATTGTATGATTTCGGATAAGTGATGTACCATAAGTACCCGGCAAAAATGAGATTATTTTTTGCAGCCCTTCTCCAAATGAAGAAATAGGCATATATGCACCACAAATGAAACCATATCCCGCACTGATGATTGTGCCTACCGCTGAAATTTGTCCTTGTGTTGATAAGAAAAAATTAATAATCGAAGATAATGCTGTTCCAAACAAAACAAGGAGTAAAATATCAAGAAACAAAAAGAATATATCTGCGAGCGACATATACCAACCGACAATAGCTACATAAGTAAGACAGATACCCGTTGCAGCAAAGCAAATAATAAGTGTTGAAAGCAAGGTTGCAACATAATAACTCAATGAAAGTGTAGCTGACTTTACAGGAGATATTCTTAAATCTCTTATCGTACCATTTGCTTTATCTTGCACCATTAAAAAATTAGAACAAAAAGCAACCGTTACACACGAAACAGCAAGAATAGATGAGATAAGTTGACCGCCTACCAGTCCCTCTATTATGCTTTCTGATAGTTTTAATGAATTAGGCAAATTAGATGTAAAACTATCCCGATACACATTCCCAAGAAAAGTCACATAAAGTACAAGCAATATAGCAGGCGTTATCAAAGAGGTAAAGAACATTCCCTTATCTTTGAAAAACAATTTGATATTTCTTTTGATAAGAATGAAAGCCATACTCATTTTTCTGCACCTCCCACCAATGTTTTGCCCGTAACAGCAAGAAAAACATCGTCCATTTTTCCTTTTGTTATTTCGTAATCATTAAACAACTGCGGATTACGAATAATCAATTCAGTTGTAGCCTTTGTATTCGGTACAGAAAGGCGATAACCGTTTCGGATTTGCTCATATTCCACATCAAGTGCTTTAATATCCTTTTCATCTACATCATAAATTGTGATGTAATCCCCAGTATAAATATTTTTTAAGTGAACCTCACATGACTAAAGTCACGTGCTTCTCAGCCGCTTTAAGCGGCAAGACGAAATATCGGCGGATACGCCTG
>JAJEQR010000135.1 GCA_020687485.1 Hominifimenecus microfluidus | reverse complement strand
ACGAGCAAGCAGGCAATAGACGCAATTCATCTCCCACCTTAGAGGTCGGAGTCTTCTTGCTGAAAGAGGATAAAATATGATCTGGAAATATAGAACCTATTCTTGTTAAATGATATAATGCGGAGAGAGGTGATATCAATATGAGAAGTAATAAGAGTCTGACGGATATCAGCAGATTTATATCGTTGATTTTGCGTCATAAGCCAGAAACTATAGGCATTTGCCTGGATGAACATGGTTGGGCAAGTGTGAGTGAACTGATTGCAGGCATAGCAGCAACACGGCCTTTTAATATGGAGATGCTGGAAGAGATTGTTCGAACGGATAATAAGCAGAGATATTCCTTTAATGAGGACAAGACCTTGATTCGCGCCAATCAGGGGCATTCGATTCCTGTAGATGTAGAGCTGGAACAGAAGCTGCCTCCGGATATCTTATGGCATGGGACAGGCGAAAAGTATGTTACTTCCATTGAGGAACAGGGATTGCTGCCGAAATCGCGACTATATGTGCATCTGTCCGGTGATTATGATACTGCTGTGAATGTGGGCTGCCGTCATGGAAAACCGGTCGTTTACGAAGTGAATTCCAGACAAATGCAGGTGGATGGATATGTGTTCTACCAGTCTGTAAACGGCGTATGGCTGACAAAGCATGTACCGGTAGAATATTTGGAAGCTGCGCGATAAAAGCAAATTTTGTTTTTGAGGTAATAATGAGTATGGCAAAGCAGAAACCAGTAATAATCTATGAAAATACGGTCTCCGGCACGTTTGTACGCAGGCTCAATCGTTTTACTGCGGAGGTTCTTATTGATGGACAGACGGAGATTGTTCATATAAAAAATACGGGACGCCTACAGGAATTGCTGGTGCCGAAGGCAAAGGTAACTATGCAGAAAACATCGAACCCAAATCGGAAAACGGAATATGATCTGATTTCTGTGTACAAGCCAAAGCTGAAGTGGGTGAATATTGACAGCCTGGCACCGAATGCCCTGATGAAGCAGGAATTGATGAGTCGGAACTATGATCTGGTGAAGCCAGAATATAATTATGGAGAATCCAGAATCGATTTCTACATGGAACGAGATGGGGAAAAATTCCTGACGGAAGTAAAAGGCTGCACACTAGCAGACGATCTGCATCCGGGTATTGGACTGTTCCCGGACGCACCGACAGAGCGTGGCGTAAAGCATTTGTATGAACTGGCAAAGGCAGCAAAGGAAGGTCATCATTGCGAGGTTGCTTTCGTGATTCAGATGAACGGGATTCATCTGGTGTTTCCAAATGAGAAAACACAGCCGGAATTTAAGACGGCGCTAGTGGATGCCGCAAAGCTGGGTGTTCAGATTATTTGCTATAACTGTCATGTTGAGGCAAACAGTGTTAAAATTACGAGTGTTGTAGTTGATACTGCAAGGTTCGTAAATATGTGATGAACATTTAAAAACAAGAATAGCCATAGAAGCTTCCCTCCTATGGCTATTCCTGACTTTAAAAATCCCCCCGCCTAAAGTTAATTGTTTGAGTGTCCCTGTGTTATAGTCACTATGCCATTTTATTTACGTCCAGCGCTTTCACATCTTCGAGGGAAAGCCCGGACATCTCCGCAATTTCATCCAGGGCGTACTTGCCTGCTTTCAGCATGCGAAGAGCGGTATCCTTGCGCCCTTCCTCTACGCCTTCCTGCCAGGATTCGATTCTCATTTCTTCCATTGCTCTGCACATGATTGCGACGCCCTCCTTACTTTCCTTGAAGAATTTTACTCGTTCCGCTAGTACATCATAGTACATTTCCGAAGCATCGGTACAGGAAAAATCATGCATCAGTTTTCCGATCGGCGTTTCGTTCTG
>JAJEQR010000134.1 GCA_020687485.1 Hominifimenecus microfluidus | reverse complement strand
TATACAGCTTAAGCAACAAGATGGATAATTCCTTACTGGCTGTAAGGGATATTAACCATAAATATATTGTAGTAGAAGAGGAGGCTGTTATGTCTGAGAAAAAATGTTCTGACAGTAGCTGCACTAAGGAATCCTGTAGCAGCTGCAGTAAAGCAAAAGTGGATTTTTCCGTAGCTCCGCACCCGCTGAGCCACGTTAAGAAGGTAATCGGTGTTGTAAGCGGCAAGGGCGGCGTCGGCAAGTCCATGGTGACTTCCCTGAGCGCGGTTGCCATGCAGAAGGCTGGATACAAGACCGGTATTCTGGATGCGGATATCACGGGTCCTTCAATTCCGAAAGCATTCGGCATTGAGGGAAGGGCATTCGGCAATGAAGAGGGGATTGTTCCTGTGAAGAGCAAGGGCGGCATCGATGTGATGAGCATTAATCTTTTGCTGCAGAACCCTACCGATCCTGTAATCTGGCGCGGACCGGTCATTGCCAACATGGTAAAGCAGTTCTGGAGCGATGTGGTATGGGCCGATGTGGATTATCTTTTTGTGGATATGCCGCCCGGAACCGGTGATGTGCCGCTGACGGTATTTCAGTCGCTGCCGCTGGATGGCATTCTGATTGTAACATCCCCGCAGGAGCTGGTATCCATGGTCGTTGCGAAGGCAGTGAAGATGGCAGAGCAGATGAATATCCCGATCCTTGGTCTGATCGAGAATTTCGCGTATTTCCACTGTCCGGATAATGGAAAGGATTATGAGATCTTCGGTAAGAGTCATATCGAAACGGTTGCGCTGGAGCATCGTCTGCCGGTACTGGCGAAGCTGCCGATTGATCCTGCTCTCGCAAATGCCTGTGATGAGGGCAGAATCGAGGAAGCTTCCTTTGATCTGTCTCTGTATGCGGGCGTAATCGGCGCGCTGAAGCAGCTTCTTGGATAAGTTCTATAAATTCGGGACAGCGGCTGGAAAAGGAGAAAATGTATGAAAATTATTGCCCGAATCCGGTCGGATTTCCCGGAAAAATTCGGAATCCCCAGACAGAGCGGTCTGATTGAAGAATTGAAAGCACGGATCGTATTCGAGCCGGAATACCGCAATCCGGATGCGCTGCGCGGTCTGGAGGGATATTCGCATCTGTGGCTGATCTGGCAGTTCTCGGAAGCTATTCGGGAGAGCTGGTCTCCTACAGTGCGTCCGCCGCGTCTGGGAGGAAATCAGAGAGTTGGTGTTTTTGCAACGCGCTCTCCATTTCGGCCGAACCCGATCGGTTTGTCATCGGTGAAGATTCTTTCGATTGATTTTCATACGGAGGAGGGACCGGTGATTATGGTAGCGGGCGCGGATCTGATGGATCAGACGCCGATTTATGATATCAAGCCGTATCTGCCGCATGTGGATTCTCATCCGGAGGCCAGAGGTGGTTTCGCTTATGAAGTGAAGGATTACGGTCTGAACGTGGATTTTCCGGAGGAATGGAAGCGACTGGTTCCTGCGGGAAAGCAGGAGGCGCTGACGCAGATTCTGGAGCAGGATCCCCGTCCATCCTATCAGCAGGACCCGGAGCGGGTCTACGGAATGTCTTTCGCCGGATGTGAAGTGAAGTTTCGCGTGGAAGGGCAGAAATTGAAAGTTATACAGGTTATCCCTCTCCAATAGATATATAACAAAACAACTGATAGTTGCGAAGTTCTACACTGGTGCGGGTTACCAGCGGGATTCCTCAAAGTTCTACCTTGGAGCAAGTTACCAGCGGGATTCCTCAAAGTTCTACCTTGGAGCAAGTTATCAGTGGGATTCCTCAAAGTTCTAACCTAATACAGGTTATCAGCGGAACTTCAATTCCGCGGCAGTTTCCTGCCGGAATCATCAGAAAAGGCTCAGTCCGGTCACGGGTGCTGCGTTTCCGGCCTCGGTTCGCGCGCCGATTAGCTGCCAGTCGCTTCGACTCGCCCTTACGGGCTCAAACATGA
>JAJEQR010000133.1 GCA_020687485.1 Hominifimenecus microfluidus | reverse complement strand
AAAAACCGGAGATGATTCATCTCCGGTAAAAAAAGAAGCGCGAGACGGGACTCGAACCCGCGGCCCCCACCTTGGCAAGGTGGTGCTCCACCACTGAGCCACTCGCGCATTTTGTGCTCGCGCTGAGCACTTGTTTATATTAGCACAGAGAAATGATTTTGTCAACAGAAAATGACAATTTTTTGAAAAAAATTGTATCAGGAAATCCGGGAACGGGAGAGAAGATACTGGTCGCAGCGGCGGACACAGTCCGGATCGGAAGCTACGGCGTAGAGGAAGAGAGTAACCTGAAGTTCTGGGAAATATCTGCCATAGAGACAACCGTACATCTGTGTGACGGAAAATGGCTGCGCAGTGTCGTTGGGAGTTCCATAAGGAAGATAAGGTCGGAAGTCGTTTACTGCACAGTGAGAAGCTCCGGATACGGTAAGTTCTGCCTGAATTCGTGTCCAGCCGCCAATTCCGAGATAGGAGACCGGTGCGTTCAGGTCGTTCACTGTCCATTCGAAGCGGAAGTCATCTGTGGAAAGTCCGAAGCCGCGGAAGACGAGCATCTGGTAATCAAAGTACGGGAGAAGTGCAGCTTCTTTCATATTGATGATGGGCAGTGCATCAGAAACTTTGATATCAGAGCTTTTATCATCAGTGCCTTTGGATTTCGGGAGTGTGAATCCGTAGGGGGAGCCGTCGGCGCGGCGCACGATATAAGCACCGTAGAAGCTGTTGTAGTAACCGGAGGCAGGATCGAAGAGATGACTACAGCATCCGCCGGAGTCCTGGTTGGAGGCAGTGGAAAAAGAAGGAAAGTTGTACAGGATGGTTAGTTCAATGCCTTCTTCCCCACTCCATTCCTGGAAGAGTTCATCCGCACGGAAGGTGGAGACTAGCGGAAACCAGTCATCCTCCAGCGTATTCCAGCCGCCGGGAATCTGAACACGGATGGGAAGTACGTTGCCGTTTCGGAATGTTTCCATGTCCTGAAGCTGCTCCCAGGCACTGAGAAAGAACATACTGCGCAGAAAAGGAGAAGTGAGGATCACACAGAGAAAGGGGAGAAGAAAGAGCAGAAAGACGGTGCGGCAATATTTCATGGCGGATACCTCCGCCGTTAGTATGCGCAGAATTGCAGGAGAAATGCAGACAAAAGAAAAGAGCAGGAAATCCTGCTCTTTTCAGAAAAAACGATATATGCAACCCGGAATCGCCAGGCTACTATAAAATTACTCAGCCTGAGAACGAACAACGGTAGCTTCTACGCCGCCCATTTCGTCTGCAAACTTCAGACGACCGTTGCAAATATCAACGTTATCCTTGTGAGTGTAGATATCGTTGATGTTCCATACACCGGGGGTGGGAACTGCGATGTTCTCCATCGGAGCATCGATCAGGTAAGGCTCGCCGCACTCCAGAGCTTCCTTCAGAGCTTCTGCAAACTCATCCGCGCTGGCAATCTTGCGTGCTTTGATACCGTAACCGCGAGCAATTGCTGCCCAGTCAGGGCTGTAGGATTCCCATCTCTCCTGGAACATACCTTCGCCGCCCATGGTGTTGCCCATCTCTGCCGGACGGATCTTGAACTCCGTACCAAGGTGCTGACGGCAATGCTCCTTCTCGTTGGTGTAATGCAGACCTTCCAGACCTGCGATGGTTCCGAATGCGCTGTTGTTCATAACGATCCAGATTACCGGGATACCCTGCTCCTTAGCGGTAGCCATTACACAGGGGTTCGCTGCACCGAAGCCGCCGTCGCCGGTCAGAGTCAGTACTACGCGATCCGGAGCTGCCAGCTTCGCGCCAAGGATTGCGCCTGCGCCGAAGCCCATGGTAGCCAGTCCCGAAGGATGGTTGATAGCGCCGGGTACGTTGATGTCGTACTGCTGTGCAACACCATTCTTGTTCCAGCCTACATCGGTGAAGATCAGAGCGTCTTCCGGAACGAGAGCCTTAACGTCTCTCAGGATACGCTGAGGAGTCATCGGGAAGCGGCCGTCGTCGCAGATTGC
>JAJEQR010000132.1 GCA_020687485.1 Hominifimenecus microfluidus | reverse complement strand
ATGGAGAAGCAGAGCAAGAGACTGAAGATATGCTGTCGCAGGTGCTTACCGGAGATTGGGAGCCGCTTACACCTTCGGCAGAGGAGAATAAGACTGTACAGGAAAGATCTGTGGCTGCACCGGATAAAAGCAACGCTGTCAATTTCCATATCAGCGATGACCGCTTGGGTGAAGGCTCTCCAAAAGAAAAATTCCAGAGAAATGTTGCGGCAATTAAGTTGTTGGAGCAGATCGAAGGTGAAAACAGATATGCTACACCGGAAGAACAGCAGATTTTATCCCAGTATGTCGGCTGGGGTGGTCTTGCCGATGCGTTTGACGAGAGCAAATCAAACTGGTCAGCAGAATATCACCAGTTAAAGGAACTGTTATCGCCGGAGGAGTACCGCATGGCAAGGGAGAGTACCTTGAATGCCCATTACACAAGTCCGGTCATTATCCGCCAGATGTACGAAACATTGGAGAAAATGGGATTTTCCAAAGGGAATATACTGGAGCCTTCCATGGGCATCGGCAACTTTTTTGGTATGATGCCGGATTCCATGAAAGAGAGCAGGCTTTACGGAGTAGAGCTTGACAGTATCACCGGACGCATTGCAAAGCAGCTTTATCCGCAGGCAGATGTGCAGATCAAAGGATTTGAAAAGACCGATTATCCGAACGATTTCTTTGATGTGGCAATCGGAAATGTACCTTTTGGTCAGTATAAGGTGGCAGATAAGCAGTATGATAAAAATAATTTCCTGATCCATGATTATTTCTTTGCAAAGACATTGGATAAGGTGCGTCCCGGAGGTGTGGTTGCTTTTATCACAAGCAAGGGAACCATGGACAAGGCAAGTCCGGAAGTCAGAAGATACCTTGCACAAAGAGCAGACCTGCTTGGTGCAGTGAGACTTCCGAATACCGCATTTAAGGCAAATGCAGGAACCGAGGTCACTTCGGATATTTTATTTTTCCAGAAGCGTGACCGCATGGTGGAGCGTGAGCCGGACTGGGTACATCTGGGAGAAAATGCAAATGGTATTGCAATGAACGCTTACTTTGCAGAGCACCCGGAGCAGATCGTAGGAAAGATGGAAATGGTATCCGGTCCCTATGGCATGGAAAGCACCTGCAAAGCAGATGATAGCAGACCATTTGAGGAGCAGTTATCGGAAGCACTGGAAAATATTACAGGACAGATTGATACGATTGATCTGGATGAGGAGCTTGCGGATGACATGAGCAGGCAGAGTATTCCTGCTGATCCGTCCGTCAAGAATTTCAGCTATACCGTAGTCGATAACGAGGTATATTACCGTGAAAACTCTGTGATGAAGCCTGTGGAAGTATCGGACACCGCAAAAGAGCGTATCAAGGGCATGGTGGCAATCCGTAACTGTACGCAGGAACTGATTGATATGCAGCTTGAGGAATACTCCGATGTAACAATCAAGGAAAAGCAGGCAGAACTTAATAGCCTGTATGATAATTTCTCTAAGAAATATGGTCTGATCAATTCACAGACGAATAAGAGAGCCTTTAATCAGGACAGCAGTTATTGCCTGTTGTGTTCTTTGGAAAAACTTGATGATGAGGGCAATTTCAAAGGCAAGGCGGATATGTTCACGAAGCGTACCATTAAAAGGGCAGAGGTTGTCACAAGCGTGGATACTGCAAGTGAAGCGCTGGCAGTATCTTTAGCAGAGAAAGCTAAAATCGACCTTGATTTTATGGGAGAGCTTACCGGAAAAGATAAGGATACACTTACTGAGGAGCTTCGTGGTGTCATTTTTCAGAACCCGCTTACCGATGTCTGGGAGACAGCAGACCAGTATCTAAGTGGCAATGTGCGAGAGAAACTTGCCATAGCAGCAACTTATGCGGAAAATCATCCGGAATATGCTCCAAATGTGCAGGCTCTTACTCAGGTACAGCCGAGGGAGCTGGACGCATCGGAGATTGAGGTACGTATTGGTGCCACATGGATTGAACCAAAGTATATCAATGATTTTATGCGTGATATTTTCCAGACACCGGAACATTTATTACGCAGGGATACGATAGGTGTGCAGTTTTCGGGTGTAACCGGAGAGTGGAATGTAAAGGGCAAAAATGCGGACTATGG
>JAJEQR010000131.1 GCA_020687485.1 Hominifimenecus microfluidus | reverse complement strand
ATGGAGAAGCAGAGCAAGAGACTGAAGATATGCTGTCGCAGGTGCTTACCGGAGATTGGGAGCCGCTTACACCTTCGTCAGAGGAAAAACAGCCTGCATCAGAAAGGCAATCAGCACAAGAAAGGGCGGTATCAGCACCAGATAAAAGTAACGCTGTCAATTTCCATATCAGCGATGACCGATTGGGTGAAGGCTCTCCAAAAGAAAAATTCCAGACAAATATTGCAGCAATCAAGCTGTTGGAGCAGATTGAGGGCGAAAACAGATATGCTACACCGGAAGAACAGCAGGTTTTATCCCAGTATGTCGGCTGGGGAGGTCTTGCCGATGCGTTTGACGAGAGCAAATCAAACTGGTCAGCGGAATATCAGCAGTTAAAGGAACTGTTATCGCCGGAGGAGTACCGCATGGCAAGGGAGAGTACCTTGAATGCCCATTATACAAGTCCGGTCATTATCCGCCAGATGTACGAAACATTGGAGAAAATGGGATTTTCCAAAGGAAATGTACTGGAGCCTTCCATGGGTATCGGCAACTTTTTCGGTATGATGCCGGATTCCATGAAAGAAAGCAGGCTTTACGGAGTGGAGCTTGACAGTATCACCGGACGCATTGCAAAACAGCTTTATCCGCAGGCAGATGTGCAGATCAAAGGTTTTGAAAAGACTGAATATCCCAATGATTTCTTTGATGTGGCAATCGGAAATGTGCCTTTTGGTCAGTATAAGGTGGCAGATAAGCAGTATGATAAAAACAATTTCCTGATCCATGATTATTTCTTTGCAAAGACGTTGGATAAGGTGCGTCCCGGAGGTGTGGTTGCTTTTATCACAAGCAAGGGAACCATGGACAAGGCAAGTCCGGAAGTCAGAAGATACCTTGCACAAAGAGCAGACCTGCTTGGTGCAGTCAGACTTCCGAACACCGCATTTAAGGCAAATGCAGGAACAGAAGTGACTTCGGATATTTTATTTTTCCAGAAGCGTGACCGCATGGTGGAGCGTGAGCCGGACTGGGTACATCTGGGAGAGGATGCAGATGGCATTGCAATGAACGCTTACTTTGCAGAGCACCCGGAGCAGATCGTAGGAAAGATGGAAATGGTATCCGGTCCTTATGGCATGGAAAGCACCTGTAAGGCAGATGACAGCAGACCTTTTGCGGAGCAGTTAGCAAAAGCACTTGAAAATATTACAGGACAGATTGATACGATTGATCTGGATGAGGAGCTTGCGGATGACATGAGCAGGCAGAGTATTCCGGCTGATCCGTCCGTTAAGAATTTCAGTTATACCGTAGTCGATAATGAGGTATATTACCGTGAAAACTCTGTCATGAAGCCGGTGGAAGTATCAGACACCGCAAAAGAACGTATCAAGGGAATGGTGGCAATCCGTAACTGTACACAGGAGCTGATTGATATGCAGCTTGAGGAATATTCAGATGCGGCAATCAAGGAAAAGCAGGCAGAGCTTAACAGCCTGTATGATAATTTCTCTAAGAAATATGGTCTGATCAATTCACAGACGAATAAAAGAGCCTTTAATCAGGATAGCAGTTATTGCCTGTTGTGTTCTTTGGAAAAACTTGATGATGAGGGCACTTTCAAAGGCAAAGCGGATATGTTTACGAAGCGTACCATTAAAAGGGCAGAGGTTGTCACAAGCGTGGATACTGCAAGTGAAGCGCTGGCAATATCTTTAGCAGAGAAAGCTAAAATTGACCTTGATTTTATGGGAGAGCTTACCGGAAAAGATAAGGATACACTTACTGAGGAGCTTCGTGGTGTCATTTTCCAGAATCCGCTTACGGATGTGTGGGAGACAGCAGACCAGTATCTAAGCGGTAATGTGCGTGAGAAACTTGCCATAGCAACAACTTATGCGGAAAATCACCCGGAATATGCTCCAAATGTGCAGGCTCTTACTCAGGTACAGCCGAGGGAGCTGGACGCATCGGAGATTGAGGTACGTATTGGTGCCACATGGATAGAACCAAAGTATATCAATGATTTTATGCGTGACATCTTCCAGACACCGGAACATTTATTCCGCAGGGATACGATAGGTGTGCAGTTTTCGGGTGTAACCGGAGAGTGGAATGTAAAGGGCAAAAATGCGGACTATGG
>JAJEQR010000130.1 GCA_020687485.1 Hominifimenecus microfluidus | reverse complement strand
GGTTGACGGAAGCGGAAAGCTGGTAGTAGAATATACCTATGATGCCTGGGGACAGCTTCTCAGCATGACCGGAAGCCATGCCAACGATCTTGGCAAGGCAAATCCACTTCGCTATCGTAGTTATGTCTACGACGATGAAACCGGAATGTACTATCTGGGAAGCCGTTACTACAATCCGACGATGTGTCGATTCATCAACGCGGATTCTGTCAGTGTAGTTCACGAGGCAAGCGGAAAGCTGACAGACAAAAACCTCTTCGCGTACTGTGACAATAATCCGGTAATGCGGACAGATGATGGCGGTGAGTTTTGGAGTGTACTGGCAGGAGCAGTGATTGGCGCGATTACAAATGCAGCAACAACATTTATTTCAGGTGCAATAAAAGGAGATTTACCTAGCCCAGGCGAGATGATTGTTGCAACTGTAAGTGGTGCGGCATCCGGCGCACTTGCGTCAACTGGCGTTGGAATTTTATCGGGATATGCAGGACAGATAATTGGAAATGCGGCAATTAGTGCTGCGGAGACAGTTGCAACTCATGCATTAAGCGAGGATGGTATAACTTGGAAAACATGGGGAGAAGCAGCAGTAAACGGGCTTATTTCAGCAGCTGTTGGAGCTGTTGCAGGTCCAAGTATAGCTCATGGAAATGCTGAATTGCAACAAGCAAGAAGTGCAGCTTCCAGTAGTTGGCGTGCTAGAAATCGTACATTAGGCGCAGTTATTAGCGGAACAGCTGATAGGGCGAGCCTTCAAACCAGTCAGGCAGCATATAGGGCAGCTGCACAAACTGTTCGTAAAGTGGCACAGCCGCAGATGCTTACAGTAAATGTTCTATTCGGATTAACAACAACGCATTCTACACTGCTTAAGCAAATGAATGGGACAGCTTGGAGTTGGGCATACAAAAATAAAACTAAGAAAGGCTGATTTGTAGAGGTTAGGGGGATGCTTGCATCCCCTTGGCTTCCGTAAAGGTTGACTATGAAAATCTGGATAGCTGTTTATATTATTATTTTGCTGTTCCTTTGGAGGCAATACAGAAAGATTAAAAAAAATCCGGAAAAATATGATGACATGGAAGCTATATATCAGTATGAGCCAAGATTCCGTTATTTAAAACCAACGGAACTGGCATGGAGAAATGTGGCAGATTCCTATTGGCGTGTAAATGCAATTGCAATTATAACGCTTGGGTGTATATGCGCGGGGCTATTGTCATTGGTGTATTATTTTATTAAAAAATCATTTATTCCGGAAGAAAGTACTTGTTTTGTTTTCTATTTTACAGATATTTTGCTGGTCTTTAGTTTTAGCGGAGCAGTATTTGCCTATGCAATATATTGCTTATTTGGACATTCAAAGTCCGCTTTTTTGCAGATGCTGGCATTTATACCAGCGATGTCAGGGCAGGTGAAGAAGAGCCGTTCAATGATGAATCATTTGCTGATACTAACAGGAATGATTGCAGTTGCGCTTCCTGCTTTTTATCTAAGCTTACATGATTACCGATATATGACAGATGAGGTGATTGTTAACAATTCTTTCTTTCAGCTGCACGAAGACACCTATGTTATGGAACGATGCAAAGGAATTATTTTGCGATATCGTAAAAGCGGCAAAGAAGAAAGTGAAGAACGTTATATCGGTACACAAATTTGCATTATTGGAGAAGATGGAAAGCAGTTAAAACTGGAATGGGATGCTCTTGGCAGGTGGTCGATGGTGGAAAGCTTAATGGCGTATGGCGTACCGCTCATCAAGCCGGACATGACGGAAGAAGAATTCTATTCTGTTCTGAACTGGAATGGTGAGGATTTTCTCCAATTCTATTATCCGGAGCTATGCGAGCAGTATGGCATTTCCCTAGAAGAATAAAGAAAGTCATGCTTTTTGTAAAAATGGAACGGTGGAACACTTACAGGAATGCAGAAATTGCAACTCGTACATTGTAGTAAAATATTAATAACACATCAAATATACTTACGGAGGTCAGGAGTATGAAGAAACATTCAGAGAAGGATATGTATTTGCCTGCATGGCTGCTGGGACTGGCAGTAATTTTCTTTGCGGCAGCAGTTTTGTGCGTAATTTTCATTCATGATCGTTTGCTTATGATTCCCTGCGC
>JAJEQR010000012.1 GCA_020687485.1 Hominifimenecus microfluidus | reverse complement strand
AGATTGCGGGAGTGCAAAGCACGTAGCAATCTGGTATCAAAGGGGTCAAAAAACCTTTTGACCCCAACATCATTATAACTGAAAAAATAAATACGGGCGATTTTGAAGAGCGACTGATTTCATCAAAATACAGAAAGAATGAACTCTCATTCTGATCTGCTGATGCAAAGTCTTTGGGCAATGGGCTCCAGGACAGCGAGATCTTCTTCCGTCATCTGATATATATAGGAAAGAATGTGTTGAATTGGTAGTGGATAAGAGATATGAGGATCAAAAAAATCTCTGGGCTCTATGTCAAAATATGCACAGACTTGAAAAAACATCAATAGAGACGGCATGGATTTGCCGGATGTAAGTGACTGGATATATCCGGCAGAGCGCCCAAGCTCCCGGCTGACCAGCTTCTCTGATTTTCCGGAATCAGCAACCAGCTGACGAATCCGTTCTTGTATGAAAGTTTCATCCATAATAAAATCTCATTTAACATGAAAGGCACCTTAACAAAACTTTACTGAAAAACATTATTAAGGTGCAGTTGAATTTCATTTTTCATGATTTGACTTTGTGCTTCTGTCGGGAGAAAAAATGCACCATTTTCCGTTGCAGGGATCGTTCTGCACATGAATGTTCTCGGATTCGTCATTTCCGTTTTCCTTTGCTTCCCCGGTAGAGCAAAGTCTTTTCGAAAGGCGTTCCAGGATGGCGAGATCATCGCTGTTCATCTGACAAATGTATGAGCGGATCTTCTGCATGGTGAGTGGGTGGTGGATATCAGGATCAAAGAAATCTGTGATCGGTATGTCAAAATATTCGCAGATTTGAAATACCATCTGTATTGAAGGCATCGACTTGCCGGATGTCAGGGACTGAATATATCCGACAGAATGTCCGAGATCCAGACTGATTTGTTTCTCTGATTTCCCGGAGTCAGCAACTAGCTGGCCAATTCGGTCTTTTATGAAATTTTGATCCATAATAAAAGAATCTTCTTCGTAGTAGCCCATAGTTTACAGACTCCTTCCAGGTGAAAGTAAAATCTCTGTATAACATTATAACTGAAAAAACAAATCCAGACGACTTTACAAAGCGACTGATTAGGAAAATAAGAAGCAAAACGAACTTTTATAGAGATCGATATAATAAGACTGGGAACATAAGACTAAAACTGCAAAAGGAAACAAAGAAAGCGCAAAAGGAAAAAACACAAAGGAAAAAACACAATCGAAAAGGGAGTGCCTGCATCTGGCACTCCCCGATAGAATAGGAATGGATATATAGGAATAAATACAAGGGTAACGGAAGAAAGGTTTTAGTGGATTTCCACACCCATGAAAATGCAGGGTGTCACACTGCGGTATCTATGCCAGGGATATTCTCCCTCCTTGTTCCATGTCGCCATATGTGTAGAACCGGCGGTCAGCGGAAGAGAAGCATAGCGGGAATCCGGATTCTGAGACTTCATCAGATCGACGGCACCCTCGCCCACGATCTGTACGTGAAGCTCCTGTACATGGGGATCTGCGTGCTCCTTGTGGATTCCGGAGGGTGCGTCAGGATCTGCCACCAGACAGAAATTTACAGCGACATTGCCCAGGGTCTCTTTCGGAGACTTGAAATAGGGACTGTTCTTATGCTGAGGAAGACCGGTTAACTGATAATTTGACTTCCACACGTCACACAGGGATTTCATTGTAATACGGTCATTCAGCTGGATTGTATCCGCACCGACAATCAGAAGAGCTTTGCCGGGAACGGAGATGGTAACGTCGTGGACTTCCAGCGCTTTCAATGCGCCAAGAGCAAACTCTTTGTTGATCATAATGTCCTGTTCTTTATCCAGATTTACCAGAATAGCGGAATTGGTAACGTCAAAGGATTCTTCCGCTTCCAGATATCTGCTTTCGATGAAGGGTTCACCGAAGGATAATTTCTGATTCATATGTACCTCCCCGATATTATATTTCAATGCCATGTTATTTCAACGTCATATTTTGCTTAGCCAAAGACTCTTCTGAGGTAATTCAGGCCGGTGCGGCTGCATTGGTAGCTGGTCGGCCAGGGCTTGGCTTCGATGCTGACCCACTTGTCATAGTTGGCTTCCTTCAGAACCTTTGCAGCTTCGTGGAAGTTGAAATGCTTGTCATCCGGAAGCAGACGCCCGGTATCCGAAACATGGAAGAGCACCAGCTTCCCCAGAGAACGGCGGATCGCACCGGGAACATCTGGATCTTCGGTGATCATATGGTAAGTATCACCATTATAGAGCAGAAGGTCACAATTAAACTTCTCAAGGAAAGTCATGGTTCTCTCTGTGGAGCAAAATACATCACCGTCATTGCGGTTGATCTGCTCCATAACGAAAGGACACTGGATCTCTACCGCATATTCCAGAGTACGGGCCACAGAATCTGTCAGAATATCCTCGAATTCCTCATCGCTCATACCCGGCTGCTTGCGGCCGCGCAGATATCCGACCAGAACCTGAGAGTTCAGCTCTTTCGCCAGATCCAGCTGACGGTGGAGGCGTTCTACTGTAGCCATGCGAACCTTTTTGTCGGGATGAGTCATGCTCATTCCTTCATAAAGGTATGCCAGTCCGGTCGTGATTGCGGAGCAGCCGAGATTGTGCCGATCCAGAGTTGCTTTCAGTTCTTTCGGATTGTACTGCGCGGGATCCTGGATCTGCAGTTCAATTCCGTCATAGCCAAGATTCTCGGCGACAATGGCGCATTCCTCATAGGAGGTTCCGCGCAGCGGGAACGGGGATACGGCTTCCAGAGGGCGGTCAACAGTACAAACACTGAATTTCATAGCCATGATAATTGCCTCCTTTTCGCTTTACAGCTCAATGCGTCTGCCTTCTTCTGCAGAACGGAAAGCAGCATATACCACGCGGATAATATCGTAAGCCAGCTCGAAGGGCGTCTCCGTCGGAGTTCCGTAGGCCATGGATTCCAGGAAGGACTTCATCTCACCGGTATATCCACGGATAACTTCATCGCTGACAAATACATTGTTCCAACCGGTCTTGGGCGGATTCAGCTCTCCCCAGTATACACCGTCCAGGCCGTTATCATCGCAGCAGTAAGTCTTCAGGAGATCATTCTGTGTCAGGTTCATCTGGAACTTCATATCGTTGCAGGCAACATTGATATGATTGGCGGAACCGCCGACTACAGCATCGGTACCGATGATATTGCACATGGAACCGTCGGAGTAGGTCAGGATGATATTCGAGCAGTCCTCTACATCATTGGGATGTGCCTGTGCGTACTGCTTCTCGCCTTCTTTCAGCGGAACTTTGGAAATCTGTCCCATTTCGGCCATAACCGACTTTACGGTAATCTTTTCGCCACGGGCCTGAGCCTCCACCTGCTTCAGATACATCATCGTAGACAGAATATGGATGCCATTTCTCATGGTCGTGCCGCCGCCGAAGTTCTTCCACTCGGAAGCTGCCTCACTGGTAGAGCCGATGATGGATTCAATACCGTTCATGAACATAATCTTGCTTTTCTTGGCACGCAGGATCTCTGCCGCCTTCTGAACGGGAGTCGCATATACGAAATCCTCCGCGTAGAAGAATTTACCCGTGCTCTCATTGATCACTTTCTTCAGCTCTGTCAGCTGCTGATCCATTTCCTCCCACATCTGAGCCTTGGATACCGTCTTGCCGATGTTGTCGGTTCCGTTGCCGAAGTAACCGGTGATCGGCTTTTCACAGATGATACTCTTACCTGCCTTCAGCGCCTGGATGCAGTAGGGAATGTGCAGACGAGGGGGGACGGAAATATCGATCAGATCGATCTCCGGATCGGCAACCAGTTCATCGTAGCTGGTGCAGATCTGCTCGTAGTTGTATTTCGCGCGGAATGCTTCTGCTTTCTCTGCGTTTCTGGCACATACTGTCTTGAGACGGATCGGGATTCCTCCCGCATTCTTGTAGCCGTTTACATGTAAAAAAGCGCCGTAGCCATAACCAACAGTACCAATGGTGATAACATCCTTACCCATAATGAAGTCTCCTTACTGTGTAATTTAAAATAGTCCCTAAAAATCGTTGAAAAATCGTTTATAAGTCCGTGGGGTGATAATTCTCATTATTACCGCGGTCAAGCTCGATCGGGCAGTAGATGCAGGGTGTCACACTCTTGTATTCATGCCAGGGATATTTCCCTTCCGAATCATACATCTTGTCGTGAACAACTCCGGGAGCCATATTCAGTTCCTGATGAATATGTTCTTTATCATCGTAATCATAGATACGCATCATTCCGTAGCCGGCGATCTGCGCGTGAACCTCATCAAAGTCTCTGTCGTGCTCTCTGTGAGGTCCGGAAGGAACCATGCCTTCGCTGACAAAGCAAAGGTTCAGCTCGATGTGATTGCGGCCCTCGCCGATGCAGAATTTCGGAGACTTATAATAAGGAAGTCCTTTGTGTCTGGCAATGCCGGACATCTCGTAAAGGGATTTCCAGGTCTTCTTGATTTCAGCAACAGTGGCGGGATCGTTTAAATCCGTGCGCTCCACATCGCGGATAACGAAAGCCTTTACCAGGTTGCGGATTGTCATATCCTGCACCATGGCTGCTTTCAGTGGTACAACTGTGCGCTCCCCGTCCAGAAAAATGTTCTCGTGTTCGTGCTCCGCGAGATTGATTACCATACTTTTTTTGCCGATATGGTAGGAATCTTCCGATTCCACATAGTCGATGCTGAAGAATGGTTCAGCAAAATCTAGCTGCAAGATGGACATGATTTCCTCCTTTGAATGTGCTTTGTTCTTATGGCCTTATTATATACAAGACAAAAGAAAAAGTAAATGTAAAGGATTTTAAGTTGAAGTTTAGTAAAACTTAATGTAAAATAGAAGAAAACAGAAAAGAAAAATAACGGAAAAAGAGAAGAAGGCAGCGGGAAGAATTCAGAGAAAATAGAAATAGAACAGAGAGAAGAGGGGGAGGAGTTCATGGATACAGCAAGATATAAAGCATTTGTAGCTTCCGTAAAGACCGGAAGTTTCTCACGGGCGGCGGAGGATCTGAATTATACCACATCAGGGGTCAGTCAGCTGGTAACAGCGCTGGAGGAAGAACTGAATCTTTTGCTGTTTCACCGCAGCAGGAAAGGCGTAAAACTGACGGTGGACGGGGAGCGGTTGTACCCCCTGATTCTGAATTTTCTGCGGCAGGAGGAGCGTATCTATCAGATGGCGAATGAGATCAGCGGCCTTATGGTCGGAGATATTTCCATTTCGGCATATCCCAGCGTCTGCGCCTCCTGGCTGCCGGACATCATCAGTCGTTTCCAGACACTCCATCCGGGAGTGGGCTTCAAGATCAATGACGACGGTGTGCGAAGGCACATTATCGAAGATCTGAACAATGGTTCCGCGGACATCGGCTTTCTGAGCAATCATCATGATTTGGCAGGAGAATGGATTGAACTGGAGAAGAACCCATTGCTGGCTCTTGTTGGATTCGAAAGCCCTTATGCGCAGTGGGATTCACTCCCCTTAAGGGAATGTGCCACTGCTACCATGATTGAGTGCGCGCACGGAAAGAATCCGGATCAGTCTTACGTATTTGCTCAGTACGATATTGTTCCGAACATCGTCTACACAACGCTGACTTCCAGTACAGCAACCGCTATGGCATCAAGGAATATGGGAGTATTTATCACAAATGAACTGAGCACACACATGTGGGATTTCCCGGTGAAGATGCTTCCGCTGGACCCGCCGCAGTATATCGAACTGGGAATGGCAGTATCTCCGGTTGCTTACGGGTCGCCTGCCGTGAAGGCATTCGTGCGTTTCTTCCGGGAGAATTTTCGTGCCGGCGCGCTCACATAGGTACAGCAAATCTGGTTAACAAAAGAGCGGATGGATTTTACAAATTAAGACTGGAAAATAGTATTTATCCGTAGTATAATCGGAAGCATAGAATACGGATGCGTGGAACAGGGGGCTGTCAGGCGGTTCTCTGCCACACAAAGGAGAAAAAATATGCAGACAACATTACTTATTATGGCCGCCGGGATCGGATCTCGCTTTGGCGGTGGAATCAAGCAGCTGGAACCGGTGGATGACAGTGGCCACATCATTATGGATTATTCGATTCATGATGCGCTTGCTGCCGGCTTCAATAAAGTAGTATTTATCATTCGTAAGGATATCGAGAAGGAATTCCGTGAGGTGATCGGTGACCGGATTGAAGCCGTTTGCGCACAGCATAATGTGACGGTGGATTATGCGTTCCAGGATCTTCAGGACATTCCGGGCGAGTTGCCGGAGGGACGGACGAAACCCTGGGGAACCGGCCAGGCGGTGCTGGCTGCGAAGGATGTGCTCACGACTCCGTTTATAGTAATCAATGCGGATGATTACTATGGAAGAGAGGGTTTCTGCGCTGTGCATGAATATCTGGTGAACGGCGGAGATTCCTGCATGGCAGGTTTCGTACTGAAGAATACGTTGTCGGACAACGGTGGCGTAACGCGCGGCATCTGCAAGATGGATGCGGAGCATAACCTGACGGAGGTTGTGGAGACGAAGAATATCCGGAAGACAGCGGATGGCGCAGAAGCGGACGGAAACGTGCTGGATATTGAGTCTCTGGTTTCCATGAATATGTGGGGCCTGACACCGGATTTCCTGAAGGCGCTGGAAGCAGGTTTCGCGGAGTTCTTTGAAAAGGAGGTCCCTTCTAATCCTCTGAAGGCGGAGTATCTGATTCCAACGTTCGTGGGTCAGCTGCTGGCCGAAGGACGGATTTCTGTTAAAGTATTGAGAACGAATGATACCTGGTACGGTATGACCTACCACGAGGATGTGGCGGCTGTAAGAAGCAGCTTCCAGGCGATGCTGGAGGATGGCATTTACAAGGCAGACCTTTTCTCGGATCTGTAGAGTAGAGCCTTCTGAGTTCCAGTCTGTAGCAGGTTAAAAGTGGGATTTCCGGAAAAAAGTGCAGTAAACTTCCTTAAAAGTCGGTTTCCCTGGTTTGTGAGGAACCCATATAGAGCCTATGTTAGAACTCTGGGAAAAGTCCCCAGATGCGCAATTCTCCTTGACAAGACCCCCGGATATTTGCTATAGTAATAACGCATTCTTTCTGCGAATGAATGCAGGTATTTCTCCTCTTTCTCATGATGGAAGAGGAGCCTTTTTTGCAAAAATGTTAGAAACGACTAACTCAAAAATTTTGAGAACCTGTAAAAGCAGCAGTTGCAGGAGTGACAATACAGGAAGGAATGATAAGCGTTATATGAAAAAAATCAAATGGCGGCGGGCGGATATAATCCTTATTGCTGCATTACTGGCAGTCGGCGGAATCCTTGCCGTCGTGTTGCTGCTTACCACATCGTCCGGCGACAAGGTAAATGTACGGGTAGCGGGAACTGTGACTGCATCGTATCCGTTGAATCAGGATGCATCCTACTGGATTGACGGCGTGAACGGAGGCCGGAACCTGCTGGTAATCGAAGACGGAACAGCAAGAATCGAGGAAGCCTCCTGCCCGGACGGTGTCTGTGTGCATACCGGCCGTGTAAAACGCAGCGGGCAGAGTATCGTCTGTCTTCCTAACCAGGTAGTTGTGGAGATCCTGGGTGAGAACGGAAATGAATCGGATGACATTGATATTACGGTAAGGTAGAAGACATGAAAGAAAACAGAACAAAAACAGTTGCCAGATACGGACTTCTTGTCGCACTGGCAATGATTATGAGTTATCTGGAAGCGCAGCTGCCCGTATTTTTTGCCATACCGGGAATGAAGCTTGGCTTGACGAATGTTGTGGTACTTGTTGCATTGTACGGAATGGGCTACGGAAGCGCGGCGGTGATTAATCTTGTGCGCATCGTTCTGGTCAGCATGCTGTTCGGCAACGGCATGAGTCTGGCATACAGTCTGGCTGGAGGCATCTTAAGCGGCGCGGTTATGATGCTGTTGAAACGCACGAATGCCTTCAGCATGGTTGCCGTAAGCATCGCGGGAGGAATTGCGCATAATATCGGTCAGATTCTGGTGGCGATGCTTGTCCTGCAGACGGCGGCGCTGGGCTGGTATCTGCTGGTGCTCTGGGTCAGCGGTCTGGTCAGCGGAGCGATCATCGGTGTGATTGGCGGAGAACTCTGCCGGCGATTGCAAAAGATTCTGATATAGAAGAAACAGGGAAGGAACGGGAAAATAAATGAAACGAAAATGTATGATTCTGGCGCTGTGCCTGATCCTGGCGGCATGCAGTTCGCAGCCGGGAAGCAACTCATCTGCGGGCGTAACAACAGTTTCCGGAGGCGGTGCCGGAGAGGCAGCAGAAAGTGCAGGCGAAACGGAAACATCGAAAACCGTTGACCCTTCGCAGATTCCATCCGCCAATGCGGATATTTTTGCCATGGATACCTACATGACGGTTACCTGCTACGGGAAACGCGCAGAGGAAGCAGTTGCGGCTGCGCAGGCGGAGATTGAGCGCCTGGATGATCTTCTTTCCATCGGGAAGGCGGATAGTGAGATCAGCAGGATCAACCGGGACGGCTCCGGCGTGATGTCGGAGGATACGAATACGATGGTGACGGAAGCTCTTCGCCTCTATGATACGACGGGCGGAGCATTTGACATTACGGTATATCCGCTGATGGATCTGTGGGGATTTACTACGGGTAAATTTGCCGTGCCGGATGCACAGGAACTTTCTGCGCTTCTGGCGCAATGCGGCAGCGATAAGCTGACTGTGAATGGCGATACGATCATGCTGGCAGAAGGGCAGGGCATTGATCTGGGCGGCATTGCCAAGGGTTATACCTCCGGTCATCTGATGGAAATCTTCGAAGAATATGATCTGGTAGGAGCGGTCGTTTCCCTCGGCGGCAATGTGCAGTGTTACCGCACGAAGACGGACGGCTCCCTGTGGCGTTGCGGTATTCAGGATCCGCAGGACCCGGAGAATGGAAGCGCCTATCTGGGTGTGGTGTCTGTGGCAGATCGGGCGGTGATTACTTCCGGCGCATATGAGCGCTACTTCGTGGATGAAGCGACGGGGAAGACGTATCATCACATCTTGGATCCGAAGACCGGGTATCCGGCGGAGAGTGGACTGCTTTCCGTTACGGTGGTCAGTACCGATGGCATGCTTGCCGACGGGCTTTCTACGTCCTGCTACGTTATGGGCCTGGAGCAGAGCGCAGAATACTGGCGCAATTATGGAGCGGATTTTGACCTGATTCTGATGGATGAAAACGGCGAGGTCTATGTGACGGAGCCGCTCTCCGGTCAGTTTACGTCGGATTATAAGGTGCATGTGATTTCACAGGAGGGAATTTCGTGATCAGAGAAGAAGTAAAGAAGAAAATACGTCCGCTGGTGCAGCTTCTTCCGGCAGTTGTTGTGGCGGGACTTGTGATTGGGACCCTTCCCGGCTCCGGGCCTGTGCTGGCGGATATCCCGGAGCGCCTGACGATCCAGGAGCAGAAGGAAGAGATAAATGCACAGGAAGAGAAGGCGAAGGAACCGGAGAGATCCGAGGCGGAGACGGAGGCTGCGGTGACGTCACTTCTTCCCTATGCGGACGGCGTCTACACTGGTTCTGCGCAGGGCTACGGCGGTCTGATCAAGGTACAGGTAACGATGAAGGACGGACACATGACAGACATTCAGATCCTGGAAGCTTCTGGCGAGACGGAATCTTTCTTTAACCGGGCGAAGAAGCTGATCGACACGGTATTGACTCGCCAGACATGGGAGGTCGATGTGGTATCTGGTGCGACGTATTCCTCCAAAGGCATTCTTGGCGCGATCCAGAACGCTCTGACCGGGGAAAAAGTGAAGAACGAAGCGCCGGAGAAGACGGAGCCGGCTCCGATTGTCAGCGAGGATTTTACGGCTCCGGCGGCGTACCGTGACGGTGTTTACACTGGTTCTGCGCAGGGATTCGGCGGTCAGATCACGGTGCAGGTGACGATTTCCGGTGGCCAGATTACGGATATCTGTATTGTGAGCGCGGATGACGAGACACCGTCCTATTTCTCCAGTGCGAAAGCTGTGATTTCTGCTATGCTGAGCAGTCAGAGCCCGAATGTGGATACGGTATCGGGAGCGACCTATTCTTCTAATGGAATTATCAATGCAGTCAAGCGTGCGTTGAGTCAGGCGGCAGCTGATGGTGCGGAGCAGCCGACCGATCCGGTACAGGAGCCGGAGACTTCCGCGGAGCTGACAGAACCCACAGTGCCAACAGCTCCGGAGGATCCTTCGATCCGTCCGGCCGAGAATTATAAGGATGGAACTTATACCGGAAGCGGAGAGGGTTACGGCGGAGAAATCAAAGTATCTGTTACGATTACAGACGGACGGATTACGGACATTCAGGTATTGAGTGCGGAGGATGAGACCCCTGCGTATTTTTCACGGGCGAAGGCTGTGCTGACGTCGATCTGCGCGCAGCAGAAGACGGATGTGGATATGGTATCTGGCGCAACTTTCAGCTCGGAAGGACTGAAAGAGGCCGTGGAGGATGCCCTGAAGCAGGCGCTGGTAGAGCAACCGACGCCTGATCCAACACCGACACCAACACCGACACCAACACCGACACCGACGCCAACACCGACGCCAACACCAACACCCACTCCTGCCCCGGATGAGACGGTGGCGAAGAAGTACAAGGATGGCACCTATACGGCGGTCAGCAGCTGCACGGATGAAGAAGAGTTTGAGTATGATATCCGCGTAACGGTGACGATAAAGGATGACCGGATTACGGAAATCAATGTTACGAAGGAGAACGATAATTCATACAATCCGGATGATAATATTCGCTATCTGGATAACGCGATCAACGGCAGAACCTACAAGAACGTCTTCTATGAAGGCGTGGTGAGTCAGGTTATCACGAAGCAGAGTGCCGATAATGTTGATGTTGTCAGCCGCGCGACGTATTCCTCGAAGGCGATTCAGTTGGCGGTGAAGACCGCGCTGGAAGAAGCGATGTCACTGGTGGAGAAGAATGAGTCCGCAAAAACCGATGAAAGCGGGGTGGCAGAAAGCACGACAGGAGGAACCGCAGAATGAATCACATTAATTTTGCTATCCGCACGGTCAGCCTGCTGATTATCCTGGTTGCTCTGGGACAATACCAGAATATCGCGCTTGCGCGGGCAGCAGAAGCAGAGGCACGCGAGCTGCAGATCGAGGAGGTGGAGGCATACAATGCCTCTGTCCTCGCGCAGATGAGCGCAGAGAGCGAAGCTGCAGAGGATAACAGCCTTTACGTGGACGGAACCTACGAAGGCAGCGGAACAGGTTTCGGCGGAGAGATCAATGTATCCGTTACGATCGCAGAGGGAAAGCTTACAGCGATCGATGTCCTGAACGCAGACGGTGAGGACCCGGCCTACTACGATCAGGCGGTTGCAGTAATTGACGAGATGCTGAAAGCGCAGTCTTCCGAAGTGGATACGGTATCCGGCGCGACCTTCAGCTCCACAGGACTGATCGAAGCGACGGCGGATGCGCTGGGAAAGGCGGAGAAGTAAATGGCAGAGAATAAAAAAGAACAAAAGAAACCGTTGACGGCAGCTGAAAAACGCCGGAAAGCGCAGAAGCAAAAGACGTGGCTTCGGGCGGGCATTCAGTTTATATTCTTTCTGTCCATGCCCGGCGCTTTTGTAGCCGGATTCTCCGGCATAAAGCATCTGTTTCAGTGGATTGGAGCCGGAGAGCCTCTTCATGTAGATAGCTTTGTCTTAGCGCTGATTGGCTTGTGCGCATTTACGATCCTGTTCGGACGCTTTTTCTGCGGCTACGTGTGCGCATTCGGCGGTCTCGGTGACGGTGTGTTCTGGCTGTCGGGCGTGGTGCAGAAGAAGCTGCTGCACAGGAAAAAGCAATACCAGCTTCCGGAGAAGCTTGTGCGCCCCTGCCAGATGATCAAGTATGTGATTCTCTTTGCAATTGTATTGCTGTGCACCCTCGGCTTGTACGGAAATCTGTCTGGAACCAGCCCTTGGGATGTGTTCTCGCGTCTTACAGCGCTGAAGCTGCCGGCTGCCGGATATGGCATCGGGATTGTCCTTATGATCCTGATTGTGGCCGGAATGGCGATTCAGCCGCGCTTCTTCTGCCAATTCCTGTGCCCGATGGGAGCTGTATTTTCTCTGCTGCCGATCTTGCCCTTTGCGCAGCTGAAACGTAACAGCGAACAGTGCATCAGCGGCTGCAGTGCCTGCGAGAAGCGATGCCCGGTGAACCTGAAGCTGGAGGAAGCAAGCCTTCGGAACGGCGAGTGTATTGCATGCGAGGTCTGCACCGATACCTGTCCCCGGAGCAATATCAGCCGTTGGGATCTTGCGCTGACGAAGAATTTCTGGCTGGCAGCCCTGGTTAAGGCAATCCTTTTCTTCATGATGGGAATCTGCCTTGGATTCTGCCGCTTTCTGTAGAAAACGTGTAAATTTATCAGAAAACTCAAGAAAATGTTTCAGCAAAAAACAAAAATATTTCTCAAAAATTATCTTGACAAGAAACATAGAATTTTGCTATAGTATTAGAGAACCAGTTAGCAGCAACTAACATAGGCATATATCTCCCCTCTTCACTCAGGGAGGGGAGTGTTTTTTGCCTACAAGTTAGCGGACGCTAACTATATGCGGAGGAAAGGAGTAACTTTATGAAAAAGAAAAAGGTACTTGCGCTGCTGCTTTCTATGTCGATGGTAGCAGGAATGGTTCCGACGACAGCATTTGCTGCACCTGAGGGTGGTTACAAGCCAGGTGTTTATACGGGAAGTGCAAGCGTAGTGCCCACAGAGGACGACAAGGACGAGAATGGATGGGAAGAGTATCAGATCTCCATTGACGTAACTATCGGTGAGGATGGCAAGATCAATAATGTCGCCCAGGCGGAGGACTGTGTGGTTGGCAACGATAATGCTTCTTACTTCAAGAAGGCGCTGGAAGGTACTAAGAGCAAGAAGGGGATTGCCGATCAGGTGGTAGCAGCCAATGGAACGGAAGATGTTAATGTAGTATCTACTGCAACCCGCAGTTCCGACGCTATCATTGCCGCTATCAACGATGCTCTGGCACAGGCAGTTCCGGAGGAAGAGCCTGAGTACACCTACCTGTATGCAGGCCTGACCTGGGATGAGTACTGGGCAAATGAAGATGTCTATGCGGCAGGAAGCACGGAGTCTTCCGATATGGTAGATAGTCGTGGCGAGTATGACAAGGGTGCCTTCGATGTGGTATCCCGTGCAACCGCGAATCATGGACTGCATCGCGGAAGCTTCCAGTGCGACGCAATGATCTATGCACAGGATGGAAGCACCTATGAAGTGTCTCACTGGTCCGCAGACGGCAAGACCATTTACCTGACGGACGGAACGACTGTCGGCTGGAACAGAGGAACCATCACGAAGGCAGACGGAAGCACGGTTGCGATGGATCACTATGAAGTTAGTGGTATCAAGTATGTTCCTGTCCGCGTGGCAGCAGCTGATCTGGATGCTTTCTGCGAAAAGTATGCAACTGTAAAGAATGGAGAGACTTTGGTTGGCGGCTATGGAGAGAATAAGCTTCAGGCGTATGAACTTACGGCAGCTGTGGATGCGAATACGCAGGGACTGAAGTATGTAACCAGAGACGGCGATAACTTCTCTTTCTCTGAGGCACACACCGGCAGTGGTTCCGGTATCGCCGATGCTGAACTGAAGACGGCGGAAGGGTATACTGTAAATGTAAGAGAAGGCAGTGATGTCGGAAGCTATGGCGAATTCCTGAGAGTCGATATTAATGGTAATTACGGTGAACTTGGTTCCCGGATGCAGAGTGTTACCTGGACGTATTACGGCGATGACAGCACCCGCACGAACGCAAAGGCAGCTTTCGGCACCAAGTTCGCAGCCGACAACTGGATGCACAAGTCCATGGGTATTCAGCTGGGTCTGACGGAGTCCGCACGTTTTGCACTTCCGGAGAATACGGACGGGACCGGTTACTGGACGATTACTGTTCATGCGTTGGGCTATGCAGATACTGTGATCAACTTCGAAGCGACCAGCGACAATATTGCGAAGCACGAGCTTGCAGATGAAGCAGATCGTGAAACCCTGCAGAAGCTGGTAGACGAGGCGGATGCAAAGACGAAAGAGCTTTACACCGAAGAAAGCTGGAAGAACCTGGAGACAGAGCGTGAAGAAACCAGAGATATGCTGGAGAAAACCACGCTTTATAAGGCAGCTGCCGAAGAACAGGCACTCCATCTGACGGAAGCACTGAACAACCTTGTTGGTGCAGAAGGCTATGTTCTGATGAACATTCCTTATGCAGAGTTCTATGCTGCAGACGTAACGAACAATGTTGCGGTAGATACTGTTTCTTCTGCGACGAAGAACAAGACCCGTACCGGCACTCTGGTAGGTGGTTCTTATCATGTGAACAGTGATGGTACCGATATTACCGGTATTACTTATCCGGTTAAGGTTTCCGACCTTTCCGTTCTGGAAGGAAAGTCCTGCATCACGGATGAGAGCAGTGTATCGATTACTGTAACGAACCGTGGTAAGACCAGCACGACGGAGTATAAGGGAAAGGATGCTCTCTTCGAGAGCGGCAGCTATTCCTATTATATCCTGAGCGAAGCTCCTGCTTACTATAAGGAGCTGACAGCAGCGGAGAATGGTTTTGCTTTCGGCGCTGCACAGGGTGCAAAGACAGAATGGAAGGAGGCGTCTGCTGAGCTTACATCTGTAAGTAGATATGGTGATTATCAGATTACGGTAAATGGTCTGAGTGAGACCGGAAACGTATATGCCGTTGTTCTGGAGACCAAGGAAGGTGCAAGCTATGGACTGCGTCACCTGGAAAATGTATGGCGTGTATCGAAATTGGCATTCTGCACCGGCTATACGACTTCGGTTCATAATTGCCCGACGTCTTCCGAGCATTACAAGGCAATCATGGGGCAGACGATCAATAAGATCGTTTACTACACCGAAAATGGCATTTTCACGATCGATGCTGACCTGTATGTTCCGATTAAGACCGGAGTTACCGCTTCCGTTGAAGAAGGCCGCCCCGGCGACGGTTCTGTAAAGTATACTCTGGAGGGTCAGCTTCCGGAAGGATTCCAGCCGGTTTACTCGGTAGAAAGTCTGGATGTTGAAGTAAAGGAGGGTGTTCTTACTTATAAGAACGCAGCAGAAGGCAAGTATACCCTGACGATTTCTGATGCCAGCGGTGTATATGCGCCGGTTACGGCTAACTTTGAAATCAAGAATTCGGATGCTGAAATCGCGGCGCCGGTTATTGCGCAGATCGATGCGATCGGCACGGTTACGACCGGCAGCGAAGCAAAGATTAAGGCGGCAAGAGCAGCTTATGACGCTCTGACGGATGCTCAGAAGGAGCTGGTAAGCAACTATAAGGTTCTGCAGGATGCGGAGGCAGCTTACAAGAATCTGACCACCGGCGTGAATGGTTTCGTAAACCGCCTGTACGAGAACATTCTTGGCAGAAAGGCAGATCCGGCTGGCTTTGAGAGCTGGGTTAAGGTTCTGAAGGAAGGCAGGGAAGGCGGCTCTGAGACCGTTGCCAACTTTGTATTCAGCAAGGAGTACGAAGGTAAGAAGATTTCCGATAAGGAATTCGTAACCACGATGTACAAGACCATACTGGGCCGCAACCCCGATCAGGCAGGTCTGGACGCATGGTTAGGCAAGCTGGAGAACGGTATGACCCGCCGCTATGTAGTAGCAGGCTTCACGAATTCTCAGGAGTTCGCAAAGCTTTGCGCTTCTTACGGAATCAAGGCAGGTAGCTTCACTTCCAATGAGATTGCGGATCAGAATGATATGGCAACTGCCTTTGTGAGCCGTCTATACACGATGGTTCTGGGAAGACAGTGGGATCGCGCAGGTCTGGAGGCATGGACCGCTCAGCTGGTAAATCATGAGGCTGGCGCCGGTCAGATCTCCAGGGGCTTCTTCTTCAGTAAGGAGCTGGAGAGCAGAAAGCTTTCCAACAAGGATTTCGTAACGTTGTGCTACCATACTTACCTGGATCGCAATCCGGATCAGGCTGGTCTGGATGCATGGGTGAAGCTCCTGAACGAGGGAATCAGCAAGGAGGAGATCCTTGACGGCTTCATCAATTCTCCGGAGTTCGGCAAGATTTGCGCGGCTTACGGAATCGACAGATAATCCGCATCGCTTTCAGGCAATACGAACCACAACTACATAAAAAGCAGGAATCCCCGGGTGAGGACGTATCTCCTCACCCGGGGATTTTGTACATAAAAAGTTGCAATACTTTATAAGTTGTGTTATAGTAGTGAAATAGTTAAAAAAACGACAGACTCTGACATGAAATCGTTAAAAACAAGACATGAAAGACTGAAAAAAGACAATAAGAGGAGGTTCAAGCGCATGAGCAATGAAGAAAAGCAGATGCTGGATCGGGTTCTCGCCGAGCACAGATACGATCCGTCATCTGTAATTGCCGTTATGCAGGCAGTCCAGAAAACCTACCGCTATCTTCCCCAGGAGATGCTCTCCTATATCGCGGAGAAGCTTGGAATCAGTGAGGCTAAGATCTATGGAGTAGCAACATTTTATGAGAACTTCTCCCTGGAACCGAAGGGAAGATACGTCATCAAGGTTTGTGACGGAACGGCATGTCATGTACGTAAATCCATTCCGATCCTGGAGGAATTCCGCAAAGAACTGAAGGTATCCGCAGAAGCGCCGACCACAGAGGATATGCTCTTTACTGTGGAGACGGTATCCTGTCTGGGAGCCTGTGGACTGGCTCCCGTCTGTACCGTGAACGATCATGTACACCCGTCCATGACACCGGAGAAGGCAAAAGACCTGATTGCACAGTTAAAGGAGGAGGCGGCTCATGAGAATTAATACAAGAGAAGAACTGGAAAAGAGCCGCAGGGATTATCAGAAGTCTCTGGTCTGTCAGAAGAAGCAGATCCTGATCTGTGCCGGTACCGGATGTGTCGCCGGCGGTTCCCTGCAGATTTATGAGCGCATGCAGCAGCTGATGGAAGAGAAGAACATCCCCTGCTCCATCTGGCTGGAAGAAGAGCCGCACGGAGAGACCATCGGATTAAAGAAGAGTGGATGCCACGGCTTCTGTGAGATGGGTCCGCTGCTTCGCATTGAGCCGATGGGTTGGCTCTATATAAAAGTAAAAGTAGAGGATTGTGAGGAGATCCTGGAGAAAAGTATCCTCGGAGATGAAGTTATTGACCGCCTGGTATACAAAGACGCGGAAGGCAATCCCTACCAGTGCCAGGAGGAGATTCCGTTCTACCGCAACCAGATGCGTCTGGCACTGGAACACTGCGGTCACATCAATGCGGAATCCATAAAGGAATACATTGCGGTCGGCGGTTATTCCGCGATGGCGAAAGCTCTGTTCGATATGACGCAGACGGAGATCATCGACGAGATCACGAAGTCCTGTCTGCGCGGACGTGGAGGCGGCGGTTTCCCGACCGGCAAGAAATGGGCGCAGGTGCAGGCGCAGACCGATCCGGTCAAATATATCGTCTGTAATGGTGACGAGGGCGACCCCGGCGCGTTCATGGACCGAAGCATGATGGAGGGGGATCCGCATCGTGTGCTGGAAGGCATGATGATCGCTGGTATTGCAACGGGCGCTCACGAAGGCTATATTTACGTGCGTGCGGAATATCCGCTGGCTGTCGCAAGACTGCAGCGCGCAATTGAGCTGGCAGAAGAATTCGGAATTCTTGGTGAGAACATTCTGAATTCCGGTTACGATTTCTGGATTCATATCAGTCAGGGTGCAGGTGCATTCGTCTGCGGCGAGGGTAGTGCGCTGACGGCGTCCATCGAGGGCAACCGCGGTATGCCCCGCGTAAAGCCGCCCCGTACGGTTGAGCACGGACTTTTCCAGAAGCCCACCGTCCTGAATAACGTAGAAACCTATTGTAATGTTCCTACCATCATTCTGAAGGGTTCCGAGTGGTATCAGTCTATCGGTCCTGAAGGCAATCACGGCACCAAGGCATTTGCTCTGACCGGTAATGTAAATAATACCGGTCTGATTGAAGTTCCCATGGGAACGACTCTGCGCCAGATCATCTTTGACCTGGGCGGCGGCGTCAAGGGAGGCGACTTTAAGGCCGTACAGATTGGCGGCCCCTCCGGCGGATGTCTGACGAAAGAGCATCTGGATATGAGGCTGGACTTTGACTCCCTGAAGAAAGTGGGAGCCATGATTGGTTCCGGCGGTCTGGTTGTCATGAACGACAAGAGCTGCATGGTTGAGGTGGCTCGTTTCTTCATGAATTTTACACAGAATGAATCCTGCGGAAAATGTATCCCGTGCCGTGAGGGTACGAAGCGGATGCTGGAGATTCTGGAACGCATCGTAGCCGGCCAGGGTACGCTGGAGGATCTGGATCTGCTGCAGGAACTGGCGGATACCATTACGGAGACGGCGCTGTGCGGCCTCGGCAAGTCGGCGGCATTCCCTGTAATCAGTACGTTAAAGTATTTCCGTGACGAGTACGTGGCACATGTACAGGATAAGAACTGTCCGTCCGGCCAGTGCAAGGCGCTTCTGTCCTACTCCATCGATCCGGAGCTTTGCAAGGGCTGCAGTAAGTGCGCCCGTCAGTGCCCGGTAGGAGCAATCAGCGGAGAAGTGAAGAAGCCGTTCGAAATCGATCAGAGCAAATGTATCAAGTGCGGCGCATGTATGGAAGGATGCAAGTTCCATGCGGTAAAGCTGGGCTAGAAAGGATGTGAGACACATGGAAAAATATATGATGATCGACGGAAACCGCGTCGAATTTACGAATGAGAAGACCATGCTGGCTGTCATCCTGAAAGCCGGTATTATCCTGCCTACTTTCTGTTACTATTCGGATCTTTCCACTTACGGCGCCTGCCGGATGTGTGTGGTGGAGGATGAGAAGGGGCATATCCTGACGTCCTGCTCGACGCCGCCGAAGGATCGCGCCGTAATTTATACGAATACGCCGAAGCTTCACAAGCATCGCAAGATGATTCTGGAGCTGCTGCTGGCTTCCCATTGCAGAGACTGTACCGTCTGTGAGAAGAACGGAAGCTGCCGTCTGCAGGAGCTGGCGCATCGTTTTGGCATTACGGAGGTTCGTTTCCCGAATAATAATAACAACCGGATCTACGATACCTCCTCAAAGGCGATCGTGAGAGATTCCAGCAAATGTATACTCTGCGGCGACTGTGTGCGTATGTGCCATGAGGTACAGAATGTCGGTGTGATCGATTTTGCGCACAGAGGTTCTCAGATGATGATCGCCACGGCGTTCAATAAGGACATCGCGGATACGGACTGTGTGAACTGCGGCCAGTGCGCGGCGGTATGTCCGACCGGCGCGATCACGATTAAGAACGACCAATCGGAGGTATGGAAGGCACTGTACGATCCGAATAAGCGGGTTGTCGTTCAGATCGCTCCGGCCGTTCGTGTGGCAATCGGTGAGGAATTCGGTTTTGAACCTGGCGAGAATACACTTGGTAAGACCGTTGCAGCGCTGCGCCGCCTTGGCTTCGATTATGTATTTGATACTTCCGTGGGCGCGGATCTTACGATTATGGAAGAAGCAGCGGAACTGGTGGAGAAGCTGGAGAGCGGCGATCGCAGCATGCCTCTCTTTACGTCCTGCTGTCCCGGCTGGGTTCGTTATGCAGAGACAAAGCATCCGGAGCTGATGCCCTATATTTCTACCTGCAAGTCCCCCATGCAGATGCTGGGAGCGGTTCTGAAGACCTACTACGCGCCAATGGACAAGAAGGAGCATAAGGAGACCGTATCAGTAGCAATTATGCCCTGTACGGCCAAGAAATATGAAGTGTCCCGGGAAGAGTTCAAGAAGAATAATGTTCCTTATGTGGATTATGTGCTTACGACTCTGGAACTGATCTCTATGATCAAAGAGATTGGTATTCTCTTCGACCGAATCGAAGGTGAGTCTACGGATATGCCCTTCGCGCTTCATTCCGGTGCCGGTGAGATTTTTGGTGTTACCGGCGGTGTAACAGAGGCTGCTGTCCGTCGTGTAGTAGCGGATAAGTCTCCGAAGGCGCTGAAGGATATCGAGTTCATGGGCTTCCGCGGGATGGATGGCGTAAAGATCTGTGAAGTGGATGAAGGCGGACTGAACCTGCGGATCGCGGTTGTCAGCGGTCTGGCGAACGCGGAAGCGCTGATCCGCAAGATCGAGAGCGGGGAAGAGCATTTTGATTTCGTGGAAGTAATGGCGTGCCCCGGCGGATGTGTCGCCGGAGCCGGTCAGCCGTTCGCACGCCGCAAGGAGAAGCGGATGCGCGGCGAAGGACTCTACAAACTGGATAAGTCCAGTCAGCTGAAGCGAAGCGAAGAGAACCCTCTGGTGATGGATCTCTACGATGATCTGCTGAAGAACCGCACGCATGAGCTTCTTCATGTTCACTATAAAGGACAGGAGAAATAATTACGGATTGTAAGGCTTGTGAAGCGGATACAATAGCAGAAACAGCATCGCAATAACAGAAGTTGGCCGCCGGCGGATCTTCAGATTTCGCTGGCGGCCGTTTTTGGTGGAAAGAAGTCTGCGATCGGAGAAAGACAAGTGAAGATCTGACGTTCCGGTCATTGACAAACATTGATAATTGAACTAAAATGACATATTAGGAATATTGCGCAGGAGACTGCGATTCATTCAAATGATTCATTCAAATGGAGGAATGATTATGAAACACGATTTCAAACGCATCGAGCCCAAGTGGCAGATGAAATGGGAAGAGGATCAGATCTTCCGTGCGGAAGATTACAGCACGAAGCCCAAGTTCTACGGACTGATCGAATTCCCTTATCCCAGCGGCGCAGGTATGCACGTAGGTCATATCAAGGCCTACTCCAGCCTGGAGGTTATCTCCAGAAAGAGACGGATGGAGGGCTATAATGTCCTGTTCCCCATCGGTTTCGATGCTTATGGCCTGCCTACCGAGAACTATGCGATCAAGACGGGAAAGCATCCCCGTCAGATTACGGATGAGAATATTGCCAAGTTTACGAAACAGCTGAAGAAGGTCGGCTTCTCCTTCGACTGGAGCCGTGTAATCGACACCACGGAGGAAGGCTTCTACAAGTGGACTCAGTGGATCTTCCTGAAGATGTTCGAGCATGGACTGGTATTCCGTGACAAGACTCTGGTAAACTATTGTCCGAGCTGTAAGGTTGTTCTTTCCAATGAGGACAGCCAGGGCGGCAAGTGCGATATCTGCCACAGTGACGTAATTCAGAAATCCAAGGATGTATGGTATCTGCGTATTACAGAGTATGCGGATAAGCTGCTGGAAGGCCTGAAGGATGTAGATTATCCGGCAAATGTAAAGGCACAGCAGGAGAAGTGGATCGGCAAGTCCACGGGTGCATTTGTAGATTTCTCAGTTGACGGCATCGATGAGAAGCTGCGCATCTACACGACCCGCTGCGATACTCTGTTCGGCGTTACCTTCATGGTTATCGCTCCGGAGCATCCGCTGATTGATCAGTACAAGGATCGCGTAAAGAATTTTGATGCTATCGAGGCATACCGCAAGGAGTGCGCGAAGAAGACAGAGTTCGAGCGTACACAGCTGGTAAAGGAGAAGACCGGTGTCTGCATCGATGGTCTGGAAGCTATTAATCCGGTAAACGGCAAGAAGATTCCGATCTACATTGCGGACTATGTAATGATGGGTTATGGTACCGGAGCAATTATGGCAGTACCGGCACATGATCAGCGTGACTATGACTTCGCAAAGGAATTCGGCATTGATATCATCGAAGTTATCAAGGGTGGTGATATCACGAAGGAAGCTTACACCGGTGACGGTGAGATGGTGAACTCCGAGTTCCTGAACGGATATACCAACAAGAAGGAATCCATCGCCCGTATGCTGGAAGAACTGGAGAAGAAGGGCATCGGTAAGGCCGGTGTACAGTACAAGATGAAGGACTGGGCGTTCAATCGTCAGCGTTACTGGGGCGAGCCGATCCCGATCGTTCACTGCCCCTGCTGCGGCGATGTAGCTGTTCCTTACGATGAACTGCCGCTGCGCCTGCCGAATCTGAAGGAGTTCGAGCCCGGCGAGGACGGTGAGTCTCCTCTGGCTAAGATTCCGGAATTCGTGAACTGCAAGTGCCCGAAGTGCGGTGGCGACGCGAAACGTGAGACAGATACCATGCCTCAGTGGGCAGGATCTTCCTGGTATTATCTGCGCTATATTGATCCTCACAATGACAAGGAACTGGTTGATCGCAAGAAGATGGAATACTGGATGCCGGTAGACTGGTACAACGGTGGTATGGAGCATGTCACCAGACATATGATCTACTCCCGTTTCTGGCATCATTTCCTGTACGACATCGGTGTAGTGAACACGCCGGAGCCTTATGCGAAGCGTTCCATTCAGGGTCTGATCCTTGGCCCGGACGGCGATAAGATGAGCAAGTCCAAGGGCAATGTAGTAGATCCGCTGGATATCGTAGAGGAGTACGGTGCGGACGCTCTGCGTACTTATGTCCTGTTCATGGGTGACTACGCGGCAGCGGCTCCCTGGAATGACAGTTCTGTAAAGGGTTGCAAGCGTTTCCTGGAGCGTGTGGCAGGTCTGACAGACTTCCTTACGGAGGAACCGGCCAGCCAGGAGATGGAGACAAAGATCCATCAGACGATTAAGAAGGTAAGCGCAGATATTGAAGCGATGAAATTCAACACGGCGATTGCCGCGCTGATGACTCTGATCAATGACCTGTACACTGTGAAGAAGATTACCCGCGATGATTTGATTATCATCATCAAGCTGCTGTGCCCGTTTGCTCCGCATATGTGCGAAGAGATCTGGGAGCAGATCGGCGGTGAGGGCTATCTGTCCTTAAGCGAGTGGCCGAAATATGAGGAAGCGAAGACCGTAGAGGCGACCGCGGAGATCGGTGTTCAGATTAATGGTAAGGTAAGAGCGACAATCTCTTATCCGAACGGAAGTGATAAGAATACAGTTCTCTCCATTGCGAAGGAGGACAGCCGTATTGCTTCTCTGCTGGATGGTAAGAACATTGTGAAAGAAATCTATGTTCCGAACAAGATTCTGAACTTTGTGGTAAAATAATTTCGCGCTGGATAAAAGGCATATTGCAAAACCGGCGAATATTCCGGAGCTGCGTAGGCAGCTGGCGGACGTTTTAAAGAAAAAGCTTGCTCCCTAGGATGCGGGGGCAAGCTTTTTTGCGATATCTTTGGAGACAAAAATATAGGAGATGCCGGTGAAGAGCCCGGCGGCGATCCAGGCGGCCGGATCGCAGAAGCATGCCAGTGGGTAGCTGACGGTTGACATCGCGATGAATGCGACGATCATACGGGCGGCGAGCTCGGATACACCGCCCATCATAGGAAGGAAGCCGTAGCCGCATCCCTGCATAGTATTCCGGAATACGAAGATCGTACTAAGCGGAATGTAGAAGATGGCGCAGATATGAATGTAGGTCTCCGCCCATGGCATCATGACACTCATATCGACGTCCGCAGTGAAGAACAGTCCCAGACAGGGTTTCAGCAGTATCCATACCAGAAGCGCGACAGCGACGGCATAGACAGCGGAGGCAGAGAGCGAAGCGCGCACGCCCTTGCGGATGCGGGCAAGATCGCCCTTTCCGAAGTTCTGCCCGCTGTAGGTGGCCATCGTCTGTCCCATGGCGATCATTCCCTGCATGACAAGGTTCTGCAGCTTGCTGGCAGCAGTAAAGGCAGCTACCGCGTCAGAACCGAAGATGTTGATCGCTGCCTGCATGATCATGGTTCCGGAGGCGGTAATTGCAAACTGCAGTGCCATAGGGATTCCCATGGTCATCTGCTGACGGCTTTCTTTTGCGCGAAGCTTCCAGTGACTCTTCTCCGGGCGCAGCGCCGGCATGCGCAGATAGATGTAAATCAGGCAGAGCACGGCGGAGATCCCCTGAGAAAGAATCGTCGCATAACCTGCGCCGGATACACCCATGTGGAAGGTCGCGATAAACACGAGATCCAGGATGACGTTCAGTACAGCGGAGAACACCAGGAATACCAGAGGGATCTGACTATTGCCAACGGCGCGCAGGTACGAGGAGAACAGGTTGTAGAAGACAGTGGTGACAAGGCCGCCGCTGATAATCATGATGTAGCTGTACGCGTCATCGAAGATATTGTCAGGAGTATTCATCAGCTTTAATAGCGGGCGCATACACAGGAGACTGACGCCTGTCAGGATGATCGTGCAGATCACGGAGAGGAGGATACCATTGGCAACGCTTCTCTTTACACCGTCGGTATCTCTGGCTCCGAATCTCTGTGAAGTCAGTATGGTAAATCCGGCAGTGATGCCCTGCGCAAATCCTACAATCAGGAACATGATAGTTCCGGTGGAGCCGACGGCTGCCAGTGCGTCCGCGCTGACGCAGCGTCCAACGATGATCGTATCCGCCATGTTATAGAGCTGCTGGAATACATTACCGATCAGCAGCGGAAGTGTAAATTTTAAGATCACGGCCAGCGGATGGCCTTTGGTCATATCTTTTTCCATAAAAAATCTCATCCTTTCCGGCTTCTTCTGACTTTCAAATTCCGAAGCGAAACATATCTTAGCACATCCGAAAACGAATGGCAAGAAAAAGAGATTATTAAAAAAGTGGAAAAAGAAAATGAGATTCCGTGGGATCGGAACGTTAATTGTGGTATGATATGGATAAAGGACGGAAAGAAAAAAACAGGAATTGTTACATGTTCTGAAAATAGGAGAACTAACAGGAGGACGCTGATATGAAGAAGGAATACCGGGAATCGGAGATACGTGCGCATTACCGCGCGCTTACACTGTGGCTGATCGAACAGAAGCTTACGATTACAACGATGGAGAGCGCGACTGCCGGACAGATCGCTTCTCTGATCACGGATACGGAAGGCTCCTCTGCCGTATTAAAAGGAGCTTTTGTTACTTACTGCAACGAGGCAAAGATTCAACAGGGGGTTCCGGCGGACGTCATTGACACGTATACTGTATATTCGAAGGAGACTGCCGCTGCGATGGCGGAGGTCTGCCGGAAATCATACAAAGCCGATATCGGAGTCGGTGTGACAGGAACTATGGGGAATATCGATCCGGCAAATCCGGACGCCTCCGTGCCGGGACAGGTCTATTTTGCTGTCAGCACGAAGATGGGGACGGAATCTTTTTACCGGGAGCTTGCGCCTCAGACGAATCGCCTGATGTACAAGCTTGCCGTTGCGGAAGAAATCTATGAAGCGCTTGCCGCTGAAATTTTTCCGGGGAGCCTGCCGGGATAGAGCGGCAGGCAAACGGCGGATTATAAAGGTTTTATTTCGTGTTTCTCTGCGCTGCCGGGCCGGTGCGCAGGATCTTGTTAAAATGCGTCATGAAGGTGATCGTCGTGATCGCAGCTGCCAGAATATCGCTGATCGGCTCAGCCGCCAGTACGGCGAATACTTTGTTCTCAAAGAACTGCGGAAGGATAAAGATCAGTGGGATCAGGAGGATCAGCTTACGCAGGCAGGCCAGGAGCAGGCAGATCTTTGCCTGGCCGAGCGCCAGAAAGCTCTGCTGGCAGGCAAGCTGAAAACCAAGGGAGAAGATACCAATCATATAAATGCGCAGAGACCATACAGTATATGCGGTCAGATTCGGATCGCTGGTAAAGAGCCCGGCGAAAATCTGCGGCGCCAGCAGCAGGATAATCCAGCAGATGGTCGTGAACGTAATACAGACGCCGAATTGCGTGAAGAAGGCTTTCTTTACCCTGTTGTTATTCCTGGCACCGAAGTTGTAACTGATGATCGGCTGGCCGCCCTGGCAGATGCCCTGCAGCGGCATGGAGACGAGCTGACTGACGCTCGTGATGATCGTCATGGCGCCGACTGCCAGATCTCCGCCGTAGCGGGACAGGCTGGAGGTGAAACTGATTGAGAGAAGACTCTCTGTGGAGAGCATGACAAATGTGGATACGCCGAGCGCCAGGCAGGGAACGACGTAGCGTTTCTCCAGGCGCAGATTTTTCTTGCGCAGACGCAGAATCGTCTTCGGTCCGGTCAGGAAGCGGAGAATCCAGATCGCTCCGACTGCCTGACTTAGGACAGTCGCCAGCGCCGCGCCTTTTACGCCCATGCCGAATACGAAGATGAAGATGGGATCCAGGATGATGTTGATTACAGCTCCGATCACGGTTGTCATCATACTGATCTTCGAGAATCCCTGTGTCGTGATGAAGAGGTTCATACCCATTACAATCAGGACGAAGACACTTCCCAGAATATAGATTCTGGAATAATCCACAGCGTAAGGCAGTGTGATGTCGCTTGCGCCGAACAGGAGCAGAAGACGGGGAGCCAGTATGTAGAATACGCAGGTCAGGATGGCGGTGAAGACAAGGAGCAGCGAGAAACTGGTTCCCATGATCTTCTCAGCGGTATCGTTGTCCTTGCTTCCCATGGAGATTGCGGCGCGCGGCGCACCGCCGCTTCCGGCCATCATGGCAAAGGCGTTGATCAGCATCAGAATCGGCGTGAACAGACCCACGCCAGTTAGCGCGGAGGCTCCGACTCCGGGAATATGGCCGATGTAGATCCGGTCTACGATATTATAGAGCAGGTTTACGATCTGCGCGATGACAGCAGGAATCGCGAGCTTTGCCAGAAGCCGGGGGATGCTTCCGGAGGCCATATCGATCTTTGCTCCGCTGTTTTTGGGCTTTCCTCCGGAAGTGGAGCGTGTTTTCGTTTCTTCTTGTATTTCTTTCTTCATTTTCTGTGTTCCCTTCGCAATTTCCTAAACTAATCTCTGCAGAAGAGATCTCTTGTATAGACCTTATCTTTCACATCATCCAGGCAGGAATCGTAGCGGTTCGCGATGATGCTCTGGCTGCGGCGCTTGAATTCCTCTAGATCTCCGACGATCTCGCTGCCGAAGAACGTCGAGCCGCTTTCCAGTGTAGGTTCGTAGATAATAACGGTAGCGCCTTTCGCTTTGATGCGTTTCATGATGCCCTGGATGCTGCTCTGGCGGAAGTTGTCGGAGTTGCTCTTCATGGTGAGCCGATATACGCCGACAACCACAGGCTTCTCCATATCGATGCGGTAGGAATTCTCATCCTCATAGCTGTAGTATCCGGCTTTCTGCAGCACGCGGTCAGCGATGAAGTCTTTTCTTGTGCGATTGCTCTCAACAATGGCACTCATCATATTCTGGGGGACATCATTGTAGTTTGCCAACAGCTGTTTGGTATCTTTTGGCAGGCAGTAGCCGCCGTAACCGAAGGAAGGGTTGTTATAATGGGTTCCGATCCGGGGGTCAAGGCAGACGCCCTGGATAATATCGCGGGTATTTAACCCCTTCATCTCGGCATACGTATCCAGTTCATTAAAGTAGGAGACCCGCAGTGCCAGGTAAGTATTAGCGAACAGCTTGACAGCTTCCGCTTCTGTGAAGCCCATGAAGAGCGTGTCGATGTTCTGTTTGATCGCGCCTTCCTGCAGCAGCGCTGCAAAGGTATGGGAGGCATTTACCAGCGCTTCGTCCTCTGGGTCTGTGGAGACAATAATCCGGCTGGGATAGAGATTGTCGTACAGAGCCTTGGATTCCCGTAAGAACTCCGGGCTGAAGATAATGTTCTTCGTGTGATACTTCCGGCGGACCGATTCCGTGTAGCCGACCGGGATCGTGGATTTGATGACCATAATGGCATCCGGATTCACGGAGAGCACCAGCTCGATGACGGATTCCACCGCGGAAGTATCGAAGTAATTCTTCTTACTGTCATAATTGGTAGGAGCGGCGATGATGATAAAATCCGCGTCCCGGTATGCAGCCGCACCGTCGAGCGTAGCTGTCAGATTCAGATCCTTCTCCGCCAGGTATTTCTCAATGTATTCATCCTGAATCGGAGACTGATGGCGGTTGATCATATCCACTTTCTCAGGAATAATATCAACAGCAGTAACAGGGTTGTGCTGTGCTAAAAGTGTCGCAATTGAAAGTCCCACGTAGCCGGTACCGGCGACAGCAATGCGAAGCGGCGATACGGAGGAAATGGCTGCTGTGCCTGCCGGCTTTTCCGTGAACATGGCGTAGGGTTCGAATCCGAGCGCCTCTCCGAGCGCTTCCAGCTGCGGAATCGAGGGCATGAAGTCCTTCTTCTCGATCCGGGAGATCAGGGATCGGTTGATCCCTGTTTTTTCTGCGAGCTCCTGCTGCGTCATGGACTGCTCTTTGCGGAGGCGGGAAATGGTATCCGCCAGAAGTACCTGTGATAATTTTTTCATATGCAACTGCCTTTCTGCGAGGTATATTGACCGGAAAATCCGGTAAAAAAATGATATGGTATTTCAAATAACAAAAACAAAAAAAACATAGCATAAAATCATTGGTGAGTCAATAAAGCAGTGAAAAATGTTATGGAAAAAAACAGAAATTACATGCATGCTTTCTTTTTCTGCTTTTGCCGTTTCTGGCAGTTGCAAAAAGAAGTTATCTCAGCTATAATGAGAAAATGGACCGCAAATCAGACGGGCCGAGGAATTACCGGAAAGTATAAGATAAGAACCATGGAGAACCGATATATGAAAAAATATGATTATCTGGTCGTGGGAGCCGGTCTGTACGGGGCTGTATTCGCCAACCAGGCGAAGGCGGCCGGCCGGAAGGTGCTGGTTGTGGAGAAGCGGCCGCATATCGCCGGAAATATTTATACGGAAGAAATGGAAGGAATTCAGGTGCATCACTACGGTGCGCATATCTTCCATACGAATGACAGAAAGGTATGGGAGTATATTACCCGCTTCGCGGATTTTAACCGCTTTACGAACAGTCCGGTGGCGAATTATCATGGGGAGCTGTATTCGCTTCCTTTTAATATGTACACATTCTATCAGATGTGGGGCGTGACGACTCCGGAGCAGGCGCAGGCGAAGATCGCGGAGCAGCGGAAGGCTGCCGGAATTACCGAGCCGAAGAATCTGGAGGAGCAGGCCATCTCCCTAGTCGGAACAGATATCTATGAGAAGTTGATCAAGGGCTATACGCAGAAGCAGTGGGGACGGTCCTGCACGGAGCTTCCTAGCTTTATTATCCGTCGTCTTCCGGTGCGCTTTACTTTTGATAATAATTACTTTAATGCGTTGTATCAGGGGATTCCGGTCGGCGGTTATACCCGCCTGGTGGAACGCCTTCTGGAAGGTATCGAGGTGCGTTTGAATACCGATTATCTGGCGGAGAAGGATGCTCTGGATGCGCTGGCGGACAAGGTGGTCTATACCGGTCCGATCGATGCTTACTTCGGATACCGTCTGGGTGCGCTGGAGTATCGTTCCGTCCGTTTTGAGACGGAAGTGCTGAATCTTCCGAATTTCCAGGGAAATGCGGCAGTGAATTATACGGACAGCGAGACGCCGTGGACGCGGATTATTGAGCACAAGTGGTTCGAGTTTGGAGCAGGATCCGATACGAAAACTGTTATCAGCCGGGAGTACAGCTCCGAGTGGAAGCCGGGGGATGAACCTTACTATCCGGTAAATGATGAGAAGAACGGAGCGCTGTATGCGGAGTACCGGAAGTTGGCGGAGCAGGAGGATCAAGTGATCTTCGGCGGACGTCTCGGAGAATACCGTTATTACGATATGGATGCTGTGATCGCGGCGGCTCTTTCCCGTGCGGAAGAGGAACTGTAAGAAGAACCGAACAGCGAAAGATTCTGAGCGGCGACTGCGAATCTGCAGATGATATTCGTGGATTTGCGGTTGCCGGGCAGTTTTATATAGAGTCACTGTAAATATGCGCATTGAGGTTGCATGAGTAGAAATGACGCGTTAAGTACCGGATGGATGGGAGGTTGCCGCCGGGCGAAGGAGAGATCCGCGATGTCATTTCGCATCCGCTGCTGTATATTGCCGTCTGCGGCTTTTCGCAGATGCAGAGTATGTATCCTTCGTCAGTGCGCATCCATCGAACCTCCTCCCAAAAATCTTAGGAGGATTTTTTTATGAACAAGAAAGAACACGGTAACTTTTCCACCCGGAGAATAGTGCTGGACGCCATGCTGATTGCACTGTTTTTTGTGCTTTCTTCCGCAAGCCTGCGGCTGGGGAACACATTCAAGATTACGTTTGATTCGCTGGCCTGTCTGATTACCGCCATGCTGTTCGGCCCTCTGGATGCGTTTCTGGTCGGTTTTATCGGCGAATTCCTGGCACAGGTGCTGTCGTACGGCATTACCGCAACCACGTTTCTGTGGATGCTGGCGCCGGCGCTGCGCGGTCTTGTTATGGGAATTGGCGTGAAGCTCTTCCGCGAGAAGATGAGTCTTCCCGCGATTCTGAAGCACAGATCCTGGCTGTATATGGTATTTGTTGTGTTGTCCTCTGTGGCAGCGTCGCTGATGAATACGGCAGCATTGTATGTGGATTCCAAAATGTTCGGATACTATGAGTACCATATGGTATTCGGCGTTCTGCTGATCCGTCTGGGGACAGGTATCGTGTCTTCTGTATTGATGGCGATTATCGCTGTCCCTGTTCTGCAGGCACTATATGCGGCGCATGCCGTTCCTGTAAATTCTATGATAAAGAGAGATTGATATGAGAAAATTAGCACTGTCGGATGAAATTTTGCTTACCGTTGAGAAACCGGCCCGTTATATTGGCAATGAGATCAACGCAGTATATAAGGATCCGGAGCAGGTGGATGTGCGTTTCGCCATGTGTTTCCCGGATGTGTACGAGATCGGAATGTCCCACCTGGGCATCCAGATTCTGTATCACATGCTGAATGCCATGGAGCATGTCTGGTGTGAGCGCGTGTACTCGCCCTGGGTAGATCTTGACCGGGTGATGCGGGAGCAGAAGATTCCGCTGTTTGCTCTGGAATCTCAGAGCCCGGTTCGTGAGTTCGATTTCTTAGGAATTACGATCCAGTATGAGATGTGTTACACGAATATTCTGCAGATTCTGGATCTGTCCGGCATCCCCATGATGGCTTCGGAGCGCGGGGAGGACGATCCGATTGTGATCGGCGGCGGTCCCTGTACTTATAATCCGGAGCCGCTGGCGGATTTCTTCGATATGTTCTATATCGGAGAGGGCGAGGAGACGTATCCGGAGCTGATCCGCCTGTATCGGGAGCATAAGGCGGCCGGAGGCCATCGGGAGGCTTTCCTGCAGAAAGCAGCAACGCTTCCTGGCATCTATGTGCCTTCTCTGTATGAAGTAGCATATCATGCCGACGGTACGCTGGCATCCTTTACGCCGAAATATCCGGATGTACCGGAGAAGGTTCGCAAGGTAATTGTAAAGGACATGACAGAGTCCTTCTATCCGGAGAAGCCGCTGGTTCCTTTTATTAAGGTAACCCAGGACCGTGTGGTTCTGGAGATTCAGCGAGGCTGCATCCGCGGCTGCCGCTTCTGTCAGGCTGGTATGGTATACCGCCCGGTGCGTGAACGGAGTCTGGACCGCCTGCAGGATCTGGCGGCGAAGATGTTAGAGAATAGCGGGCACGAGGAGATCTCGTTAAGCTCCCTGAGCTCCAGTGATTACAGCGGGATTGAACCGCTGGTGAACGGACTGATCGAGGACTGCCGGAATCGCAAGGTGAATATCTCTCTTCCGTCGCTGCGAATCGATGCCTTCTCCCTGGATGTCATGAGCAAGGTTCAGGATGTGAAGAAGAGCAGTCTGACATTTGCTCCGGAGGCCGGGACACAGAGACTTCGCAATGTGATCAACAAGGGGCTGACAGAGGAGAACATCCTGAATGGTGCGGCGGAGGCGTTCCGCGGCGGATGGAGTAAGGTAAAGCTCTATTTCATGCTGGGACTGCCGACGGAGACGGAGGAAGACATGAAGGGGATTCCGCTTCTGTCTGAGACGATCGCGCGCCGTTATTATGAGGAGGTACCGAAGGAGAAGCGCCACGGCAAGGTGAATATCACAGCGAGCGCGTCTTTCTTTGTTCCGAAACCCTTTACGCCGTTCCAGTGGGCAACGATGTTTCCGAAGGAAGAGTATCTGCGCCGGGCGTACCTGGTGAAAGATACCTTCGCGGAGCAGCTCAATCACAAGGCGATGCATTTCCAGTATCATGAGGCGGATGTTACGGTTCTTGAGGGTGTACTGGCGCGCGGTGACCGCAAGGTGGCGGCATCCATTCTTCAGGCCTACCGCCGGGGTTGCCTGTATGACGCCTGGTCGGATTTCTTTGATAATGACAAATGGATGCAGGCCTTTGCGGATACCGGTGTCGATCCGGACTTTTATACTTTAAGGGAGCGGACTGCCGAAGAGCTTTTCCCCTGGGATTTCATTGACGTAGGCGTGACGAAGAAGTTCCTGCGCAGAGAGTGGGAGCGCGCGATGGCGGCGGAAGTGACGAAGAACTGCCGCGATGTGTGCAACGGCTGCGGAGCGGCTTCCTTTGGGACCGGCATCTGTCCCGGTGGAGATCGTGACAGACTCTGCGCGAAAGGAGGAGAGGAATAATGAAGATTCGAATTCGTTTCGCCAAGAGAGGCACGATGCGCTTTATTGGACACCTGGATATTATGAGATATTTCCAGAAGAGCATGCGCCGGGCACATGTGGATATCTGCTACAGCCAGGGCTTCAGCCCGCATCAGATTATGTCGTTTGCGTCTCCTCTCGGTATCGGCCTGACATCCGAGGGGGAATATATGGATATTGAAGTAAATTCCTCAGAGAGTTCGAAAGCCATGATCCGCCGCCTGAATGAAGTGATGGCGGAAGGCATGGAGATTCTTTCCTGGGTTCGCCTGCCGGAAGAAGGGAAGACAAACGCCATGGCGAATATCGCAGCTGCCGATTACCGAGTGACGCTTCACGGAACGGCGGTGCAGGAGCTGACGAGAAGTGAACGGGCGGCATCCGGCGCGGAGATCGCGGCTCTGTGGGAGTCTTTCCTGGAACAAAAGGAGATTATGATTCACAAGGTTACGAAGAAGAATGAGATGGATGTGGATATCCGGCCGCTGATCTTTGATGCTTCCTGCAAGGGTGATACTTTTACGCTGCGGCTCTCTTCCGGCAGTGTGCAGAACCTGAAGCCGGAAGCTGTGATGGAGGCATTTTTCGCCTGGGCGGGAGCCATTCTTCCAGAACATGCGCTCTCGATCTGCCGTTTGGATATGTTCGCGCTCCGGGAGGAGAAGCTGGTATCTCTGGAATTCCTTGGGGAGGTCATCGCATGAGCGGCAAAATCCTGATTACCCGCTGGAAGGGGACGTTGGTGACAGCGTATACCGAAGGCAGCCGGGTGGTTCAGATGAATCTAAATCCGGATCAGGATCTTCCCTGCGTGGGAGATATCTATCTGGCACGGGTACAGAATGTTGTGAAGAATATTCAGGCAGCTTTTGTGGAACTGACAGCAGAGAAGCAGATAGGCTTTCTTCCGCTGCACCCGAACGAGACGCTGGTTCCCGGGGAGGAATTCCCGGTTCAGCTGATCCGAGAGCCGGTGAAAACAAAGGCGGCGGTTGTCTCAAGAGAGATTTCCCTGGCTGGCCGTTATGTGGTGCTTTCTGAAAACGGAGGTCGGGCGGCAGTATCCTCCCGGATTCCGGACCGGAAGCGGAGAGAGGAGCTGAAAGCGCTGTTAGAGCCGTATTGCGCGGCTCCAGCGGGATTTATTCTTCGCACGAACAGCGCGGATGCTCCAGATGAAGTAATTCTTCAGGAAGCAGAGATTCTGAAATCACAGTATGAAGCGATTCGTCAGGCTGCGGAACATCGAACGGTATTCTCCGTTCTGCACCGGGGGGAAGCTCCCTATCTTGCAGCCATCCGGGATTCCGGTATCCGCAGCCTGGATGAGATTGTAACCGACCAGCCGGATCTGTATGAATCTCTCCGGAATTTTCTGCGTTTGCAGCAGCCGGAGGATGAGGCGAAGCTTCGCTGGTACGAGGATCGGCAGCTTCCTCTCGTAAAGCTGTATCGTCTGGAAACTGTGTGCCGGGAGGCCTGTCAGAAACGTGTGTGGTTAAAGTCTGGCGGTTATCTGGTGATCGAGCCGACGGAGGCATTGACGGTTATCGATGTAAACACCGGAAAGTTTGACGGGCATAAGAAACTTCAGGATACCTTCTTTCAGACGAACTGTGAGGCGGCAACTGAGATTGCGGCGCAGCTTCGGTTGCGGAACCTCTCCGGCATTATTCTGGTTGACTTTATCGACATGGAAGGTGAGGAATACAATCGCCAACTGCTGGAGCTGCTGACACGCGAGCTGGAGCGTGACCCGGTACGGGCGCTTCTGGTGGATCAGACCCGTCTTGGTCTGGTGGAGATCACGCGCAGAAAGGTGAGAAAGCCTTTGTATGAGCAGGTTCTCGCTCCGGGAATTCATTTCCTGAAGGAAGACGGACGAGCCGCTTTGTTAAAATAAAAAAAGATGCGCTGGCCGGGTTGCCAAATGATAATAGAAATGATATAAAATATAATTGTGAGAATAAGAATTACAATTGGGAGGCTCCTTACTCATGGCAAAAGATTACACATTTAAGAATACAATTCCGATCGCACCTCTTAAGATCGTTGCAATGGAGAACTGCCGGGACTTCGGCAAGACTGTTGACGATTACATCGTATCTTTTCGTAAGAACGATGAAGAGATCCTGAAGGCACGTGAGAGCAATGTAAAGTTCCGCGGCTACGACAGGGATTCTTATCTGGTGGATGCATCCTGTCCCCGTTTCGGCTCCGGTGAAGCCAAGGGCATGATCAATGAATCCGTGCGCGGTTCTGATCTGTGGATCATCTCTGACGTGACGAATTACAGCCTGACCTATAAGATGTACGGCATGGAACACCACATGTCTCCGGATGATCACTATCAGGATCTGAAGCGTATCATTTCGACGGCCATGACAAGTGCCCGCCGTGTAAATGTTGTGATGCCTTTCCTGTATGAGAGCCGTCAGCACAAGCGCACTAAGAGAGAGTCTCTGGACTGCGCCATGGCGCTGCAGGAGCTGGTAGCCATGGGTGTAACGAACATCATTACTTTCGATGCGCATGACCCCCGTGTACAGAATGCGATTCCCCAGCATGATTTCGACAGTTTCTCTGCGGTATATCAGTTCATGAAGACACTGTTGAACGCAGATAAGAGTCTGAAACTGGATAAAGAGAACCTGATGATCATCAGTCCGGACGAGGGCGCGATGGGGCGTGCCGTATACCTGGCGAACCTCCTGGGTGTTGACATGGGTATGTTCTACAAGAGACGCGATTATACCCGAATCGTGAACGGCAAGAATCCGATCGTGGCTCATGAGTTCCTGGGCTCTGATGTTGAGGGCAAGACGGTTGTCATCATTGATGACATGATCGCCAGCGGCGACAGCATGCTGGATACCGCCAGAGAGCTGAAGGAGCGTAAGGCGAAGAACGTCATTGTATGCTGTACCTTCGGTCTGTTCACTGCCGGCTTCGATGCGTTTGATAAGGCATACGAAGAGGGGACGTTTGATTACGTTATCACAACGAACCTGAACTACCGCAAGCCGGAGCTGCTGGAGAAGCCCTGGTACCTGGAAGCGGATATGACGAAGTATCTGGCAACCATTATCAACACGCTGAACCATGATGTGTCCATCGGCGATATCATGTCGGCGACAGATAAGATCCAGGCTCTGGTGAAGAAGTATAACGCGTAATGTATGAATAAGGAATAGCGGCATGCAGGACGGCACGCCGCTATTTTTCTGCCCGCTTTTCGTTCCTGTTTGCAAAAAGACGGCAGATATGTTATGATGAAGCTCATGTGGAGGTTTTTATGTCGGATAAAGTACATGTAATTCAGGAAACCGAGCCGGGGTCCATTGCGGAAGAACTGGGACTTGAGCCAGGCGATGCGATTCTTGAGATTAATGGTCAGCCCATTGAGGATGTCTTCGACTACCGGCTGATGTGCCAGGAAGAATATCTGGAGCTTCTGGTCCGCGGCGCGGACGGAGACGAAGCTATTTTTGAGGTGGAGAAGGATGATGACGAGGATCTTGGAATTGTCTTCGAGAATGGCCTGATGGATGACTACCGCTCCTGTCGGAATAAGTGCATGTTTTGTTTTATCGATCAGATGCCTCCGGGGATGCGGGAGACCCTTTATTTCAAGGACGATGATTCCCGCCTTTCCTTTCTTCAGGGAAACTATGTGACACTTACGAATATGAGTGAGTCTGACCTGAACCGGATCATTCGCTACCGGATGGAGCCGATCAATATCTCAGTGCATACGATGAATCCGGAGCTTCGCTGCCGGATGCTTCATAACCGCTTTGCGGGTGATGCGCTGAAGAAAATTGATACTCTGTACGAGGCAGGCATTGAGATGAACGGCCAGATCGTCCTCTGTCCCGGCATCAACGACGGGGAGGAGCTGGATGCTACTATTCGTGCGTTATCGTGTTATCTTCCGGTGATGCAGAGTCTTTCGGTGGTTCCGGTCGGCCTGACACGCTACCGGGAGGGACTGTATCCGCTGCAGCCGGTTTCGAAGGAGTGTGCGGCGCAGGCGATCGATATCATAGAGAAGTGGCAGCAGAAGATATATAAGGAGTTCGGCTTCCATTTTGTTCATGCCAGCGACGAGTTCTATATTCTGGCGGAGCGGGAGCTTCCGGAGGAAGAGAGGTATGACGGATATCTGCAGCTGGACAACGGTGTGGGATCGGTTCGTCTTCTCTGTGATGAGTTCACGCAGGCACTGGCGGAAGAGAAAGGAAGCACGGAGACACGCGAAATCTCTCTGGCGACCGGGCGTCTGGCAGCCCCCTATCTGGAACGGTTGATCCGGCAGATGAATGAAAAATTCCCGCATGTGCGCGTGCATCTCTATCCGATCCGCAACGTCTTTTTCGGTGAGGAGATCACGGTCGTTGGTCTGATTACCGGGCAGGATCTGACTGCGCAGTTAAAGGAACAGACGCTGGGAGAGGAGCTTCTCATCTCTGTACATATGCTGCGCAGCGGCGAGAATGTATTCCTGGATGATATCACGACGGACGATGTGTGTGAACAGCTTCGCGTTCCTCTGCGGGTGGTGAAGCCTGGTGGGCAGGAGCTGCTTGATGCACTGCTTGGACGCACACCGGATGAAGCAGATACGGAGTATCCCGGGTATGAAATGAGAGAATAAACGGAATGGTTACAGCAAAAATAATAGAAGATAACAGGAGATCGAATGAGTAAACCAATTGTGGCTATTGTAGGCCGACCGAATGTAGGTAAATCAACGCTTTTTAATGTACTGGCCGGTGAGCGTATCTCTATCGTACAGGATACGCCCGGCGTGACCCGTGACCGCATCTATGCGGACTGCACCTGGCTGGATATGAGCTATACGCTGATCGATACCGGCGGTATTGAGCCGGACAGTAAGGATATCATCTTAAGCCAGATGCGTGAGCAGGCGGAGATCGCGATCGCTACGGCGGACGTGATCATTTTTATCACAGATGTACGTCAGGGACTGGTGGACGCGGATTCCAAGGTGGCGGATATGCTGCGCAAATCCGGCAAGCCCGTGGTTCTGGTGGTCAACAAGGTTGATAACTTCGACAAGTTCATGCCGGATGTCTATGAGTTCTACAACCTGGGCATTGGCGATCCGATTCCGGTATCGGCGGCTTCCCGCCTGGGCATCGGCGATATGCTGGACGAGGTCAGCAAATATTTCCCGAATTCTTCCAAAGAAGAGGAAGAGGACGAGCGCCCGCGCATTGCCATTGTAGGCAAACCAAATGTAGGCAAGTCCTCGATCGTAAACCGCCTGGTAGGCGAGAATCGTGTCATTGTATCCGATGTGGCAGGCACGACCCGTGACGCGATCGACACAACCGTTCGCTACAATAAGAAAGAGTACGTGTTCATCGATACAGCAGGACTGCGCCGCAAGAACAAGATCAAGGAAGAGATTGAACGCTACAGCATCATCCGTGCCGTTACGGCGGTGGAGCGCGCTGACGTTGTTCTTGTTGTGATCGACGCTTCCGAAGGCGTAACGGAGCAGGATGCCAAGATCGCCGGCATCGCGCATGAGCGGGGCAAAGGCGTTTTGATTGTTGTGAACAAGTGGGATCTGGTTGAGAAGAACGACAAGACCATGAAGGAACACACGAACAAGATCCGCGAGGTTCTCTCCTTTATGCCCTATGCGGAGATCCTCTTCATTTCCGCAGAGACCGGACAGAGAACCGGTAAGCTCTATGAGTATATCGATATGATTATGGAGAACCAGACGCTGCGTGTACAGACCGGCGTTCTGAACGAGATCATGACGGAAGCCGTTGCCATGCAGCAGCCACCGTCGGATAAAGGCAAGCGCCTGAAGCTGTACTATATCACCGAGGTATCGGTGAAGCCGCCGACATTCGTTATCTTTGTCAACGACAAGGAGCTGATGCACTTCTCTTATACTCGCTATATTGAGAATAAGATTCGTGAAGCATTCGGTTTCCGTGGCACTTCGCTGAAGTTCATTATCCGTGAGCGGAAAGAGAAGGATCAGTAAGATGGTACGAGTCGCATGTCTGCTGATTGGATATGTCTGCGGACTGTTCCAGACAGCATATATTTACGGAAGAATAAACGGAATTGATATTCGTGAGTACGGAAGCGGCAATTCCGGTACGACGAATGCCCTGCGAGTGCTGGGAAAGAAGGCCGGGCTGATCGTGTTCGCCGGAGATATCCTGAAGATCCTTGCGGCCGGATTTCTGGTCACGGTTCTGTTCAACCAGGGAGATTTCTTCGGCGACCGCGCGGCGCTGTACAAGCTGTACGCCGGACTGGGCGCTGTGCTTGGCCACAATTTTCCTTTTTATCTGAATTTTAAAGGAGGAAAGGGAATTGCCGTGACCTCCGGCCTGATTCTGATGATGGACTGGAGAATCACGATTCTCTGCCTGATTGCTTTTGCGCTGACGGTGGGGCTCACCCGCTATGTTTCGCTGGGATCTCTGGTGATCACGGCCCTCTTTATGATTAGCTGGATTTTCCTGGGACAGACCGGACGGCTGGCGCTGACGCCGGCGCATCTGCTGGAATCCTATGTCCTGGTATTCCTGATCGTGGCGATGGCCTACTGGCGGCATCGCGCCAATATTAAGCGGCTGATCGCTGGTACCGAGAGCAAAATCGGCCAGAAGAAAGAATAGAAATTAAGGAATAGAAATGGGGAAATTGAAGGTCTGACCATGAGAGTCAGAGACTGAAAAAGGAGTAGCATATGGCGAAAATAAGTGTTTTCGGCGCCGGTACCTGGGGACTGGCGATCGCCATTCTGCTGGATCAGAATGGTCATGACGTAACCGTCTGGTCTGCCAGAGAGGCGGATCTTGCGCCGCTTCTCGCACACCGGGAGCATGCGAAGCTTCCGGGTGTTCCGATCCGGGAGAGCATTACGCTGACCGGGGATCTGGAGCAGGCGGCAACCGCGGGAACCGACCTTATGGTTCTTGCGGTCGCGAGTATCTATACGCGTTCGATTGCCCGCCGCCTGAAGCCTTATGTAAGGCAGGATCAGGTGGTGGTGAATGTATCCAAGGGCATTGAAGAGGGCACACTCTGCACACTGGCGGAGCAGATCCGCGAAGAGCTTCCGCAGGCGGATGTGGCGGTTCTGTCCGGCCCTAGCCATGCGGAGGAAGTCAGCCGGAATATGCCGACGGCCTGCGTGGTGGGTGCTCTATCGAAGAAGACGGCGGAGTATGTACAGAATCTGTTCATGAGTCCGGTTTTTCGTGTATATACCAGCCCGGATATCCTGGGGATTGAGCTGGGTGGATCGCTGAAGAACGTAATTGCTCTTGCTGCCGGTATGGCGGATGGACTCGGTTACGGCGACAATACCAAGGCGGCGTTGATTACCCGCGGCATGGCGGAGATCGCGAGACTCGGGATTGCGATGGGCGCACGGGCAGAGACGCTGTATGGATTGTCTGGGATCGGCGACCTGATCGTAACCTGTGCCAGCGTGCACAGCCGCAACCGTAGAGCCGGTGTACTGATCGGTCAGGGAGCGACGATGCAGGAGGCCATGGATCAGGTGCAGATGGTCGTGGAGGGCGTCTATTCCGCCAAGGCTGGACGCGCGCTGGCGGAGAAGTACCAGATTACGATGCCGATCATCGAGCAGGTGAACCAGGTGCTTTTTGAAGATAAACCGGCGGCTCAGGCCGTCGGACAGTTGATGACCAGGGATAGGACGCAGGAGCATTTTAGCCTTCCCTGGGACTGATCATACGAAAGGAGTGAAATATCGTATGAAATCCAGAATGTTGACGTTTGCGCTGTCGCTTTCCCTGGCGGCATCCCTGCTTGCAGGATGCTCGAAATCTGAGGAGACGGCAGCTGTTGATACGGAAAGCGCAGCGGAGACTTCCGCACCGGCAGAGACAGCACTGGAGTCCGAATCGGAATCGGAGACGGAGGCGCCGGATGAGAGCACGACGCTTCGCGCGGCGATCGGCGAGATTCAGAGAGAATGGAATCCTGCCTTTGCACAGGCAGAGGGTGATCAGGAGATTATCTCCCTGATCTATGAGCCACTACTTGCGACTTCCCGCAGCGGCGAAGTGCTGTATACTGCAGGCGATGATGAGAAGGCGGATTATCAGGGCACAGAGTATGACTATCAGGGAATCTCCACGGTTGCGCTTCATTACGATACGGATACGAACGAGACTACCTATACGATCCGCCTGCGGGATGGCGTTACGTTCAGCGACGGGACGCCGATGACAGCGGATGATCTGATCTTTACCTACTATGTCCTCTGCGATCCCTCGTATGACGGAGGTTACGTCGTGGATGAACAGCAGATCCTTGGCATGGAAGCCTACCGTAAGAATAACAGCGCTGCTCCAGGCGTTACTGTCAGCAGTGAGGAGATCTCTGCGCTGCTGAACAATCCGACGGAGGAGTTCAAGAACGCGATTATCGAGCAGATCACGCGCCCCACGTTGGAGGAGGAGCGTACCTGGTGCGAGGAGAACTGGCAGAACTATGTGGATCGAGGTTATGGTAATTCCGCACAGGAGTTCTTCGCGACGCTGTACACCTATTCAGCGGACGCTTCCTATGATATCGAGGGCAAGTCCATGGATGAAGTATTGGAAGATACGATCAACCTGTATTCCATGAACTATACGCAGCTGGCGAAGAACTATCAGGGTGATTCCAGCTATTTCGATGCGAAGGTGCGCCAGATCGCGGAGAACCTGCTCTATCAGAATAAGGTGGACGGAGCCGGAGGCACGGAGGTTGCGAACATTAGCGGTATCGTAAAGGTCGATGACCGCACGATTTCCATCAACTGCCTGGGCTACAGCACGCAGAAGCTGTACAACCTCTGCAATATCGTGGTTCTCCCGCTGCATTACTACGGTGATCCGGATAATTATAATTACGATAATAACCAGTTCGGTCTGACCAGAGGAGATCTTTCTTCCATCCGCGAAAAATCGGCGGCGCCTCTCGGGGCGGGACCTTACCAGCTGGCGGAGGACGCCGGCGGAGAAATCCGTCTGACGGCGAATCCCTCCTACTATAAGGGTGCTCCGGCAATTTCGAATCTGACGCTGGTTCCGATGGATGAGAGCGAACGCCTGGCTGCTGTCACGAACGGCAGCGTGGATCTGGCGCGTATCTCCCTGAATAAAGAGGAGACAGCGACTCTGGAGCAGACAAATGACGGTTCTCTCTCCGGCGATAAGATCATCACCGAACTGGTTGGAGACAACAGCTACTATTATTTCGGCATCAATGCTTCTTTGATGAAAGTCGGCACGGACAGCAATTCGGAGCAGAGCCTTGCGTTAAGAAAAGCATTTGCGACGCTTCTCGCCTTTGACCGCGCAAACCTGGGCGAGCAGTATTACGGAGCCTCTGCAGCTGTCATCGATTACTCTTGCACGACGGAGAACTGGGCGGCCGTGAGCCGTGACTCTGAGGGCGGAAGTGAAGCTTACGCTGTAAAGGCGGACGGCAGCCCGATTTATACCGAGGGTCAGTCCACGGAGGAGCGGACGGCGGCAGCCAGAGCCGCGGCGGTGGAATATCTGACAGCAGCCGGTTACACCTACGATGCGGAAGCAGGGGTATTCACGGCGGCGCCTGAAGGCGGCAAGATGGAATTCACCGCGTTGATCCCGCCGTATCTTGCCGGTGAGAACGCCATGACGATCGCATTGAGCAACTTAAAGAGCACGCTGGAATCCCTGGGATTTGTTATGAACATCCAGGAAGTTACGGATCTGAACGAGTTCGTCTGGTATCTGAGCGAGCACAGCGCAGATCTGTGGTGTGGCGAGCGCGCGACTCCGGTGGAGCCGCAGCTGGTCAGCTACTATCATTCCACCGGGAACAGCAACTTCTACGGCCTGAATGTACCGGCATTGGATGAGCTTCTCTCCAGCCTGGCCGGAGGTAGCGCTCTGTATGAGGAGCGGATTCCTGCTTATCATCAAATCTATACGCTGCTGCGTGATCAGGCGGTTGAGGTTCCTGCGTATGAGCGCCAGGATGGCGTGATCTACAATGCGGAGCGCATCGATGCATCCACGATCCAGGCGCTGAGCGGTTATTATAACTGGACGGAAGATGCGGCGACGCTCAGGTTAAAGTAAGAGTAACGGTTCAGAGCGTTGATTGGCTACTGCTTATTCTATAGTTAAAAAAAGAAGGTCTCAGTTTTTCCTCCCCTGCATATACTTTAGCAGTATATCGGGGGAGGTTTTTCATGGAAAAAAATTCCGAATTTCATCTATACAAGGATATCAATGCGCGGACAGGAGGGGAGATCTATCTGGGTGTTGCCGGACCTGTGCGAACCGGAAAATCAACGATGATCAAGCGCTTTCTGGAAGAACTGGTGCTTCCCTCCATGGAGGATTCCCCGGATAAGGAGAGAACCCGCGACCAGATTCCGCAGAGCGCATCCGGACGTACAATTATGACGACGGAGCCAAAGTTTATTCCGAAGGACGGCGCGGAGGTGGTGTTCGGAGAGAACTGCCGGGCGAAGATCCGTCTGATTGACTGCGTGGGCTATATGGCGGACGGAGCAGTCGGCCATGAAGAGGACGGGAAGGAGCGGATGGTGAAGACGCCATGGTTCGATTATGAGATTCCGTTCACCCGTGCGGCAGAGATCGGTACAAGAAAAGTGATTGCGGAACACTCCACGATCGGGATTGCAGTGACAGCGGACGGGAGTTTCGGGGATATTCCGCGGGACGGCTACCGGGCGGCGGAGGAGCGTACTGTCCGCGAATTAAAGGAATCCGGTAAGCCGTTTCTGATTCTGCTGAATTCCGCGCATCCGGAAGCGGCTCAGACGAGAGCTCTTGCCGGGGAACTGCAGGAGAAATATGAACATCCGGTGCTGACGGTTAATTGCCAGGAAATGACACGGGAGGACTGTCTGAACATCCTGGGGCAGATTTTGATGGAGTTTCCGGTTCATATCCTATCGTTCCATATCCCGGAGTGGATGGAGATTCTGCCGTCGGAGCATCCGCTGAAGCGGGAGACGATTGACAGATGCCGGAAGATTCTGCGGCAGGCGGATGTGATGCGGGATATTCCAGGAATTTCGCTGGATGTGGAGCCAGGGCCGATTGAGCGGATTACCCGGCAGGAGATGTCGGCGGCGGACGGGAGTGTCAGCTATCAGTTCGTGATGGCAGGTCACTGCTATTATGATGTGCTGAGCGAGTATGCAGGGATTCCGATCGCGGATGAGGCTGGTCTGATACATATTTTGCGCGAGCTTTCTGCGCACCGGTCGGAGTATGAGCGGGTGCAGAGCGCGATTGAGGAGGTGCGCGGGAAGGGGTACGGTATCGTGATCCCGGATCGGAGTGAGATTCAGCTGGAGGAACCGGAGGTGGTGAAGCAGGGGAGCCGCTTCGGGGTGCGTATGCGTGCTCTGGCACCTTCGATTCACATGATTAAGGCGGATATTCAGACAGAGATTGCGCCGATGGTGGGGAGTGAGCAGCAGGCAGAGGATCTGATCCGCTATATTCAGGATTCCGGCAGCCGTGAGGGCGGGAACATCTGGGAGACGAATATCTTCGGGAAGTCGATTGGGCAGATCGTGAGCGATGGAATCCAGGCCAAGACCGGGAATATGAGCGATGACTGCCAGCAGAAACTGCAGCACGCCCTCCAGAAGATCGTGAACACCAACAGCAATGGGCTGATCTGCATTTTGCTCTAAAATCGAGCGTTATTCTTTCCTGACCCGGAAGGACGATGGCATCCCATACATCAAACGGTGCCTGCCATCGCTTCTTCCGGGGTACAGAAGGGAACGCTCGATTTTTCGCCACGCCTGAAGCCAAAAGGCACTTATTGTGTTTTCTGCTTCCCCCTATGTTTACATTCTCCTTTGATTTATGATAGAATATCCTTGGAAATTTTAGATAATTTTGAAAAAATCAGGAGAAATATTATGTACGTGAAAGTATTTACAGATGGTGCGGCGCGTGGAAATCCGGATGGTCCGGGCGGATATGGCGCAGTGATTCAGTACCGGGATGGAACCGGCAAGGTATATGAAAAGGAACTTTCCGGCGGTTTTGTGCGCACGACGAATAATCGTATGGAGCTTCTGGCGGTGATTAAGGCCTTGGAGGCTCTGAACCGTCCTTGCGAGATTGATCTGTATTCGGATTCGTCCTATGTGATTAAGGCTTTTAATGAACACTGGATTGAAGGCTGGCAGAAAGCCAACTGGCGTAAGGGGCGACCGAATGAAGTCAAGAATATTGACCTGTGGCAGCGCCTTCTTTCTGTGGCAGCGCCTCATAAAATCACCTGGAACTGGGTTAAGGGACATGCCGGGCATCCGGAGAACGAGCGCTGCGATCGCCTGGCGACTTCTGCTGCGGATGGAGGTAATCTACAGCTTGATCCAGGGATTAAGTAATCTTAACAGAGTCCATTATATGTGGACGAGGAAATAGATGCGAGGGAGAGTATGATGAGTGGGAAGGAATTAGATATTGTGGACATGCAGTGCTGCATGGCACAATCGAAAGGGAAAATGTCATCATTCATGCGAAAAAAGACTGCTGATAGTCGCTTGTACTGTCAACAGCCTTTTTGTGGGCAAGTCTGGTTCCGATACTATTGCTTTATTCTTTGAGATCAGCGTTTTTTGATGGGAACATAGATATAGGTTTCTTCCCCCAGGTAATATTCAAAATCAAACTTGGTGTGATCAAAAACGTATCCGCTGTTGTCAAACCAGTCGTTGAAAATAAAGCGCCATGTCTTTTTTACATTCTTGTGCAGCTCAGAAACATCCGACCCTTTGGGAACCCGGAATACGGCGTACTCTGCTTCCGGGATATCCAGGGTCTCCATACCGACTGGGGCAAAGCTTTTGCTTTCGACCACCGGACCAAAGAAGTAATAAAGATCATCGCCCATTCCTTCGGGGTGCATCCACAATCCGACCTCACCACGACCGGCAGCACTGAGTTTTGCGTAGTCCTCCTTGCTGACGCCGGAGAAATCTTTCCCTAACCAGTAGGCGCCATTCTCACGGATATCAATTTCGCTTTCGGGTTTCAGGACATATCCGACCGCTGTAAAAGCCGGAAAATCTTTTATTTCTGGTTTCATAACAAATTTCGCTCCTTTCAGCTTTTTATACACCGATGGTGCAAGTCCGAATTTTCGGGTGAAAGCGCGGGTGAATCCTGACACGGTATCAAAGCCGGAATCCATCGCAGTCTCCGTAACGCTGCTTCCGAGCAGTAACTGGCTTGCCGCCGCACACAGACGCCGATCCCGCAGATATTCCGCTACGGCCATGCCGTTAACACTTCGAAACACGTGGCAGAAATGGTAGAAGGAGTACCCGAATTGCTCCGCCAGTTCTGCAGGCGTCAATTCCTCCTGCAGATGCTCTGCAATATAGTTCCGGCATCGAGCCATATCCTCTCTGTAACCCATTCGCTTCACCACCCTTGGTCTGTATTTTATCACATACTTGCCTTATTTGCTTTTCCATTCTTGTGAAATTCCAATGAAATGGACAAAGTTTTAGCAGACCGCGTTCTGTTTATTAACGCTATGACGGCATTTGCTCCGGATGACGGCGTGAAATCAGACTTTCCACCCGGCAGCTTGCTTGCGCTCCATCACAAAGCAGCGGTAAAGCCCATCCACGGATACCAGCTCCTCGTGGGTGCCCTGCTGGACGATTTCCCCGTGATCGACAACAAATATTCTGTCGGCATTGCGCACAGTTTTCAGTCTGTGGGCGATCATAATGACCGTCTTGTCATGGGTCAGTTCCGAGATAGCCTCCATCAGCTCCGTCTCGTTCTCCGGGTCTACGTTGGCCGTGGCTTCGTCAAGAATAATGATAGGAGCGTCCTTCATAATCGCCCGTGCGATGGAAATGCGCTGGCGTTCGCCGCCGGAGAGGGTCGCGCCGCCCTCGCCGATGACAGTGTCAAAGCCCTCCGGCAGCGCCATAATAAAGTCGTAGCAGCGTGCTTTCTTCGCAGCGGCTTTTACCTCTTCAAGAGTGGCATTCGGCTTTCCGAAGCGGATATTGTTGACGATAGTGTCCGAGAACAGATAGACCCGCTGGAACACGAAGGAGAAATTGCGGATGAGGCTGTCGTAGCTGTATTCCCGCACATCTCGTTCGCCGAGGCTCACGCTGCCTGACTGCACATCCCAGAACCGTGCCATAAGATTACAGAGCGTGGTCTTGCCGGAGCCGGACGGGCCGACGATGGCCACGGTGGTTTTCTCCGGAATCGTCAGCGACACATCATGCAGGATAGACTTGCTGCCATAGGAGAAATCTACATGGTGAAGTTCAATGTCCTCCCGTTCCGGTGACAGATCTTCTCCGTTAATATCCATGGGCTCTACATTCAGAATTGTGTTTGCCTTATCTACGCCGATGTCGATGGAACGGAACAGGGACGAAAAGTTTCTGCCGAAAGTGTGCCGTGCATATAGAGAAGACAGCCCACCGGCAAAATGCCGAGAAGCGTTGAAGGGAATATCGCCATGCCCGCTACCTGCCCGAAGAGACTTCCGCGCATCCAGTCGATGAAGCAGTCTGCCCCTTCCTTTGCGGTAGAGACAAACTTTGCGTAGCTGGTTTTGGACTGGCTGAAGGCCTTGATGACCTCAATGCCGCTGATGTATTCCACAGCTGTGTCGTTCAGCGCCTTTGTCGCGGCGACCGTGCGCTGAAATTTCTCGTTATAGCCGCTGAACATCGACATAAAGTAGAGAACGCCCAGCGGCACGATGATCAGCATGGAAAGCCCCATGCGCCAATCCTCGAGGAACAGCAGCACCAGCACCGCCAGGGCGCCGATGATGTTGGCAGTCATCTCCGGCAGAAGGTGGGCAAGGGTGGTTTCGATGGAATCCACGCGCTCTACGATAATGTTCTTATACGAACCGGAGGAATGGTCCAGCACCGTACCCAGGGGCAGCGTGGCCAACTTATCCAGCAGCCGTGTGCGGATACGCGCCAGCACATGAAATGTGGCGTGGTGGGAGAGGGACGTGGACACGCTGTGCAGCACATAGCGCAGCACCCAGCAGCCTGCCATCCACGCGCAGAGGGTCAGGCTGCTGGAAAGCTCCGCCGTGTTGTTTACCAGTGCGGTAATGATCCGAATGATAATAAAATATGGAATAAGCGAGCAGGCGACGCCCAGCAGCGCCGCAAGGACACTCAGGGCGTATTCTCCGTACCGCCCCTTTGCCAGCTCTACCAGCCACGAGGTGGCAGAGCGCTTTGGTTCAAAGATTTTGTTCATGGTAAAGACTCCTTTTTGAATGGAATATAGTTGAACGTCGCAGAGACAGCGATCACAGGATAAGGCCGGCGGCGATCGATGCTGCCAGCAGGACACAGAACACAACATCCCACGCAGCGAACCGGAGCGACAGATAGTTGCTCTTGCGGCGCTTTAAGTCGATGCTCCGTGTTTCGGCGGACAGCGTCTCGGCGATGCGGATGAACCGCAGCGCCATGGGAACGATCAGAATTTCCAGATACGACGGCAGCGCCCGCAGCTTCTGAAACGGCGCTGTGAACGCAAATTCAAACGCTATCATCATAAACTCTTCTCTCAGTTAGCCACCTCTAACTGTAGTTCATAAGAAATAGGCGTCCGTACCGCCCATTTCCTGTGCTAATTTAATTCAGGCTGTCACATAGCTGCCGCCAGCCGGCATTGGTGAAATTGAGGACCTCCTGTAAGCAGGTAAGCATTCTGCCTTCCGCCATATGCTGATCCAGCAGCTGGCGAAAGTACCAGAACTGAGAGCCCATCAAAAGGCGGATCGCATCGGCATTTGGCTCTTTTCCATAAATATGTGAAAAGAATTCCACCGTTTGTTCCGCCTTACGATCCATTAGTTCATGCAGTATGGTTTCAATGGAGCTGCCATCGCTGCGGCAGAAAAATAAAGTGCAGTCGTCATGGTGCTCGGTCAGCAGCTGAAAATATACTTGTTCCTCGGCGTTTATGGCAATGTATGGAAGATGTTTATTCCGAGATCAAGTAGAGCAATTTATCAACTATATATCTCGTCATCAGGGACGGTCTGACCCGGAATACGCGCGGTATGCAGAGCCCCGGGTAAAGTTTGTGAAATACAAAAGTCATGGAAGCAGAACCGCAGAAATTGGACTTGCGAACAGAGCACAGGTATGTTAATATTAAAGTTAGCTGTAATCGTTGCGGGCAGCGCAGAGCATTGACTCAGGGCGCAGGCTCAGAGCGATTACTTTGTAAATACAGGAGGACACAAACGTGCAGAAGAAATATGGCGTAAATGAATTACGCAAAATGTTTTTGGACTTTTTTGAGAGCAAGGGACATCTGTGCAAGAGCAGCTACTCCCTGGTTCCTCACAATGATAACAGTGTACTGCTGATCCCCGCCGGCATGGCTCCCCTGAAGCCGTATTTCACCGGTCAGGAGATTCCACCCCGCACACGCATGGCAACTTGCCAGAAGTGCATCCGTACCGGCGATATCGAGAACGTAGGCAAGACTGCCCGTCACGGCACATTCTTCGAGATGCTGGGTAACTTCTCCTTCGGCGACTACTTTAAGAAGGAAGCCATCGCATGGTCTTGGGAATTCCTCACCGAGGTGGTTGGCCTGGATCCCAACCGTCTGTACCCTTCCATCTACGAGGATGACGATGAAGCTTTCGAGATCTGGAACAAGCAGCAGGGCATCCCGGCGGAGCGTATCTTCCGCTTCGGCAAGGAAGACAACTTCTGGGAGCACGGAGCAGGCCCCTGCGGTCCCTGCTCGGAGATCTACTATGACCGCGGAGAAGCTTATGGCTGCGGCAAGCCCGGATGTACCGTAGGCTGCGACTGCGACCGCTACATGGAGATCTGGAACAACGTATTTACGCAGTTTGATGGAAATGGCAAGGGTAACTATGTTGAACTGTCCCATAAGAATATTGATACCGGTATGGGTCTGGAACGTCTGGCTGTTGTTGTTCAGGATGTGGATTCCATTTTCAATGTAGATACCATCCGTGCACTGCTGGATGAGGTATGCCGCCTGGCAGGCACGACCTACAATGCGGACCATGAGAAGGATGTATCACTGCGTCTGATCACGGACCATATCCGTTCCGTTACTTTTATGGTAAGCGACGGCATTATGCCCAGCAATGAAGGCCGCGGCTATGTTCTGCGCCGTCTGCTGCGCCGGGCAGCCCGCCATGGCCGTATGCTCGGTATCGAGAACAAGTTCCTGGCGGATCTGAGTAAGAAGGTGATCGAGGTATCCCGCGACGGTTATCCGGAGCTGGATGAGAAGGCGGAGTTTATCTACCGTGTGATCAATCAGGAGGAAGAGAACTTCAACAAGACCATCGATCAGGGCCTTAGTATTCTGGCGGATATGGAGCAGAAGCTGGCGGATGCCGGTGAGAAGACGCTCTCCGGTGAGGATGCCTTCAAGCTGTACGATACCTACGGATTCCCGCTGGATCTCACGAAGGAGATCATGATGGAGAAGGGCTTCGATATTGATGAGGACGGCTTTAATACTGCCATGGAGAATCAGAGAAATCTGGCCCGCGGTGCTCGCAAACCTTCAAACTACATGGGTGCGGATGTAACGGTATATCAGTCGATTGATCCTTCCATTACCTCGAAGTTCGTCGGCTACGAGAAGAGCCGCTGTGATTCGAAAATTATAGTTCTTACTACAAAAACAGAGATTGTAGAGGCACTGACGGATGGCCAGGGAGGCACGATCCTCACGGAGGAGACTCCTTTCTATGCGACCAGCGGCGGTCAGGTAGCCGATACCGGTGTGATCCGCAATGCGGATGGAGGTGTCTTTGTAGTAAATGAAACCCTCAAGCTGCAGGGCGGAAGAATAGGCCACCGTGGCAAGGTTGTCAGCGGCATGTTCTATGTTGGCGACGCAGTGACTCTGGAGATCAACGAGGAGCAGAGAGCGGCTACCGCAAGAAACCACAGCGCAACCCACCTGCTGCAGAAGGCTCTGCGTACTGTTCTGGGTACCCATGTCGAGCAGGCAGGTTCCTATAATGATAAGGATCGTCTGCGCTTTGACTTCACGCATTTCTCCGCACTTTCCGCAGAGGAGCTGAAGAAAGTGGAGGATATCGTAAATGAAGAGATCCGCGCGGCTCTTCCGGTCGTAACGAAGGTTATGAGTCTGGATGAGGCGAAGAAACTCGGTGCAATGGCTCTGTTCGGCGAGAAGTACGGCGATGCAGTACGTGTCGTATCCATGGGTGATTTCTCCACGGAGCTTTGCGGTGGTACTCATGTAGCGAATACAGAGAATATCGGCTGCTTTAAGATTCTGTCCGAGACCGGCGTTGCTGCAGGCGTACGCCGTATTGAGGCACTGACTTCCACCGGACTGCTGGCTTACTATGCCGAGATGGAGAAGGAGTTCCATGCGGCAGCTGCAGCAGCGAAGTCCACACCGGCGAACCTGGAAGCGAGAATTCATCAGATGCAGGAAGAGATGAAGGTGCTGCAGTCTGAGAATGAGAAGCTGAAGGATAAGCTGGCCAAGGGAAGCCTCGGCGATGTGATGAATCAGGTGAAGGAGATCAAGGGTGTGAAGACTCTGGCTGTGAAGCTGTCGGATGTTGACATGAACGAGCTCCGCAACCTGGGCGATCAGCTGAAGGAGAAGCTGGGCGAAGGTGTTATCGTACTGGCTTCCGAGCTGAATGGCAAGGTAAATCTGATCACGATGGCAACTGACGGTGTGCAGAAGCTTGGCGCTCACGCAGGCAACCTGATCAAGGCCATTGCCTCCGAGGTTGGAGGTGGCGGCGGCGGCCGTCCTGGTATGGCTCAGGCAGGCGGCAAGAATCCGGCCGGCATTGACAATGCGCTGGAGAAGGCAGCAAAGGTCATTGAGGAGCAGATTCACTAAGAAGATCGATGCGATTTTCGGTTGGGAAAAAATGCAAAAAAATCAAAGCTTTCTATTGACGAATAAGGATTCTATGGTATAATAGAGTACGTGCTAAATTTTATTACCCAATCAGTTGCACAATTTTACAACTGGAGGGAGGTTAGGTGTGAGTTATGGCAAACGTAATCGTTAAAGAGAACGAAACGTTGGATAGCGCTCTCCGCAGATTCAAGAGAAACTGTGCGAAGGACGGCATCCAGCAGGAGATTCGTAAGAGAGAGCATTATGAGAAGCCCAGCGTAAGACGCAAGAAGAAGTCCGAAGCTGCAAGAAAGAGAAAGTACAACTAATTATTGTACAGCATTAAAAGTAATGGCGGTATGAGTAATCATACCGCCTTTCTTCATATTAATTGCCGGCGCGACATACACTGGAACAAAGTGCATTCCGGGAGGATGCCATGGAAAGAAATATGCAGGAATGGAGATGCCGGGAGGAGCTCCTGCTGATGGAGGCACCCGTTGTGACGCTGACCGGACAGTATCAGATGCGGATTGAGAATTACCGGTTTCTGCGTTCTCTGCGGGAGAATGAGATCCAGGTGCAGGGGAAGCGCTGCCGCCTCACGATCGCGGGAGAATGTCTGATGGTTAATTACTATACCGGGGAGGCAATGAAGATCAGCGGCCGGATCTGTTCTCTGCATTATCAGGAGGTCTGAAGAATGGGAGCAGTGAGACTGTTTTTTCACGGGCAGCTGCAGATTCGTGCCTATGGGAGAGATCCGGAGCGCTTCCTGAATCTGTGTGCGGGAACCGGGGTTACCCTTTATAACATGAAGAGAAAAGAGGACGATGTCTGCTTTGTTCTTTCCGTGCCGGATTTTCGCCGGGCAGTTCCTCTGGCGCGGAAGAGCCGCACGTTCCTACATATCTGCCGTCGGTCTGGCCTTCCATTTCTTCTGTATCGGAACCGCACAAGAAAAGCTTACGCTGCCGGTCTGCTTCTGGGCATTTTTCTGCTGTATTTTCTGAGTCATTTTCTGTGGGACATCCGTTTTGTCGGGAATCTTTATTATACGGATGAGACCATTCGGGATTTTCTGGAGGAGGAAGGAATTCAGTACGGAATGTGGACGAATCAGATTGTCTGCAATGATCTGGAACAGGCGATCCGAATTCGTTATCCAGAGATTACGTGGGTTTCGGCTCAGATATCGGGAACTCGCATGATTATTCAGATGAAGGAAAACTTTTCTGGAACAGATTCCACAGAAATAAAGAATGTACCGGGTGACTTGGCTGCTGCAGAAGACGGTGTGATCACCTCAATGATCGTTCGGCAGGGGACGCCGCTGGTGAAGCCGGGAGATGAAGTGAAGGCGGGGCAGGTTCTGGTGAGCGGTCGGATTCCGATTCACGATGATAGCGGTGAGGTCGTTACGGAGGAAGAAACGACTGCCGATGCGGATGTGTATGCCGAGCTTTCCATTCCGTATGTCTGGGAGCATTCCCGGTATCGGGAGGAACGCATCGTCACAGGGAAATATCCCTGCGGGATTTCTTTGCGGATTGGCTCATATCTGCTGCGCGCGGGCCGAACCGAGGCACAGGACGGCACGTTCTGCCTGTCGGAGACGGAGACGCCGGTGCTGTTCTATCGCTTTTCGCTTCCGCTGTCGCTGACCATTTTCCGTGCTTTTCATTATGAGACCTGCATGAGAAGGATGACAGAGGAAGAGTGCCAGGCGTTGACGGAGAAGGAACTAACACTTTTTCGCGGAGAAATTCGTGCAGAAGGCGGAAAAATTCTGAGGGAAGAAACCGAAACAACGATGGATGAAAATCAAATCCGGGCGGAAGGATATTTTTGGATTGAGAAGCAGATTGGAGAGAAAGTGCCTCTTCAGGAGATTGTGAGAGAAGAGAATGAGAATGGCATTTCCGTAGGAGAAGCCAGCTACGATGCAGAATAGCAGAAGAAACGGGCAGGAGAAATCATCGCAGAAGAGAAAAGTTTGAAAAAGTAGTGCAATTTACTGAAAAAAATGATAGAATAGAACACGCGAAATAATGGAAGGAAGAATTGTTTCATGAGTATTATTGAAACCATGATCGATGTTCCGGCCGATCACATGCAGAATGTCTGTGGTCAGCTGGACTCGTATATGAAGAAAATCGAGAGAAGCCTGCGGGTTTCCCTGATTCCCCGCGATGATGCGATCAAGATCATTGGTCCGGAGGGAGCAGTGAAGAAGGCGAAGAGTGTATTCTCCAATCTCCTGGAGCTGTCCCACCGCGGCAATACGATCACGGAGCAGAATGTGGATTATGCGCTCTCCCTTTCCTTTGAGGAGAAGGATGAGCAGATCCTGGAGATCGATAAGGATATCATTTGCCGCACGATCGCGGGCAAGCCGATCAAGCCGAAAACCGTGGGTCAGAAGACCTATGTGGATGCGATCCGCGAGAAGATGATCTGCTTCGGACTGGGTCCGGCAGGTACCGGTAAGACATATCTTGCCATGGCGATGGCGATTCAGGCTTTTAAGAACAATGAAGTCAGTCGTATTATCCTGACGCGTCCGGCGATTGAAGCCGGTGAGAAGCTCGGATTTCTCCCAGGCGATCTGCAGAGCAAGATTGACCCATATCTGCGTCCGCTGTACGATGCGCTGTATCAGATTATGGGAGCGGAGTCCTATCTGCACAATTATGAGAAGGGACTGATCGAGGTTGCTCCGCTGGCCTATATGCGCGGCCGCACGCTGGATAATGCCTACATTATCCTGGATGAGGCGCAGAATACGACACCGGCGCAGATGAAGATGTTCTTAACCCGTATCGGATTCGGCTCCAAGGTAATCATTACCGGCGATATCACCCAGAAGGATCTGCCGGAGGGCACGGTATCCGGTCTGGATGTTGCATTGAAGGTTCTGAAGGATGTAGATGAGATCGGCATCATCCGCCTTTCGAACAAGGATGTGGTACGTCATCCGCTGGTACAGAAGATTGTCGAGGCTTATGAGAAGTATGAGAAGAAGGAACAGCACCGGGAGGAGCGCAGAGAGCAGCACCTGGAACAGCGCAGACGCACGCCCCGCCCGTCGAGAAAGGGATAATTATGAATATTGAGATTAGTTATGAATCAGAGGACAAGCTGGGAATCCCGTATGAGGAGATCATCGAGAAGGTGGCGCTGGAGGCCATGAAGTATGAGCACTGTCCCTATGAGGCGGAGATCAATGTCCTGCTTACGGATGATGACCGCATCAAGGAGCTGAATTCCCAGTTCCGCTATATCGATAATACGACAGATGTTCTGTCGTTCCCTATGGTGGATTTTCAGCGCGGCGGTGATTTCAGTGTGTTGGAGGATGAGCTTTCCGATATGTATTTTCATCCGGGAACCGGCGATCTGCTGCTCGGCGATATTGCGATCTCCATCCAGAAAATTCGCAGTCAGGCGGAAGCCTACGGCCACAGCCTGGAGCGTGAGCTGGCATTCCTGGTAGCGCACAGTATGTTCCATCTGATGGGATACGATCATGTGGATGACCGGGAACGTGAGATTATGGAAGGAAAGCAGAGAGAGGTTCTGGACAACCTGGGAATTGTCCGCTGATGTCGGATGGATTCAGAGTGTTGTTTTGGAAATGAGTATCCGCGGCCTCGGACAGAGACTGTGGTGCCCGCAGATACGAAAGGAAGGAATGAACTATGAAAAAGAAAAGCATCAGTATTCTTCTTGCCGCACTGATGATCGGTCTTTGCGTGGCTGGATGTGGAAAGAAAAATGAAGAGACCACAGAGGCTCCGACGACCGTGGAGCAAACCACGAAGGAACCGGCGGAGGTGCCGGTGATGACAATCGCGGATGTTCCGGAGACAACGGAGGAAGCACTTCCGGAAGGTATGATGTACAGCTATCTGACTGGTAAGGTTGTTCCGGTTGAAGTCGGAAGAAAACGCCCGGTTGCTTTTCAGATTGATAATGAGAGGCGCGCGCAGCCGCAGAACGGCGTAAGCACGGCAGAGATCGTCTATGAGGTTCCGATCGAGGCAAACGAGGTGCGCCTGACGGCGATCTTCCAGAGCTTTGACGATACAGACCGGATCGGACCGCTCCGCAGCGCGAGAAGCTATCATCCCGGCATTGTAGCGGAGTATGACGGTATCTTCTTCCATCATGGTCACAGCGATCTGGCGCTTCCTTATCTGGATGATGAGCGCTGCGATGATCTGGAGGGTATCGCGAACAGCGGATGGCCGGCTGTCTTCGAGAGCAGCGATCATTCCGCCGGTCACAATATCTTTACCAATCAGGAGAAGGTGATGAAGCAGGTGGAGAAGCTTGGTTTCCGCACGGAGATGAAGCAGGATTACACCTATAAGTTCCAATTCGCGAAGACCAGCGAGAAGATCGTTCCGGAAGGCGGACAGGATGCGAACAAGGTATCTATCGGATATACGCAGAATCACCCTTACTTCGAGTACAACGCGGAGGACGGACGCTACTATCGTTACGCTTTCGATAAGGCTCATATCGATCAGGCGAATGATAAGCAGGTAGCTGTCGATAATGTGATCGTGGAATACTGCGATTACAACCTGGAGTGGGACAAGAATACGAAGAATATCCATACCGTGGGTACCGGTACGGGCGTGTTCATTACAGCAGGAAAGGCGGTTCCTATCACCTGGGAGAAGGCCGACTACTGGGAGAACACACATTATTATTATCAGAGCGGCGAGGAGATCACGCTGAATCAGGGACAGACATGGGTTTGCATCGTGCTGCCCTCCATGACCGGCGAGATCACTGTGGAGTAGTATGGCAAAGCAACCAAAGAAGAACAAAGGAAATAATTTTTTAGTCCAGGGAAGTATCCTGGCCATCGCCGGTATTGTTGTCCGGTTGATTGGACTCCTGTATCGTGTACCTTTGATGAACACGATCGGAGAGGACGGAATGGGCGTGTATTCGACCGCCTTCAGTATCTATAACATTCTCCTGCTGATCTCCAGCTACAGCCTGCCGCTTGCGGTATCCCGACTGGTAGCTGCGAGAATCAGTCTGGGACAGTATAAGAATGCCCGCAGAGTCTTCCAGGGCGCGCTGATGTTTGCAACCGCTTCCGGCGTGATTATGTGTTCCATCACCTGGTTCGGCTCGAATTTCTTCGCGGATCTGATGAAGATGCCGGAGGCGGCCTATGCGATCCGCGTGCTGGCTCCCTGCATCCTGATTATGGCATTTCTTGGCGTGTTCCGTGGTTATTTCCAGGGGCATGGAACCATGGTTCCAACAGCAACCTCCCAGATCGCGGAGCAGGTCTTTAATGCGGTCGTCAGTGTAGCGGCCGGTTATATGCTCTTCAAGGCAGGAACCGAGAGAGATCTGGCGGAAGGCACGAAAGGATTTTATTCGGCGGCCTACGGCGCCAGCGGTGGTACGCTTGGTACTGTAACCGGAGCGGGCATCGCGCTTCTCTTCTTTATCGTGCTGTATTTCAGCTTCCGCAAAGTGGAGGACGCAAAGTGCCGCAGAGATAAGCATGAGAACCGGGAGTCTTATGGCTATATCCTGAAGATCGTGATTATGACGATCCTTCCGGTGTTGTTCAGCACAACGATCTATCAGATCAGCTCCGTGCTGGATCAGGGCATTTACGCGCAGTCCGTCAGCGATTCCTACGCTTCCGTGTGGGGTGCGTACAGCAGTAAATATCTGCTGATGATTCATGTGCCGACGGCGATTGCTTCGTCGATGGGTTCCTCGATCATTCCAGCACTTGCCGCCGCGATCAGCAGAGGCAATAAGACAGAGATCATTGACAAGACAGGAACAGCGATCCGCTTTAATATGGTGATCGCGATTCCTGCATCCATCGGATTGGCGGTTCTGGCCGGCCCCATCATGAATCTGCTTTTCTCAGGGGATAACTCGGTGGCAATTCACATGATGCTGATCGGTTCTACGATGGTTATGTTCAACGCACTTTCCACCATCTCGAACTCGGTGCTTCAGGGCATCGGCAACATCTGGATTCCAGTGAAGAACGCGCTGATCGCTCTGGTGCTGCACATTGGTATTCTGGCGTTTATGCTCTGGGTACTGGATCTTGGAATCGACGGCGTGGTTCTCTCCAACGTCATCTTCTATATCATGATGTGCGTCTTTAACCAGCTGAGTATTCGTCACATCCTGCAGTATCGTCAGGAGTATATCAAGACGTTCGTCTGCCCGCTGTTCTCCTCTGCCGTGATGGGACTGGCAGCCAGCATCCTGTACCGTGTGATTCATGCGCTGATCCATTCTAACATGGTATCGCTTCTGCTCTCGATTCTCGTGGCAGTCGTTGTATATGCGGTGCTGATGCTCCTCACCAAGGGCATCGACGAGGTGGATCTTGCCAGCTTCCCGAAGGGAAGAACACTGGTGGCAATCGCAAAGAAGCTGCACCTGTTGGGGCGGTAAGATAAAATAAAAAGACTGATGGCAGCCTCTCTTTGAAAGGTTACCGCCAGTCTTTTTTTGATTGACGGAACCGGATGAAAAATGCTATACTATAAGATCGAAAGCGAAGGTGACAAGATGACAGAAGAACTGATAATCATTGGCGGTGGAGCCGCCGGTATGATGGCGGCGATTACTGCAGCCGGATGTGGTGTCCGTCCGATCCTTCTGGAGGGCGGAGAACAGGTCGGCAGGAAGATTCTTTCCACCGGCAACGGTAAGTGCAACTATACGAATTATCATATGACGCCGGACTGCTTCCGCAGCACAGACAGTGCGTTCCCGGCGGAGGTTCTGCGTCATTTTAATGAAAAGAATACGATAAGGTTCTTCCGCTCTCTGGGGATTCTGCCGTATGACAGGAACGGATATGTCTATCCACGAAGCGAGCAGGCGGCTTCTGTGCTGGATGCGCTTCGCCGGGGGCTAGAGGAACGAGACGTTCGCGAGCATACTTCGTGTAAGGTGCAGCGTGTCAGTCGGACCGGAGACGGCTTTCTGGTGGAGACGGAAGTCGGGAATTTTCATGCGAAGCGGCTGATTCTGGCGACAGGAGGCTGTGCAGCACCGAAGACCGGATCCGACGGCAGCGGATTTATTCTGGCTAGGCAGCTAGGACACACGATTGTGTCTCCGGTACCGGCGCTGGTGCAGCTCCGTGCGGAGGAGCCATTTTTTAAGAGCATATCGGGTGTTCGTACACAGGCGAGAGTGACCATCCTGATTGACGGGAAGCCGGCGGCCTCGGACCGCGGAGAGGTTCAGCTGACAGATTACGGAATCTCCGGAATCCCGGTGTTTCAGGTCAGTCGCTACGCTTCTCGCGCCTGCAGGGAGCGAAGACGGGTGCAGGCCGTCCTGGATTTCCTTCCGGAATATTCCATGAAGGAAGCGGAAGCGCTTTTTGCGCAGAGAAATCGTGAGCATCCGCGCTGGAGCGGGGAAGAGCTGCTTGCTGGGATCTTACCGAAGAAGCTGGCGGTATTGCTGGCGAAGCAGGGAAAGGGACATCAGGCACAGATCTGCAAGAACTGGACGATAACGATAAAAGATACGAATGGCTTTGATCAGGCGCAGGTTTGTGCCGGCGGCGTGTCCGTGAAGGAGATTCGCCCGGATACCTGTGAGTCCCGGCTGGTTTCCGGTCTGTTCTTCGGCGGTGAGGTGATGGATGTGGACGGCATCTGCGGCGGCTATAATCTGCAGTGGGCTTGGTCCACGGGGTATCTGGCCGGACGCAGTGCCGCAGAATCTGCCGGGACAAGAAGAAAGGAACGTAAATGATTCAGATCAGTAATATCAAACTTCCGCCGGAGCACACGGAGGAGGATCTGTACCGCCAGATCCGGAACCATGGCGTGCGTTTTCGCCCGGAGAATGTGACGATCATAAAGAAATCGCTGGACGCCAGAAAGAAGCAGAACCTGCATTATCTTTACACCGTGCAGGTAAAGGATGGTACGGTGACCGCTCATAAGAAGAATGCGGATATCCGTGAAGTTCCGGAGCAGTCGTATGAGTTCCCGGTTCCCGGCACAGAGAAACTGAAGTTTCGCCCGGTGGTTATCGGCGCGGGGCCGGCAGGACTTTTCGCAGCGCTCTGGCTGGCGAAACGCGGATATGCGCCGATCCTGATCGAGCGCGGAGCGCCGGTGGAGGAGCGGGCGATGGATGTGCAGACCTTCTGGAACAGCGGCAGGCTGAACCCGGAATCGAACGTGCAGTTCGGGGAAGGCGGCGCAGGAACCTTTTCCGATGGAAAGCTGAATACGCAGGTGAAGGATGTATCCGGACGCATCCGTATGGTGCTTCAGACCTTTGCGGATGCGGGGGCGGACCCTTCAATCCGATACTGGTACAAGCCGCATATCGGGACAGATGTGCTGCGCGCGGTTGTAAGCAATATCCGCAGTCAGATCCTCTCCTTCGGAGGAGAGATCCTTTTCCATACGTGTATGCGAGAGCTCGTGATCCGGGATGGTCAAGTACGCGGCGTCATCCTGGAGAAAAATGGCACACGGGAGACGCTGGAAGCGGAGCAGGTGATCCTGGCGATCGGTCACAGCGCCAGAGATACATTTCAGATGCTGCAGAAGCAGCAGGTACCGATGAGCGCCAAGGCGTTTGCTGTCGGCGTCCGCGCGGAGCATCCGCAGGAGATGATTCAGCAGGCGCAGTACGGCGACTGGCCGGATGGGCTTCTGCCTGTGGCAGATTATAAAGTGACTGGTCGCGGCGTAAATGGTCGCGGCGTGTATTCGTTCTGCATGTGCCCGGGTGGCCAGGTGGTGAATGCGTCCTCGGAGGAAGGACTCCTGGCGGTGAACGGGATGAGCAATCACGCCAGAGACGGAAGAAATGCCAATTCCGCGCTGATCGTGGCGGTGAACCCTTCCGATTATCCGGGAGAGGGGCCGCTTGCGGGGATCGCTTTTCAGAGAGAACTGGAGCGGCGGGCGTTCCTTTCCGGCGAGGGAAGGATTCCGGTACAGCTCTTCGGAGACTTTAAGGAGAACCGCAGGAGTGCGGCGTATCGGGGTGTGCTGCCGGATCACTGTGGTGGAGACAGCTTCGCCAATCTCCGGGCGGTACTTCCGGAGGAGGTCAGTCAGTCGCTGATCCTCGGCATGGAGCAGTTCGGCGGACGGATTCCCGGTTTTGACCGGCCGGATGTGATATTCTCCGGTGTGGAGAGCCGAACGTCTTCGCCGGTACGAATTGAGAGAGATGAGCATTATGAGAGCCCTGTCCGCGGTCTTTTCCCGTGCGGGGAAGGGGCCGGTTATGCCGGTGGTATTACGAGCGCTGCTGTGGATGGAATAAAGATTGCAGAAGAAATTATGAGGAGGTTCCGATCATGGACATGAAAGATATCGACCGTATCAACGAGCTGTACCGCAAGAAGAAGGCAGGTACGCTGACACAGGAAGAAAAGGAAGAGCAGGATCGTCTGCGCCAGGAGTATCTGGCGGCAGTCCGCGCGAACCTGAGAGGTACGCTGGATAGTACGAAGATTCAGTATCCGGACGGATCGATCGTGGATCTGGGCGAAAAGTACGGCAATAAAGGAAAGCGGGGGAACTGATGGAGAAGACGAAACAGGAGATCCGTAAGGAGTGCCGGAATGCCCGGATGGCTCTTTCGGAGTGCGAAGTAGAGGAAGCAAGCCGCCGAGCGGCAGGCTTCCTTTTGAAGGACGCGGACTACCGGAAGGCGGAGACGATTCTCGCTTATATCGATACGCAACAGGAGATCTCTACCAGAGCGATTCTGGAGGATGCGTGGCGCTGTGGGAAGACAACTGCTGTTCCCCGCGTAGAAGGAAAGACGATGGAATTTTATCAGATTACTTCGTATGAGGATCTGGAGCCGGGTCATTTCGGTGTGTGGGAGCCGAAGGTGCACTGCCCGGTCTATGAGGGGCCTTCGGCCCTTCTTCTGGTTCCCGGTGTGGCCTTCGACCGGGAGGGACGCCGCATCGGATACGGCGGAGGATTCTATGACCGTTATCTGGAGAAGCATCCGGATCACCACACGGTCGGATACGCATACGCGTTTCAGATCTATGAGCATCTTCCGACGGAAGTATTCGACCGCCGGGTGGATCGTGTCCTGACGGAGAACGGCTTTTTGAAATATACAGGGGAAAGGGAACAGACCAAATGACAGAGACAAGAATGACGGACGAGGTCGACGTAAACAGCCATCCGCCTCTGGAAGAGGAGAAGCGCCAGCGCTACTATATCGCGAAGATGCAGCAGCTCGTAAAGGAGAAGGAGACGGAGATTGGACGCCCGCTGACTGCTTGCGTGACGACGTTCGGCTGCCAGATGAATGCCAGAGATTCCGAGAAGTTGATTGGAATCCTGAAGGAGATTGGTTTTGAGGAAAGCACGGACGAGAATTCGGATTTCGTCCTTTATAATACCTGCACGGTTCGCGAGAACGCGAATCTGCGTGTCTATGGCCGCCTGGGCCACCTGAACAGCCTGAAGAAGCAGCATCCGGGGATGATTATCGCGCTCTGCGGCTGCATGATGCAGGAGGAGACTGTAGTGGAGAAGATCCGAAAGAGCTATCGCTTCGTGGATCTGATCTTCGGCACGCACAATATCTTTAAGCTGGCGGAGCTGCTCTATCAGCGCATGACGGAGGACGGCATGGTGGTAGACGTATGGAAGGATACGGATCAGATCGTGGAAGATCTTCCCGTGGAGCGGAAGTATCCGTTCAAGTCCGGTGTGAACATCATGTTCGGTTGCAACAATTTCTGCACGTATTGTATTGTCCCCTATGTCCGCGGCCGGGAGCGCAGCCGTGCGCCGGAGGACATCATCAAAGAGATCGAAGGTCTTGTGGCGGACGGTGTTGTGGAGGTGATGCTCTTAGGTCAGAATGTAAATTCCTATGGCAAGACGCTGAACCCGCCGGTCAGCTTCGCAGAGCTTCTGGAACGGGTGGAGCAGATCCACGGTCTGGAACGGATTCGGTTTATGACATCGCATCCGAAGGATCTGTCGGATGACCTGATTCGTGTGATGGCGAAGTCAGAGAAAATCTGCCGCCATCTGCATCTTCCACTGCAGTCGGGAAGCAGCCGCCTGTTAAAGAAGATGAACCGCCATTACGATAAGGAACAGTATCTGGCGCTGGCGAAGAAGATTCAGGAGGCGATTCCGGATATTTCTCTGACGACGGATATTATTGTTGGCTTCCCTGGCGAGACGGAGGAGGACTTTGAGGAGACCATGGATGTGGTGCGTCAGGTTCGCTATGACAGCGCGTTTACTTTTATCTATTCGAAGAGAACCGGCACGCCGGCAGCCGCCATGGAGGATCAGGTGCCGATTGAGGTGACGCAGCCCCGTTTTGACCGTCTGCTGAAGGAAGTGCAGGAGATTGCGAAGGAGCGTTGCAGCCGCGATCTGGGCCGTGTGATGAAGGTTCTGGTCGAGGGCATGGACGATCATGATTCTGCGAATGTGACTGGCCGCCTGGGGAACAACACGATGGTGCATTTTCCGGGAGACGCTTCTCTGATCGGTAAGATTGTAAGCGTCCGTCTGACAGAAGCCAGAGGATTTTATTATATGGGAAGGATGGAAGAAGAGTAAATGCTTTCACCAATGATGCAGCACTACCTGGAGACGAAGAAAGAGCATCCGGATTGCATCCTATTCTACCGTCTCGGTGATTTTTACGAGATGTTCTTCGACGATGCGAAGACGGTATCCCGTGAGCTGGAGCTGACGCTGACCGGCAAGGAGTGCGGACTGGAGGAACGGGCGCCGATGTGCGGCGTCCCCTATCATGCCGCGGAGGTTTATCTGAACCGCCTGGTGGAGAAGGGGTATAAAGTGGCAATCGCGGAGCAGATGGAGGACCCGAAGCAGGCCAAGGGCCTGGTTAAGCGGGAAGTTATCCGTATTGTCACACCGGGAACGAATCTGAGCGCGCAGGCGCTGGATGAGACGAAGAATAATTATCTGATGAGCATTGTCTATCTGGATAAGACCTTCGGCGTGGCCACCGCGGATGTCAGCACGGGAGATTTCCTGGTGACGGAAGTTTCCTCCGTGCGTGCTATGAACGATGAGATTAATAAATTTATGCCGGCGGAGATCATATGCAACGACGCGTTCTTCTGCATGAGCGGAATCGATGTGGAGGATCTGAAGGGGCGTCTGGGAATTACGCTGTCACCGCTGGAGAATCACTGCTTCAACGATGAAGTATGCCTGCAGCGCCTGACGGATCATTTTCATGTAGCCGGTACTGCAGGGCTAGGACTCTCTGATTATCCGATCGGAGCCGTGTCGGCAGGAGCGCTCCTGGCGTATCTGTATGACACGCAGAAATCCGGGCTGGCGCATTTGTCCCATATTACGCCGTATCAGCAGGGACGATTTATGATGCTGGATACTTCCACACACCGAAACCTGGAGCTGACGGAGACGCTGCGGGAGAAGCAGAAGCGAGGTTCTCTGCTGTGGGTGCTGGATAAGACAAGGACGGCAATGGGCGCCCGCACACTGCGAAACTTCCTGGAGCAGCCGCTCATTGATCGCAGTGAGATTCTGGCGCGTCAGGACGCTATCGCGGAGATGAATGAGGATATGATTTTCCGTGAAGAATTACGAGAGTATCTGAATCCGATCTATGACCTGGAGCGTCTGATCGGACGGATTACCTATCGGAGTGCGAATCCCAGAGATCTGATTGCCTTCCGGAATTCCCTGCAGATGCTTCCGCATATCAAGAATTTGCTGAAGGATCACAAGTCCGCGTTGCTGCAGGAGCTCTATGATCAGCTGGACCCGCTGGAGGATATGGCGGAGTTAATTGAAAAGGCGATTGTGGAGGATCCGCCGATTACTGTGCGTGAAGGTGGCATGATCCGGGAAGGATATAACGAGGACGCTGACCGTCTGCGCCTGGCGAAGACGGAGGGCAAGGAATGGCTGGCATCTCTGGAAGCGGAGGAGCGCGAGAAGACAGGTATCAAGAATCTTCGTATTAAGTATAACCGGGTCTTTGGATACTATCTTGAGGTTACGAATTCCTTTAAGGATCTGGTTCCGGATTATTATGTACGCAAGCAGACGCTGACGAACGCCGAACGCTACACGACAGAACGTCTGAAGAAGCTAGAGGATGTGATTCTTGGCGCGGAGGACAAGCTGTTCGTACTGGAGTACGATCTGTTCTGTAAAGTGCGCGATAAGGTGGCGGAGCAGGTGGTGCGGATTCAGAAGAGCGCCAAGGCTGTCGGCATCATCGATGTGTTGGCTTCGCTTGCTTATGTGGCTGATAAGAACAATTATGTGCGTCCATCCATCAATGAGAAGGGTGTGATCGATATCCGCGAGGGACGTCATCCGGTGGTTGAGCAGATGATGCGTGACGATCTGTTTATTGCGAACGATACATACCTGGATAATAACAAGAAGAGAGTTTCGATTATTACCGGGCCGAATATGGCCGGTAAATCGACGTATATGCGTCAGACGGCACTGATTGTCCTGATGGCGCAGCTTGGCTCCTTTGTCCCGGCGGCTTCCGCCAATATCGGTATCTGCGACCGCATCTTTACGCGTGTGGGTGCTTCGGATGATCTTGCCAGCGGTCAGAGCACCTTTATGGTGGAGATGAACGAGGTCGCGAATATCTTACGGAACGCGACGAAGAACAGCCTGCTGATCCTGGATGAGATCGGCCGTGGAACGAGCACCTTCGATGGCATGTCGATTGCGTGGGCCGTAGTGGAATATATCAGTAATTCCAAGGTCCTGGGAGCGAAGACGCTGTTCGCAACGCATTATCATGAGCTGACGGAGCTGGAGGGCAGCTTAAGCGGCGTGAATAACTACTGTATCGCTGTAAAGGAACAGGGGGATTCGATTGTCTTCCTGCGAAAGATTGTGCGCGGCGGTGCGGATAAGAGTTACGGGATTCAGGTGGCGAAGCTGGCCGGCGTGCCGGAGCCGGTCATTGCGCGGGCGAAGGTTCTGGTAGAGGAGCTGTCCGCGGCAGATATTACTGTGCGCGCCAAAGAGATCGCGGCGGCATCTGCCGGGAACAGTCCGGCGGTAACGCGGCCGGATGAGGTGGATCTGAATCAGATGAGCCTGTTCGATACGGTGAAGGAGGACGATATTCTGGAGGAGTTGAAATCTCTGGATCTTGGTTCCATGACACCGATCGACGCATTGAATACGCTTTACCGGATGCAGACGAAGCTGAACAATCGCTGGCAGAGTAATTAGAATTAGCGGGTAAAGCGGAAAGACGCATGGACGCTGTCAGCTTATGGCTATAAGGAGAAGTAAATATGCCTATTACGGTGTTGAGTCAGGAAACCATTAATCAGATCGCGGCAGGCGAGGTCATCGAGCGCCCTTCCTCTGTAGTGAAGGAGCTGATGGAGAACGCCATTGATGCCGGAGCAACGGCAGTTACGATCGAGATTCGTGACGGAGGGACGTCTCTGATCCGGATTACGGATAATGGATGCGGCATTCCCAAAGAGGAGATTCCGCTGGCGTTTCTGCGCCATGCGACGAGTAAGATTTCCCGTGTGGAAGATCTTCTCACGGTTTCTTCTCTGGGGTTTCGCGGTGAGGCGCTTTCGAGTATTGCCGCTGTTGCCCAGGTGGAGCTGATTACCCGGACGGAACACAGTCTGACGGGAGCGCGCTACTGCATCGAGGGCGGCGAGGAGAAGAGCCTGCAGGAGATCGGCGCGCCGGCCGGCACAACATTTCTGGTGCGGAACCTGTTCTATAATACACCGGCCAGGAGAAAGTTTCTGAAGTCACCGAACACGGAAGGCAACTATATCATTGCTCTGGTGGAACGCATGGCTCTCTCCCATCCGGAGGTGTCCGTCAGGCTGCTGGTCAACGGACAGAACCGCTTGCATACGGCAGGCAACCACAAACTGAAGGATATCATCTATACGGTGTACGGGCGGGAACTTACGAAAGAACTGCTTCCGGTGCAGGCGGACTTCCCGAAGATTCATCTGGAGGGCTATGTCGGAAAGCCTCTCGTCTCCCGCGGCAACCGCACGTATGAGAATTATTATATTAACGGACGATATATTAAGAGCGAACTAATTACAAAGGCGATTGAGGCAGCGTATCACGGGTTTGTCATGCAGCACAAGTATCCCTTTACGGTGTTGCATCTCTCCGTTGATCCGGAGCTTCTGGATGTAAATGTACACCCAACAAAGATGGAGCTGCGTTTCCGGGAGGAAGACGCGATCTACCAGGCAGTGTATGATAGTCTTCGAACCGCGATTACAGGAGAAGAGTTGATTCCCAGGGTGACACCTGGAAAGGATGAGCCGGAGAAGGCCACGGAAGAAAAGAAGGGAAAGGAAACCGGTCATGGACCGGAACCATTTGAGACGAAGCGTGAGAAAGCGCTGATGAAATCTGCAGAGCCCAAAACTTCTGAATCTGGTCCGAGCATTTTCGAAAGAGAAGATTTCCGGCAGATGAAAGAAAAAACGTCACCGGAATCCATGAACTCTGCGGTAACAACGTCTGCGGGTATCTCTGCAGCGACAGTAAGAGAACATCCGGTATATGAGCGTGAGCTTACCACTTATGAGGAAATTCTTCAGAAACTGAGGAATGAGGACTCTGGTTTAGAACGGAAGCCTTCCGTGGTGGAGAGTGGAGCAAAGACGCCTGAAAAAGGAACAAATGCAGAAAATGATATTCTGTCGAAAAAGCCGGACGTCTCAGAGAAGCCTGTGCAGCTGGATCTCTTCGAGGAGAAGATCCTTACGAAGCAGGCGCGGCAGGAGTTCGTTCTGTTGGGACAGCTCTTCGATACGTACTGGCTGGTGCAGTATCAGGATAAGTTTCTGATGATTGACCAGCATGCGGCGCATGAAAAGGTTCTGTTCGAGCGCACCATGAAGACGCTGGAGACGAAGGAATATACAACGCAGCAAGTGAATCCGCCGCTGATCCTTACACTGAATGGCAGGGAGGCGCAGGTGCTTACGGAGCAGATGCCGCTTTTTGAGAAGCTTGGCTTTGAGATCGAGCCGTTTGGCGGGAAGGAATATGCCGTATACGGTGTGCCGGATAACCTGTTCTCCATTGCAAAGCAGGAGCTTCTTATGGAGATGATTGACAGTCTGGCAGATGATAACGAAAGAGCTAGTCGTCAGATTCTGGAGGAGCGTGTCGCCATGATGTCGTGCAAGGCGGCGGTAAAGGGCAATAACCGCCTGTCATCTGCGGAGGCGGAGGCACTGATCGACGAGCTGCTGCAGCTGGACAATCCCTATACGTGTCCGCACGGCCGTCCGACGATCATTGCTATGACGAAGTATGAGCTGGAAAAGAAATTCAAGAGGGTTGTGTCATGAGAAAAATGCCACTGGTTATACTTACAGGACCGACAGCGGTTGGCAAGACGGCACTTTCGATCCTGCTGGCGAAGGCGATCGGCGGAGAGATTATCAGCGCCGATTCCATGCAGGTTTACCGCCATATGGATATTGGATCCGCGAAGGTCACAAGGGAGGAAATGCAGGGCGTGCCCCATTACCTGATTGACTGCTATGAGCCGGACGAGGAATTTCATGTGGTGGAGTTTCAGCGAGCTGCAAAGGAAGCCATGAAGGAGATCTGGTCACACGGGCATATTCCGATTGTGGCAGGAGGAACCGGCTTCTATATTCAGGCACTGGTGAAGGATATCGACTTTACGGAGACGGAAGGTGATGAGACTTACCGGAAGAAGCTGGAGGCTCTTGCGGCGGAGAAAGGCGCGGAGTATCTACATGCTCTTCTTTCGGAAGCCGATCCGAAAGCAGCAGAAGAAATCCATGCAAACAATATTAAACGGACGATCCGTGCGCTGGAGTATCACCATTTTACCGGTCAGCGGATTTCTGATCATAACGAAGAAGAAAAACAGAAGTGTTCTCCGTACAATTTTGCCTATTTTGTGCTGAACCGCGACCGGGAGGAACTGTACCGCCGGATCGATCTGCGAGTGGATCTGATGATGCAGAATGGACTCCTGGACGAAGTGCGGAAACTGAAGAGAATGGGCTATACAAGGAATATGGTCTCCATGCAGGGACTTGGTTATAAGGAACTGTTGGATTATCTGGACGGCGATATCACGGAAGAGGAAGCCATCTACCGGATCAAGAGGGATACGCGGCATTTTGCCAAAAGACAGCTGACCTGGTTCCGGAGAGAACAGGACGTCATCTGGATACAGAAGGAAAATTTTACAGATGATTCAGAGATTCTGGATTTTATTCAGAAAATCTTAATGGAGAAGGAAATTTCCATGTGATATAATGGAATACATGAGAGTGAACAAGAGAGAAAAGCGAAAATCAAGAGAAGGAAAGAAGTATGAGTGAAATTTGTCTTACGGAAATGTACCGTGACTGCGGGATCTCCGATGAGGTATTAAGAAGAGGCGAGGAGGTTCTCAAAAAGCTGGAATCTCGTTTTGCGAGAATTGATCAAATTGCGGAATATAATCAGCTGAAAGTGCTGAAGGCAATGCACAAGAACCGCGTGGACGCTACACATTTTGCGGCGACGACCGGTTATGGATATAATGATGACGGACGAGATACGCTGGAGCGTGTATATGCGGATACCTTCCACACGGAGGACGCGCTGGTACGCTCTCAGATTACATGCGGTACGCATGCGCTGAACCTGGCGCTGGCGGCGAATCTGCGCCCTGGTGACGAGCTGCTCTCCCCGGTCGGAAAGCCGTATGACACACTAGAGGAGGTAATCGGAATCCGCCCTTCGATGGGCTCCCTGGCGGAGTACGGCGTGACATACGCGCAGGTGGATCTCCTGCCGGACGGAAGCTTCGATTACGACGGTATCCGCGCCGCAATCAATGAGCGTACGAAGCTGGTGACGATTCAGCGCTCCAAGGGATATGCGTCCCGCCCGACACTTTCGGTCGAGCAGATCGGTGAGCTGATCGCATTTGTAAAGAGCATCCGGAAGGATATCATCTGCATGGTGGATAATTGCTACGGCGAATTCGTGGAGACCATCGAACCCTCCGATCTGGGAGCAGATATGATTGTCGGCTCTCTGATCAAAAATCCGGGCGGCGGTCTTGCACCGGCCGGCGGTTATATCTGCGGTACGCATGAGTGCGTGGAGCAGGTGGCGCACCGCCTGACATCTCCCGGACTGGGGCGCGAGGTTGGAGCCAATCTTGGCACGAATCCAGCTTTCTATCAAGGCTTCTTCCTGGCACCTACGGTGACAGCCGGAGCTGAGAAGGGCGCAATCTTTGCGGCAAGCCTGTATGAGAGCCTTGGCTTCCGCGTGCACCCCACGGCGGATACACCCCGCTACGATATCATCCAGGCGATTGATCTGGATACGCCGGAGCGTCTGAAGGCATTCTGTCTCGGTATTCAGGCAGCGGCACCGGTGGACAGCTATGTGACGCCGGAACCCTGGGCAATGCCCGGCTACGATGATGAAGTTATTATGGCTGCCGGAGCCTTTATTCAGGGCGCATCGATTGAGCTGAGTGCGGATGGACCGCTTCGTCCTCCGTATACCGTATTTTTCCAGGGCGGAATTACATGGTATCATGCAAAGTATGGAATTTTGATGTCTTTACAGAAACTGGTGGACGCTGGTTTTTCCCTGTGTTAGAATATAACACAGTGCATTTGTATTCCTTCGGATGGGTAAGTATGGAGAGATCACCCTGAAGGAGGTTTCCTATGAATCCTGTTGTTACTACCATGAAGGAACTGCCGGTTACAGAACGCCCGTATGAGAAGTGTGCGGCTGGAGGCCCGGGCATTCTGAGTGATGCGGAGCTTCTTGCTGTGATATTGAAGAGCGGCTGCCACGGAATGACCGCGCTGGAGCTTTCGCAGCAGCTTCTTCTTCGAAGCCGGAGCGGGCATCCGCTGGCAGATATTACGCGAAGTACGCTGAAGGAGCTGACAGCTATCCCTGGGATCGGTACTGTCAAGGCGATTCAGCTACAGTGCCTGGGCGAGCTGTCCGGGCGTATGGCGAAAGAAAATGCCAGAGAACGGATCTGCATGACGTCGGCCGCTTCCATAGCCGATTATTTTATGGAGGATCTGTGTCATCTGGAGCATGAAGAGATCTGGGCGGCGCTGTTCGACACCAAGAATCATCTGTTGCGTGCGGTGACTCTGTCGAAGGGGACGGTGAACGCTTCCGTGATCTCCCCGAGAGAGGTATTTCTTGCGGCGCTGAGGCATCAGGCCGTTTTTCTCATACTTCTCCATAATCATCCCAGTGGCGATCCGTCTCCGAGCCGGGAGGATATTCTACTGACGCACCGGATGGTTTCCGCCGGTGAGATTCTGGGAATCTCGCTGTTAGACCATATCATTATCGGAGATCACTGCTATTTTAGTTTGAAAGAACGAAATATGATATAGAAATATGATATAGAGGATAAAGTTACATGAAGAATAAAGATTCCCGTATACGTCCCAAACACTTTCTGCTTGTACTGATCGGACTGTGCCTGATTCTGATTATCGTGAGTACCGTGAGCAGCACCGTGAATAACGGTGTGCGCAATGTGATCAACACGGTGCTGATGCCGATGCAGCGCGGCCTGAACCAGGTCGGAGGTTTTCTGTCCGGCGAGATCGAATCGGTCGCGGAGCTGAAGCGGGTACAGGATGAGAATACCGCACTGCAGGAAGAAGTGGAGTTTCTTCGCGCGGAGAACACACAGTATCAGCTTCAGCTTGCGGAGCTGGAGCAGTACCGGGAGCTGCTTGATATGAAGGAGCAGTATCCGGATTATGATACCGTCGGCGCGCATGTGATCGGCAATAATTCCGGTAACTGGAATAAAACCGTCCTGATTGACCGCGGAAGTAACGATGGCATTCAGGTGAATATGAACGTGATTGCGCAGGGCGGTCTTGTGGGAATCGTTACTTCGGTGACTCTGAACTCAGCTACGGTCCGCATGATTGCGGATGACGGCTGCAATGTTGGCGCAATGTCTGTGCTTTCCAAGGATTCCTGTATTGTGACCGGCAATCTGGAGCTCTACGAAGAAGGAAAGCTTCGTCTGGAGAAGATCGACAAAGACGCAGATATTCAGGACGACTATAAGATTGTAACCGGTAATACCAGTAGCCTGTATCTTCCCGGCATCCTGATCGGGTATGCACAGGAACTGCAGATCGATGCCAATCACCTGACGAAGTCCGGCTATCTGGTGCCGGTGGTTGATTTTAATCATCTGGATGCGGTGCTTGTAATTACTACACTGAAGGAAACGGGGGAATAACGTGAAGCGGGTTTTGTTCTATACTGGTGTTATTCTGGCCGGTTTTATGCTTCAGAATAATCTGTTTGCTGCCTCAAATTTGATCGATACAGTTCCGAATATCCTGCTGATCATCACGTTCGCGTTCGGATTTATCCGGGGAACAGTGGATGGAATGCTGGTTGGCTTCTTCAGTGGTCTGCTAGCGGATCTGTTCTTTGGCACCAGCATCGGGTTCTATGCGCTGATCTATATGCTAATCGGCTACGGTAACGGTCTGCTTGGTCAGGTATTCTATACAGAGTTCATCAATATGCCGGTGATTCTGTGTACGCTGAGCGAGATTCTGTTCAGCTTGTATGTGTATGTGTTCTCCTTCCTGCTGAAGGGGCAGACGAACATTCTGTTCTACATCTGGAAGGTGATGCTTCCGGAGCTTGTCTATACGGTATTAATGACGCTTGTGATCTATAAGTTTCTGCTGTGGCTGAATGCCAGGTTTGCAAAAATGACGAAGAGGAGTGCGAAGAAGTTTGTTTAAAGAAATCCTTGAATACCTCTGGTACCATCTGAAGAGGGTAGCGACCTCGCGTTTGTTCCCTTTGAGCTGCATCTTTGCCGTGATGTTTTCCGTGCTTATCATACATCTGTATCAACTTCAGATTGTGGAAGGCGCGAATGCGCAGGAATCCTATGTGGATCAGATGACGCTGCGCACGATCAGCCTGTCCAGTACTAGAGGAAATATCTATGACCGCAACGGAACTCTCCTGGCCTACAATGAGCTGGTCTATTCCGTAACACTGAAGGACACCGGAGCCTACAACGGCTATCAGAAGAATATGATGATTATGGAGCTTCTGAAGATTCTGGACCGTCATGGAGAGAAGATTGTGGAGGAGATCCCGATCTTTATTAATTCTGCCGGTGAGATGGAGTTCAGCATACAGGGAAATAGCCGTCAGCGCTTCCTTCGCGACGCTTACGGCAAGAAATCTGTCGATGAGCTCACGGACGAGCAGAAGAATGTAACAGCGCAGGGGCTGTATGAGTATTTCTATGATCGTTACGGAATCGGAAAGAAGGGCAGCGGCGCCAATGCAGAGACGTATGAGATCGACACGGAGACAGCGCTGCGGGTCATGAATATCCGTTATCTGCTGAACAGTAATTCCTATCAGCGCTATCGTTCGGTTGTTGTGTCCTCCAATGTCTCGGAAGAGACGATGACGGATGTACTGGAGCATGCAGACAGCATGGATGGTGTGGATGTGGAAGAAGATTACCAGAGAGTTTATACCGACAGCACATATTTCGCGCATGTGATCGGCTATACCGGCAAAGCGAGCTCAGAGGAACTCGAAACGCTGAACGCAGATTACGCGGAGGGTGAGGAACGGTATGAGCTTGGCGACGTCATCGGTAAGACCGGTATTGAGGCTTCCATGGAATCGGAGCTGCAGGGAATCAAGGGTAGCCGCACGATGTATCTGGACAGCCTGGGACACATCATGGAAGTGACCGACGAGACAGCGCCGGTCACCGGCAACGATATCTACCTTACGATCGATCATGATCTTCAGGTCGGAATCTATCACCTGGTAGAGCAGAATCTGGCCGGTATTCTGGTGGACAAGCTGGTGAATGATAAGGTATACAATCCGGCGGGAACCAGCGCTTCCGAGCGCAAACTTTCGATCTATGAAGCATATTATCAGCTGATCAATAATAATATATTGGATATGAGCGCTTTTGCGGATGCCGATGCGGGAGACGCTGAGAAGCGGATTCAGGATCTGTTCCTGCAGGGACAGGACGAAGCAGTTTCCGCGATCCGCGCGGAGCTTCTGAGCCCGAATCCGACGCCGTACAAGGATCTTGGCGGCGAGGTTCCGGAGGGTGAGGACAACTTTATGAAGATCTACGTCAGCTATGTATATGACGTACTTGCGGACGCCGGGTATCTTCTTACCGACGCGATCGATACGAATGATGAGACGTATATCGCTTACAAGAATGATGAAACCATCGGACTGAGCGAGTTTCTTCGCTATGCGCTGTCACAGAACTGGATCGATGTCAGCAAGCTTTCCCTGGATAGCAAGTATACCAGTGCCGAGGACACTTATCAGATACTGGTGGATCAGATCGGCACACTCCTTCGCGAGAGCTCTGTCTTTAACAAGCGGGTGTACAAGAATCTGATCTACAACCAGAAGATCAGCGGCTGCGATATCTGCCTGGCGCTTTTCGAACAGGGGATCCTGGAAAGTGATCAGGAAGCCATCCAGAAGCTGATGGCAGGAACGGATATCACATCCTATGAATTCCTGCTGGAGAAGATCAAGAGCCTGGAGATTACGCCGGCACAGCTGGCGATGGATCCCTGTTCTGCCGCTGTTACGATTACGGATGTTCACAGCGGCGATGTACTGGCGGTTGTATCTTATCCCAGCTATGATAATAACCGCCTTTCCGGTTCCGTGGACGCGAAGTATTACAGCAGTCTGGCGAACGATATGTCAAGCCCGCTGTACAGTACGGCAACACAGGCACAGAAAGCTCCCGGTTCGGTATTCAAGCTGGTAACGACGGCAGCCGCTCTGGAGAACGGAGTTGTGACAAGAGATGAAGTGATGCTGACCGACAGCGTATTTACCAAGCAGGGATTGAAGCTTTCCTGCGCGGGCGGTGTGAACCACGGGAATCTGAATATTGTGCAAGCAATTCGCGATTCGTGCAACTATTTCTTTAGTGAGATGGGCTTCCGCCTTTCACTTGCGGATCCGTCACTGGAGAACACGGATCAGGAGACATATGTGGAACAAAAGGGTGTTGATACGATCCGTACGTATGCGGCTCAATTTGGCTTAGACCGAAAGACAGGGATTCAGCTGAACGAGCTGGAACCGCATATTTCGGATACGGCTCCGATTCCTTCTGCTATCGGTCAGGGTACTCACGCGTTCTCGAATGTTCAGTTGGCCCGCTATGCGACGACGATTGCCAATAGCGGTACCGTATATGATCTGACTCTTCTGGACAAGCTGACGGATTCCGACGGCAATCTTCTGGAAGAATATACACCGACGATCGTGGGTACGACCACATTCGCCAGCACCACCTGGGATACCATCCATGATGGTATGCGCTCTGTAGTTGCGGATCATCTGCAGGGACGGTCGGATGGTGATGATATTATTACCTGTAAGGTAGATATTGCCGGTAAGACCGGTACTGCAGAGGAGAGCAAGCTTCGCCCGAACCATGCGAACTTCATCTCCTATGCACCGTATGATAATCCGGAGATCGCAGTGGTAGTATCCATTCCTTATGGATATACGTCTTCGAATGCGGCCAGAATCGCCAGCAATATATATGATTTCTATTATGGTGAGCTTACGTTGGAAGAAATTCAGGCAAGCGGCGCTTCCAAGGCAAGTACAGCAGTTGTAAATGATTAAAAAGGAGAGGTAAACGATGGGGGAAGTAATTGTAATTACCTCAGGAAAAGGCGGCGTAGGAAAGACCACATCCTCCGCAAATATCGGAACCGGTCTGGCGAAGCTGGACAAGTCTGTACTGATGATCGATACGGACATCGGACTTCGGAATCTGGATGTGGTTATGGGGCTGGAAAATCGTATTGTTTATAATCTTGTCGATGTGATTGAAGGGGAATGCCGCCTGAAGCAGGCGCTGATTAAGGATCGTCATTATCCGAATCTGCAGCTCCTTCCGTCAGCACAGACGAAGGACAAGAGTGCCGTTCGTCCGGAGCAGATGATTAAGCTGATTAATGGCCTGAAGAAGAACTTTGATTATATTATTCTGGACTGTCCGGCCGGGATTGAGCAGGGCTTCCGGAATGCGATTGCAGCCGCGGACCGTGCTCTTGTTGTTACAACGCCGGAAGTTTCGGCGATTCGGGATGCTGACCGCATTATCGGCCTTTTGGAGGAGAAGGGCATCCGCAGAAATCACCTGATTGTAAATCGGCTGCGCCCGGAGCTTGTGAAGCGCGGGGATATGATGTCCGCGCAGGACGTTATTGATCTTCTCGGCGTGCCGCTGATTGGTGTGATCCCGGATGATGAGGCTGTGATTGTTGCTACGAATCAGGGACAGTCGCTGATTGAGGGTGAGACACTTCCCGGACAGGCTTACCGGAATATTGTGCGCCGCATTGCCGGCGAAGATGTTCCGTACCTGGATCTGAACCGGCATGGTGGCTTCCTGTCGCGTCTCTTCGGGAAGGGAAAGTAAAGAAACAGAGGTACCAGAGATATGTTTCGTTTTAGCGAGTACAAATTAAGAAACTTCAATTTTCGGATTGTGATTCTGATTGCGGCTTTATGCACCATTGGATTCCTGATTCTGAGCAGTGCCATGGCGAATGATGCGGATCGTGATGCCACACTGCAGAAGCAGCTGATGGGCTTCGGGATCGGAGCCGCGGCTATGATATTCTTTGCGCTGATGGATTATCACTTTATTATGAAGATTGCACCTCTTGTTTACATCGGAATGCTAGTGTTGCTCGGCGTAATTCTGATCCCGGGTGTGGGAACATCGGCAAATAATGCAACCCGCTGGCTGAATCTCGGCTTTATGCAGATTCAACCGTCCGAATTCGCGAAGATCGGTGTAATTATGGTATTCGCCAGCTTCTTTATGGCGAACCGGGAGCGGATCAGCAAGGTGGTTACGGTAGGAACCGCGCTTCTTCTGTTCGCGGTTCCGGCAGCGATGATTCTGGCGGAGCCGGATCTTTCGACCACGTTGGTGATCACGTTTATTTTTCTGTCTATGATTTACGTAGCAAAACTAAGCTATAAATGGATTTTCGGCGCGGTGGCTGTCGCAGTTCCGACAGCTGGAGCCATGCTGTATATTGCTATGCAGCCGGGGCAAACACTCTTAAAGGGATATCAGTTGAACCGTATTCTCTCATGGCGCTATCCGGATCAGTATAAGTCTACCGGTCTGACACAGCAGCAGGACAACTCGGTTCTGGCGATTGCTTCCGGCCAGCTGCACGGCAAGGGACTGAATAATACCAGCTTTGAATCTGTAAAGAACGGAAATTTCCTTTCCGAAGAGAACTGTGATTTTATCTTTGCGGTAATCGGAGAGGAACTTGGTTTTATCGGAAGCGTAATTGTCATCGCACTTCTCGCCTTTCTGGTAGTGGAATGCTTCCGTATGGCGGCGAAAGCGAAAGATCTTTCTGGACGTCTTCTCTGTGTTGGAATGGGGGCACTTCTCGCTTTCCAGACGTTTGTAAATATCGGTGTGGCCAGCAAGTTGCTTCCGAATACCGGACTTCCACTTCCTTTTATCAGCGCAGGCGTCAGTTCGCTGTTAAGTATATTTATTGGAATGGGCGTGGTGTTGAACGTTGGGCTGCAGCGAAAAACGAAAAGCGATTTCTAAACATTACGTCTTTTAGAATTGAAAACAAAAAGTTTGAAAAAAATTTCAAAAAAATAAGAATAATTAACAAAACAAGTGAAATCGTACTTGTATTTTTGATGAAAGTATACTATAATAAAAACAACTCATTTTTGAGCGATTACAATTACAAAATGATACAAGGAGGAGACAGCTATGGTTCAGATTATTGCAGGTCGTAAAGGGAAAGGCAAAACCAAATTCCTTCTGGAGAAGGTAAACAGCGCGGTGAAGGAAGCGCACGGAACCATCGTGTACCTTGATAAGAACACTCAGCATATGTATGATTTGAGTAACAGGGTTCGGCTGATCGATGTTTTTAAGTATCCCATACATTCGTATGAGGCATTTCTGGGATTTATCTGCGGTATCATTTCTCAGGATCACGATCTGGAACAGGTATATATGGATGCTTTCCTGAAGCTCTCTAACCTGAATGGTAATGAGATCGAGCGTGCTGTTGACGATCTTGCCGCAATTAGTGAGAAGTATGGTGTTGAGTTTATCCTCAGTGTATCCGAAGACAAGGAGAACCTTCCGGCGAATGCTCAGGAGTGTACGGTAATCGCTCTGTAAGAAATTGTTTCCAAATTGGATGCTTGCTTGTGTCACAGGGCGCCTGTTAAGGCGCCCTGACTTTCTGTTTGTGTCTCTGTCACGGAATGCTTTTAGGATTCGTTCCGGATTCGCCCATACAGACTGAGCAGGTATAACCCGCTTAATCCCACGAGAATGTAGACCAGGCGGGAGAACCAGGACATATTGCCGAACAGTGCGGCAATTAGGTCAAAGCGAAAGATGCCGACGAGTCCCCAGTTTACGGCGCCGATTATGGCAATTGTCAGTGCAGTGTAATCCAAGGCCTTCATAAGAGCCCTCCTTCCAGATTCAGGTATTTCGATTTGCCTTGTTATTAATTTCCGTTTTGCCGTAAAATATACATGATATTCCGAAAGGAGCTTCGGATGAAGCAGAATAAGAAGAATTCGAAAGTAATTCAATACCGGAGACCGATTCACATCAATATCGGTGTGATTATTTTTTTGTTTATCTTTATTTACCTTGCCTACAGCGTGATCAGCTATATGACCAGTGATCGGATACAGGTGTACGAAGTCGGAGAAGAGGTATCGCTCTCCCGAGATCAGACATACACCGGGCTGATTTTACGGGAAGAATTGGTTGCGAACACAGATCAGACCGGTTATGTAAATTATTATATCCGGGAGGGAAGCCGGGCGGCTGTGGAGGATGTGGTATATTCTATTGATGAAAACGGTCAGTTCACAGAGTTGCTCTCGTCGTCTGGATCCAGTGAGAGCAGCAGCCTTTCCAGAGACAATCTGACTTCTCTGAAGAAGACACTCTCGTCATTCATCTCTATGTATGATGAGACTTCGTTCTATAAGACTTATGAGTTAAAATATGAAATGGAGAACAAGCTTCTGAATTTTCTCTCCACAAATTCTGTAAATGACCTGGATAATCTGGGCATTGATCCAGCATACTTTCATACTGTGCCGGCTGCGGAGAGCGGAATTGTTGAGTACTATGTGGATGGCTTTGAGGATCTTTCTGCAGAGAATGTAACGATGGATAACTTCAAGCGGAATAACTATAATAAGAATTCCATCCGAAGCGGAGAGCTGCTGGAGAGCGGCAGTCCGGTCTATAAGACGATTACATCGGAGCAATGGCAGATTATCATTGCGCTGGATGCGGAGACGGCAGAGAAATATAAGGATACGACCAGTGTTTCTGTGACTTTTCCGGAGAAAGATCTCAGTACCAGCGTGAATTTTGAAATTTTTACCGGTACGGACGGAAATACTTACGGAAAGCTTTCCCTTGGACGCTATATGGTACAGTATGCCGGTCAGAGATATCTGGAGGTTACGATCCACGATAATGATGTGAAAAGCGGTCTGAAAATACCGAAGTCTGCAGTGATAGAGAGTTCGTTCTATACGATTCCGAAGGAATATCTGACGACGGGTGGTAACTCAGACAGTAAGGGGTTTAATCAGGAGATTTATAATGCGGACGGAACCAGCATTCAGTTCATCACGCCGCAGATTTATTATGTGACAGATACGGATTATTATGTGTCAGCGGATGATGTTCCGGCAGGAACCGTACTTCGATATCCGGATTCCGCGAATAAGAGCTATACAGTCGGCAGTACAGCTACGGTGCAGGGCGTTTACAATGTTAATAAGGGCTATGCCGTGTTTAAAGCAGTTGAAGTCCTGGATCAGGATAATGACTATTATATTGTGAAGCGGGGGACCAGCTATGGTCTCAGCATCTATGACCACATTCTGCTGGATGGCAGTAAGGGAGCACCCGGTGAGATGATATACTAGAAAGAACCTGAAGTTTTTCTTAAATCCAGAAAAAACCTGAAATTTCAGGTTGACACCGGAAGGAAAAAGAACGATAATATTTAAAGTGCGTACGTCGTCAGGAACAGGAAGACGGCAGGATATTATAAAGATCAGGAGATAGAAGAATGGCAAATATAATTGACAAGTTTCTGAATTCTATGAAGCTTAATGACGATGAATATGATGACGAGGACGATTTTGATCTGGAAGATGATTTTGAAGAGGAAGAGCCTGCTCCCCGCTTCATGGGCAAGAAGAAATCCGCCCGTTCGTCCAGAGATGAGGAGGTATCGGATGGTGTCGGCAGTGCTTCATATGAGAAGGAAGCGCGTTCTTCACGTCCGGCCCGCAAGTCCTCTCCAAATGTAGTCCCTATGCGCCGCAGCAGTGGGATGGAGGTACATATGGTAAAGCCGGCGTCCTGGGATGACGCCAGAGATATCTGCGATACGTTGCTCAGCGGTCGTGCGGTTGTTATCAACATGGAGGGTGTTCAGATGGATCTGGCACAGCGAATCGTTGACTTTACTTCCGGCGCCTGTTATTCGATGAACGGTGATATTCAGAGTATTTCGAAGTACATCTTTATTGCGACTCCCAGCAGCATTGAGCTGTCCGGGGATTTCCAGAATGTACTGGAGATGGTAGATAATACGTCTTCCTCCTCCAACTTCACCATCTAGTTGCCGGCACAGATGATTTTTACAGAGACAGAGGGGGGGGGGGGGGGGGGGGCG
>JAJEQR010000129.1 GCA_020687485.1 Hominifimenecus microfluidus | reverse complement strand
TTGAGGTCAAGCCCTCGACCGATTAGTGACAGTCAGCTCCATACGTTACCGTACTTCCACCTCTGCCCTATCTACCTCGTGGTCTTCAAGGGGTCTTACTTCTTTTAAAGAATGGGATATCTCATCTTGAGGGGGGCTTCACGCTTAGATGCCTTCAGCGTTTATCCCTTCCGAACTTGGCTACTCGGCCATGCACTTGATAATGCAACCGATCCACCAGCGGTTCGTCCATCCCGGTCCTCTCGTACTAAGGACAGCTCCTCTCAAATATCCTACGCCCGCGCCGGATAGGGACCGAACTGTCTCACGACGTTCTGAACCCAGCTCGCGTACCGCTTTAATGGGCGAACAGCCCAACCCTTGGGACCTGCTACAGCCCCAGGATGCGATGAGCCGACATCGAGGTGCCAAACCACTCCGTCGATGTGAACTCTTGGGAGTGATAAGCCTGTTATCCCCAGGGTAGCTTTTATCCGTTGAGCGATGGCAATCCCACTTTCTACCACCGGATCACTAAGTCCTACTTTCGTACCTGCTCCACCCGTCGGTGTCACAGTCAAGCCCTCTTATGCCTTTGCACTCTTCGGATGGTTTCCGTCCATCCTGAGAGGACCTTTGAGCGCCTCCGATACTCTTTCGGAGGCGACCGCCCCAGTCAAACTCCCCACCAGACATTGTCCCTCCGCCAGGTCATGGCGGCAGGTTAGAAATCCAGTATTGTAAGGGTGGTATCCCAACAGCGGCTCCCCGCAGACTGGCGTCCACGGTTCATAGCCTCCCACCTATCCTGTACAGACAATACCGAATCCCAGTATCAAGCTAGAGTAAAGCTCCATGGGGTCTTTCCGTCCTGGCGCGGGTAACCAGCATCTTCACTGGTACTTCAATTTCACCGGGTGCATTGTCGAGACAGCGCCCAAATCATTACGCCTTTCGTGCGGGTCGGAACTTACCCGACAAGGAATTTCGCTACCTTAGGACCGTTATAGTTACGGCCGCCGTTTACTGGGGCTTAAATTCAAACCTTCGCTTGCGCTAAGCTCTCCTCTTAACCTTCCAGCACCGGGCAGGCGTCAGCCCATATACCTCACCTTTCGGTTTTGCATAGACCTGTGTTTTTGCTAAACAGTTGCTTGGGCCAATTCTCTGCGGCCTCTTTCGAGGCACCCCTTCTCCCGAAGTTACGGGGTCATTTTGCCGAGTTCCTTAACAATGCTTCTCCCGTCGGCCTTAGGATTCTCTCCTCATCCACCTGTGTCGGTTTACGGTACGGGTGTCATGCAAACAATAGCGGCTTTTCTTGGCAGTTAGGGGCCGAAGCTTCGCTACTTCAGTTCGCTGCGCATCACGTCTTCGGATTGTCTGACGGTTTTGCCTTTCAGACTCCTACCTCGCTTGCACCGGTCTCTTCATTCCCGGCTCTTCTTTCCTCCCTGCGTCCCCACAGTTCTGTTACATGACAGTACAGGAATTTCAACCTGTTGTCCATCGACTACGCCTCTCGGCCTCGCCTTAGGTCCCGACTTCCCCAGAGCAGATCAGCTTTACTCTGGAAACCTTGGATATTCGGCCGGAAGGATTCTCACCTTCCTCTCGCTACTCATTCCGGCATTCTCTCTTCTTATCACTCCACAGCTCCTTCCGGTACTGCTTCGCCGCGATAAGAATGCTCCTCTACCAATGTTATACATTCCATGGCTTCGGTGTCGTGTTTTAGCCCCGGACATTTTCGGCGCAGGACCTCTCGACTAGTGAGCTATTACGCACTCTTTGAATGAATGGCTGCTTCTGAGCCAACATCCTAGCTGTCTTCGAAATCCCACATCCTTTTCCACTTAACACGCACTTTGGGACCTTAACCGATGGTCTGGGCTCTTTCCCTTTTGACTGTCCAACTTATCTCGTACAGTCTGACTCCCATACATCATCTTCACGGCATTCGGAGTTTGATATTCTTCGGTAAGCTTTGACGCCCCCTAGGAAATTCAGTGCTCTACCTCCGCAAGACTAATATGAGGCTAGCCCTAAAGCTATTTCGAGGAGAACCAGCTATCTCCGGGTTCGATTGGAATTTCTCCCCTATCCACACCTCATCCCCACCCTTTTCAACGGATGTGAGTTCGGCCCTCCACGGGATTTTACTCCCGCTTCAGCCTGGACATGGATAGATCACCCGGTTTCGGGTCTATTTCCACTGACTTAACGCCCTCTTAAGACTTGGTTTCCCTTCGGCTCCGTTCCTTAGGAACTTAACCTTGCCAGTAAAAATAACTCGCCGGACCGTTCTACAAAAAGTACGCGGTTCATCTCGTATGGATGTTCCACAGTTTGTAAACACAAGGTTTCAGGTTCTCTTTCACTCCCCTCCCGGGGTCCTTTTCACCTTTCCTTCACAGTACTATGCGCTATCGGTCACTGAGTAGTATTTAGCCTTGGGGGGTGGTCCCCCCGACTTCCTGCAAGGTTTCTCGTGTCTCGCAGTACTCCGGAT
>JAJEQR010000128.1 GCA_020687485.1 Hominifimenecus microfluidus | reverse complement strand
GAGCAACGGTTTTCCGTTGTTCGGAGAACTGGTAGTTTGATAGGTGGAATGACGGGGTAACGCCCTGAAACGCCTACCCTTGATGGGCGTGCATTAGCTGTAATGGCTGGTGTACGAAGCCCCATGACAAAGGCTGAGAGTAACCGTAACCACTGCCTAAAGTGGTCGAAAGCGGTCTGGAGGCAGACTGTGTTACCTATAAGCCGAGAGTCTATAAGATACCTATGGTTAGAATGTTCGCTTTGGCGGGCGGACTGACGAACCTGCGAATGTACAGGTCTAAAAGAAGACCACGCAGAAATGTGTGGGTGCGTTAATGCGCAGTCGGTGTGGTTTAGTAGAAATTGATCCTACGAACGACCATGCTGTGTTACAGGCACAGGCAAGCCGACAGGTCTATAGCAGGAACCTACGGGTATGTATGAACAGATAGAACTATCGGAACGAGGAAAGGCAGCAGATTCCGCAAGGAATAGTCTGACGAAAAACAATAAGCAGACGAACTGCTGCTGAAAAGTAGTGGTCGAACCTATGATGTGCTTGCGTTATGTGAGCTACGGAGGAATGGCCACAAGTCGGTTGAGATAAGCAGGCATTATTCAATCCAACATAAGGATTCGAGTAAGACCAAAAGGGTCACTTTCGCAAAAAGGAGGTGATGCCTTATGCCAAAGAAAAACAAAACTCTATGTGTAGATGACTTACGTCATGCCGAGTATTACGGTATGCAGCCAGTTTTTGATGAACTCTATCATCGAAGTTTGGAGGGAGAAAATTTTACCGACCTTATGGATTTAATTCTGAGCCGGGACAACATTCTTCTGGCATATCGGAACATCAAAGCAAACGGAGGAAGCTACACAGCAGGAACAGACAACAAAAACATCAGTGACATCGGGTGTTTACCGCCCGAAACAGTTGCAGAGAAAGTGAGGTTTATTGTCACAGGAAGTCAGCACGGATACCGCCCAAAGCCGGTAAGACGCAAAGACATTCCGAAACCAAACGGAAAAACCAGACCGTTAGGTATTCCCTGTATCTGGGACAGGCTGGTACAGCAATGTATCAAACAGGTCATAGAGCCAATCTGCGAAGCGAAATTCAGCGACAACAGTTACGGCTTTCGCCCGAACCGTTCCGTGGAACACGCCGTGCAGAAAACTTACACCATGCTTCAACGCATGAACCTGCATTATGTGATTGAGTTTGATATAAAAGGATTTTTCGACAACGTAAATCACAGCAAGCTAATGCGGCAAATATGGGCAATGGGAATACACGACAAGCAGTTGATTTTTATTATCAAGCGGATTCTGAAAGCACCGATTAGAATGCCAGACGGCACTACACTCATTCCAGACAAAGGCACTCCGCAAGGCGGTATCATTTCACCGTTGCTTGCCAATATCGTGCTGAATGAACTGGACAAATGGGTTGAGAGCCAATGGCAGAACCACCCTCTTGTAAAGGAATACGGGTATGAGAGGAAAATCAGAAACTCGATTACTTTTGACCGGAGCAAGGCATTCCTCAAAATGAGGAAAACAGGGTTGAAAGAAATGTATATCGTGAGATATGCAGATGATTTCAGAATTTTCTGCCGGAATAAAGAGGACGCTTTGAGAACGAAAGAGGCTGTAACGGCATGGATAACCGAGAGGCTGAGGTTGGAGGTATCGCCAGAGAAAACAAGGATAGTCAATGTTAGAAAACGCTATTCAGAGTTTCTTGGGTTTAAGATACGAGTCAGACCGAAAAGCAGGAAGTACATCGTGCAATCTCATATCTGTGACAAAAAGTTGGAACTGGAAAGGCAAAAACTGGTGGAACAGGCGAAACGAATTGCCCGACCTTCAGAGGGAAAAAGACCTTTGGACGAAATACGGCTGTACAATTCAATGGTTCTGGGAATACAGAATTATTTTCAACTTGCCACCTGCATCAGCATTGATTGCAGGAAAATCCACAGACAGGTCATGACAGTTTTAACAAATCGGCTCAATACAGAAACCGGGTGCAGACTTGTTCGAGAGGGCGGCGCAATGACCGAGAGCGAAAAAGAACGGTTTGGAAAGTCGGCAATGATACGGTATGTATCTGGAATCGACCAACCTATCTACCCTATCGCATACATCAAGAACAAGATACCGATGGCAAAGAAAGCGGCGGTTTGCAGTTACACGGTAGAGGGACGGGCATTGATACACACGAACCTAAGTATGAACTCATCTGTTCTATCAGGTTTGAGGAATCAACCGTCTATGGGGCGAAGCACAGAACTTACTGACAGCAGGATTTCACTATTCTCGGCTCAACGTGGAAAATGTGCGCTAAGTGGGGAACTCTTTGAAAATGCGGCTGACATAGTATGCTGGCTGAAAACACCGGCAGAATTGGGCGGCAAGGAACGCTATCGAAATATGATTTTGTTCCATAATAGATTTCTTCCACTCCTGCAAGAGTGTCCTAAGAATGAGCTAAAAGAGATAGCCGACACGATCAAGGCAACAAAGGAACTGATGTTAAAAGTGAACAGTCTGCGCCAGCAGGCTGGTTTGTCCGCAATAGAAAACTAACATTTCATTTGGTGATTGATTAAATGCTTGTGAAAACAACCGATGGAACGCCGGATGCGGTGAAAGTCGCACGTCCGGTGTGGAGTGGGGGAAAATCCGGCGATAACTTCAAAGGATTACCTATCACTATA
>JAJEQR010000127.1 GCA_020687485.1 Hominifimenecus microfluidus | reverse complement strand
TCCAGCTTCATATCCGCTGTAACCTGTTTTTTGTGCAATCGCTCTAAGCGGTCACGCTTTCTCTGTGCCTTGCTCTTACGGTGATACTTCATATAGTGGTAAATATCCTCGGCTCGCTGTTCCGTCTTGTGTGCGCCCTCAACCGCAGAATTGTCCTTTTCTGTTTCTGCAATCTTACGATGCACAAAATACATATTTTCGGTCTGGAGTTTGTGAACCGCAGCTTTTCCTAGTCCGTCCGGCTTGAATGACTTCTCCACTTCCACCGGAACCACCACATACTTTGCTTTTCCGGTCTGTTCATCAAAGACACGTTTCATCTCATACTGCCGCTTTTTCGGCATCTTGTCCTTTGCCTTCTGTAACTTCCGGCGGTTCTTTTCTGACTTATCAAAAGCCTTCTGTACTTTTCTGTCGGTAAATTTTTCCGCCTGCCCCTGCGAAAATGTGGCATCCTTTGTCTGGAAATCTCCATAATCGGACTGCTTTGTATTTTCTGACTTTGCACGCTCTCTGTGTGCGTGTTCTCTCTGCACACGCCCTTTGTGATATTTTCCTTTTTCCTCAGACCGTTGGTAGGTGTCCCTGACATGAGCCTTGTTTTCTATTGTACTGTCAGAAGAAGTCTCAAAATCAGTCTGCTCGTCCTGCATGAAGCTGTTTTCCTTTAAGAATGCCTTTTCCGCTTCGGCTTCTGACTTCTGGACGCTGTGACCAGAAGTTGCATTTCTTCTATGACTGCCATGGTTCGCATCCCGTGGCAGATTGCTCACAGGCTTCTCATTGGCATGAAAATGATTTTCCGTAGGAAAGGTGTTATCCTGCCTGTGTTCTGTGTGTTTTGCTCCAGTCACTTCCTTATCCTTGGAAAATGTCTCTTTTTCAAATGCCTTTACTGCCTGCTTCTTCTGTCTTTTTTCTGCCATTTTATACTGCGTCCTCCTTCTGCACCGATTCCTCCGGCTTGGTATTCATAATTCTGTAAGTCTTGGTGTCTGTCGGATATTTGTCTACAAATGGAATTACCACATTATCAAACAGTATCAGACCACTTCCCGGCTCGGAGTTGGTTACATAGGATAGCTGCTTATCCGAAAGTCCCAGTTTATCCGCTAAGATTGCCTGATCTTTGGCATTCTGATTTAACAGATACACAAAATCGCTGTTACCCAAAATACCTTCAATCTCATCAGAACGAAGAAAATCGCCCACGTTCTGCGTCAAACCTGTCGGAATACCGCCCCATTTTCTAAAACGCTTCCAGATTTCCACGGAATAAATAGCTGTCTGCTTCTCCTTCAGAAGAAGGTGGAACTCATCACAGTAATAACGGGTAGCAATCTTTCGCTCCCTGTTCTGCGATACCCTGTTCCAAACCGCATCCTGCACGATTAACATACCCAGCTCTTTCAACTGATTTCCCAAGTCTCTGATGTCAAAGCACATGATACGGTTGCCGCTGTCTACGTTGGTATGGTGGTTGAAGTAATTCTGGGAACCATGCACATACAGCACAAGGCTGTTTGCGATACGCTCCGCCTTTGGATTTTTGTGTGCTAACAGGGCATCATATAAATCTTCCAGCAGCGGCATATTTTCCGGCACCGGATTTTCAAAATACTTATCATAAATATGACGGATACACTCGTCGATGATACCTTTTTCATCGTTCTGCAATCCATCCTTGCCGCCTGCAATCAGGTCACACAGAGTAATAATAAAATCGGATTTCAGCTTTAACGCTTCCTTATCCCCCTTATGGGATAACTGTATATCCATAGGGTTCAGATAGTCTTTGGAATTGGTGGCAAGTTTTACCACCTGTCCATGTAGTGCTGCCACTAGCGCAAAATACTCGCCCTCCGGATCGCAGATGATAATATCGTCCTTTGTGATAAGAAAACAGCTTAAAATCTCACGCTTTGCACTAAAACTCTTACCACTTCCGGGAGTACCTAAGATAACTCCGTTTGGTGTACGGAGCCTTTTTCTGTCTGCCATAATCATGTTGTTGCTAAGTGCATTTAATCCGTAATAGATTGCCGGTGCAGGCATAAATAACTCCTGTGTGCAGAATGGTACTAAGATTGCGGTGCTTTTTGTGGAAAGAGTACGCTCAATGCCTGTCTCATTGCATCCAATCGGTGCAGATGCCATAAGGCCCTGCTCCTGTAAATACTGTAAACATCTGAGGTCACAGTTTGCCTGCTGAATAATACCGGACACCCTCTGCATTAAGCTCTCCAGTTCCCGCTTGGTTCTGCCATAACAGGTAATAAGGAATGTCATGTTGATCATCTTCTGGTTGCTCGTATTCAAATCATCGAGAAATTCCAGCGTGTCCTTTTCATAAGTCACGATGTCTGTTGGAAGAATATCCATATCATAGCCGCTTCGGACTGCCTTTTTCTGCTCTTCAATCTTCATTTTCTGGATATTGGAAATAACCGCTTTTAACTTCTTGATTGCCTTTACCGGATCTTCCGTCTGCATGTGCACGGAAATCGTAAGGTTGGCATCAATATCCAGAAGATGCTTGATCAGCTCGTCCGTAAACTTCGGTGCGATAATATCCAGATAGGACACACAGCCATACATATTCCCCGACTTAAAGCGGTTCGGATAGCGGAAATCAAATCCCGGCGGGGCAATATAGTCCTTGACCGACTTACCGGATTCTGCCAAATCCTTAAATGAAAAACGGAAAGGCTCCATCGTATCCTGATTAAAATATTCATGCAGGATGCGCAGTCTTTCCTTTCCGTCCAGTCCCCTCGCAAGGGTTCCTATGTTGTTTAAGTTCCGTATGACATCTTTTTCAAT
>JAJEQR010000126.1 GCA_020687485.1 Hominifimenecus microfluidus | reverse complement strand
ATTGAAAAAGATGTCATACGGAACTTAAACAACATAGGAACCCTTGCGAGGGGACTGGACGGAAAGGAAAGACTGCGTATCCTGCATGAATATTTTAATCAGGATACCATGGAGCCTTTCCGCTTTTCGTTTAAGGATCTGGCAGAATCCGGTAAGTCGGTCAAGGACTATATTGCATCGCCGGGGTTTGATTTCCGCTATCCGAACCGCTTCAAGTCGGGAAATATGTATGGCTGTGTGTCCTATCTGGATATTATCGCACCGAAGTTTACGGACGAGCTGATCAAGCAGCTTCTTGACATTGATGCAAACCTTACTATCTCCATGCACATGCAGACGGAAGATCCGGTAAAGGCAATCAAGAAGTTAAAAGCGGTCATTTCCAATATCCAGAAGATGAAGATTGAGGAGCAGAAAAAGGCAGTCCGGAGCGGCTACGATATGGATATTCTTCCAACGGATATTGTGACCTATGAAAAGGATACGCTGGAATTTCTGGATGATTTGAATACGAGCAATCAGAAGATGATCAACATGACATTCCTTATTACCTGTTATGGCAGAACCAAGCGGGAACTGGAGAGCTTAATGCAGAGAGTGTCCGGTATCATTCAGCAGGCAAACTGTGACCTCAGATGTTTACAGTATTTGCAGGAACAGGGACTTATGGCATCCGCACCGATTGGATGCAATGAGACAGGCATTGAGCGTACTCTTTCCACAAAAAGCACCGCAATCTTAGTACCATTCTGCACGCAGGAATTATTTATGCCTGCTCCGGCAATCTATTACGGGTTAAATGCACTCAGCAACAACATGATCATGGCAGACCGCAAAAGGCTCCGTACACCAAACGGAGTTATCTTAGGAACACCCGGAAGTGGTAAGAGTTTTAGTGCAAAGCGTGAGATTTTAAGTTGTTTTCTTATCACAAAGGACGACATTATTATCTGCGATCCGGAGGGCGAGTATTTTGCGCTAGTGGCAGCACTACATGGACAGGTTGTAAAACTTGCCACCAATTCCAAAGATTATCTGAACCCGATGGATATTCAGTTGAGCCATAAGGGGGATAAGGAAGCATTAAAACTGAAATCTGATTTTATCATTACATTGTGTGATCTGATTGCAGGTGGCAAGGACGGTCTGGAGAATGATGAGAAAGGTATCATCGACGAATGCATCCGTCATATTTACGATAAATATTTTGAAAATCCGGTGCCAGAAAATATGCCGATACTGGAGGATTTATACAACGCACTTCTGAAGCATAAGAATCCAAAGGCAGAGCGTATCGCAAACAGCCTTGTGCTGTATGTGCATGGTTCCCAGAATTATTTCAACCACCATACCAATGTGGACAGTGGCAACCGTATCATGTGCTTTGACATCAGAGACTTGGGAAATCAGTTAAAGGAACTTGGAATGTTGATCGTGCAGGATGCAGTGTGGAACAGGGTTTCACAGAACAGGGAGCGAAAGATTGCAACCCGTTATTACTGTGATGAGTTCCACCTTCTTCTGAAGGAAAAGCAGACAGCTATCTACTCTGTGGAAATCTGGAAGCGTTTCAGAAAATGGGGCGGTATTCCGACAGGTTTGACGCAGAATGTGGGCGATTTTCTCCGTTCTGAGGAGATTGAGGGTATTTTGGGTAACAGCGATTTTGTGTATCTGTTAAATCAGAATGCCAAAGATCAGGCAATCCTCGCTGATAAGCTGGGACTTTCTGATAAGCAGCTTTCCTATGTCACCAACTCTGAGCCGGGAAGTGGTCTGATACTGTTTGATAACGTGGTAATTCCCTTCGTGGATAAATACCCGACAGACACCAAGACCTACAGAATTATGAATACGAAGCCGGAGGAATCGGTGCAGAAAGAGGACGCAGTATAAATGGCGGAAAAGAGACAGAAGAAGCAGGCAGTAAAGGCATTTGAAAAAGAGACATTTTCCAAAGATAAGGAAGTGACTGGAGTAAAACATATAGAACACAGGCAGGACAACACCTTTTCTGTGGAAAACCAGTTTAGTGCCAGCGAGAAGCCTGTGAGCAATTTGCCAAGGGATGCGAACCATGGCAGTCGTACAGGAAAAGCAACTTCTGGTCACAGCGTCCAGAAGTCAGAGTTTAATACTGGGACAGAATACAGGAAAAATAATAAGAAAAAATATTACCGACAGCAACAACAGGACACTTCTGGTCACAATGTCCAGAAGTCGGAAGCCGAAGCGGAAAAGACATTCTTAAAGGAAAACAGCTTTATCAATGAGGAAAACGGTAATGCTACAAATTTCCATACAGAGGACGCAGACAGTTTTCAGGACAATTACCACGTTAGAAATACCTACCAACGGTCTGAGGAAAAAGGAAAATATCACAAAAGGCGTGTGCAGAGAGAACACGCACACAGAGAGCGTGCAAAGTCAGAAAATGCAAAGCAGTCCGATTATGGAGATCTTCAGACAAAGGACGCCACATTTTCGCAGGGGCAGGCGGACGAATTTACAGACCAAAAAGTACAGAAGGCTTTTGATAAGTCGGAAAAGAACCGCCGAAAGTTGCAGAAAGCAAAGGACAAGATGCCGACAAAGCGGCAGTATGAGATGAAGCGTGTCTTTGATGAACAGACCGGAAAAGCAAAGTATGTTGTGGTTCCGGTGGATGTGGAGAAGCCATTTAAACCGGATGGACTGGGAAAAACTGCGGTTCACAAGCTCCAGACCGAAAATATGTATTTTGTGCATCGCAAGATTGCAGAGACAGAAAAGGATAATTCTGCTGTGGAGGGCGCACACAAGACGGAACAGCGAGCCGAGGATATTTACCACTATATGAAGTATCACCGCAAGAGCAAGGCACAGAGAAAGCGTGACCGCTTAGAGCGATTGCACAAAAAACAGGTTACAGCGGATATGAAGCTGGA
>JAJEQR010000125.1 GCA_020687485.1 Hominifimenecus microfluidus | reverse complement strand
AACACTTGCGTCCGGACATCCACGACCTGCAGATCCGGATTCTCCAGTACGATCTGCAGAACCAGCTCCATGCAGTCGGTCTTTCTGTCGAAGCACTTCGTGAGGAAGTCATCATCGAGGAGGCGAAAGCCCCGGATGCGCTGCAAGTCTTCCTGATGCTTACGATCCATAATTTCAGTTTCCGTCAAAAGTTATCACCTGCTTTCTTTCAGTTGGAATATTGAAGCACGCATGTGAATCCTCTAACGTCAACTATCTCTCCGAAATCTATACTAACATAACCTGGGGAGTGGTTCAAGGGGCGAGAAGTTTTTCTCCAGACAGGAATATTATAAAAAATGATAAAATGTAGTCGCAAAGGCATGGAAAGTATTCTTATCAAGTAATATAATACAAAATATAGATAGCAATGTTGATAGCAATTTTGACGAAAGTGAAAGGCTGTATATCGGTAGCAAATAGGTGCTTGGATGTTAGAATGTTTTTTAATATGGCGATAAAACAAGGTACAAAATATTTACAGAAGGAGTATAAAAAATCATGATGATAAGTCCTCAATCTTATAGAAAGCAGTTTGAAAATGCATCTTACGAGGAACTGATGGAAGAACGTGATCGTTTGATTCACTTTTTGCAGGAATATGAAAAACTTGAAAAAAACGGGGATAGAAGTAGTCCGGAATGGAATATTCATCCACAACCAATTGTCCGTTATCAGATTTATATGGATTATCTTGCGGAGCTACTTCCATTCATGCGGGATAAATATAATAGAGAATATGTCTATGGAGAAAAAACTCTTTGCCTGCAAAAACACCGCGGAGAATCTGCCACAAAATAACATTTTCTTGTCGGACTTTCTGTAAAAGAAAGACAGTTTCTCAATTGACTTTCTGTAAAATGCTGCATATACTTAAAGTAGAACAAGAAAAACGAGAAAGGCCGGTGATAGAAATATGAAGAGATTTGCCATGCAAAAGCTGCTGGAGTGGAAAGCGGATTCCCATAGACTTCCACTTATTATTCGTGGTGCCAGACAGGTGGGAAAAACCTGGTTGATGAAGGAATTTGGCAGGAATTATTTTGAAAAGTGCGCCTATATTAACTTCGACAGAAATAAGCGTATGGAACAATTATTTTCCGGAGATTTCAATGTAGATCGTATCCTGACCGGCCTTGCAATTGAAAGCGATGTGGAGATTGATCCAGAAAATACGTTGATTATCCTGGATGAAATCCAGGAAGTACCTTCTGCACTGCAGAGCCTGAAATATTTCTGCGAGGATGAGAAACATAGTTACTATATTGTTGCAGCAGGTTCGTTGCTTGGCATCGCTATGCACCAGGGAACATCTTTCCCGGTCGGTAAAGTGGACAGTATGGATTTGTATCCCTTGTCTTTTACAGAATTTCTGGATGCGACAGGAAATGCGCCTTTGCTGGAACTTCTTCGGAAAGCTGATTTTGAAATGATTGCCGCCTTTAAGGATAAATATATTGATCTGCTGAAAACCTATTATTATGTTGGTGGGATGCCGGCAGCAGTCAGTGCTTATGCGGAAAGCAAAAACCTGAAAATCGTTCGGCGAATTCAAAAGCGCCTGATCTCGGATTATGAACAGGATTTCTCAAAACATGCTCCGACCGCAGTGATTCCACGCATTCAGATGGTCTGGGACGGAATCCCTTCACAGCTGGCGAAAGAGCATAAGAAGTTTGTCTATAGTGTTCTCCGTGAGGGGGCAAGAGCGAAGGACTTTGAACTGGCCATTCAGTGGCTGATCGACTGTGGCCTGTGCTATAAGGTCGGGCGTGTAACAAAAGGCGGGATTCCGCTCAAGGCTTATCGGGATATTCCTGCCTTCAAACTGTATCTGTCGGATGTAGGGCTTCTTGCGGCGATGACGGATCTGGATGCCAAAACGCTGCTGACGGGAAATGCGATCTTTACCGAATTTAAAGGCGCGTTAACAGAACAGTACATTTGTCAGCAACTATATGCCGAGCTAGATACTGTACCCTATTACTGGTCGGCAGAATCTTCCTCCGGAGAAGTTGATTTCGTGCTTCAGCACAGCGGTCAGGTAATTCCGCTGGAAGTGAAAGCAGAAGAAAATCTGAATGCCAAAAGCCTGAAGAGCTTTGTGAATGCTTATCAGCTTGCTTACGGTGTTCGAACTTCGATGTCAGATTACCGGGACCAGGAAAAGCTGGTGAACCTGCCGCTGTACGCAATTTCTCTCTTGTGGTACGTTTGTGATGAAAAATACCAGAAGCATAAATCAGAATCATAATAAGACGAAACAGAAATAGCCATAGAAGCTTCCCTCCTATGGCTATTGCTGACCTTTTAAATCTCCCCCGCCAAAAGTTAATTATTTGAGTGTCTCTGTGTTATAGTTACTATGCCATTTTATTTGCGTCCAGCGCTTTCACTTCTTCGAGGGAAAGCCCGGACATCTCCGCAATTTCATCCAGGGCGTACTTGCCTGCTTTCAGCATGCGAAGAGCGGTATCCTTGCGCCCTTCCTTGCGCCCTTCCTTACGTCCTTCCTTGCGCCCTTCTTCTACGCCTTCCTGCCAGGATTCAATTCTCATTTCTTCCATTGCTCTGCACATGATTGCGACACCCTCCTTGCTTTCCTTGAAGAATTTTACTCGTTCCGCCAGTACATCATAGTACATTTTCGAAGCATCGGTGCAGGAAAAATCATGCATCAGTTTTCCGATCGGCGTTTCGTTCTGATAGGCTCCGTTTACATATAGAATGTGAGAACCGTCACCGAACTTTTTCCCGTTATTGAGGAAGCAACGCTCCACCGGATACAATGCGTTGCCTTCACCGATGACATCGTGTTCCGTAATGAAGATAACGTATGTTTCAGGAAGCATCTCTACATCTTTCCCCTTATCGAGAAGATGTGAGTCCATCATGCTGCTGTTATAACGTGCCCGCTTCCGCCCGGCACCCTTATCAGCGCGCTGGATCTCCACGTTGAACTTTCGTCCGGCGCT
>JAJEQR010000124.1 GCA_020687485.1 Hominifimenecus microfluidus | reverse complement strand
ACCTGAGATGTGGAAACTGGCCGTATCCGGCCTGGAAAATGCGCGTTACCGCGCAATTCTAAGTTACAGGCGTATCCACCGATATTTCGTCTTGCCGCTTAAAGCGGCTGAGAAGCACGCGACTTTAGTCATGTGAGGTTCACAAAAGAAGCAACACCCAAAAGCTATCCGATAGAACAGAAAGGATTCACAACCTATGCGCATCTGGGGAAAAATCATGAAGCACAACCGCATGATCAGCGATTATGTAGTGGAGAATTACGAAAAAGAAAGCCGCACGACCAAGGTCTTTGCAGCTTTAAATGAGCTGTGTGTTCATTTTGATCTCGGCGTCCCGATCTGGCTGGATTCCAATATAACTGAATTTCAGCGGCACGCCAAGACCCGCTTTCATCAGGACAATTTCATTGAGGCGATCGACTTCGATTTCCTGGAGTTCCATGTAATTGAGGAGGACTACTGATACCAGTTGTCCTCCTCTTCCATTCTATCATCTATCGATTTTATCTCAGTCGAGAAGACTCCCACCTCTTTCAGGTGGCGAGCGACAAAAAATTTGTCTCAGTGGGAGTCCAATCTCCGACTGAGATAAACGCTCCGCGAGGATGCGCAGTGATTCTGTAAAGAATATGTCAGCTTACGCTGACCAGAATCACGCGCCAAGTCTCGCGGTTGCTCGACTTGAATCTTTACAGACGCTTCAGCAACTCTTCTCTTTCCTTCTCATATCCTGGTTTGCCGAGAAGTGCGAACATGTTCTTCTTATAGCTCTCTACGCCGGGCTGGTTGAACGGATTTACGCCTAGCATATATCCGCTGATGCCACAGGCGAATTCGAAGAAATAGAACAACTGGCCCAGGGTAAACTCGTCCTGCGCCGCCAGGTGAATCATCAGATTTGGTACTTCGCCGTCGGTGTGGGCAAGAATCGTACCGTTCATTGCGCTCTTATTTACAAAATCCACCGTCTTGCCTGCCAGATAGTTCAGGCCGTCCAGATCGGATTCTTCCGCCTCGATCACAAGTTCACAGGTCGGATGCTCTACCTCCAGCACAGTCTCGAACATCAGGCGCGTGCCGTCTTGGATGAACTGTCCCATGGAGTGCAGATCCGTGGTCAGATCCACCGATGCCGGGAAGATACCCTTGTGTTCCTTGCCCTCGCTCTCGCCGTACAGCTGCTTCCACCACTCGGATACATAGTGCAGGCTCGGCTCATAATTCGCCAGAATCTCTACGGACTTACCGTTCTGATGCAGGTAATTGCGCACTGCCGCATACTGCATCGCGTCATTCTCCGCAAACGGAGCCGTAAGAAGCTCTTCTCTTGCCGCTGCTGCGCCGCCCATCAGGGCTTCGATATCCGCGCCGCTGACTGCGATCGGGAGCAGTCCCACTGCCGTCAGAACAGAAAATCTGCCGCCAACGTCATCCGGAACCACGAAGGTCTCGTAGCCTTCCTCATCGGAGAGCTTCTTCAGCGCGCCGCGCGCCTTGTCCGTGGTCGCGTAGATACGACGCGCCGCTTCCTCTCTGCCGTATTTCTTTTCCAGAAGCTTCTTGAATACGCGGAAAGCGATCGCCGGTTCGGTAGTCGTTCCAGACTTGGAAATGACATTGATCGAGAAATCACGGTCGCCGATCACTTCCATCAGATGGCAGATATACGTACTGCTGATGCTGTTGCCTGCGAAATAAATCTCCGGTGTCTTACAGACATCCGCGCCGACCATGTTATAGAAATTATGGCGAAGGAAATCAATCGCCGCTCTTGCTCCCAGATAGGAACCGCCGATTCCGATGACAAGCAGCACTTCCGAATCCTTCTGGATCTTCTCCGCAGCCTTCTGGATTCTGGCGAACTCTTCCTTATCGTAATCGACCGGCAGATCGATCCAGCCAAGGAAATCATTGCCTGCTCCGGTCTTCTCCAACAGAGTCTTTCTGGCTGCCGTAACTGCCGCCTCCATGGATGTCAGCGCCTGCTCCGGCAGAAATGCCGCAGCCTTGCTGCTGTCAAAACGAACATTCTTCATATGTATGCCCTCCCGTTACCAAATTTATCAACGTTATCAAGTGAACTGTCTTTGATCAGTTACAGTATAGCTTTTTTCCTTCCAATTCGCAACACACTTTGTATGAGTCACGTCAGATACTCCTGAAAAACTTCTTTCAGCACCTTTTCCTCTTCCGGTTCCAGGATCGTGCGCGGATTTCGCGGCGGAATCGGGTTCCTTGCGCTGCCGATGGGACCTTCCGCCGCCAGAGCCGGCTGCAGTTCATTCTCCAGGTAGTTCTGTAGGGCGACCAGTGCCTGATCTTCCCGGCTTGCGACATCCACCAACAGAGCCGACAGAATCGCAGCTCCCGCGAATACGACGCCCGCCGATGCATACAGGATCATATAGCGGTAATCAAGCCGATACCAGTAAGCCCCGAAGGCCATCACCATTCCAAGCAGCAGTGTCAGCCAGATTCCGGCATGAGCCAGCGCATTCCACCTTCGCAGTGTTATGCCGAAACGCCGGTACCTTTGCAGGCACCGTTCGGAGAAGACCGCTACATTGGCGACTCCGTTGCGCACCGAGGAGAGTTCTTCAAATTGCAGGCGCCATTTGCGCACTGTCTTGTCCTTCGTGGTATCCATCCGCTCCATCTGACGGGCAATCCTCCGATACCGTCCCGCCGTCATTGCTTTTACACATACGCAGATTCCGGCGATTGCTGCCAGGATCGCCAGCCCGAGATAAGATTCCAAAAATACTGACATTCGATTCGTCCCCTTTCTAAACAGATCTGCCTGCCGCAGATACAATAATCCCCCTGCTCCCAGGCCTGTTGGAGCTTCCGGGTGCTCACAGTATAACGCAGCTGGCCATGTTTTAAAAGAAATTTCCATCGCATTCTTTCGACGAAGTTTTCTCTATAAATTCTACCCTGGTGCAAGTTTTCAGCGGGATTTCTCAAAGTTCTACCCTGGTGTAATCTATCAGCGGGACTTCATTATCCGCGGCAGTTCCCTACCGGAATCATCAGAAAAGGCTCAGTCCGGTCACGGGTGCTGCGTTTCCGGCTCCGGGACGCGCGCCTATTAGCTGCC
>JAJEQR010000123.1 GCA_020687485.1 Hominifimenecus microfluidus | reverse complement strand
CGAAGAAAAATGAGCGGATTACGAATGTTTTTGAAGATTGCGGGAGTGCAAAGCACGTAGCAATCTGGTATCAAAGGAGTCAAAAAACCTTTTGACCCCAACATCATTTAAAAAGAATTTTTTATAGAAAGAACACGTCTACCTCAGGGTAACGTTTATGAGGAAATGATTATGAGTACAACATCCAAATCCATCTTATGCTTCGGTGATTCGAATACCTGGGGACTGATCGCCGGCACGAAAGAACGCTATCCCTGGGGTGTCCGCTGGACCAGCCTTCTTCAGGAGAAGCTTCCTTTCCCGGACTATCGCGTGATTGAAGAGGGACTCTGCGGCAGAACCACGGTCTTTGAAGATCCCTGGCGCAAGGGAATCTCCGGGGACAAAGCGCTTCCGATTCTGTTAAATTCACATAAACCGCTGTCTCAGATTGTCCTGATGCTGGGAACAAATGATTGCAAGAAGAATTATCACGCAACTGTTGATGAAATCTGTGCCGGCGTCCAGAAATTGATCGACCAGATTCGCCGGATTACTCCAGACTGTCCGGTTCTCCTGGTTTCCCCGATTGCACTGGGCGAAAGAGTCTGGGAAGAAGGCTATGATCCGGAATTCGAGGCCTGGTCCGTTGAGAAAGCCAGAGAGCTTCCGAACGCTTATGCAGCGCTGGCGCACCGCAATGGAATTTCTTTCCTGGCAGCCTCCGACTATGCCGTTCCCAGTGAAGTGGACCGCGAGCATATGGATGAGGACGGCCACCGGAGACTTGCCGAGGCCATCTATCGCAAGATACTACCCAGTCTTGCAGAATACACGCAGAAAACAGCATAATGCATGTGAAAAACAAAACAGACCTTTGAACCCCCATGTTTCATTGTAAAAACGCAAAAACAGCCATCTGGCGGAAGCGAAATATCGCAAGCGACGGATGGCTGTTTCTGTATATTTTTTCGATATTACTATATACTTCTAAGAAGATATCGCCTTACTGTCTTTTAGCGGTATCATGCAGCGCTATGGCTGTGTCCGGCTCTCTTGCCGGTACGGATTTGCTCGAACTCCTGGAGTTTTTCTGCCGCCTCACGGCTCAGATTCTTCGGCACATCAATTTCTACAACTGCATACTGATCGCCGTGTACGGAAGAATTCTTCATAGAGACAATTCCTTTTCCCTTCAGGCGAATCTTCGTACCGGACTGCGTGCCCGCCTTGATCCGGCAGACGACATTGCCATAGATGGTGGGGACAACCGCCTCACCGCCAAGAGCTGCCGTCGCAAAGGGAACATGGAGCTTCGTATAGATATCCATTCCCTCTCTGCGGAATCCAGGCTTCTCTCTTACCGTAATCTTCAACAACAGATCACCTGCACCGCCGGGTCCCGGCATACCCTTTCCTTTCAGTCGGATCGTCTTGCCGGATTCAATACCGGCCGGAATTGTAATCTCATAGGACTTGTCACCGCTTTCGCTCTTCAGATGAATTGTCTTTTTTCCACCGAATGCTGCTTCCTCAAAAGTCACATCCACATCCGCAGTGAGGTCCGAGCCTTTCTGTGGTTCATAAGCTCCGGAATAACTGCCTCCGAAGCCATGAAAGCCGGAGAAACCGCCGTCAGTAAAACCGCCCTGACTGTAGCCTCCTCCGAAACCACTGCCTCCGCTAAAACCGGAGAAACCGCTGCCGCTGTACCCCTGATGGAAACCGCCGGAGGACGTTCTGCTGCTCCTGCGTTTTCCGGATGATCCGCGGAAAGCTCCTCCGAAGAGATCGCCAAAGATATCTTCCATATCCTCCGGATTTCCTTCAAAATGCCACGACTGATAGCCGGGACCTGCACTGCCGCCAGCGCCTCCGCCAGCCTGTGCGGAGCCGTCAAATGCCGCATGACCGAACTGATCGTACAACTTTCTTTTCTCTTTATCACTCAGCACGGAATATGCTTCCGAGACTTCCGTGAAGGCTTCAGCCGCCTTCTTATCCCCGGCGTTCGTATCCGGATGATATTTCTTCGCCAGCTTTCGGTATGCCCTCTTGATGGCGGCATCATCGGCATCCTTACTTACTCCCAGAACTTCATAATAATCCCTTTTTGTCAAGGACATCACCCTCTTTCCTATTATTCATTGAACAATTCAAAGCCACCGCTCTCAATCGTTCTTACATTTTATGTAGAAACAAGGGAGAGCCGGAACGGTGTCCTGCTCTCCCCCTTTGTGCCTTAAATGGTTGGTGTCTGTTATTTCGTCTCAGCCTCTGCCTCTTCGGTCTCTTCTTCTGCTTCCGGTACATTATGAACAGCTACAACCGAAGCAACAACGGCTTCCAGATCCGTAGTGATATGAACATCCTTATCAGCTGCCAGCGGCAGATCCTTTACACGGATGACATCGCCGACCTTCATATCACCAACATCAATTCTGACTTTATCAACAATGGCCGACGGATATGCCTTATATGCGATTTCTTCCAGATCTACCTGGAAGACGCCGGACAGGATCTTCTCGTGATTCTCAAATACCATCTCAGCAACGGAATGTACCATCTCATTGCTTACCAGTGCCTGGAAATCAATCTCATCAATGCCGCCGGCAATGGGATTATATGCAATATCCTTGATCAGTACATCGTACTGGGTACCTTCGATATCCAGCATGATCTGACTTCCCTTGCCATCAACCTTCAGAAATTTCTCTACTTCACCGCGGGGCATCTTAACCGGAATGGAACCCTCGATTTCTCTTCCGAACACGTTGCCTACGACGTAGCCCTCTCTTCTCAGCTTCTTAGCCTTCACGTCCATGCTTCTCTTTTCAGCTTTTAAAGTATTCATTTTATCTCTTCCTCCAAAAATCTGATTTGCTTAGCACGCCTTCCACAAGAGGTGTTGTTAAGTATCTTTCTTTGTTCTGGTTATGGTATAGCACTTCTGCTTAGCACTGTCAATGTGTGAGTGCTAATTATTTTGTGAAGAATTTGTGAAGGCTACGAGCCATGCAAAATGGTGAAAATGACGCCCTGCAAGTTTGATATGCTACCCTCATATAGGACAATGAAATATAAAAGTCCTATATGGGGGTATTTTCATGTTCAGAAAGAGTA
>JAJEQR010000122.1 GCA_020687485.1 Hominifimenecus microfluidus | reverse complement strand
CATTCTCTGGTTTTTGCTGACTTCCGACGGCTGGCGGCGAAAAAAGCACTGGCTTCCTCCAGAAATTCGTTTTCTTCACTACTAGGAAAGATTTAGTTGGCAGTTGCGTTGTAACCTTGGTTATTGAGAATACTTCATCCGGGGAGATATATCTCTATGAACAACCTATAGCCGAAAAGCAGTTTAATTCTATTTTGCAATATGCAAAGTTGTATTACTCTTCGTTAGGGGCTAAGAATGATGTTGGTAAAGAAGAAGCATATAATTTGCGGGTGATAAATGCGTATCAAATAAATCATAACTGGCATTCTTCACTGGCATTCTTCAAAAAACCAAGCATCCTCTCCAAGGGCAGGAGGTAGCCTGACAATTGAAAGTGGTGTTACTTATGGAGGACATAAACCTGCATCATATAATCAGCTTAGCAATATGTTAACTTCGCTAAACAATGATGGGAGTGTTAATCTTGCGAGTAATACAACTATGCGAGATGTTGTTTCCCAAACCGGTTGGAAACGTTACAACAGTCTGTCAAATAAATATATGTATGTTATATATGGTTCAGCGCAACCTTCAGGGGCTGTGATTGTACAGATGTCATTGATTTCTTGGTCTGGCAATAATGGGAACACGCTTAGCTCATATGTAGGCGTTGATAACGCAGCGATGTTTGAGTATGACCCATCGACAAAAACAGCAACCCTTCTTTATTATGGGTGGGGTATTAATTTGAAAAACTGTTATGTTGGAGTTGGCAATCTTGCAGGTTCGCAAACCTTTTTCCTTTCCACCCTAACAACTTTTTCACTGCAAAACGGTAGCAATCCGTATAACAAAATACTTTGGTCAAAGATTCTTCCGGGAGGATCAACAACATACGATGTCTTAAGTTCTTTAGTAAAAAGTAGTTTATATGATTCAAACTGGGGAAAAAGCTTCCCGCAAGACTTAGAAAGCCAACTTCGGATTGATAATAATGAGAGAAAACTGGTAAAAGATGTGGGGACACATAGTGAAAACAACTATCTGTGTAGTCCTGGAAACTATTTATGTGTAACTGCATCGTACAGTGGCACATACTCCTCACACAAAGCTGTTTTTAAGTTCACTTGTACAAATAATCTTTAAATTTATAGGATTAGAGGGAGATGTCATGAATACAAAGGTAAAGTCCATTTTGATGATCATTGTTGCAGTTGCCGTCACGATCGTTCTTTGCAATATATACAACAGAAATAGACTTTGCAATCAAATCGGTGAATCGGAAGTTTATAGCATATACCTGTCTTCAAGAGCAATAGACTTGTGCTATTCTGACGAACGCGCAGATATACCTTATCAGTTGACCTCAGCTGCACTTTATTTGCAAAAGGCACATGCGCATATAGATTCCGCAACAGCTTCGCTACTTGGTGTTGACAGCAGAAAGGCATTTGTAGGGAGTATAGAATATGTGGCACGGTTCATCTTAAGTGGAGGAAATACAAAAGATGGATATATAAGACCCGCAGCACAAATAGATAGCGAGATGAATAAAGATGAAACCCTGTTTTATCAAAAGCTGTCTGAAATCCTACAGGAGATATATAGTAGACAACTATCTTTTATTGAAGATAGTTACTCTTTAAAATTTAAAAAAATCAGTCTGCATGATATAAATGCCTTATCATTAGAATTTCAGACAAAATGTGCCGCACTCTTTAATGTGCAAGAATAAAGGCAATAATAGGGTGCCTTTGCAGAACGGAAAACGGACTGGCAAGCAAGGTGGCTTGGAGCCACTTTGCGCTTGTTGGGGAAATTTGTCCCCAAGCCCCTTTGAACGATTTTTGCAAAATCGGCTGCGCTCCTGCGGAGCTTTCTTCGCCTGCGGCGTGTCAGAAAATCGCGGCATTATGTGAATATGTCATTGGCACATTCTCTGTTTCCGGGTATACTCGGAACAGAAAAGGAGGTGACGCAGCCTTGAAAATCATCGGCGAACGGCTGCGAGGTTTACGCGAAAGCGTCAGGCTCTCGCAGGCAAAGCTGGCAAAGGAATTTGACGTTTCCCAATCCGCCCTTGCCCGGTATGAAATCGACGATTCCACGCCCTCCCCGGAGGTTGTTCTGAAATACGCCGACTACTTTGACGTATCGCTGGACTACATTTTCGGCAGGACGGACGACCCCCACGGCATGATCTATAACAACTGTGTGAAGCTCGGCCTGAACAATCCCGAAATGGCGCAGTTCGTGGAAATGTGCTTCGACCCCGGCGCGTCACAAAGCCGAGGACGATTATCTGCTGACCACCAAGCTGTTCTGCGGCTACTGCGGGGCCTACCTCTGCGGCGAGAGCGGCACAAGCCGCACGGGAAAGGTGCAATCACTATTACAAGTGCGTTTCCGTCAAAAAGAAGCGCACCGAGTGCCACAAGAAGCCCGTCAGGAAAGAATGGATCGAGGATTTGGTGGTCGGTGAAACCATGAAAATGGTCATGGACGACAAAGCGATCGAGGCCATCGTATCCATGCTGATGGACTTGCAGGACAGGGACAATGTGAACGTGCCGCTGTATGAGCAACAGCTCCGTGAAGCGGATACCGCCATCAGCAATCTGCTCAACGCCATCCAGCAGGGCATCCTGACGCGCTCCACAAAGGAGCGGCTGGAGGAGCTGGAAAACCGCCGCGACGAGCTTGAGAACAGGCTTGCCTGCGAAAAGCTGGCGAAGCCCAAGGTCAGCGCGGAATTGCAGGAAGCTATCAGCAACAAAAACGGTTCGGATTTGGATTGCCTTGCTGCACGAAACTAAAAATCCGAATCAGAATTCCGCTAATGGGAGTCTGATTCGGATTTTCTTTTCCTGCCGGCTTTGTTTGAAAACTGCGTTATTTTATCAGAGGGTATATTGCATTAAATCGAAGCCGTGTTTCCGGGGGAATATCGCCGTAGCTACGGTCAGAAGCTGCCGGAAATACGGGAGTGAGAAGAAGCGATAGAAAAGATGGAAAAGCCATTCTGGAGTCATAAGAATAATACTCGCTTTTTGAGAGGTTTTGCGCTAAAATAGCGATATGAGATTTTTAGGACAATAAGCGGGAATCCTCGGCAATTCAATTACCGAGATGAAAGCGCAGGATTGTGCATATCTGCACATT
>JAJEQR010000121.1 GCA_020687485.1 Hominifimenecus microfluidus | reverse complement strand
TTCTTCGCTTTCGTTCCGGTTCCCAGCTCGTACAGCGGAATCCGGATCAGGCTGCCGTGGATCGCGATATGCAGAGCACCATCCTGTACAAACATCGTGCAGGGAAGGTTCATATGTGAGAAAAGCTTGTTGCGCACCATCTTTCCATTCTTTTCGATTAAAGCATCCATCAGAGCGTCGATCTCCTTCGCATCATCCGGGATTCCCAGTTCTTCCCGGACTCTTTCCTCGATATCGTCTCCCGTCTTAACGACTTCCGCGAATTCAGCGCTTCCGGTCGTCTTCTTTGCTTTCGTTTTCGTAAGGATAAAGAGCACAACCCAGAGCAGCCATGCAATTACACAGCCAATGTAGATACCGGGTGCGTTCGCAAAGCCCTCAGCCAGAGTTACTTCCCCGGTTCCGTTAAAGATTCCGACAGTGAGAATACCGGCCGCCAGCAATGAAATCGTCTGCACAGCTCCCAGCCACCCCGGCAGACTGCTCTTCTTGTCCAGCTGCTCCACATGGTCATACAGCCGCTCGCTGGCTTCCTCCGTTTCCTTCGACACCCGCTTAATCACCAGCGGCTCATAGGCAAAGTGTTCCGGGTCTGTTGCTTCAAATAAATTCATGCTTTTCCTCCTGTACAGATCAACAATTTATCAAAACTTATCATCAGGAATCTACAGATACTTCGCATATTTTCTGGCGGAATTAATCAGTTTTGCGGAAATAACCGCACAGGATTCGATATGAACCTTGCCATCTGAAAAAATCAGAACCTGAGAATCCGTATTCTTCTTCACCTCAACGATATCTGCGAAACGATAGGTCTTTTTCCTGCCAAACATGGACGAATATACAAATTCTTCCTCATTGATTACCTCGATCCACTGATTGTTCCAGCAAAGCGCTGCTGCGATACCAACCAGAGCGCAGATCACTGCGCAGGGAATCATAAGCAAAATGTCATGAATGAAAATCACGCACAAAACCGCTGCCGCAAAGAAAATTACTGCCAGTCCCAGCAGCCATGCAGGCAAATACATGTCCTTCTCTGAATGTTTTCTTCATATGTCTGTCCTCCATATGTATATTTGATGTGTTATTAGTGTTTTACTACCATGTACAAGTTACAATTTCTGTATTCCTGGAAGCGTTCCATCGCTCCATTTTTACGAAAAACATGGCTCCTGCCGTTATTCCTGGGAAATACCATACTGCTCGCATAGCTCCGGATAATAGAATTGGAGAAAATCCTCACCGTTCCATTTTAAAACAGAATAAAATTCTTCTTCCGTTATGTCTGGCTTGATGAACTGTACGCCATGCTCCAGCATTTTTTCTGCAACAAGCCCAATCATACCCTCAGAACAATCGATACTCCAGTTAGGCATAAAATTTGCACAACCTAACACTAGCTGCTTCCCATCTTTCCCGACAACATTTAGCTGTGTTTTTATGCTTCTTTCTTTTCTGTCCTCTTCTCCATTCTTTCTGTAACGAAGCACCATCACCTGACATTCATCCATGCGATACACGTCCTCATGTAAGCTGAAGCAGGAATTATTCACAATCTTCTCTTCTGTCATATATGTATAGTTGAATGTATATAAAAAATATATAGGGAATACAACTGCAAATATAACGCCCAAAACAACAAGATGATTCCTCAATGCTCCGCTTCGGGTAAACTTTTCCCCCCGGCCTGATATTAAAGAATTTAATGACAGCGCCTGAAGGAATCCCGATCGACAATGTCCAAAAAGACAAAACATAACAAATGTAAAAAAAGGGGCACTTGTTATTGCCAATAAATAAATATTAGCCGCCTCCGGAATCAGATGCTCTGACTCCGGAGGAAAATAATTTTTACGTACGAAATAATAAATGACACAATTTAATACAACGAGCGGAACTGCAGACAACACAACCAGAATATTCGCATAGCCCGTTTCCCGTGCTACCTTCGCAAGTTCCCCACCCTTCGCATATTGAAAACGCGGATCATAAGCATATATAGCATCCATACTATCATACTGCTCCGGATGATTCTTAATTCTAATATATTTTCTCACAATCACCAGCAGTACAATTACATATACGGCAATATAAATCTTGTGTATTGTCTGCATTTTTACCGTTTCTGTCCTTTCAACATAGGTCCAACCTGCTTCCATGCCGAATGATTCATTTGTTTACCCATTGTTCCATATATTAATCCGCCTGCATATAACATAGTCGTCGGAAGCAGATGTTCTTTCGTTTTTTGCAAAAGATTAATATTTGCACCTATATACGAGGACCAGGCCTTCTTTACATTCGTTCCCTTGGCAGTTCCACATATGGCTGATCCCAATGTTCCTCTTGCAGATATTACTTCCTGTCGAGCCTTACCTATTGCAGGTTGGTCACATGCAAAAGTCCCCTGACTAAAGAAACTGCACGTCGCGCCAATCAGTCCATTCGCCAGCACCTCTTCCAGTTCTGGCATTTCACCACAAACAGCACTGTTTGCCACCGTTTCGCCCATAGATATAAGAGAACTACCCAATACCTGTCCAACAGGTTTCGACCAAAAAGCAGCTCCCGTCGATGCCAATGCTCCAGAAGCAACTCCACTAATTGCTGAAACAACAATATCCCTTGCATCAATTTTATCTCCAGTAATTGCACTTGTTATAATTGTTGTAGCTACATTCGTAACCGCTCCAATAACAGCACCTGCAAGTACTGTCCAGAACTCACCGCCACCATCTTTTCGCATTACAGGGTTTTTGTCACAGTACGCAAAGAGGTTTTTGTCTGTCAGCTTTCCGCTTGCCTCGTGAACTACACTGACAGAATCCGCGTTGATGAATCGACACATCGTCGGATTGTAGTAACGGCTTCCCAGATAGTACATTCCGGTCTCGTCATCGTAGACATAACTACGATAGCGAAGTGGATTTGCCTTGCCAAGATCGTTGGCACGGCTTCCGGTCATGCTGAGAAGCTGTCCCCAGGCATCATAGGTATATTCTACTACCAGCTTTCCGCTTCCGTCAACCAGTCCGACCACATTTCCCTGCGCATCCAGCATATAGTAATATTCATCACCATCTTTATTGTACTGCATATGCACCGGTTTGCCTTCCGAATCATAGCGGATATGAACATTCTGTCCGGCAGAGGACGCCAC
>JAJEQR010000120.1 GCA_020687485.1 Hominifimenecus microfluidus | reverse complement strand
GCGGGGACAGACCGCCGCGTGGGGCGTGTTCGGCGCGATGCTGCTGCGGGAGGACGCGGGCGGCTATGTGCTGGTGGGTGTTGTGTCCTTCGCCGCGGCGGCGGCGATCACCGCGCTGTGCTTCCGGCTCAGAATCAGAGAAAAACAGAAAAAAGGCGGGACAGGCAAGCCAGACCCGCAAGAACAGGAGGAGAAAAGCCAATGAAGAAACGAATACTTAGCATCCTGCTCCTATGCTGCATGATGCTGACGCTGCTGCCGACGACCGCCTTCGCGGTGGGTGAAATCGACGAGCAGTTCACCCTTGCCCCCGGCGGCACCTATTACTTTGACCTCTCGGCAATGGGCATCCCCGGCACGGTGAACGATGCTCTGCCGGACAAAACAATGCGCTATGTCCCCTTTACCTATGCTGGGACAGTGGACTCCTACAAGCTCACGTCGGAGATGGCAACCACCGAGGAGTATGCACAGCAGAGCAAATATGCCCACAGCCTATTCATTGCGGATTTTGCCGTAACGCATGAGGTAAGCTGGGATAACCTGAACACTGCAGATCTGATTTTTGGCAAGAACTACACCGCCGGCGGTGTGGACTATACGATGCGTGCGCCGTCTGCGGGAAGTGATAGTACAGGCTCGGGCGATTCAGAACACGGCACGCCCCAAAGCAACGAATGGGACAGGATACTGGATAAGAACGACGGATATATCAAAAACTGGAGCAGGATGCATTCGTGGGGGCAGGATACTTCGCTCTTTGCGTGGGAGAACCGTGTGATCCGTGGGTCTTATTCGGCCCGCTACTGGACCAGCAGCAGGCCCGCGAATTCCCGCCAGACTCTCGGTTTCCGCCCCGTCCTTGAAATCCTGAACCCCGGCACACTGGGCTCTGACGGACTGAAGGCCGTTACCCTTGACCTTGGCGGCGGCAAGTTGGGTAATAGCTTCAAGGATATTCAAATCATTGTAAAAAGCGGCGATGCATTTACCGCGCCCAGTGGCGACGGTCTGACCCGCCCCGACGGAAATATCGGCAGCTACTTTAAGTGGCTTGGCAGCGATGGTGAGCTCTACGCTCCGGGCGAAAGTGTCCCAGCGGTCGTAACCAAGCTGTCGGCGCAGTTTAGTCTCCCAGAGCAGTTCACCCTTACTCCCGGCGGCACCTATTACTTCGACCTCTCCGGCGTGAGTATTCCCGGCACGGCGAACGGCAGCCTGCCGGATGCGTCGCTGCACTATGTTCCCTTTACCTACGCCGGAACAGTGGACGCCTACAAGCTCATGTCGGAGATGGCAACCACAGAGGAGGATGCAGAGCAAAACCAATATCCCCACAGCCTGTTTGTGGCGGACTTTGCCGTAACGCATACGGTAAATTGGAATGCCTTAAACGATGCGAGTCTGATTTTTGGCAAGAACTACGCAGCCGGCGGCGTGGACTATATGCTGCGTGCGCCGTCTGCGGGAAGTGATAGTACAGGCTCGGGCGATTCAGAACACGGCACGCCCCAAAGCAACGAATGGGACAGGATACTGGACAAGAACGGCGGATATATCAAAAACTGGGTCGAGATGTTTTCGTGGGGGCAGGATACTCCGAGTGAAGACGCATCGTTCCGTGCGGTTCGCGGATACTTTTCGGCCCGCTACTGGATCAGCTACGCTACTACGGATTCCGCCCCGAACCTCGGTTTCAGCCCCGTCCTTGAGGTCCTGAACCCCGGCACGCTGGGCTCTGACGGGCTGAAGGTCGTTACTCTCGACCTTGGCGGCGGGAAATTGGGCAGCAACTCGGATCATATCCAGATCATCGTAAAAAAAGGCGAGAGCTTTACCGCACCTGCCTCCAATGGCCTGACCCGCCCGGACGGGAATACCGGCAGCTACTTTAAGTGGCTTGGCAGCGATGGCAAGCTCTACGTACCGGGTGGCAGCGTCCCGGCAAACGTGAACAAGCTGACGGCGCAGTTTGATTACACAGAGCAGTTCACCCTCGATCCCGGCGGCACGTATTACTTTGACCTCTCCGGCGTGAACATTCCCGGCACGGTGAACGACGCTCTGCCGGACAAAACAATGCACTATGTTCCCTTTACCTACGCCGGGACAGTGGACGCCTACAAGCTCACATCAGAGATGGTAACCACCGAGGAGTATGCAGCGCAGAACAAATTTGCCCACAGCCTGTTTATGGCGGACTATGCCGTAACGCATACGGTAAGCTGGAATGACCTGAACACCGCAGACCTGATTTTCGGCAAGGACTGCGCAGCCGGCGGCGTGGAATATATGCTGCGTGCGCCGTCCGTGGGAAGTGGTGGTACAGGCTGGGATGATTTAGAACGCGCCACGCCCCAAAGCAACGAATGGGACAAGACACTGGACAAATACGACGGATATATCAAAAACTGGAGTTGGATGCATTCGTGGGGGCAGGATACTGAAAGCATTTTTGCGTCGGGCCGTGCGGTTCGCGGGTACGGTTCGGCCCGCGGCTGGTACGACGACGGTGCTACGGTCTCCTCCCCGCGCGTCGGTTTCCGCCCTGTCCTTGAAGTCCTGAACCCCGGCACACTGGGCTCTGACGGGCTGAAAGCCGTTACCCTCGACCTTGGCGGCGGCAAACTGGGTAACAGTTCCGAAGATATTCAAATTATCGTGAAAAACGGTAAGAGCTTTACCGCGCCTGCGTCCGAAGGTCTGACCCGCCCGGACGGAAATACAGGCAACTACTTTAAGTGGCGTGGCAGTGACGGTGAGCTCTACGCTCCGGACGATAACGTTCCGGCGGACGTAACCAAGCTGACGGCGCAGTTTGATGAGCAGTTTACCCTCGCTCCCGGTGGCACCTATTACTTTGACCTCTCCGGCGAGAGCATTCCCGGCACGGCGGATGACGCACTACCGGACAAAACAATGCACTATGTTCCCTTTACCTATGCCGGGACAGTGGACGCCTACAAGCTCACCTCTGCGATGGCAGCCACCGATGAGTACGCAGAGAAGAACAAATATGCACACAGCCTGTTTGTGGCGGACTATACCGTAACGCATACGGTAAGCTGGGATGAGCTGAATGCCGGAAGGCTGATTTTCGGCAGGGACTACGCCGCCGGCTTATCTCGTGAACATAAGGCTCTCCCTTGCCATCTGCTGTCTGGTTAAACATCGGATGATTAAATGGAATAAAC
>JAJEQR010000011.1 GCA_020687485.1 Hominifimenecus microfluidus | reverse complement strand
TCCGTATCCGGAAAACAGAAGGAACTGTCCGTAACCGAACTAAAAAAACCAGATATAATAAAAGTAGCTGCATAGCCGAAAGGCAAGCAGTATTGGTGTCATGGACGCACCCTGAAAAAAGGCGGTATCCCGCCAGATTTCAGATGCTCTGGTAACTCAGTTGCCGAGTAGTTCACAAGAATAATGCTATACTGAAAGAAAGCATTCGTATACCGTGACAGACACGAAATTAGACATGGCAATGAGTGCTGAAACGATATAGAAAAATACAGAAGAATATAGAAAAATACAGATTAGGAAGGAACATGGGAAACATATGAGAATTCTGATAGTGGAAGATGAGAAGGAGCTCTGTGATACGATTGCGAAGAGCTTGCATCATGCGGGTTATGAAGTAGATACCTGCTATGACGGGGTGGAGGCCATGACAATCATACAGGAAGAAGCATTCGATCTGATTGTGCTGGATCTGAACCTTCCCGGTATGGATGGCATGGAAATTCTGCGGCGGATGAGGCAAACCGATGACGAGACGAAGGTCCTGATTCTGTCTGCGCGCAGCCAGATCGCGGATAAAGTGGATGGGTTGGATGCCGGAGCAAATGATTATCTGGAGAAGCCGTTCCATCTGCAGGAGCTGGCGGCGCGCATCCGGAGCCTAACTAGAAGAAAATTTATTCAGAGCGAGATTCGCATTTCCTGCGGTGATGTGATCTTTGATACCCGATCACGCATCGCAGAGGCAGGTGGAACACCATTGAATTTGACGCGTAAGGAGAAGGGAATTCTGGAGTATCTGTTGCTGAATCAGGGGCGTCCGGTCAGCCAGGAAGAATTGATCGAGCATGTCTGGGACAGCCATGCGGATTACTTCAGCAATTCCATCCGCGTTCATATTTCTTCACTCCGGAAGAAATTAAAGGGACAGCTGCAGTACGATCCGATCGTGAATAAAATCGGGGAAGGCTACCAGATTGGAGAAAAAGGATGATGAAGAAAATATCGCTGCAGTGGCGGCTGACGATTATTATATCGGTTCTGATTGCGGCCATATGTGTTTTGTTGAATGTACTGCTGTATAATACCGGAATCTTTTATATTGATTCCCTGGGAAATTCTGTACTGAGCCAGAATCAGGATCCAGGTCAGGGGCAGGATACAAATTCAGATCAGGAGGATTCTACGCTTTATATTGAATTCTCACAGGAGGACTGGCGGGCTTTCGCAGAGCGTTTCTCTATTCAGGTGGATGACAGCAAAAAAGACTACAGTATATACAGCTGGATTCTGACCGTTCTCATTACACTGGCAGGAGGCGGTATTACTTATCTGGTCAGCGGCTATGCGCTGCGGCCGCTGAGAAAGTTCTCGGATCAGGCGGCACAGATTCAGGCGGAGAACCTGACCGACTGCCGGCTGGATGAAGAAGGAGTGCCTGAATTCCGGAGACTGGGCGAATCCTTTAACCGGATGCTTGACAATCTCTCGGAGTCCTTCTCCGCGCTGCGCGAGTTCAACGGGAGTGCCGCGCATGAATTTCGTACGCCGCTTGCGATCATGCAGGCACAGATTGAGCTGTATGAGCAGGAGGAGCATGAGAATGTGGACCAGGAGACGGCAGAAATGATCGCCATGATGAAAGAGCAGACGAGCCGCCTGTCGCATCTGGTGAAATCCCTGTTGGATATGAGTGAACTACAGACGATTCCGCGAACTGATCCTGTTGAACTGCAGTCTCTGATCGAGGAGGTTCTGGCGGATCTCTCCTCTCTGGCGGAAAAGAACGGTGTGCAGCTGATTCAGAAGAAGAGGGACGATCTGATCTATACCGGAAGTGACATCTTGTTGTATCGTATGCTCTTCAATTTGACAGAGAATGCGATTCGCTACAATCATCCGGGCGGATGCGTTACGCTGTCGGCGGAAGAGAACGCGGATCACAATATCCGCATCACAGTGGCGGATACCGGGCAGGGAATTCCAAAGGAAGCGCAGGAACGCATCTTTCAGCCGTTTTATCGTGTGGACAAATCCCGTAGCCGTGCGTTCGGCGGTGTAGGCCTGGGGCTTGCACTGGTGCAGAAGATCGCAGAGCTGCACGGGGGAGCAATTCGAATTGCAGAGAGTTCGGAAATGGGAAGCACATTTGAGATCTGCCTTCCCGAAAAGGAATTATAGAGCGGCACCGGAGTGGATTTTCTGAGGCTCTTTTATTGCAAAAATAAAAGAAAACATAGAAGCTGTTTATCAATTTAATAGAAAAGCAGTATTTGCTTTTTGCGCGATTGACTATTATACTTTTTATAACAGGAAGGCTAGGTAATAAGGCTGTATATAAAGAATTTAAAACCTGCGAAATAAAAGAGGAGGATACATGATGCGGAAAGAAGATGAAAAGTACAGGAATTATCTGCAGATTCTTCAGGAAGAATTGATTCCGGCGATGGGATGTACCGAGCCGATCGCAATTGCATATGCGGCAGCAAAAGCAAAGGAACTTCTGGGAGAAATACCGACAAGCGTTGTCATTGAAGCCAGCGGTAATATTGTAAAAAATGTAAAAAGTGTTGTAGTACCGAATACTGGAGGCCTGAAGGGAATCGAGGCTGCAGCAGCGGCAGGTATTGTTGCCGGTCGTCCGGAACTGAGTCTGGAAGTGATTTCCGGAATTACACAGGCGGAGCAGGAGAAGATTAAAAAGTATCTGGAGAATACAGCGATAAAAGTGATGCCGTTAAATTCCGATTGTGTCCTGGATATACAGGTATGCCTTCGAAATGGAGACGAATATGCAAAGGTTCGGATTTCTGAAACACATACAAATATTACCCATATGGAAAAGAACGGTGAGATCCTTCTGGAGAAGAGAATTCCGGGAGCTGTTTTTGCTGACACAAATTCAGATCGGGCGGCAATGAATGTGTGGGACATCTGGGATTTTGCGGAGACCGTGGATATGGATGATGTTCGCAATATTATCAGTAGACAGATTGACTACAATATGGAAATCTCGCGAACAGGGCTGGCCGGAAATTATGGGGCCAATGTCGGACGTGTGCTGGCAACCACGTATGGGCACAACGATGTGGTATCACGGGCCAAAGCAGCGGCAGCAGCCGGTTCCGATGCGAGAATGAGCGGCTGCGAGCTTCCGGTGATTATTAATTCCGGCAGTGGAAATCAGGGAATTACGGTATCTGTTCCGGTTGTGGTCTATGCGGAAGAACTGGGCGTTGGCGAAGAGAAGATGTATCGCGCGTTGGTACTTTCCAACCTGCTTGCGATTCATCAGAAGACCAGAATCGGGCGTCTTTCTGCTTATTGTGGGGCCGTAAGTGCAGGCGCGGCGGCAGGAGCAGCAATTGCTTATCTGCATGGTGGAAGTTACAAGGAAATTATTCATACGCTGGTGAATGCATTGGCGATTGTATCCGGCATTATCTGTGACGGGGCAAAGCCTTCCTGCGCAGCCAAAATTGCGGCGGCAGTCGATGCGGGAATTCTTGGTTATCACATGTATCAGGAAGGACAGCAGTTCTATGGCGGTGATGGAATTATTTCCAAAGGTGTGGAAGCCACGCTGGAGAATATCGGGCGTCTTGGAAAAGACGGGATGCGTGGAACGGATGAAGAAATTATCCGTATTATGACAGGAACTTGAGAGATCGAAGAAATCCTGCAGGATGACAGGAAAAATCCGAACAAAAAATTTTGTGCCGGAAAAACTGGAAAGTGAATCGAAACTGTGCTATGATAAAGCGGTGCAGTGAAAGAGCGGACAGGAAACTGCCCGCTCTTTTTTGAAAGGCGGTAGAATTAGAATATGAAGAAGCTTTCCGAATATACAAAAGCAGAACTGATACAGAGAAAAGAAGAATTGCAGGCAGCTTACTGCGAATTCCAGAACAGAAATTTACATCTGGATCTGTCCAGAGGAAAACCGGAGAAGCGGCAGCTGGAGCTTTCCATGCCAATGCTGGATCTGGTTGGGAAGGATGAGTGGTACAGTGAAGAAGGATTGGATTGCCGCAACTATGGCGGTTTTGAAGGGCTGGCTGAGGTTCGGCGACTGTTTGGCGAACTTCTGGGCGTGCCGGAAGAGTTGGTTTTTCCCGGCGGCAACTCCAGTTTGTCCATGATCCATGACGCCATTAGTCGCGCATTTCTCTTTGGCCCGCTTCCGGGCTTTACTCCCTGGAGCAAACTCCCCGAAGTGAAATTTATCTGTCCGGTTCCCGGTTATGACTGGCATTTTCATACCTGTGAGGACTTTGGAATCGAGATGCTCTCTGTGGAGACCGGGGAGAACGGGCCGGATATGGATCAGATCGAGGAGCTTGTGAAAGATCCTTCGGTAAAGGGGATGATCTGTGTTCCTATGTATGGAAATCCATCCGGTGTGACGTATAGTGATGAGGTGGTAGAACGTCTGGCTGCTATGAAGACGGCGGCACCGGATTTTCGGATCATCTGGGATAATGCATACTGTGTACATCATTTATATGAGGAAGAAGAAAAACGGGATCATCTTGCCAATATCTATGAAGCCTGCCGGAAATACGGTCATGAAGATCGGGTGCTGATGTTTACATCCACTTCGAAGATCACATTCGCAGGAGCCGGAATCTGCGCGATGGCATGCAGCCCGGCCAATAGAAAAGAAGCCATGCGCGTGATCTTCTATCAGCTGGTTTGCTATGATAAGATGAACCAGCTGCGCCATGCCAGATTCCTTCCGGATAAGAATGCTGTGGAACTTCATATGAGAAAGCAGGCAGCAATTCTTCGTCCGAAATTTGAGCGTGTGGAGAACATTCTGGAAGAGAAGATTCGGCCGCTGGAAATTGGAGAATGGCATAATCCGAGAGGTGGTTACTTTATCTGCTATTATGCGATGCCGGGAACAGCAAAGCGAATTGTTCAGCTCTGCCGTGAAGCTGGTGTGACACTGACACCGGCAGGAGCTGCTTATCCGTATGATGTGGACCCGAAAGATTCTGCGATTCGTATCGCTCCTTCGTATGCGCCTATGGAAGAGTTGAATCAGGTTATGGAACTTTTTCCGGTAGCGGCAGAACTGGCGGCAGTAGAGCGAATGCTGTCATAATCATAAAGAATCTCTATTGGTTATATAGCAAGGAAGTATTAGTTTCTGTGTTGGTCTTCATTTATAATGGAAAAGGACATGGGACAGGAATCTTTTGTAATATCTTATAAAAACAGATAAAGCATTTACAGGTTTTGGGTTGAAACAAAAGAAATATTTCCTATACAGAAAAGGAGAAGCAGATGAAAGCAAGCGCAATTGTGGCAGATGGTACTTTTTCGTGTATGACTGCTCCCCTGCAGGGAGATTATGAGAAAATTTTTCATGAAGCAGCGGAGATTGGGTATGACGCGGTTCAGCTGACACTGAATCGGCCGGAAGAGGTTGATGCAGAACGGATTTTTGCTCTGGCTGAAAAGAACAGGTTGAAAATATCAGCAATTGCAACCGGGATGGGCTACACGGTGGATGGGCTAAGCCTGGGACATGGCGACGAGAAGATCAGGACAGCAGCCGTAAAGAGAATGTGTGATCATGTGGATCTGGCGGAGAAGTTGGGCGGCGCTATGGTAATTATCGGAGCGATCCGTGGGCGGTACGCAGATGCCCCGTCGGAGGTGATCTATTATCAGCAGTTTCATAAAAGCATGGAAGAACTGATTCCTTATGCAGAGAAAAAGCGGATTGTAATTATCTTTGAGGCAAATGATCATCTGGAGACAGATGCCTATATCAGCATTAAAGACACTGCAGAATATATCCGCGAGTGCGGTTCGCCCTACTTCCGTTTGCAGCTGGATACCATGCATATGTTGTATGAGCATGAGGAATGCTATCAGCAGGTACTGGACTGCGCAGACATTCTTGCACAGGTGGATATTTCCGGACGGGACAGAACCTGCCCGGAGGATGGAGAATTTCCATATGATCAGGTATTGAAGGCTTTGAAAGAGTCTGGATTCAGTGGATATCTTGCATTTGAATATCGTTCAGTTCCGCCAAGAGCGAGAGAAGGACTTGCTTATATCAGAGAAAAGCTGGATTCGATTCTTTAAAGACGGAAGACTGATTAAAAACAGGATGTGAAATGATTTATGAATTTGCAGCAGCTGTACTATTTTTAGACGATCGCGGAGCTGGAACACTACACAAGGGCAGCGGAGAAATTGCTGATTTCCCAGCCGAGCCTGAGCTATGCGATGTCAGAGCTGGGCGCGTCCCTTTTTGTCAAGCAGGGACGAGGCGTTGTGCTGACAAAATTTGGCCGTGTCTATGAGGAGATAGGAGCAGACGGGATTGAGTTTACCTTTTAAGAATATGAAATAAGTCATTTCAAGGACAGAGAATCCCCATTACCGGGCGATGCCATCGAAAGAAGGTATTGCCCGGTTGTTTTATGTCTGAAAAGAAAAATTAAAAAAAGAAGGAATCCTGACAGGAAGGAAGATGGACGACAGTACAGAAAGCGGAGATGTAGGTGTAAGCAAAACAAGGAAGAAATCCGGAATCGTTACCATAAGTTTGAGAGAGTCTTTCCCCTGCGGAGAGGCTCTTTCTTCTATATTATATAAGCAATTATATGCGCCTGCAGGATCCGCAGTTGTTGGTGAAAATAAACGAGATTTTCCGCAGATGGGCAACAAGAAGATAAAAATAATTTATTATAAAAATAGGGCTTGCATTTTTAATGAAAGTGTTGTATTCTATATGAGCTGTGGCATGATAGCGTTGAAGCGTGAGGTTGCTGCCCACTGTGGCAGGTTTTCCGTGGAGCGAATGTCAAGTTAGGAAACTGGCGACAAGTCACTGTACCCAATAGGATCTGTAATTATGCAGAGATTTCGTGTGAGATATTATAGGACACACACGGAGAAGTGTACAGTCACCACTTGTCGTACTGTTAAAAGTGCGAAAAGGAGGCGACTTTTTTTATGGCAAGTCAAGTAATGAGAATCACATTGAAGGCTTATGATCACCAGCTGGTAGATCAGAGCGCAGCAAAGATCATCGAAAACGTCAAGAAAAGCGGAGCTCAGGTGAGTGGTCCTGTACCGCTGCCCACCAAGAAGGAGGTAGTTACCATCCTTCGTGCTGTTCACAAGTATAAGGATTCCCGTGAGCAGTTCGAGCAGAGAACTCACAAGAGACTGATCGATATCATTACTCCCAATCAGAAGACTGTTGATGCACTGTCCAGACTGGAGATGCCCGCTGGCGTATACATCGACATCAAGATGAAGACCAAATAAGAAAAGCAAAACAAATTCTAGTATGAGCACGTGAGTGCTCCGCTGTAGGAGGAAAAGAAAGATGAAGAAAGCTATTTTAGCAACCAAAGTCGGAATGACTCAGATTTTCGGCGAAGACGGAAGTTTAACTCCCGTTACTGTTTTACAGGCTGGTCCCTGCGTAGTTACTCAGGTTAAGACCGTTGAGAACGACGGCTACAGCGCCGTACAGGTTGGCTTCGTAGACAAGAGAGAGAAGCTCGTCAATAAGTGCCAGAAGGGCCACTTCGACAAGGCTGGCGTTTCCTATAAGAGATACGTCCGCGAGCTGAAGCTGGACAATGCTGAAGAGTATGCACTGGGCGCAGAGATCAAGGCTGACGCGTTTGCAGCAGGCGATAAGATCGATGCAACTGCTATCTCCAAGGGCAAAGGCTTCCAGGGTGCTATCAAGAGACATGGTCTGCAGAGAGGACCGATGGCACACGGCTCCAAGTACCATCGTCATGCCGGTTCCAACGGCGCTTGCTCCGATCCTTCCAAGGTATTCAAGGGCAAGAAGATGGCAGGTCACATGGGCAGCAGAAGAATTACCATCCAGAATCTGGAAGTAGTTCGCGTAGATGCAGATGCAAATCTGATCCTTGTAAAAGGCTCTGTACCCGGACCGAAGAAGTCTCTCGTTACTCTGAGAGAGACCGTTAAGGCGTAAGGCTTTTATAGGAAAGGAGGAAACTAATAATGGCAAAAGTATCTGTTTATAATATGGAAGGCAGCCAGGTAGGCGAGATCGAGCTTTCCGATGCTGTTTTCGGCGTGAAAGTAAACGAGCACCTGGTTCATATGGCTGTACTGCAGCAGCTGGCTAACAACCGTCAGGGCACTCAGAAAGCCAAGACCCGCTCTGAAGTAAGCGGCGGCGGACGCAAGCCCTGGAGACAGAAGGGTACCGGTCATGCCCGTCAGGGTTCGACCAGAGCTCCCCAGTGGACCGGCGGCGGCGTAGTATTCGCACCCACCCCCAGAGATTACAGCTTCAAGCTGAATAAGAAAGAAAAGCAGCTGGCACTGAAGTCTGCACTGACTTCCAGAGTAGCTGAAGAGAAGATCTTTGTTCTGGATGCTCTGAAGATGGACGAAGTTAAGACCAAGAAGTTCCAGGCTGTTCTGGATGCTTTGAAGGTTAACAAGGCACTGGTTGTTCTGGAAGAGAATGATCAGAACGTAATCCTGTCTGCAAGAAACATCCCGAATGTAAAGACTGCTCAGACCAACACCATCAATGTTTACGACATCCTGAAGTACGATACTCTGGTAATCACCAAGGATGCAGTATCCAAGATTGAGGAGGTATATGCATAATGGCTGACATTAAATATTATGACGTAATCCTCAGACCGGTAATCACCGAGAAGAGCATGAACATGATGAGCGATAAGAAGTACACCTTCTATGTTCATCCCGAAGCTACCAAGATCCAGGTTAAGGAAGCGGTAGAGAAGATGTTCAATGGCACGAAGGTATCTTCCGTTAACACCATGAACATCGATGGCAAGAAGCGCAGAAGAGGCATGACCGTTGGCAGAACCGCAAAGTCCAAGAAGGCTATCGTTCAGCTGACCGCTGACAGCGCTGATATCGAAATCTTCGAGGGTCTGTAATCCTCTCGGATTTCAAACTATACGGCAGCTCCCCTGCCGTGAAATAAAATAAACAAGGAGAACGAAACAATGGGAATCAAAAAGTATAATCCATATACCCCGTCCAGAAGACAGATGACCGGCCTGGATTTCGCAGAAATCACCAAGACCGAGCCTGAGAAGTCTCTGGTTGTTTCTCTGAGCAAGACCGCTGGCCGTAACAACCAGGGTAAGATCACCGTTCGTCATCAGGGCGGCGGCGCTAAGAGAAAATACAGAATCATCGACTTTAAAAGAAATCACAAGGATGGCGTTCCGGCAAAGGTTATCGGCATCGAATACGATCCGAACCGTACTGCTAACATCGCACTGATCTGCTACGCAGACGGTGAGAAGGCATACATCCTTGCTCCCGAAGGCCTGACCGATGGCATGACCGTAATGAGCGGTGCTGAGGCTGAGGCAAGAGTTGGTAACTGCCTGCCTCTGCAGAACATCCCGGTTGGTGCTCAGGTACACAATATTGAGCTGCACCCCGGCAAGGGCGGTCAGATGGTGCGTTCCGCAGGCGGAAGCGCTCAGCTGATGGCTAAAGAGGGTAGATTTGCAACGTTAAGACTTCCTTCCGGCGAAATGAGAATGGTTCCGATCATCTGCCGCGCTACCATCGGTATTGTTGGCAATGGCGAGCACTCTCTGGTTAACCTCGGTAAAGCTGGACGTAAGCGTCACATGGGTATCCGTCCTACCGTTCGCGGTTCTGTAATGAACCCCAACGACCATCCTCATGGCGGTGGTGAAGGTAAGTGCGGTATCGGTCGTCCCGGCCCCAGCACCCCTTGGGGCAAGCCTGCTCTTGGTCTGAAGACCCGTGCGAAGAAGAAGGCTTCCAACAAGATGATCGTAAGAAGACGCGACGGCAAAACTTTGAAATAATTAGGAGGTAAATCATGGCTCGTTCATTAAAGAAAGGCCCTTTTGCTGATGAGCACCTGCTGAAGAAAGTAGACGCTCTCAATGCAGCCGGACAGAAGACTGTTATTAAGACCTGGTCCCGTCGTTCCACTATCTTCCCTCAGATGGTTGGTCACACGATCGCTGTTCATGACGGAAGAAGACATGTTCCGGTATACATTACCGAGGATATGGTAGGCCACAAGCTGGGTGAGTTCGTAGTAACCAGAACCTACCGTGGTCACGGCAAAGACGAGAAGAAGGGTAAGCGTTAATCGCAAATAACAGGAAGGAGGTTTCATCCAAATGGCAAAAGGACATAGATCCCAGATTAAGAGAGAAAGAAATGCCCAGAAGGATACCAGACCCAGCGCTAAGCTGTCTTACGCTCGCGTATCCGTTCAGAAGGCATGCTTCGTATTAGATGCAATCAGAGGAAAGGATGCCAACACCGCTCTGGCGATTGTAACCTACAATCCCCGCTACGCATCCGAGCTGATCGCAAAGTTACTGAAGTCTGCAATCGCAAATGCAGAGAACAACAACGGCATGGACGTTAACAACCTGTACGTAGCTGAGTGCTATGCAAACAAGGGACCGACGATGAAGAGAATTCACCCGAGAGCACAGGGCAGAGCTTATCGCATTGAGAAGCGTATGAGCCACATCACCATTGTGCTGGATGAAAGATAAGGAGGAAAGAAATGGGACAGAAAGTTAATCCTCATGGTTTAAGAGTCGGCGTAATTAAGAATTGGGATTCCAACTGGTATGCCGAAGGCGATTTCGCAGACAACCTGGTGGAAGATTACAATATTCGTAAATATCTGAAGAAAAGACTGTATGAATCCGGTGTTAACCGCATCGAGATTGAGAGAGCTTCTGATCGTGTGAAGGTTATCATCCACACCGCTAAGCCCGGCCTGGTAATCGGTAAGGGCGGTGCTGAGATCGAGAAGCTGAAGGCTGATGTGCAGAAGATGACTGCAAAGAAGCTGTTCATTGATGTTAAGGAAGTTAAGAGACCCGACCGTGAAGCACAGCTGGTAGCTGAGAACGTTGCTAAGCAGCTGGAGAACCGTGTTTCTTTCCGCCGCGCTATGAAGTCCGCAATGTCCAGATCCATGAAGTCCGGCATTATGGGTATCAAGGCAGCAGTAAGCGGCCGTCTTGGCGGCGCTGATATTGCTCGTACTGAGTTCTACAGCGAGGGTACGATTCCGCTGCAGACCCTGCGCGCAGACATCGACTATGGTTTTGCAGAAGCAGACACCACCTACGGCAAGCTGGGTGTTAAAGTTTGGATCTACAAGGGTGAGGTGCTTCCCGCACGCAAGAATAAGGAAGGGAGCGAGAAATAATCATGTTAATGCCGAAGAGAGTTAAGCGTCGTAAACAGTTCCGTGGCTCCATGGCCGGTAAGGCCATGAGAGGCAACACCATCTCCCAGGGTGAATTCGGTCTTGTGGCTACTGAGCCGGCTTGGATTCGTTCCAACCAGATCGAGGCAGCCCGTATCGCTATGACCCGTTACATGAAGCGTGGTGGTAAGGTTTGGATCAAAATCTTCCCTGACAAGCCCGTAACAACCAAGCCCGCAGAAACCCGTATGGGTTCCGGTAAAGGTTCTCTGGAGTACTGGGTAGCAGTAGTTAAGCCCGGTCGTGTGCTGTTCGAGGTTGCAGGTGTTCCTGAAGAAGTTGCAAGAGAAGCCCTGCGTCTTGCTATGCACAAGTTACCCGTTAAGTGCAAAATCGTTTCCAAGGCAGACTTAGAAGGCTAAAGGCGGTGATAACAGTGAAAAGTAATGTATATTTGAAAGATTTAAGAGCAAAGTCCCAGGCAGAGCTGAACGAAGAACTTGTTTCTGCAAAGAAGGAACTGTTTAACCTGAGATTTCAGAATGCAACCAACCAGCTTGATAACACCGGTCGCATCAAAGAGGTAAGAAAGAACATTGCCCGTATCCAGACTGTTATCAATGAGCAGGCTTCTGTTGCTGAATAATAAGGAGGAAGCGTAACGTGGAAAGAAATTTAAGAAAGACACGTACCGGTAAGGTAATCAGCGACAAGATGGATAAGACCATCGTTGTTGCGATCGAGGACCACGTAAGACATCCGTTGTACGGCAAGATCGTAAAGAGAACCTATAAGCTGAAGGCCCATGATGAGAACAACACCTGCGGCATCGGCGATACTGTTAGAGTAATGGAAACCAGACCGCTGTCCAAGGATAAGAGATGGAGACTGGTGGAGATTATTGAGAAAGCGAAATAAGCCAGGAGGAAAGATCTTATGATTCAACAGGAAAGCAGACTGAAGGTCGCTGACAATACAGGCGCTAAGGAACTGCTCTGCATCAGAGTTATGGGCGGATCCCTTAGAAGATATGCAAACATTGGTGACGTCATCGTTGCTACGGTCAAAGATGCAACGCCTGGTGGTGTTGTAAAGAAGGGCGATGTTGTCAAGGCAGTAGTAGTACGCAGCAAGCACGGCGCTCATCGTAAGGATGGCTCCTACATCAAGTTTGATGAGAACGCAGCTGTTATTATCCGTGAGGACAAGACACCCAGAGGAACTCGTATTTTCGGGCCCGTAGCAAGAGAACTCCGTGAGAAGCAGTTCATGAAGATCATTTCTCTGGCTCCCGAAGTATTATAAGGAGGTACGGAAATGGCTACGATGAAAATTAAGGTAGGCGATACCGTTAAGGTTATTGCCGGCAAGGATAAGGGCAAGGAAGGTCAGGTTCTGAAGGTTGACCACAAGAACGGCCGCGTAGTTGTAAAGGGTGTCAACATGATCACCAAGCACAACAAGCAGAGCGCACAGAACCCCAACGGCGGAATCGTTAACGTAGAAGGCAGCATCGACGTATCCAACGTTATGTACGTAAAGGACGGCGTAGCTACCAGAGTTGGCTTCGATGTAGTAGACGGCAAGAAAGTCCGTGTAGCGAAGAAAGCCAACAACGCCGTAATCGACTAATCAGTGAGAGGAGGTTCAAAACGTTGAGTAGATTAAAAGAGCAGTATATTACCGAGATCGCTCCGGCTATGCAGAAGAAGTTCGGTTATGAGAACGTTATGCAGATCCCGAAGCTGGACAAGATTGTTGTAAATATGGGCGTAGGCGAAGCTAAGGAGAATGCAAAGCTTCTTGAGAGCGCAGTTGCAGATATGCAGCTGATCACTGGTCAGAAGCCCGTTCTGACCAAGGCGAAGAAGTCTATCGCTAACTTCAAGATCCGTGAGGGCATGAACATTGGTTGTAAGGTTACTCTGAGAGGCGAGAAGATGTACGAGTTCGCTGATCGTCTGATCAACCTGGCACTGCCTCGTGTACGTGACTTCCGTGGCGTTAACCCCAACGCATTTGACGGCAGAGGAAACTATGCTCTGGGTATCAAGGAGCAGCTGATCTTCCCCGAAATCGAGTACGATAAGGTTGACAAGGTTCGCGGTATGGATATCATCTTTGTTACCACCGCAAATACCGATGAGGAAGCCCGCGAGTTACTGACCATGTTTAACATGCCGTTTAGAAAGAACTAGGAGGAAATTTTCCATGGCAAAGACTTCTATGAAAATTAAGCAGCAGCGTCCGGCCAAGTTCTCCACCAGAGAATACAACCGCTGCAGAATTTGCGGTCGTCCTCACGCATATTTAAGAAAATACGGAATTTGCAGAATCTGCTTCCGTGAACTGGCATACAAGGGACAGATCCCCGGCGTTAAGAAAGCTAGCTGGTAGGATATAAGGAGGTAGAGTTAAAATGACGATGAGCGATCCCATTGCTGATATGCTTACAAGAATCCGCAATGCAAACACTGCAAAGCACGACACCGTAGATATCCCTTCTTCCAAGATGAAGCTGGCTATTGCTGACATCCTGGTTAAGGAAGGTTACATCGCAAAGTACGAGCTGATCGAAGATGGTAGCTTCAAGACTATCCGCGTTACCTTAAAGTACGGCGCAGATAAGAATGAGAAGATCATCACCGGTCTGAAGAGAATCTCCAAGCCCGGTCTTCGCGTATATGCAGGCGCAGAGGAACTTCCCAAGGTTCTTGGCGGTCTTGGCGTAGCAATCATTTCCACCAACGAAGGCGTTATGACCGATAAGGAAGCACGTCAGAAGAACGTTGGTGGCGAAGTATTAGCATTCGTTTGGTAAGATAATCAACAGGCACTGGGCAGGGGATACCCCTGACCTGGTGTATGATTATATATTTAGAAACCCCGCGTAAGCAGGGCGTATGCCCAAAAAATAATTTGGAGGTAAAGGCGAAATGTCACGTATTGGTAGAATGCCTATCGCAATTCCCGCAGGCATCACTGTAGAAGTTGCAGAAAATAACAAAGTGACGGTGAAGGGCCCCAAGGGAACTCTGGAGAGAGTACTTCCCTCTGAGATGTCCATCAAGGTTGAGGGAGCTGAAGTTGTAGTAAGCCGTCCCAATGATTTAAAGAAGATGAAGTCTCTGCACGGACTGACCAGAACTCTGATCAACAACATGGTTATCGGTGTTGCAAATGGTTATGAGAAGGTTCTGGAAGTTAACGGTGTAGGTTACAGAGCTCAGAAGCAGGGCAAGACTCTGGTACTGTCTCTTGGCTACTCCCATCCGGTAGAGATGGTTGACCCTGAAGGTATCGAGGCTGTCGTAGAAGGACAGAACAAGATCATCGTTAAGGGTATTGATAAGGAAAAAGTTGGTCAGTATGCCGCTGAGATCCGCAGCAAGAGAGGTCCGGAGCCTTATAAGGGCAAGGGTATCAAGTACGCGGATGAGACGATCCGTCGTAAGGTCGGCAAGGCTGGTAAGAAATAAAGGAGGAGTGAACAGAAATGGTTAGCAAAGAATCCAGAACGGCAATCCGTGTAAAGAAACACATGAGAGTCCGTAATCGCTTCCAGGGTACTGCAGAGCGTCCCCGCCTGGCTGTATTCAGAAGCAATAATCATATGTATGCCCAGATCATTGATGATGTCGCTCAGACTACCTTGGTTTCTGCATCCACCACTCAGAAAGAAGTTAAGGCTGAGCTGGAGAAGACCAACGACGTTGCGGCTGCTTCCTACCTGGGAACTGTAATCGCAAAGCGTGCTCTGGAAAAGGGCATCACCACCGTTGTTTTTGACAGAGGCGGTTTCATTTATCAGGGTAAGATCCAGGCACTCGCAGATGCAGCTCGTGAAGCTGGCCTGCAGTTCTAGTAAGGAGGAAAGCATGAAACGTACTATCGTTGACATCAGCAATTTAGAAATGAACGATACTTTAGTTGCGATCAAGCGTGTTTCCAAGACCGTTAAGGGCGGACGTAACATGAGATTTACCGCTCTGGTGGTTGTAGGCGACGGCAATGGTCATGTGGGTGCCGGTATGGGTAAGGCTGCCGAGATTCCGGAAGCAATCCGTAAGGCAAAAGAGGATGCCATGAAGAAGGTTGTTACCGTTCCCATGGATGAGAACAACAGTATTCCTCATGATTATATCGGCAAGTTCGGCAGTGCTACGGTTATGCTGAAGCGTGCTCCGGAAGGTACCGGTGTTATCGCCGGCGGTCCTGCCCGTGCGGTTATGGAAATGGCTGGTATCAAGAACATCCGTACCAAGTCCCTGGGTTCCAATAACAAGCAGAACGTAGTTCTGGCAGCAATTGAGGGCCTGAAGTCTCTGAAGACTCCCGAGGAAGTTGCGAAGCTTCGCGGCAAGTCTGTAGATGAGATTCTGGGCTAATAGGAGGAATCAAAAATGGCAGATAAGTTAAAGATCACACTTGTGAAATCCCCGATCGGTGCGGTTCCCAAGCACAGAAAGACCGTGGAAGCTTTAGGCTTAAAGAAGATGCAGAAGACCGTTGAACTGCCGGATAACGCAGCTGTCAGAGGCATGATCCAGCAGGTAAGACACCTGGTTAAAGTAGAAGAGGCATAGGAGGTAAGACATGAATTTATCAAATTTACAGCCTGCTGCAGGCTCTACTCATAACGATAATTTCCGCAGAGGCCGCGGACATGGTTCGGGCAACGGAAAGACTGCCGGTAAGGGACACAAGGGCCAGAAGGCTCGTTCCGGCGCACCTCGTCCCGGTTTTGAAGGCGGTCAGATGCCTCTGTACCGTCGTCTGCCGAAGCGCGGTTTCACCAACATCAATTCCAAGGTTATCGTAGGCATCAACGTAAGTGCTCTGGAAGCATTCGAAGATGGCGCTGTTGTAACCGTAGAAGAGCTGCTGGCAAAGGGTATCGTTAAGAACCCCCGCGACGGCGTTAAGATCCTTGGCAACGGCGAGCTGACCAAGAAGCTGACCGTTAAGGCAAATGCTTTCAGCCAGGGCGCAAAATCCAAAATTGAAGCGTTAGGTGGTACCGTAGAGGAGGTATAAGATGTTCAAAACACTCCGCAATGCATTAGAGATCCCCGATGTCCGCAAAAAGCTACTTTTCACCTGCTTTATGCTTGTAGTCGTTCGTATCGGCTGCCAGATTCCTACACCGGGTATCAACACAGCCTTTGTAAAAGCATGGTGGGAGGGACAGACATCTACAGCGTTTAACTTCTTTAATACGATTACCGGCAGTTCGTTCACCACGATGTCGATTTTCGCATTAAGCATTTCACCTTACATTACTTCATCCATTATCGTTCAGCTGCTGACCATCGCCATTCCGAAACTGGAAGAACTCCAGAAGGAAGGCGAGGAAGGCCGCAAGAAGATTCAGCAGGTTACGCGTGTGCTTACTGTTGCCCTTGCCCTGATTCAGTCCGTTTCTATGGCAATCGGCTTCGGAAGCAACTATCTGAACAAGTACACCTGGTATAATGTACTGCTGGTAGCCATCATTATGACCGCCGGCAGTGCCGTACTTATGTGGATCGGTGAGCGTATTACCGCTCGCGGTGTTGGCAATGGTATCTCCATGATCCTGTTGTTCAACATCATCTCCGGTCTGCCGGACGACTTAATGACCATGTATAAGACCTTTGTCAAGGGTAAGAACATCGCTTTTGGCATTGTGATTACCGTGGTTATTCTGGCGCTTCTGTTTGCTCTGGTGGTTTACGTTGTATATCTGCAGGATGGCGAACGCAGAATTTCGGTTCAGTATGCAAAGAAAATGCAGGGACGTAAAATGGTAGGCGGACAGTCCTCCCATATCCCGATGAAGGTTAATACTGCTGGTGTTATTCCTGTTATCTTTGCTTCTTCTCTGCTGAGTGTACCGGCAATTATTGCCAGCTTCGCAGGGATGAATATTACTAATCCGACTTCCGTCGGAGGCCACATTATCAAGGGACTGAGCCAGAGCTCATGGTGTAATCCGAAAGAGCCGATTTACACCCTGGGATTGATTCTTTACCTGGTATTGCTGGTGTTTTTCGCTTATTTCTACACGTCCATCACCTTCAATCCGCTTGAGATTGCAGATAATATGAAGAAGCAGGGCGGCTTCATCCCCGGTATTCGTCCGGGCAAACCTACTTCCGATTATCTGGATAAGGTGCTGAATTATGTAGTATTTATCGGTGCGATCGGTCTGATGATCGTTGCGCTGATTCCTATCGTACTGACGGGCCTTGCCGGTGTTGGTAACTCTCTGTGCTTCTTCGGTACTTCCCTGATCATTATCGTAGGTGTTGTACTGGAAACTTTGAAGCAGATCGAGTCCATGATGCTGGTTCGCAATTATAAAGGCTTTTTAAATGACTAACCGCAGCCGCGGTCCCGAAAAAGACAGGTGTTATCTATGAAGATTATCATGTTAGGCGCGCCTGGTGCCGGTAAAGGTACACAGGCCAAGAAGCTGGCAGATAAGTTTGGGATTCCCCACATTTCTACCGGAGATATTTTCCGTGCCAATATCAAGAACGGAACGGATCTGGGAAAAAAGGCGAAGGAATATATGGATAAGGGCGCACTGGTTCCGGATGAACTGACCGTCGATCTTGTAATGGATCGTCTGGCTCAGCCGGATTGCGAGCATGGATATATTCTGGATGGCTTCCCCCGCACGATCAACCAGGCAGAGAAGCTGACAGAGGCACTCTCCACACATGGCGGAGAGATCGACTATGCCGTTAATGTAGATGTACCGGATGCCAGTATCGTTCACCGTATGGCAGGCAGACGCGTTTGCCCTGCCTGCGGAGCAAGCTTTCACATAGAGCACATTCCTCCGAAGAAGGAAGGTATCTGTGATCGCTGCGGCGCAGAGCTGATCATTCGTGATGATGATAAGGAAGAGACGGTGATGCATCGCCTGTCCGTATATCATGCGCAGACCAGCCCGCTGATCGAGTATTACGGAACAAAGAATCTGGTGGTTGATATTGACGGAACCATGCCTGTAGATGATGTTTTCAACGCAATCGTTGAAAAAGTGGGAGAGTAGATTCAATGTCAGTAACGATTAAAAGTGCGCGTGAGATTGAACTCATGCGTGAATCCGGCCGGCTCCTTGCCATTGTTCATGACGAACTGGGCAAGGCGCTGAAACCGGGGATGACTACGAAGGAGATTGATCGCCTGGGCGAGGAGATCATTCGCAGCTTCGGCTGTGTCCCCAATTTTCTGAATTACAACGGTTATCCGGCATCGATCTGTGTATCGGTTAATGATGAAGTCGTACACGGAATTCCGAGTAAGAAGCGCAGAATCCAGGAGGGCGATATCGTAAGCCTGGATGCAGGTCTGATCTATAAAGGCTATCATTCCGATGCGGCTCGTACCCATGCAGTAGGAGAGGTAAGCAAGGAAGCAAGACAGCTGATCGACGTGACGAGAGAGTGTTTCTTCGAGGGTATTAAGTTTGCGACTGCCGGTAATCATCTGCATGATATCAGCAATGCCATTGCTGCTCACGCGGAAAAATACGGATATGGTATTGTAGAAGACCTGGTTGGTCACGGAATCGGTACTCATCTTCATGAGGAGCCGGAGATTCCCAATTTCCACCAGCATACCAAGGGGATTCGCCTGAAGCCCGGTATGACACTTGCTATCGAACCCATGATTAATCTGGGTACGAAGGAAGTAGAGTGGATGGATGATGATTGGACGGTAGTAACTGCCGATGGTTCATTGTCCGCTCACTATGAAAATACTATTCTGATCACAGAGGGTGAGCCGGAGATCTTTACTCTTAAAAAGTAGGAGCTTCGGAGATACGATTCGGCGGCTGCCGTTCTGGTAGCCTGCCGGATCATAAAGTTAACCATTATAATTCTGTATAAAGGAGTCGTAAATGTCGAAGAGCGATGTAATCGAAATCGAAGGCACCGTAGTTGAGAAGCTGCCCAATGCCATGTTTCAGGTAGAACTGGAGAATGGTCATCAGGTGCTGGCTCACATCAGCGGCAAGCTTCGGATGCACTACATTCGGATTTTGCCGGGTGATAAGGTAACTTTGGAACTTTCTCCCTATGATCTGAGCAAAGGCCGGATTATCTGGAGAGACAAATAAAGGAAGCGTAATAAAAAATTGTAAAAAGTTCTTGCATTATTGGAAGAATGATGCTATAATTTTTGTTGCACTTTTTTGAAAGGAGATACTCAAGTGAAGGTAAGATCGTCCGTAAAACCGATTTGCGAAAAATGCAAAGTCATTAAGCGTAAAGGCAGTATCAGAGTAATCTGCGAGAATCCCAAGCATAAGCAGAGACAGGGCTAATCGTAGTTTCATTCGGAATTTATTCCGACTTTAAAGTGCGCCGGGTGAGGTCTGCTCATTTCGGCGATATACACATGTAAAAAATATCAATGGAGGTAGTCACAAATGGCTCGTATTTCAGGTGTGGATTTACCGAGAGAGAAGCGTGTCGAGATCGGCTTGACTTACATCTACGGTATCGGAAGAGTTTCTTCCAACAAAATCCTTGCACAGGCGAATGTTAACCCGGACACCCGTGTCAGAGATCTGACGGATGAAGAGGTTAAGCGTATCAGCGAAGTTATCGATGCAAATCATACCGTTGAGGGTGATCTGAGAAGAGAAGTTGCTCTGGACATCAAGCGTCTGCAGGAAATTGGCTGCTATCGCGGTATTCGTCACAGAAGAGGTCTGCCGGTTCGCGGTCAGAAGACCAAGACCAACGCACGTACTCGCAAGGGACCTAAGAAGACAGTAGCAAATAAGAAGAAATAACTAACAGATAAGCGGGCTTCCACAGCTTTTTCTATGAAAGCCGGTATTATACTGCCGTTTTTCATAGGAAAAGCTAGCGGTTTTGTCCGTTTATCAAAGCGTTAGATTCCACAAATATTTAGAAAGGAACCCATAAGGGAAGGTTAGTTTAGAAATGGCTAAGAAAGTGTCATCTGCAAAAAAAGTGACAAAGAAGCGCGTCAAGAAAAACGTTGAACGCGGACAAGCGCACATTCAATCATCCTTCAACAACACGATTGTTACCCTTACGGATACTCAGGGTAATGCCCTTTCTTGGGCAAGTGCGGGCGGTCTTGGATTTAGAGGTTCAAGAAAATCTACTCCTTATGCAGCCCAGATGGCAGCAGAGACTGCTACGAAGGCCGCTTTGGTACACGGATTAAAGACCGTTGACGTTTTTGTAAAGGGTCCGGGCTCCGGACGTGAGGCTGCGATTCGCGCCCTGTCCGCATGTGGTCTGGAAGTTGTAAGCATTAAGGATGTAACACCCGTTCCTCACAACGGATGCCGTCCGCCCAAGCGCAGAAGAGTATAATGGAGGTATAAAGAAGTGGCAGTTAATCGTGTTCCTGTATTGAAAAGATGCAGATCTTTAGACCTGGATCCGGTGCATTTGGGTATTGACAAGAAGTCCAATCGCCAGTCCAGAAGAGCAAACAAGAAGATGAGCGAGTATGGTCTGCAGCTGCGTGAGAAGCAGAAGGCTAAGTTCATCTACGGCGTACTGGAGAAGCCTTTTAGAAATTACTATACGAGAGCCAAGAAGATGCGCGGCATGGTTGGTGAGAACCTGATGGTTCTGCTGGAGCTGCGTCTGGACAATGTTCTGTTCCGTGCCGGACTGGGACGTACCCGTATGGAGACTCGTCAGATCGTTGACCACAAGCACGTTCTGGTAAACGGCAAGTGTGTAAACATTCCGTCTTACCAGGTTAAGGCTGGCGATGTTATCGAAATCAAGGAAAAGCATAAGAGCGCTCAGAGATATAAGGACATCCTGGAAGTTACTTCCGGCAGACTGACTCCCGCATGGCTGGAGAGCGACCTCGAGAACCTGAAGGTTGTTGTTAAGGAAGTTCCCACCAGAGAGATGATTGATGTTCCGGTTGATGAGATGCTTATCGTAGAGCTGTACTCCAAGTAATCCTTGGAGGTACGGCTTCCCCAGACAATCATCCCATAAGGAGGGGAATTTATCGTGTTTGAGTTTGAAAAACCCAATATTGAGATTGCCGAGATTTCTGAAGATAAGAGATATGGCCGTTTTGTGGTAGAGCCGCTGGAACGTGGCTACGGTACCACTCTGGGAAATTCTCTTCGCAGAATCATGTTATCTTCCCTGCCCGGCGTTGCCGTAAGTCAGGTGAAGATCGAGGGCGTTCTTCATGAGTTCAGCTCCATTCCCGGAGTGAAGGAAGACGTTACCGAGATTGTGACCAACCTGAAGGGTCTGGCCATTAAGAATAACAGTGATTCCGCAGAGCCCAAGACCGCCTATATCGCGTTCGAAGGAGAAGGTCTGGTAACCGCAGCGGATATCCAGGCGGATGCTGATATCGAGATCATGAATCCCGACCTGGTGATCGCAACCTGCAGTGGTGGTAAGGATACCAAGTTCAATGCGGAAATTACTATCACCAAGGGCAGAGGCTATGTCAGCGCGGAGCGCAACAAAACCGAGGATCTTCCGATTGGGGTTATTGCCATTGACAGCATCTACACTCCCGTAGAGCGTGTAAACATGACCGTAGAGAATACCCGTGTGGGTAAGATCACCGACTATGACAAGCTGACTCTGGATGTGTACACGAACGGTACACTGGCTCCGGATGAGGCAGTCAGCCTTGCAGCCAAGGTTCTGAGCGAGCATCTGAACCTCTTCATTGATCTCTCCGAGAATGCCAGAACTGCTGAAGTTATGGTAGAGAAGGAAGACAACGAGAAGGAGAAGGTTCTCGAGATGAACATCGATGAGCTGGAGCTGTCGGTTCGTTCTTACAACTGCCTGAAGAGAGCAGGTATTAATACGGTTGAAGAGTTGACGAATCGTACTTCTGAAGACATGATGAAGGTTCGTAACCTGGGTCGCAAGTCTCTGGAAGAAGTACTGGCGAAGTTGAAAGAGCTGGGGCTTGAGCTGAATCCCAGTGATGAATAATACATCGGAGGTAAAATAATGGCTGAGTATAGAAAGCTTGGAAGAACTTCCAGCCAGCGTAAGGCTTTACTTCGCGGTCAGGTGACCAGCCTGTTGAACAACGGCAAGATCGTGACCACCGAAGCTAGAGCAAAGGAAGTTCGCAAGATCGCTGAGGGCCTGATTGCGCTTGCAGTGAAAGAGAAAGATAATTTCGAGACCGTTACTGTTACCGCTAAGGTAGCAAAGAAGGACAGCGACGGCAAGAGAGTAAAAGAGATCGTTGATGGTAAGAAGGTTACCGTATTCGAGACCAAAGAGAAGACCATCAAGAAGGATATGCCGAGCAGACTGCACGCTCGCAGACAGATGCTGAAGGTTCTGTATTCTGTTACCGAAGTTCCGAAGGAACTGGCTGGTAAGAAGAAGAACACCAAGGAAATCGATCTGACCGAGAAGCTGTTCGACGAGATCGCTCCCAAGTATGTAAACCGTCAGGGCGGATATACCCGTATCGTTAAGATCGGTCCGCGTCGCGGTGACGCAGCTATGCAGGTTATCCTGGAGCTGGTATAAGAATCAATTACAGATTGATATAGAAAAAGCGCTCACTGATGTGAGCGCTTTTTTGGTGTATATACGTTTGCCAAAACGATGGCATGCCTGAAAGCGAAATGATCTCAGTGATGCGCTTTAAATAAGCTGTCATCCATCATCTTCGTACAGGTCACGGCAAGAGCGCCGGGACCGATATGACAGGCTACGCTTAAGGACAGCGGATTTACAATAATATCATGATTCGGGAACTCTGCGGCAACTTCCTCACGGAATTCGTGGATCGCAGTCGTATCAGTTCCGGTATAGGCCATATGAATCCACATGTGGCTGCCGGTTTCGTCGCTGCCGAAGCGCTTGATGCAGTCATTGTGGATTGCCTCAATCATTAGTTTCTTCGCTTGCTTCACATTTCTGGCTTTGGCGAAGGCGTCCAGTTTCTCTCCCTGGATCTGGAGAACCGGCTTTAAGCGAAGTAAAGTGCCGAGTGCTGCGGCTGCGGGCGTGATGCGTCCGCCCTTCTTCAGGTAGTTTAAGGTATCCACCATGATATAGATACTGGAATCCATCTTTGTGAGTTCCAGATATTCCCGGATCTCACGTGCCGTCTTTCCATGACCGGCGAGCGTGATCGCATCCATCACGGACTGGCGCTGTGTCACGGAGATACGCTGATTATTGACAACCTCCACGCGTCCGTGATATTCTCTGGCCAGAGCCATAGCTGTCTCGCAGGAACCGGAAAGCCCGCTGCTCATGGGAATATGAACAATCTCGTCATATGTCTCCAGCAGATGATCCCAGAGTTCCAGCAGGTTGGCGACCACCGGTTGAGATGTTGAGATGGAAGTTCCGTCCTGCAGCATCTGGTAGAACTGCTCCTGAGTCAGATCAATATCTTCATAGTACATCTTCTCATTGATATAGAATGGCATGGGAAGTACCGTGATTCCGAGCTCCTTCCCTTCTGCCTGGGTAATTCCGCTGTTACTGTCTGTAACAATTGCTGTCTTTAACATTCGTATTCTCCCTCCCAAGTCAGTGAATCGGTCTGTGAGGACAGAAAAACCGACTCTGACAATAAATTATTATACGGGAAAATCCCCTGCTTTGGCAAGTAGTAAGTTTGAAATTAATGTAGCGATTCATAGCCTTACGGTTCGATTCCTGCTTGCTTTTTTCAGTCCTATCCATTACAATAGGAACCTGAATGATTGTTAATCCGAACAGCGGAATGAGTTTACAACCGAAGATGTAATGATGCAAAGACGAACCCGGGAAGGAGAAAGCGATGGATCATTACCCGAAGAGGATATTATGGGAATTATAAAGACTTGCAAGCTGGTATATGAGTATATCCGGCGAGATGAGAATAATGAGATTGCGGAAAAACTGCAGGCGATCAAAGGTGTGGATATTGATATTGAAGAAGGGCAGTTCGTGGCTATTCTCGGACGGAACGGCTCCGGGAAATCCACGCTGGCCAAGCACATGAACGCCCTTTTCTTCCCAACGGATGGTACCGTCTGGGTTGGAGATATGGATACGAAGGATGAGTCTCATATCCTGGATATCCGCCAGACGGCGGGCATGGTATTTCAGAATCCGGATAATCAGATTGTATCTACGATCGTGGAGGAGGACGTTGGATTTGGTCCTGAAAATATGGGCGTGCCCTCGAAGGAGATCTGGAAGCGAGTGGATGAAAGCCTGAAGGCTGTGGGCATGACAGCATACCGGAAAGATTCGCCGAATCACCTTTCCGGCGGTCAGAAGCAGCGCATTGCAATCGCAGGTGTAATGGCGATGCGTCCCCGTTGTATCGTGCTGGACGAACCGACGGCCATGCTGGATCCAAACGGACGTAAGGAAGTGATCCGGACCATCCGGGAGCTGAATCAAAAGGAGCATATTACGGTTATCCTGATTACTCACTACATGGAAGAAACGGTGCATGCCGATCGCGTGATCGTGATGGATGACGGAGAGATCCGTATGGATGGAACACCCAGGGAGATCTTTACGCAGGTTGAGGAACTGAAGCGCATTCGTCTGGATGTTCCGCAGGTCACTGAGTTGGCGTATGAGCTTCGCCGGTCTTGTCCGGATATTCCGGAGGGCATTCTCACGATTGCGGAATTCCTGCAGGTGATGGAGAAGAAAGCGCATCAGGAAGCTGATGGAGAACAGAGCGAGGAGGAACTTCCGGTTGTGCAGGCACCGTTAAGCGAGGCGGAGATTCTGGAAGCACCCCTGATGCTGCGCCACGTCGGCTATACCTATGGAGCAGGAACTCCGATGGAGAAGAAGGTTCTGAAAAATGTAAATTTCGCTATTCGCTCCGGGCAGTTTATCAGTATTATCGGTCATACCGGTTCTGGAAAATCTACGCTGATCCAGCATCTGAACGGGCTTTTGCCCCCCTCAGAGGGGGAAGTACTCTTCCATGGAACGGATATTCAGTCGGAGGGCTTTGACAAGCGGGCGCTTCGAGGCAAAGTGGGGCTCGTGTTCCAGTATCCGGAGCACCAGCTCTTTGAGAGCGATGTCTTCACAGATGTCTGCTTCGGTCCGAGAAACCAGGGACTTGGCGAGGAGGAAATTAAGGCGAGAGCCAGAGAAGCACTGGATCTGGTCGGTCTCGATCCTGCCTTTGACACACGTTCTCCGTTCGAGCTCTCCGGCGGTCAGAAACGTAGGGTGGCGATCGCAGGTGTTCTGGCCATGAAGCCGGAAGTTCTTGTCCTGGATGAGCCGACGGCAGGTTTGGATCCGGGCGGACGGGATGAGATCCTGGAACAGGTGGCAAGACTTCATCGGGAGAGTGGGCTGACAGTGGTACTGGTCAGTCACAGCATGGAGGATGTCGCGAACTATGCAGAGCGCCTGATTGTTATGGATGACGGACATGTGGCTTTCGATGGAACGCCCAAGGCGGTTTTTCGGCACCATAAGGAGCTGGAGAAGATGGGACTCTCCGCACCGCAGGTTACGTATATCGCGCATGCGCTGAGAGAAAAAGGATGGGCAATCAGCCCGGATGTTACTACCGTGCAGGAAATGCGGGATGCAATCCTGACATGTCTGAAGTAAAATAGGAGATATACGCATTATGTTAAGAGATATCACTCTGGGCCAATACTATCCGGTGGAATCGCCGATTCATAGACTGGACCCCCGTACCAAGCTGGCAGGTACTTTGATCTTTATTGTCAGCCTTTTTCTGGCGAACAGCTGGCTGGGCTATCTGATTGCCGCGGTCTTTCTTTTTACATGTATCCAGATTTCCGGAGTGCCGTTAGGCTATATGGTAAAAGGACTTCGCGCGATTATTTTCATCCTGCTGTTCAGCGTAGGCTTCAATATTTTCCTCACACCGGGAGAGATTCTCGTTCAGCTGGGCTTTTTGAAGGTTACGAAGGAAGGTCTGATTCAGGCCGGTTATATGGCGATCCGCCTGATTTTCCTGATTATGGGATCTTCGCTGATGACCTTTACCACAACACCGACTTCTCTGACGGATGGTATGGAGCGCGGCCTTCGTTTCCTGAATGTGATCCACGTGCCGGTGCATGAGATTGCCATGATTATGTCAATTGCGCTGCGTTTTATTCCGATTTTGACGGAAGAGACAGATAAAATCATGAAAGCGCAGATGGCGCGCGGTGCGGACTTTGAGACCGGCGGCATTGTAAAGAAGGCCAAAGCCATGATTCCGCTGTTAGTGCCGCTGTTTATCTCGGCGTTTCGCCGGGCAACCGATCTGGCGATGGCGATGGAAGCCAGATGCTATCACGGAGGCAAGGGCAGGACGAAGATGTTCCCCCTTACTTATGCTGGAAGAGACTACCGCGCTTATGCGATCCTGTTTCTCTATCTCGCAGTGCTGATTGCTCTCCGGGTACTTTTGTGAATCGTTACGTAATGTAAAGGAATCGATTGTATGAGACGAATTATGCTCACAGTTGCCTATGACGGCACCAACTACTGCGGCTGGCAGATTCAGCCGACAGGAATTACCATAGAGGAAGTCCTGAATCAGGCGCTGAGCCATCTGTTGAAGGAAGAGATTCATGTGCTTGGCGTCAGCCGAACGGATTCCGGCGTGCATGCTCTGGGAAATCTGTGTGTGTTTGACACAGAGACGAGGATTCCGGCGGAGAAAATCTGCTATGCGGTGAATCAGGGACTTCCTGGTGATATCGTGGTGCAGAAATCAGAGGAGGTTCCGCTGGGGTATCATCCGAGAAAGTGCAACAGCGAGAAGACTTACGAATATGTGATCTATAACAACCGTTTGCCGAATCCGGTGGAGCGGTTATACTCCTATTTCTTTTATATGCCGCTGGATGTGGATAAGATGAAGCAGGCGGCGGTATACCTGGTGGGCGAGCACGATTTCAAGAGCTTCTGCTCGGCCAGAACCCAGGTGGAGAATACGGTGCGCACGATCACAGCGCTGTCGGTGGAACGGGACGGCTGCCGGATTCGGATTCGCGTGAGCGGCACCGGTTTCCTTTACAACATGGTGCGCATCATTGTCGGAACGCTGATTCGTGTAGGAACCGGATACTGGAAACCGGAGCATGTGAAGGAGATTCTGGAGGCAAAGGACCGGCAGAAGGCTGGACCCAAGGTCCCTCCGGAAGGCCTGACGCTGCAGGTGATCCGCCTGGAGCAGGATCCCTGGGAACTGCAGCGGGCACGAACATTGCAGTTCGGCAGCCAGAAGAACGACCCTGCGGAGTATAGTGCTTTGGAGCGAGAGGCTGCGGATGGAGAGGATACCGGAGCAGACGAATAGCTATCTGTCCGGAGTTGTGTCTTCCGGTGGCTGCTTCAGGTGCATCCGACGAATTTCATTCGGAGTCGCCTGAAAGCGTTCGCAGAAAATCTTATAAAAAAATCCTTTATTATGATAGCCTACGGCTACTGAAATCTCGTCGATGGAAGCATCGGACGAGAGCAGCAGTTCGCAGGCTTTTTCCAACCGTATGTGCTGTACATATTTGGAATAAGAAAGGCCGGTCCGGCTTTTGATCAGCCGGTTATAATAATCCTCCTGAAAATGGAAGCGATCGACCAGATCCTGTACAGAAATTGAGGCATAATTCTCCCGGATATAGGAGGTAACCTCCGTAAAGAGCAGATAATTCATGGCCTGACGGTTCTCCCGGGACAGGGAGATTTCATATTCGGTGCTGAGAATATGGAAGATCCGGATCAGGAGTCCTTTGCAGATATAGCGGGACGCGGCGTCGTTATTCTTCAGTTCCGGAATCAGAGCGGCAAGACACTCCTCCACTTCCAGGGAGGTATTTCGCGGGACAAAGTGAAGATACTGGTGCAGGCTTTTCTGCTTCAGCAGCGCGGACTGCAGAAATGCGGTGATTTTCTGATCCGTTCCCTTTTCCTGGATAATCTCGTCGAAGAGTGTACGGGAGATGCCAAGAAAAAGCACAGTGCTGTCGCCATTCTGCAGAATATCGGAGTGGATGCAGTTCCGGTCAATCAGGCAGAAATCGCCGGAATGAAAAGTAATTTCACGTCCGAGGATCAGTTGACGGAACTCGCCATCCACCACGTAGGCAAGTTCGATGTAATCATGTGTATGCGGCTGGGTATGTTCCCCAGGAGTAAAAGAATAGCAGCAGCGAAAATCCTTCTTAATCGGGAACAGGGACGCGTTCAGAATTCCACAGGAAATGTTCCAGCAGAGCAGAAATAGCGGAGCGGCCGCCGGCGGAAAGGTTTTTACCTCCGGTGCGCTCTTATCATATTCCGGGCAGATGAGACGGCTGCGCAGAGGATCTTCGTAAGAAAGCAGCGGCAGATCAGAATCTGTAAGCTCTCTGCAGAGCCGGATCAGGTTTGAAGACATAGCAGGCCTCCTGTATCATGAAACGGTATTTTGTCATATCGGTTGCGGCCAGCTCATATGGCCTGAAATCGTTACTCCTATTGTACCCATACCGAAAGAAAAAAGCAAGGAAAAGCAGGAAGGAAAGTCGGAATAGGTAACCGCTGCAGGGGAAGATGCGGAATTAGGGAATTGCAAAGCCACGCGGGAAATCATATAATGGTGCCATATATGTGATAAAGTAAGAAACATGAACGAAACAGTGATTAGTGGTCAGAAAAACAGTGATTGGAAAAGGAAGAAGATTTCGAAGGCAGACATGAAGAATGTGAAAGCACAGGGAAAGGAGAAACTCGGAAATGGAAAATGAGAAGAATACCGCGCAGGAAATCCTGCAGGAGGAACTTGCGGCTATTTATATCGGTAACCTGAATACGGTGGATGAGGATCTGATCCTTCCGGAGCAGGGAAAGAAGGGATGCCGCTTCACCTGGGAATCCGGGGAGGAGAGATTTATCGAGCCGAACGGAAAGGTACATCGTCCCCTGCACGGAATGGGAAGCCGCAAGGTCATTCTTACTGTAACCGGTGAATATCAGGGCTGTACGGCACAGCGCCGCTTTGAGGCGAATGTACTTCAGCAGGAGAAGACGATGGACATTACCGGCGTACGTCCGGTGAAGATACGTCTCGCCTGCGGCTGTCCGGTGTGTCTGCCCTCTGTAGCAATTGTAACGTGCGCAGACGGACGCAGAACCACACGCCCGGCAGAATGGTCGGAGTTGGTGAAGAACGGGGCTTATTCCCGTGCTGAGGGCCGTGTAGAGGGTACAGAGCTTCCGGTGGAGGCTGAGATCTTCTGGGAAGATTCAGTGTCCGGAGAAACATCCGCACCGGAGAAGAAGCTGGAATATATCGCGATGAACGGTGTGCGTCTGGCGGAAGGAACTCCTTACGCCGAGGCGCAGGAGCGTATGGTGAAGTTCCTGCTGGCACAGGACGACGATCAGATGCTCTATAATTTCCGCACGGCAGCCGGACTTTCCACGCAGGGTGCGGAACCGATGACCGGCTGGGATGCGGATGAATGCAAGCTGAAGGGTCATACGACCGGTCATTACCTGTCCGGACTGGCTCTGGCCTACGCGGCGACCGGCGATGAGAGGATTCTGGAGAAGATCAACTACATGGTAAGCGAGCTCCGGATCTGCCAGAAGGCTTTCGAGGGGAAGGAAGGCTACCGTCCCGGTTTCCTGAGCGCTTATTCCGAAGAGCAGTTCGACCTTCTGGAGCAGTATACGAAGTACCCGGAGATCTGGGCGCCCTACTATACGCTGGACAAGATCATGTCCGGCTTGTACGACTGTCTGACACTGGCGTCCTGCCATCTGGCCGGGGAGATTCTCTTCCCGATGGCAGACTGGGTATACGACCGCCTTTCCCGCCTGGATCAGAGTGTGCTGAACAAGATGTGGTCCATGTACATTGCCGGTGAGTACGGCGGCATGTACGGAATAATGATTAAGATTTACGCGCTGACGAAGAAGCCGGAGCACCTGAAGGCTGCCCGCCTCTTCCTGAATGAGAAGCTGTTCTACCCGATGGAGGAGAACTGCGATACGCTGGAGGATATGCACGCCAATCAGCATATCCCGCAGATTATCGGCGCTATGGATGATTTTATTGTCAATGGAAGAGAGCAGGACTGGAAGATCAGCTCGAACTTCTGGAATATCGTGACCAGCGGCCACACCTACTGCATTGGCGGTGTCGGCGAGACCGAGATGTTCCATCGTGCAGGAACCACCTGCGATTATCTTACGGATAAGGCAGCGGAAAGTTGTGCCAGCTACAACATGATCCGCCTCACCGGGCAGATTTTCCCGTATACTGTGGACGGCGCGATGATGGATTACTACGAGAATACGCTGAGCAACCATATCCTGGCAAGTGCCAGTCAGACGGAGGACGGCGGTACGACCTATTTTATGCCTCTGGGTCCCGGCGGAAAGCGCTTCTATGATACAGATGAGAATACCTGCTGTCATGGCACCGGCATGGAGAGTCGTATACGTTATCAGGGAAATATTTACGCAGCGGACGAAAAATATCTCTACGTGAACCTCTGGATTGCGTCTCAGCTGTTCTCCGGAGAGAAGGTATCCATCCGGACAGAAGAAGAGGGCTGTCTGAAGCTTACCGCAAGAGAGAATATGGCGAAAGCGCCAGCGATCCGCATCCCCGGATGGGCGGAAGGAAAGGTTACGGTTCTCGTAAACGGCGAGGAAACGAAGGATTTTACCATTCAGAACGGATATCTGTACTTCGCTCGTCCGTTGAAGAGAAAAGAAACTCTGGAGGTAAGAACCGTTCCGGAACTGAGAGTTCTCGCCACGCCGGATGAGAAATTCGTGAACCTTGCCTATGGCTCCCACATCCTGGCAGCGCTCTCCGATCAGCAGGAGTGGATTACACTTCCCGCTCTGGATGCGTTCCGTCAGACCGGAAGCAGCCATTTTGAGGCGAACGGTATCCGCTACGTTCCGCTTCCGGAGGCAGATCTTCAGGCCTGCCATGTATATTTTCACAAAAAATAGAGATTAGGACTTTAAATGCCGGATTGCAGAGAAATGGAATCCGGCATTTTTCTGTGGACAACGAGAACTCAGGAATTCTCTTTTGTGGATAAGCTAAAAAAATCCGTGGAAAAAAAGGAAAAAAAACACGAAAGTTATTGACACACCCCAAAGAGTGTAATATAATTTATCAGTGCGACGTCAGGTGAGTTCTGCCCTGTCCAATGCCCCGGAGAGGCGGGAACACAAGATGCTGCGAGACAGAAAAAATATACTTGCAATAGATTTTATAAGGAGGCTTACCCCATGAAGAGTTTTATGGCCAGCCCGTCCAACATCGAGAGAAAATGGTATGTTGTTGACGCTGAAGGAAAGACCCTGGGCCGTCTGGCATCTGAAGTTGCCAAGGTTCTGAGAGGAAAGAATAAACCCACCTTTACCCCCCATATCGATACCGGTGATTATGTGATCGTAGTAAACGCAGCAAAGATCGCTGTAACCGGCAAGAAGCTGGATCAGAAGATTTACTATCATCATTCCGATTATGTTGGCGGTATGAAGGAAACCACCCTGCGTGAGATGCTTGCAAAGAAGCCTGAGAAGGTTATCGAGCTTGCAATTAAAGGCATGCTTCCCAAGGGCCCCCTGGGACGCCAGATGATCACGAAGCTTCACGTATATGCAGGTCCGGAGCATGAGCAGCAGGCTCAGAAGCCGGAAGCACTTACGTTCTAATAGGGTGAAAGGAGGAAGAAAGAATGGCTAACAAGCTTTATGGAACCGGCAGAAGAAAGAAGAGTATTGCCCGTGTATACCTGGTACCCGGTACCGGTAAGATCACCATCAATAAGAGAGATATCGATGAGTACTTTGGTCTGGAGACTCTGAAGACCGTAGTACGTCAGCCCCTGGTTGCTACCGAGACTACCGATAAGTTCGATGTTAAGGTTAACGTTCATGGCGGCGGCTTCACTGGCCAGGCTGGTGCGATCCGTCACGGTCTGTCCCGTGCTCTGCTGAACGTAGATCCTGAGTTCCGCCCGATCCTGAAGAAGGAAGGCTACCTGACCAGAGATCCTCGTATGAAGGAGAGAAAGAAGTACGGCCTCAAGGCTGCCCGTCGTGCGCCTCAGTTCTCCAAGAGATAACAGGCCCGACAAACCAATTCAAAAATGCTCAAAAAGCCCGGAACCATGCGGTTTTCCGGGCTTTTTCCTTTCCAAAAAGTCTGTTGTCCTTTGCCCGATTTTGGAAGGATTTGACCTTGCCTGACCCGGTTTTTCTTGATTAATAATGGGGCAACAGGCCCTTTTTGACCCCGTTATGATTAAAAAATGGGGCAACTGCGAGCCGAAATCGGGGTGTTTTAGAGGGCATTTTCCCCGTCATTTTTTCGATTCCATGACGGCCTTTGTGAACGGTTTTTCTTTTGAAGGGGATGTCCTGATTTGTCAGGATTTGACCAAACCGAATCCAGTTTATCTTGTCCTTCTGAGTTGCCGCTGCTGTGTTTCAAGTGGATGAACTCTCGCACATTTGCGGCGCAGTGTTCCTTCCATATATACTGAAAGCGTAAAGGAGGAACGCCCTATGAAAAAACGGAAATTCAAGATATACCTCACCCCCGCCGAAAACAGCATTGTGATCCAGAGCCTTAATCACCTGCGCAATACTATGCTCCGTGAAAACCGGGACACCGGCTGCCTGGATGAACTTCTGCTCAAAGCCATGTGCGCCCCGGTGAAGAAGATGTAAAATTACATATCGCTGCCAGATGAGCCGCTTATTCTTTTCAGAAAGAGTAAGCGGCTTTTTTCATGTCCATCTTTCGGATTTTCTCATACATAGCCGTCCGTCTTGCCAACGGGCGGCTAAATCTAAGAAGAAGGAGGACATGAAAATGCCGGAACAAAGAAGCCGCCCCAGGGATGGCCGCGTGATCGCGCTGGCCAACCAGAAAGGCGGCACAGGCAAAACCACCACGACGGTGAACCTGGGCATTGGTTTAGCCCGTCTGGGGAAAAAGGTACTGCTCATTGACGCAGACCCACAGGGCGACCTCACCACCTGCCTAGGCTGGCAAGACCAAGACAGCCTGCCCACCACCCTGGCCACCGTTATGGAAAAAGTGATCCGGGATGAGCCATTCACCACGGATGAGGGCATTTTGCACCACAGCGAGGGCGTAGACCTTATGCCCGCCAACATTGAGCTGTCCGCGCTGGAAATGAGCCTGGTCAACGCCATGAGCCGGGAGTTTACTTTGCGGACCTATGTCAATGAAGCCAAGAAGCACTATGACGTGGTTCTCATTGACTGTATGCCGTCCCTGGGTATGATTACGATCAACGCCCTGGCTGCGGCGGACAGCGTGATTATCCCGGTGCAGGCCCACTATCTCCCCGCCAAGGGCATGACCCAGCTTATGAAAACCATCAATAAGGTGAAACGGCAGATCAACCCGGCTCTGAAGGTGGACGGGGTGCTGCTCACTCTGGTGGATGGGCGCACAAACCTTGCCAGACAGACAGCAGATACACTGCGGCAGAGTTACGGGAGCGTGTTGAAAATTTATCGTTCCGAGATTCCCGTAGCCATCAAAGCCGCAGAAATCAGCGCCGCAGGCAAGAGTATTTACGCCTACGACAAGGGGAGCAAGGTGGCCCAGGCTTATGCGGATTTTTCAAAGGAGGTGCTGGCGGATGGCGAAAAGCAACGGGCTAAACTTCAATCTTCCTTCAGTCGATGACCTGTTTTCCACGGAGGAAGAGCGGGCTGAGGCACGGCTTGAAAAAGTTGTCGATCTTTCGCCCACGGAAATCAGCGACTTCCCGAACCACCCGTTTAAGGTGCGGATGGACGCAGCTATGCAGGAAATGACGGAAAGCGTGAAGCAGTACGGCGTATTGGTCCCTGCCCTGGTGCGCCCCAAACCGGAGGGCGGCTATGAAATGGTGGCCGGACACCGCAGGAAAAAGGCGGCGGATTTAGCGGGGCTTGCGAAAATCCCCTGTATTGTGCGGCAGCTCACCGATGATGAAGCCACGATTATCATGGTGGACTCCAACTTGCAGCGGGAGCAGATTCTGCCCTCGGAGAAGGCGTTTGCCTACAAAATGAAGCTGGACGCATTAAAACGACAGGGTCAGCGGACGGATTTAACTTCTTCTCCACTGGATAATAAGTTAAAAGGCGTTACAGCAGCCCAGCAGATCAGCAGGGATAGCGGAGATAGTCAACCTCAGATTTATAGGTATATCCGCCTTACCCACCTTATCCCGGAAATTCTGGAGCTGGTAGATAACTCAGTCCTTAAAGACCAGGAAATGCTCCAGATTGCCATGCGCCCTGCGGTGGAGCTGTCCTACCTGCGAAAAGAAGAACAGGCCGACTTGTTCGCTATCATGGACGAGATGGACTGCACCCCGTCCCACGCCCAAGCCATCAAAATGCGACAGATGTCCGAAGCCAAGACTGGAGGGGAACGGCTGGCCAAAGACGCCCTTGTTTCCATTATGAAGGAGGAAAAGCCCAATCAAAAAGAACAGTTCAAAATCCCAAAAGAAAAAATCAGCCGGTTTTTTGCGCCGGGGACGCCCACGCAGAAGATCGAGGACACCATTGTCAAGGCGCTGGAACTTTACCGCAAACGCCAGCGCAGTTTAGAGAGATAGCCCACTCACAAGGGGGAAGTGCGCCCATTTGCAGGGAAACGGCAGCTTGTGCCGGTTCCCCCTCTCCACACCTCACCCCTTCCAAACAACCTAAACAGCCTAAAAAAAGAAGATATTTGGGGAGCCTGGATGTATATAGAAAGCTCCGGCCTCTTTTCCACAGGCAGACATCGGGCTGCGAGGAAAACCGGGCGGGCCTCTCTTTTTTAGACAGTAACCAACACAAGCCGCAGCACATCGGAAACGGTGTGCTTTTTTGCGGCCATTTCAAGGAGGTAACACGATGAAAGCATTGAGAAAGCCCCTGTCCCTGTTCATGGCCATGCTCATGTGCCTGGGCATATTCGCAGGGACGGGAACCACAGCGTTTGCCGCAGGGGAAACCATGACGACGTATATGGTGGAGTTCCCCCGTGCCAGCGACCCCAACAAGGCAGGCTGGGGACATTCCGCTATGAATTTCTTGGGCGGATGGTCTACCGGCGAAAATAACGGTTTTACCATCCACACGCAGGATTCCTTTAACGGGAAAGTCATCTACTGTATCGAACCCGGCGTCAGCGTTCATTCCGGCGACCAGTTTACTGGCCGGGGCGAGGATTTCTGGGATGATTACCCGTCCGATCTGAACCCCACTATCCCACCGGACACCATCAAGGAATATATCGGGCGGATTATGACCTATGGATGGCAGGGCAACGCCAGCACCTCATGGATGACCGATGACCCGGAGGACGCCAGCAAGATGGCCGGGGCAATCGCCACCCAGCTTCTTGTCTGGGAAACCGTCGTAGGCGAGCGCGACAGCCAGTTTAACCATGTGGACGCCAACGCCCAGGGCAAGAACAATATCGCGGAATATACCAGCCCGGAGAATCCCCTTTACAGCGAGATCTTCAGCCAGTATTCCGCTATTGAGAGCGCGGTAAAACGCCATACCATGCTGCCCAGCTTTTTCAGCAGCACCGCAGACGCCGGGGCCTACGAGCTGAAATGGGACGGCCAGCAGTATTCCCTCACTCTCACGGATACCAACGGCGTGCTGGGAGATTACACCTTTACCAGCAATATTACCGGCCTGAACTTCTCTGTGGACGGAAACCAGCTCACCATCACTTCCAGCCAGGCCATCAAAGGCTCTGTAACGGTAAAAGCAGAAAAAATCTCCGCCCAGCGCAGCGGCGTAGTGGTATGGACGGATGGGATTATCGGCGGCGGCAAGCAGGACTTTGCCACCTACGGGGAAACCGTGTCCGATTATATGGTGGGCTATCTGAACCTGGAAGTAAAAACCGGCAATATGAAGCTGGTCAAGACTTCCGAGGATGGACAGGTAGCCGGGATCAGCTTCACCATTACCGGCGAAGGATACAGCGCCACCAAGACCACCAATGAGGCGGGCGAGATCGACATCTCCGACCTCAATCCCGGCGTTTATACCGTAACCGAGCAGTCGATTGACAAATACGAACCCCAGGAAAGCCAGCGCGTGACCATCGTCAGCGGCCAGACCGCCACCGTGACTTTTAGCAACGTGCTCAAACGCGGCAGCCTGGAAGTGACGAAAACCAGCGAGGACGGGCTGGTGGAGGGCATGACCTTCCATCTGTACGGCACATCCCTCTCCGGGCAGCCGGTGGATGAGTATGCGGTGACAGACGGAAACGGTGTGGCGCGCTTTGAAAACGTGCTCATCGGCACGGGCTATGTACTGGAGGAGGTGGATACCCCCATCCGTTATGTGGTGCCGGATTCCCAGACAGCCACCATCGAGTGGAATGAAGTGACCCACAAGAGCGTGAACAATGTCCTCAAAAAGTTCCGTGTCACTGTCACCAAGAGCGATGTGGAAACGGGCGCGCCCCAGGGCGACGGTTCTCTTGCCGGAGCAACCTATGGGTTGTATAAGGGAGATACACTCATCGACAGCTATACCACCGATGAGAACGGCCAGTTCACCACCGGATATTACGTCTGCGATTCGGACTGGACAATCCGTGAAATCAACCCCAGCGAGGGCTACCTGCTGGATTCCTCTATCCACAAGGTAGGCGCGGAACCGGAATTGTATGAGATTGAGCTGAACGACACCGCCAACGATGTGACGGAGCAGGTCATCAAGGGCGACATTGCCATAATCAAGCATACCGACGACGGGGAAACCCAGATCGAAACCCCGGAATCCGGCGCGGAATTCCAGGTGTTTTTGAAATCAGCCGGCAGCTATGAAAATGCCAAGGAATCTGAGCGCGATGTCCTCGTCTGCGATGAGAACGGCTTTGCACAGTCGAAGAAGCTGCCCTACGGCACCTATATCGTCCGTCAGACCAAGGGCTGGGAAGGCCGCGAGCTGATGGACGATTTTGAAGTGTATATCGCTCAGGACGGCCAGACCTACCGTTATCTCATCAACAACGCCAACTTTGAGAGCTTCATCAAGGTGGTCAAGGTGGACGCGGAAACCGGCGTCACCATCCCCTATGCGGGGGCCGGGTTCCAGATTTACCGTCCCGATGGCAGCAAGGTGGAAATGACCTTCACTTACCCGACGCCGACCACCATTGATACGTTCTACACCAATTCCGAGGGCTATCTGGTAACGCCTGAAAAGCTGGAATACGGCGCGGGATATTCCCTGGTTGAAGTACAGGCCCCCTACGGCTATGTGCTGGACAGCACCCCGGTTTACTTTGATGTGACCGAGGACAATTCCAGCGAGGAAGGCGGCGTGACGGTGATCGAAGTCACCAAGCCCAACATGGCCCAGAAAGGAATCATCAAAGTCAGCAAGACCGGCGAGGTATTTTCCTCTGTGACAGAAAACGAGGGCGTTTACCAGCCGGTGTATGAGGTGCAGGGCCTGCCCGGTGCGGTGTTTGAAATCACCGCCCTGGAGGACGTCTACACCCTGGACGGCACCCTGCGCTACTCTGCGGGCGAGGTAGTGGACACCATCACCACCGGCGAGGACGGGACAGCCCAGAGCCAGCCCCTCTACCTGGGCAAGTTCCAGGTGAAGGAAATCCAGTTCCCTCACGGCATGGTGGATACCGGCGAGAACGTCACCAACGTGGAGCTGGTGTACGCAGGCCAGGAGGTGGAAGTCACCGAAACCTCTGCCAGCTTCTACAACCAGCGCCAGAAAGCCCTTGTGACGCTTGACAAGGTGCTGGAGCAGGATGAAACCTTTGGCATTGGCATGAATGGCGAGATCTCCGCCGTGACCTTTGGCCTCTATGCCCAGGAGGACATCACCGCAGCAGACGGTTCCGTGATCCCGGCAGACGGGCTTCTGGAGATCGTTTCTGTGAATGAGAACGGCCAGGCCGTTTGCAGCACCGACCTGCCTTTCGGCAGCTTCTACCTGAAGGAGCTTTCCACTGACAGCCATTACCTGCTGAATGGCGAAACCTTCCCGTTCACCTTTGAGTACGGCGGGCCTTCTGTTGCCGTGGTAGAGATTTCCGCTAATGATGGCGAGGCTGTCACAAACGAGCTGATCCGCGGCGAAATCAAGGGCCTCAAAACCGATGAGAACGGCACGGGCCTGGGCGGGGCTGTAATCGGTCTGTTTAAGTCCGATGAAACCGAGTTTACCGCCGAAAACGCCCTTGCCACCACTACCTCAGCGGACGACGGCAGCTTTTCTTTCACCAATGTGCCTTACGGTGATTGGGTGCTGAAAGAACTGGAAAGCCCGGAAGGGTTCATCCTCTCCGATGAAGTGATTCCCGTTACTGTGGAGGAAGATGGACAGGTTGTAGAGATTTCCCTTGCCAATGAGCGTGTGTATGGTGATCTGCGGCTCACCAAGGTGGATAAGGATTATCCCGATAACAAATTGACGGGCGCTGAATTTGAAGTGTACCGCGATACCAACGGCAACAAAGAGCTGGACGAGGGTGACGAGCTGCTGGGCAAGCTGGAGGAAACCAGCACCGGCATTTACGAGATGTCCCACATCCTCTACGGCGGCGTGTTCGTAAGGGAAACCAAAGCGCCGGAGGGCTTCCTGCTGGATGAAAACGCCTATTATGTGGAGATCACCGAGAACGGCAAGATTTACGAGGTAGAGAACGAGGCCGGGATTGGTTTCACCAACATGGCCCAGACTGGCTCCCTGCGGATTGAAAAAACGTCCAGCGACGGCAAGGTGGAGGGCTTCTCCTTCCGCGTGACCGGGGCCAACGGCTACGACCAGACCTTCAAAACGGATAAAAACGGCGAAATCTTCATCGAGGGCCTGCGCGTAGGCGATTACACCGTGTCCGAGGTATCGGATGGGGCCAGCGCCAACTATGTGCTGCCTGCGGATAAAAAGGTGACGATTCTGGCGGATAAGACCACTGTGGCGCAAATGCACAATGAGCTGCGCGACACCCCGAAAACTGGTGACGACAGCAAGCCGTGGCTGTGGGCGGCCCTGATGGGCGTATCCGCTATGGGCGCTGCCGCCCTGGGCGTTGCGGCCTATGTGGGCAAGCGCAAAAAGGACAACCATACCGCAAAATAACGGCGGTTTGAATCTGTGTAAGGAGGAATGATTTTATGGAACTGAAAGCGATTATTGCCATTGCGCTGGTGGTATTCATCATCGGCGGCCTGATTTTCCTGAAAGTCAGAAGCCGGAAGAAGTAACCAGCCAGGGGCGGCCATGCGGGGCCGCCCCTTTTACATACCAAAAAAGAAAGGAGCTTTGCAGATGAGAGAACGATTTGAACAACGGCTGTTCCGCATCTTTGCCCAGGCTGGTTACTCCCCGGTGCAGCTTCTCACCATCACCCCGGAGGAGATGGTGGAGATCCCCGGCATTACCGTTCCCAACATCCGGGCGGTGCTGTGCGTCCAGAACAAGGTGCTGGCAGACCGGAATAAAGTCCGCAGCGGCAGGCTGGTGGAGGAATTGCTGAAAGAAGCTGAAGAAAGCAGGTGTTGCCATGAATGAACTGCACCTGCTGGACATACTGGCGGCTCGGCATGGCTGTTTCATCTCCGACTTAAATCTTTCGCCTATCCTGCGGCGGGCGGCCCTTTTGGACCTGTGCAGGATGGATGAGAACAGCTACCCGCTGTCTCAATGGCAGGACACGGTGCGCTACCTTACCGGGGATGAACGGGATTTTGCCAGTGTAAAGGAAATCAAAGTATTTATTAAACAGGAATTGGAGGCAGAGTGATGAACGATGATTCCACAGAAAAACGCATGGCCGGTGATTATGAGATTATCCAGGCGGTGCAGATTGGCGACCGCGAGGTTGTCCTGGGGGAAAATCCGCAGGATGAAACCGGCATGAAGTATATGTGCGCCTTTTGTCGGCAAAACGCCTTATTTGCAGAATACAGCGAAGTGATGGCCAGTGATGATTTCCCGGAGATTGTGGAGCTGTTCGGCCAGCGGGTTGCCGAGCAAGCGCAGAAAACCCACATAGAACTCAATAAGCCCCGCATACAGGGCATAGACGACCGCCCCATTACAGCGGAGGGCTGCATCCCCATTTCCTATGAGGATGATCTGCACGGGAAAATCGTGGTGATAAAGCCGGAGGTGCTGCGCCGGGAATACCGCAGGGCCACTCGCCAGCTCAAGCTCTGTATGGGAGGCTTTGGGGCTTCCCCGCACAGCAGGGGGTCAGCCTGTTACTGCGTTGACCTTTATACTGGAAAAGAAAGCCGCTATGAGCGCATGGACGTGCTGGGAACGATACAGCCGGAGGACCTTCCCGGCTGGGCCAAGCATGGCCTTACTGCGATTCAGCAGGAACAGGCCAAAAAGAAAACTGCAAAGGAGCGTGAGCGATGATGGATTACAGAGAAAACGCCGGATATATCATTACGGATTCCTGTCATGTGGGCGACAGCGAATTTGTCTTGGGTGTTCATTTGACAGCGCCCCAGCAGTTTGTCACCTGGAAATGTAGTAACCGGACGGACTACGATTGGGGCCACTATTTCAGCGACCTGTTTTCCGCGCAGAAGGATTTGGTGGCGCGGGCGCAGGAGGAGGTGCAGTGCCTGGAGGAACAGCGGCAAAACACCATTGCGCCGGAGGCCCCGCCCTATTCCCCATGGGGCAAAGTCCAGGAGTGCGAAACGCTCTGCCCCGGCGTTTATTCCGTTTCTACCCCAGGGCATGGCGGCGTTATGGTGCGGCGGGAGCTGGCGGAAAAGGTATTCCGAAAAGAAGCGATGGGCTGCGGTTTTATAGCGAGCGGTTATCTTTGCTTTGAGGAAGATAATGACGCGCAGGTGGCTCTCCGGGAGCTGATGGATAAAAAGATGATCCAGGCTCCGGTGAACGGGCGCTTTGCCCCCGGTGCGTATGAGGCTGTTATCAATAGCAGCGTGCAAATTCACCACCCCGAATATTGGCAGGCAAGGGAAAAAGCCATATCGGAGCAAAAACGACAAGCGAAAAAGAAAGGACGTGAGCGATAATGGAACTGACAATTACCAGCATGACCCCGGCGGATCGCCTGTATGCGTACAACCAGAGCAGCCAGCTTGAAGGGCAAACCGGCTGTATCGGCCATCTGCGCGGGGATTTTGGCGCTGGAAAAGAGTTTTACACTTCCTGGTTCGACCATCGGAGGGAATACAAGACGGACGAGTTTAAGGCGGAGCTTGATGAGGTGGTCAACACTCTGCGGGAGAAGAATGGGCTGCTCTGTACCCGTGACAGCATGACCAGGTTTTGCTATCAGAACCCGGAGGCTGAGTTTGAGGGAAACTACTGCGCCGAGTATGGTTTTAAGGTGCAGACGCCGCAGCACACCTATATGCTCCGGTGCAATCCCAATTATGGAGACTACAACTTTTACCTCTACGCCTACGTTTCCCGATTCCTGGAACACCACATGGAAAAGGCCAAACAGGGTATCCGGTTTATCACGCCCGGCTACAAGGAGCTGTTCCGCATTCCCGACGGCGACCACATCCGCATTTTCACTGGCGGCGGAGAAACCCGCGACCGCACCTGCCGGGTCATCGACGAAACCCATTTTGAAACCAGCGGCGGGTATTCCAGCGCCCTGTATCATATCTGCGAATTTGCGGAGCGATTGGAGCAAACTCACGGGAGCGTGATCCCGCTGCGTTCTTCTCTGCCGGTGCAGTGTTTTAGTGTACTGCCCTCATCCGGGGAGCTGATTCTTCTGACCAGGGGCGAAAAAGGCTACAGCCCTTGCTATGATTTTTCAACTCCTGACGCTCAACAGAACCGAGAGTTTGCAGACGACCGCAATGTGAAGAATGGCGTTACCAAAGCACAGGAGGCCGCCATGCTTGCCGGCTCCATGCTTGGCTGGCAGACTCCCGCCGCCGATCCCAGAAACTATGACGAGCAGGGGCAGCCTATCAAGCCCAGGCAGAAAGACCGGGGTGAAGCCCGATGAAGGAGGAAAGACACGTTATCTGGAGCAATTATGGCCTGGACTATGAGGATTGGAGGGATGACCTGGAGGCGGACTACCCGGATTTATCCGAAGATGAGCGCATTTCCCTGATGTATGAGATCAATGGGGATTACCTGGATGATGAACGCGCCAACCTCAATGTGCAGCTCTCCCAACCGATTTTAGTCGTAGGCGACCTGGGCCTGTGGAATGGTCGGCGCATGGGATATAAGGAAATCCCCAGCGGCAACATCCGGGACTGCCTGTATTCTAATACGGATTATTCCACCTGGTATGTGGACCGGCTGGGCGATCTGCGGTGCGACGCTATCCATCACGATGGCACGAACTTTTACCTCTACCGCGTTTACAAGGACAGCGCCAGCCCTTCCCAAATCGAACTGCTGAAAGAAAAACTATATCGCGACATTGCAACCCGCGCCGATATTACGAGAGTGACCCGCAGGCTGGGCGACGACATCGCCAAAGTCTACGGGTTTTCCATTCCCCGGCAGCGGCAGGCCGCCGACATGGAAAGATGAGGTGATGAAAATGGCGTCTTTACCGCCCGTAAAACTGGATACGCATGAGGACTGGTTCAACTTGCTTATGACAGTTCTCCATCAGCAGGCGGAACAGAATCCCTATGAAGAATACAGGGAGATGGCTCAAAAGCTGATCGACCAGTTTATGCGTTATGGGAGGCCCTTTGTTGACAGCGACCATGCGCCCTGCGTGGCGCTTCGGATGTACCCGAAGGAGGCCGGAAATACCATCTGGCTGTTACTGCTCTCCCTGTGCAATCAATATGACCCGGATAAGGATTACAGCGCAGAACTGAAAGCTGCGAAAAAAGAATAAGAAAAGGAGGGGCAACCGATGGCGATACGATATAAAGCCTTGACGGAGCTGTACCAGGAAACGCAGCGCAGCGTGACAGCTCCCGACCAGTGGCGGGCGTTTCTGGCTTCTGCCTGCCGCAACTACCGGCTTTCATTCTATGAACAACTGCTTGTCTACGCCCAGCGCCCAGACGCCACCGCCGTCCTGGAGATCGAGCGATGGAACCGGCAATTTGGGCGCTGGGTAAACCGGGGCGCAAACGGCATTGCCGTTTTTGACGGGGAACACAATGGCAAGTCCCGGCTGAAATACTACTTTGACATTTCCGATACCCATGAGGCCCGGTTCCCACGGCCCGTCCCCCTTTGGACGGTGCGGGAGGAATACGCGCCGGACATCATTGAAACGCTGGAAAACAGCTTTGGGGAGCTGGAGCATAAGGAGGATTTGGGCGAAGCCCTGCTCTCTGCGGCAAAGAACGCCGTAGAGGACAATATGCCCGACTATCTTTCTGAATTGAAAACCCTTACGGAAGGCAGCTTTCTGGAAGAACTGGATGAGCTGAACCTGGAGGTGGAATACCGCAGGGCGGTGCAAAACAGCATTGGATATATGCTGCTGGTGCGCTGCGGCCTCGACCCGTCTGATTACTTTGAGGATGAGGATTTTCGGGATGTGCTGAATTTCAACACTCCACAGACCCTGAACGCTTTGGGCGTGGCCACCGGGGACATCTCCCAGATGTGCCTTTCCGCCATTTCCCGCACGGTCCTTGCCCTGAAAAGACAGCCCCAAAAAGAAAATCGCACATTTGAACCTCAGCAGAAAAACCAGTATGCTGTAACTGAACAGGAAAACACACAGCCGGAAAGGAGTTTTGAATATGACCGAGATCACTTACACCAGGCAGGGCGACTACAATCTGCCGAACCTTCTGCCGCCCCAGGAGGAGCCGGTTCCCCATGGGAAATACGCATTGCTTCGGAAGAAGTTCCTCAAGGAGCACCGCAGGGTGACGTACACGAATCTGTTGACCTGCGGCAAGCTGAACGGCCATCTGGCGGAGATCCAGCAGACGGCCCAGCGCCGGATGGAGGAAATCGTGGCGCAGATGGCCAAGGCTCAGGGCGTGACGGAGGAACTGAAAGCCAGCGACCAGATGAAATGGGTGCAGATGATGAACAACCTGCAGAACGCAGCGGAGGAAACGGTGCTGGCGGAACTGATTTACAGCTAATTGAAGAACCGGAAGAAAGCGCAGGTGGCGAACAGCTCCCTGCGCTTTTGGATGAAAAGCAGATCATGGCCATCATCGCCAACAAGGATGATGACCTGAAATATAAGAAAAATCAGATTGAGCTTTTCTTCTCGGTTCACAGCGACGTTCAGGAACGGGCGGAATATCTGAGATCTGCCTATCAGGACCGGTACACCGAAATCATCGCTGACGGGCAGCGCCTGGGATATAAGCCCCAGGAGAATGGCCTGCTCATGTGGGAAGGCTCTTACCCATCCCGCACCAGGGAATCTGTATTTTCCTGGGAAGTGGTGGCAGGCTGGACCGCCCAGCTTATTGACAAAAAAGAATACTTCATTCAGACGGACATCCCGCAGCTCCCTACCCAAGAGAGCCAGCAGATGTCCCTTTTTGATTTTGCGGCGTTTCAGCAGCCAACCCAGGCCGAGGGTACGGCCAAACCATCCATTTTCCCTCACCCGGCTCTGCCTCAGCAGGTAATCGACGAGGCGCTGTGCATTGGTGCTAACGACCAGAACAGCCGCCTCATCATCTGCGCCTATTTCAAAAAGGATAAGCCGGACAATGCCAGGTTCCTGGCAGAGCACTATGGAGAGAACGGCGCTGGCTTTTATCTGGATGGCCGACAGTATGCCATCTGGTACAACGCCGAGGGAATCCGCATTGCCCAGGGCGAAAGCGCCCAGCGTTCCAGCGCCACCCTCATCCCCTGGGAACAGGCGGCGGCCCGTATCCGGGAACTGCTGGACTTGGGCCGATATATGCCCCAGAGCGAGCTTGACCGGGTGGATGAGTATGAGCGCCAGCAACGGGCCGCGCAGCTATGGTATCTCCGGCAGGATTTTGCAGAAGGCACTGCCGACGCGGGCTATCTTCCCACGGTGAATACCATTTACGGTAAAAATCATGGGTTTCCAGATGAAAGCGCCGCCATAAGCGATTTGTTAGGCCATCCGGAGGGGCTGCAGAACCTGCGGGATGAGCTGGAGCAGTTTGTCCAGGCATACAGAGAGAACCGGGAACTGCTGCGATTCCATTTCCACCGTCCGCAAAAATTGCTGGAGCAGCTTTCCGACCTGCAGCGGGAACCGCTGCACTTTACCGCCGCCGAAGGGTACGCCCCCCAGCGGCGTTTTTTCATCTCCGGGGACGAGATCGACAACCTTCTCCGGGGTGGAAAACGCAGCACCGATTACCGGCTGGCCGTGTATTCTTTCTATCGCAACCACACAGAGCGCAAGGAACGGGAGAATTTCTTAAAGCACTACCACGGCGAGTACAGCGGCCATTCCAGTGGGAATGACGATGTGACCTACCAGCTCAGTAAAGGCGTTTCTTTCAGCCACGGCAGTATCACCGCCCCCTACGCCAAGGTGGAGCTGAAATGGAACGCCGTGGAAAAGCGCGTCAGCGCCATGATCGCCCAGGGGCGGTTCCTCACCGATGAGGACCGCGCCGCCATGCCGCAGTATGAGAAGCACCAGCTTGCCCGGAATATCCGCACTTTCTTTGAAAACGTACCCCAGGAGCAGCCCCACCCCTATCCCTTTGGCTTTGACTATTGGGACGCGGTGAAGCTCATCGAGCCGCAGCTTGACGACCCGGCCCGTGTGGAAGAAATCTATCAGATGATGGTCCCCATTTGGGAGGCCACCCCGCAGGATGACAGGATGTACGCCCTGCGCCAGCAGGCGTTTGAAAACCTCACTGCCTTCCGGCAGGGAACCTTCACGCTCTTTGCAGAGCACAAGGAGCCTGTGGTTCCCACCATGCCGCAAGCCAAAGCCTACGACCTGGGCTACGGCTATTTGGGAAACGGCGTCACGGTGTGGAACCGGCTGGAGGAGGAACACGGTGACTACAAAACGGTTGCCCACATCGCCCCAGACCGCACGGTGACCTTCTACGAGGAGGAAATGCCCCAGGCAGTGCGGGAGGAAATCCAGCGGATTGCTGACACTTCGGAAATGACCATTTCCGCCACCCAGGACGCGCCGGTGTTCACCGTGCCGCCCAGGGCGCAGGAACCACCCCAAAAAGAAGAACCGGTAGACCCCTACCCGAAGCTGGCCGCCCAGGTGCTGCGTTTTGTGGGAGAGTTTGATGGTTCCCGCATGGGTTATGGTGAGGATGACGCCCAGGCGGTGGAAAATATCGCCCGGCAGCTCCATGACCCCGTTCAGAGAGAGGAAATCCGCAGACTGCTTCAATCCTTCCTGGACCATGCGGACCTGGAAGAAGAAATCGCGGTGGACATCACCCTCTGTATGGAGCAGATCGCGGAGCTGCCCCCGGCCCTTACCCCGGAACAGGCGCAGATAGAAGAAATCGCCGGTTATCTGGAGGAGGCCGGATATGCGGTATCCAGCGAAGTGGTCGAAGAAGGTTTGATGGATTACCGTGCCCATGGCGGCAAAGGTAACAGCCAGGATGTTGCCGACTTCATTGAGCGCGAGTTTTTGTCCGAGGAGCCGGAACCTGCTTCACTGGAGATTGCCAAAGAATTTATCAACGATTTCTGCGAGGCCGAGTATGGCAGCCCAGCCGATTTCAGTGATCTGGAAAAGGTGGGCATTGCCTACACCACTGTTACGGATGAGGAAATTCCCATCCAGGTCAATGCCGACTTGGTCCATTACCGCATTGAGCGTTATCTGGACGGGCAGTTTTTGGAGCGCAGGCAGTATGAGAGCCTGGATGAACTCATCCAAAATGAGCTGGCCGAACTGGACTTTGACCAACTCACCTCTGTGGACCAGGACTATTTCAATGGAAAATACCCTCCCGACATAGAGCCATACATCTTCTGCGAGTGGAGCGAAAGCCCCGTGTTTGAAGATGGAAAACGCTACGGTATCCGTGAATTTGACACCCTGATGAAACAGGCGGATGAGGAGCAGGTGGCCGGTGCAAAAGCTGCTCTTGAAAAATACGGCACTTGGCAGGCGTGGTACGAATCCGATGACCCAGAAGATGCTCGGTTCCTGGGGTATGACAAGGTGAAATTTACCGTGGTCATGCCAGATGGCACCACCTACACCGAGCGCCAGGATATTGGGGACGGTGACGGGGGCGTTCTGGACTTCCTCGCACAATATCCCAAGTACCAAGACATCCTTCCCTTGTTGCAGCAAAGTACACCACCACAAAATGATTATATGCTTTTAAGCCGCTTGAAAGCCGACTGCGACTATTTCTTGGGCGCTGGCGGGCGGGCAGAAAAGCACCTGTGGGCTGGGAACGTGCGAGAGCAAATCGCCAAAATGCGGGAACTCTATGACGCCCTGCCGGAAAAACCGGAATGGCTCACCATGGAGGACATCGACCGCTATGCCCAGCGCATGGAGCCGCCTTACGAAGTGGTGGTGTACCACCACTTTGAAAATGGCTTTGATGAACGGCTGGATTACCAAACGCTGGCGGAGGCCGAACAAGCTGCGCAGAAATATGTGGCCGGCACTATGGAGGGCGAGGATGGCTTTGCCTATGATGGCGCGGGTATCTATGACCTTCAGGAGAACAGATGGCTGCGGGTTTACGGGAACTTCCCTGATGAACGAGCCATTGAGCAGGCAAAACAAGCCCCTGCCGCAGAGGAACAGCCAGCCAGCCCAGAGCAGGCCGATTTACAGCCTAAAAAAGAAGAAGCACTCCCACTGCCGCCGAAGCACCCCCGCCGTGAGCGCATTACTTTCACAACCCTGCACCCGGAGGTCCCCAGGGATCAGCACCATGATTTCCACATCACCGATGACGCCCTGGGCCACGGCACCCCCAGCGAGAAATACGCGGCCAATGCTGCCGCCATCCGCACCTTGAAGCAGATCGAAGCTGAGGAACGGCTGGCCACGCCCGAAGAACAGGAAATCCTGTCCCGCTATGTGGGCTGGGGCGGCCTTGCAAACTGCTTTGAACAAACCAGCCCCCATTATGAGGAACTGAAATCTCTGCTGGATTCGGAGGAATACGCAGCGGCCAGGGCCAGCTCCCTCACCTCCTTTTACACGCCGCCTGTGGTCATCCGGGGAATCTATAAGGCCCTCGCTCAGATGGGCTTTACCCAAGGGAACATTTTGGAGCCATCCTGCGGCACCGGTAATTTCCTTGGCTTGCTCCCCACAGATTTGGCGGGCAGCAAAGCCTATGGCGTAGAGCTGGATTCCATTTCCGGGCGGATTGCGGGCCAGCTTTACCAGAATGCCAACATTTCCGTAAACGGCTTTGAAACTGTGCAAATGCCCGACAGCTTTTTTGATGTAGCCGTGGGCAACGTCCCCTTTGGGGATTTCAAAGTGCTGGATAAACGGTACGACAAGCACCACTGGCTGATCCACGACTATTTCTTCGGAAAGACGCTGGACAAGGTGCGGCCCGGCGGTATTGTGGCGTTCATTACCAGCAAAGGCACTCTGGACAAGGAAAACTCCAGCGTCCGAAAGTACCTGGCACAGCGCGCCGACCTGATCGGGGCCATCCGCCTGCCGGACAACACCTTCAAGCGGAACGCCGGAACGGAAGTGACCAGCGACGTCATCTTCCTGCAAAAGCGCGACCACATCACCGATTTAGACCAGGATTGGGTGCATTTGGACACGGATGAAAACGGAATCCGTATGAACCGCTATTTCGTGCAGCACCCGGAGATGATTCTGGGCGACATGGTGATGGAATCCACCCGGTTCGGGCCGGACAGCGCCTGCAAAGCCCGCGAGGGGGAAGATTTGTCCGAGCAGCTTGCCAATGCCATCCAGTTTTTGCAGGCGGAAATCAAGCCCTACGAGCTGGAGGAGCTGGACGAGGAGGAAGATCGCTCCATCCCCGCCGACCCCACTGTGAAGAATTTCAGCTATACGGTGGTGGATGGGCAGGTGTACTACCGGGAAAACAGCCTCATGCACCCGGTAGAAGTCTCCGTCACGGCGGAAAACCGCATCCGGGGCATGATCGAGCTGCGGGAATGTGTCCGCAGGCTCATTGAGTACCAGACCGAAGGCTACCCGGATGAGGAGATTGCAGCCGAGCAGCAAAAGCTCAATGCCCTTTATGACAGCTTTACCGCCAAATATGGGCTGCTGAACAGCCGCGGCAACAAGCTGGCCTTTTCGGAGGACTCCAGCTACTGCCTCTTGTGCTCTCTGGAGGTGCTGGATGAGCAGGGCAGCCTAAAAAGAAAAGCCGATATGTTCTCCAAGCGCACCATCCGTCCCCATGTGGCTGTCACCAGCGTGGATACGGCCAGTGAAGCATTGGCGGTGTCCATTTCGGAAAAAGCCCGTGTGGATATAGAATATATGGCAGAGCTGTCGGGCAAATCCCCGGAGGAACTGGAAAGGGAGCTTGCCGGAGTTATCTACCGGGATATTCGCTGTGCGGAGAACCCGGAGGACATCCTGCCTTCTTTGGCGGATCTGGACCGCTATCCATTTGTCACGGCGGATGAGTACCTTTCCGGGAAAGTGCGCCACAAGCTGCGGATGGCAAAAGCATTCTTGGAAGTGGCCCCTGATAATCAGAAAGAAACCGCCCGCAGAAATGTGGAGGCTCTGGAGGCTGTCCAGCCCCAGGACCTGGGCGCTGGCGAAATTGGCGTGCGCATTGGCGCAAACTGGGTGCCCATCGAGGTGTACCAGCAATTCATGGTGGAGCTGCTCACCCCCAATTACTATGTACGGGACCGCATCAAAATCCTGCGCTCCGAAGCCACCGGCCAATGGAGTATCCGGGAGAAAAACGCCGACCGCAGCAATGTAAAAGCCAATACCACCTACGGCACCAAGCGGATGAGCGCCTACCACATCCTGGAGCAGACCCTAAATCAAAGGGATGTGCGGGTATTTGACTATATTGAGGACGAGAACGGTAAGAAAAAGCCTGTCCTCAACAAGAAGGAAACTGCCATTGCCCAGGACCGACAGGAGCTGATTAAGCAGAAGTTTGCCGAGTGGATCTGGAAAAACATTGACCGCCGGGAACTGCTGTGCCGCATTTATAACGAAACCTTCAACGGCGTCCGCCCCCGTGAGTATGATGGGCGGCACATCCGGTTTGAGGGCATGAACCCGGAAATTTCCTTACGTCCCCATCAGATCAATGCCATTGCGCACATTTTGTACGGTGGAAACACCCTGCTGGCCCACGAGGTAGGGGCAGGCAAAACCTACGAGATGGTGGCAGCCGCCATGGAGATGAAGCGCCTGGGGCTTTGCACCAAATCGCTGATCGTGGTGCCAAATCACATCACGGAACAATGGGCGGCGGAATGGCTCCAGCTCTATCCCAGCGCCAACATTTTAGTCGCCACGAAGAAAGACTTTGAAACCCAGAACCGCAAGAAGTTTTGCAGCCGCATTGCCACCGGGGACTATGACGCCATCATTATCGGGCACTCGCAATTTGAGAAAATCCCCATGAGCGTGGAGCGCCAGCAGGCTATTTTGGAGCGCCAGATTGAGGAAATCCTGGAAGGGATCGAACAGGCCAAGGCGCAGAAGGCGGAACGCTACACGGTCAAGCAGATGGAGCGTACCCGGAAATCGCTGGAGACAAGGCTGGCCAAGCTCAACGACCAGAGCCGTAAAGATGACGTGGTCACTTTCGAGCAATTAGGTATCGACCGCCTTTTTATCGACGAGAGCCACTATTTTAAGAACTTGTTTTTGGCGACAAAAATGCGCAACGTGGGCGGCATTGCCCAGACCGAAGCCCAGAAATCCAGCGATCTGTTTATGAAAACGCAGTATCTGGACGAGCTGACGGGCGGGCGCGGCACAATTTTTGCTACTGGCACCCCCATTTCCAACTCCATGGTAGAGCTTTATACCATTCAACGGTATTTACAGTACCGGCTCCTGCAGGAGATGGGCCTGATCCATTTTGACGATTGGGCAAGTAACTTTGGGGAGACTGTCACCGCCATCGAGTTATCGCCGGAGGGCACCGGCTACCGTGCTAAAACCAGGTTTGCCAAGTTTTATAACCTGCCGGAGCTGATGGCTGCTTTCAAGGAGGTAGCTGACATCCAAACAGCGGATATGCTCAAACTCCCCGTGCCCAAGGCCGACTTCCACACGGAAGTAATCCAGCCCTCGGAGCTTCAGAAGGAGATGATAAAGGGGCTGGCGGAACGGGCTGAGAAGATTCGCGGCGGCGGTGTTGATCCTCATGTGGACAATATGCTGCGCATTACCAACGATGGAAGAAAACTGGCGTTGGATATGCGGCTGATTCAGCCTCTGGCCCCGGATGACCCCAATGGCAAGGTGGCTGTCTGCGCCCGGAATGTGTTTCGCATCTGGGAACAGACCAAAGAAAAACGCTCTGCCCAGCTTGTGTTCTGCGACCTGTCCACCCCTACCACCGATGGCTCTTTCAGTGTTTATGACGACCTAAAAAAGAAACTGATGGACGCCGGAATCCCGGAGGAGGAAATCGCCTTTATCCACACGGCAGACAGCGAAGCCAAAAAGAAGGAACTGTTTTCCAAAGTGCGCGCCGGGCAGGTGCGGGTGCTGTTGGGGTCCACGGCCAAAATGGGCGCAGGCACCAATGTGCAGGACCGCTTGATTGCCCTGCATGATTTAGACTGCCCCTGGCGGCCCTCTGATCTGCAGCAGCGGCTGGGGCGCATCGTCCGCCAGGGCAATGAAAATGAGGAGGTGGAAATCTATCGCTATGTCACCGAGGGCACCTTTGACGCTTACCTCTACCAGCTTGTGGAGAACAAGCAGAAGTTTATCGCCCAGATCATGACCAGCAAGGCCCCCGTCCGTGTGGCGGATGATGTGGATGAAACCGCCCTGAGCTATTCGGAGATCAAGGCGCTGGCCACCGGCAATCCGTTAATTATCGAGAAGTGCAACCTGGATATGGAGGTGGCGCGGCTGAATATGCTGAAAGCCAGCCACTTGAACCAGGTATATGCCCTGGAGGAGCTGGCGTACCGCAAGTACCCGGAGGAAATCACCCGGCTCACAGAACGGATCGAGGGTTATGAGCAGGATGTGGCGCTGGTAGCGGACCACCCCAAGACTCAGGAGGGCTTCTGCGGCATGGAGGTGGATGGCAAACACTACACCGAAAAAGAGGACGCAGGCAAGGCTATCATTGACGTTTGCACCCGCATGACTGGTTCCGACGCTGTTCTTTTGGGGCAGTACCGGGGCTTTTCCATGGTGCTGGCCTATGACGGGATGAGCAATGAATACCGGATTACCCTCAAAGGAACTCTTTCCCACACGGTGACGCTGGGCGCGGATGTGTTCGGCAATATCACCCGCCTGGACAATGCCCTGGAAAATCTGCCGAAAGCACTGGAGTCGGAACAGGCCAAGCTGGCAGAAACCAATGCCCAGCTTGAAAACGCCCGCACCGAACTGGCTGCCCCTTTTTCCCGCGAGGAGGAACTGGCTGAGAAAACCAAACGGCTCAAAGAGCTGAATATCCTGCTCAATATGGATGAGAAGGACAAAACATTAATGGACGATGGCCCCGACGAGGGCGAGGAGGTGCCTGCCCGGAAGTCTGCGGAGCTGGCACGGTAAAGGAGGATACGATGACCAACGAAGAATTGAATACCAGGCTCTATGAGAAAATGTTTGCAGAACAGGAGCAGTTCCGGGACTGGCTGCTTTCCCAGCCGGCGGCTGAGATTTTGAACCACGCCTACGAGTACACGGTGCGGGAGGACATCCTGATGTCTCTTGAATACCACGATCTGGAGGATAGTCAGGCCAGGGCGCTGCTGAAATCTGGCAAGCCCTTGAAGCAGATTTTTGAGCGGTGGGAGAACCAGGAAACCTCTTATATGGATACGGTATGGGATACTGTCCAGGAACAGGCCAGGGCCGCCGAAGCCAAACAGAAAGCCAAAGCGCAGAAAGAAAGGTGATCGCACATTTGCCATTGCGCTGCGGGGCAGGTATAGTATAATAAAAATCGTAACAAGGGGTGATGATAGATGGACGATAGCTACTGCCTGCTCCCGGAGCGCATTTCCGAGCAGTTTTCTGAAATCGACAGCGACATCGTGATGGATTTGGCGGCTGCCAGCCCGGAATATACCGAGTTGAAGGCCCAGATGGAGGAACTGAAACGCCGAAATCCTGTGATTGGCGCTCTGCTGGAGGGCAAGGGAGAACTTTCTTTTACCGCTGAGGAGCATGAAGCCTTGAAGGAATTTATCCGGCTGTATATGCGGGCCGATAATATGGAACGGGAACACATCTACTTTCGGGGCCATGCAGACGGATTTGCCTATCTGAAGAAAATCGGCGCTTTCAAAACTGAATAGCTTTTTGGGCGGCATGGAGAAATCCATGCCGCCTTTTACATACCAAAATTCATTCGAGCCCAAAAAAGGTTTTGCAGAAAATAAGTTTTTACGGATTAGGAGTAAAAACTATTGATATTCTTGGAGTTTTTGGCTATGGCTTAAAACTGACGTCCAAAACTGCACATTCCCCATTCATATCTGCATATAAATCGCAAAAGTATATGCAGAAAAGGGCCGATTGGAGCAATCCAGTCGGCTTTTTCCATATCTGAAAAGAGTACAGCCCCCTTTACATAGTCAGCTACCCCACATGGGGCGGCTAATCTACGGCTATGTAAAGGGGGCTGTATTTTTTTATGTCTTTTTACGATTCAGAAGCCATCGAACGGGCAAGGCAGGTGGACCTGCTCACCTACCTGCAAACCTGTGAACCCCAGGAGCTGGTCCATGTGTCCGGCAACGTCTACTGCACTAAAACCCATGACAGCCTGCGGATTTCCAACGGCAAATGGTGCTGGTTTTCCCGTGGGATCGGCGGTTACAGTGCGCTGGACTACCTCATCAAAGTCAAGGGCTGCTCTTTTATGGAGGCTATGGAGGCCGTTGCCGGCAGGGCTGCTATCCCGCCGCCTTCCTTTGTGCCAGCGCCGAAAGAGGAAAAGCCCAAGCACCTGCTTCTGCCCCAGGCCGCCCCAGACAACCGGGCAATGATGGCCTACCTCAAAGGCCGGGGTATTGACCAGGAGATTTTGGACTACTGCGTTCAGACCGGGCGGATTTATGAGAGCCGGAACAAAGGCCACAGCAACGTGGTTTTCGTGGGTTTTGACAAGGATGGCAAGGCGCGGTTCGGCTGCCTGCGGGGAATCAGTGAAGCCCGGTTCCACGGGGATTTAAGCGGCAGTGATAAGCACTTTTCCTTTGCCCTGCCCGCCTGCGTGGAAAATCCAGCGGTCCATCTGTGCGAGTGCGCCATTGATGTCATGTCCTACGCCACGCTTTGCAAGCTGGACGGGATTGACTGGCGGCGGCACAATCTGCTGTCCCTGGCCGGGGTGTACCAGCCGAAGAAAAAGATGGAGGAAAGCAAGCTGCCGGTGGCCCTCACCCGATTTTTGGATGACCACCCCCATGTGAAAACCGTCTATCTCCATTTGGACAATGACGCGGCTGGCCGGCTGGCGGCCAAGGCAATCATGGCTGTCATGCCGGAGGGCTACCGTGTGGAGAACAAACCGCCGCCCCGTGGAAAGGATGTGAATGATTTTCTGTGCCACCGGCTGGGGATTCCCATTCGGGGCAGCCACAGCAAAGAGCCGGAGCGGTGAGTTGCCAGTTTTGCAGCTTCGACAGATTCTCCCTCTTGCAAATTGTTATCATATATGTTAACATTAAAGCAGTGAGGTGAGAGTATGGATGAACTGCGCAAACGGCAGAAAATCATATCTCAGCTTGTGGAGGCCCGTCTGGAGCAGGGCATTTCCCAGGCAGAACTGGCAAGGCGGCTGGGAATCCAGCGTTCCGGCATTAACCGCCTGGAAAGTGGGACACAGAACCCCACGCTTGATATGATCTTAAAAATCGCCTCGGCGCTGGGAAAGGATGTTTCACTGGAACTGAACGACAAGGAGGAGCCTATGAGTAATGTTTACAGTCTCCGCATTTATGATACGGAGCTAATGCGCTTTTCCATGGAAAAGCAGGGCTTGTCCGGCCTTGTGGCTGAAATCTTATACACCAACGAGGAGCAGGCCCATTTGCTGCCTTTGGATATGGAGCGCACCGGCGAGGGCGTCATTCATTGGCTGGAGCGGCGGGTTATCCCCAAAAACCGCGCCTTTGTGGACGAGATTTTGAAAACCCTTGGCCTCAGCCACAACGACACCAAGGGAATCATCGACGTGTGCAAGGGGCTGTCGCTCAACGACAGCTATTGGGTGGTGCCGGAAGGATTTGAGGGGGGATTCTCCCAATACAATCTTTACGAAAATCGCTTTTCCGAGATACTGGCGCTGGTGGCCTATACCGGCGCAGGCGGGAGCAGGCAGGCGTTTACCACATCCCCGGAGCTGACCACAGGCGGCATGCTGCCCAAGGCGTGGCGATATGTGGAGCACGATGGGATTTATCTCTACAAGGGCGGCACGACCGGCGCGTCCAATGCGGGCCGGGAGCCGTACTGCGAGTATTATGCTTCGCAGATTGCGGAAACCATGCGTCTGAACGCCGTGCATTATGACCTGGAGAATTGGAAAGGCATTACCGCCTCTAAGTGCGCCCTGTTTACCAACATCGACACAGCCTATATCCCCATCGGGCGCATTGTCCGAACCGGGGGCATTGCCGCCTGCCTTGCCTACTACGACAAGCTGGGGCCGGAGTTTTCCGAGCAAATCCGCAGTATGCTGGTGTTTGACGCTCTGATTTACAATGAGGACCGCCACTTTGGAAACTTTGGCGTCCTGCGGGATAACCACAGCGGCAACATTATTGCGCCCGCCCCCATTTTTGACAATGGGCTGTCCCTGTTCTGCTATGCCGGTAAGGAAGATTATGCGAATCTGGACGAGTATGCAAAAACCCGTTCTAACCCCTACAACATCTCCTATGAGGAAGTGTGTGCAGAGGTCATGGGGCCAAAGCAGAAAGAGCAGCTTCGCCGCATGATCGGGTTCCGGTTCAAGCGCCACGAAAGCCTGGGCCTGCCGGAAGAACATTTGCAGGCCATTGAGAAGCATTTGGAGAGCCGGGTGCGTAAGCTGCTGGCAATCCCCACCCGTCATCTGAAACAGGAGAAGGCGCGGTAAAAACGAATCTCTTTTTTGGAGAGCGTTCTGAAAATGGACGCTCTTTTTTGCTGCCCATTTTTAGAGAGGAGCGTGAGTGATGAACCATTATGATGTTACCATCCGGGAAACGCTGGAGGTGAAAATGAAGGTGGCGGCAAACAGCCGGGAGGAGGCCGAGCAGTTTGCCAGGGACCAATGGAAACGCGGCGAAGTCGTTCTGGACGCCAGCCATTTTACCGGCGTGGAGTTCCATGCCAAGCGGTATTCCCGTGACCGGGGCGAGCGATGAGTTCTTTTTTCGCCTGTCCCGGATTCCCCGCAGGGGAATGGAATGTAGCTGTACCAGCAAGCATCGCCTTTGTGATACCACAAAGGCCGCTTGTTAGGGGGAACGCCCCCTAATACCCCTTTTGAAAGGATGGAGGTTTTCATGGAAGGATTGTTTTTCGCCATTGGATTTCTGCTGGGCGGTGTGGTCGGCGTGCTGATTATGTGCCTGCTTCAAATCAACCGCATAGGCAGAAAGGAGGATTCGGAAGAATGAGAAAACGCAACGTACACGTACAGTTTTGGCTGGACAAAAAAGAGGCGGAAGCCTTCAACAAAAAAGTAAAGCGCAGCGGCCTTTCCCGTGAGGCGTACCTGCGCCATCTGGTGAACGGCCTGGTTCCCCAGGACGCGCCGCCGCCCGCCTACTACGACTTTATGCGGGAGCTTCACCGGATTGGCGGCAACCTCAACCAGATCGCCCAGAAAGCCCATGTGCTGGGCGTCATTGATGAGCGCCGCTATGATGAGGAAATGCGAAAATTCGACCAGCTCGTCCGGGACATCACCAAAGCGGTGATCCTTCCCCGCGCTATGGACACGAAGGGGTCCCCGCGAAGCCTGCTTCGTGGGGAGAAGGAGCACCCGCGAAGCGGTGAGCCTTTTGACGCTTGCGGCAAAAGCGGCAAGCGGAGCGCGGTGTGACGTGGCTACCACGTCTATCTGGCGGGTGAACGGCTGGCTGGGCAAGGTTCTCATCTATATCGAGAATCCAGATAAGACCGAAAATCCTGATTTCTTTGAAAAGCAGGATATGGATGGCAAGGAGGCCCAGGGCCTATCCGATGTGATCGAGTATGCCGTCCAGCAGCAAAAAACAGGCAAGACGGTGGAAAGCGAAGGCGAAACGGTCATGCGGCAGTTTGTTTCCGGGGTGAATTGCAGCCCCTCTACGGCCCGCGATGAGATGATAGCGGTAAAAAAGCGTTTCGGAAAGGAGGACGGGACTGTGGCCTACCACGGCTATCAGAGCTTTGCCCCCGGCGAGGCCACGCCGGAGCTGGCCCATGAGATCGGCCTTGCCCTGGCAAAAAAGCTGTGGGGTGAAAAATACCAGGTGCTGGTGGCTACCCATCTGGACAGGGAAAATCATCTGCACAATCATTTTGTAGTGAACACGGTTTCCTTCGTGGACGGCATCAAGTACCATCGTACCGAGCAGGATTATTTCGATATGCAGCGGGAATCCGACCGGCTGTGCCGCGAGTATGGGCTTTCTGTCATTGAGAACCCCCAGCGGGGAAAATCCAAGCACTACGGGGAATGGCGGGCCGAGCAGGAAGGCCGCCCCACCTATCTCTCCCTCATCAAAGCCGATGTGGATACTGCCATCCGCCAGTCTATGACGGAACGGCAGTTTTTTTATCATCTGCGGCAGATGGGCTATGACGTCAAGGTGGGCAAGGATATTACGGTCCGCCCGCCGAATTACCCCCGTGGACGCAAGCTCATGCGTAACTTTGGCGAGGACTACTCGATGGAGAACATCCGCAGGCGGATTTTAGCCCAGCGCCGCCCCCAGCGGGAACACAGGCCGGAGCCGTTTCGGTGCAGGCTACACGGGGATTTGAAACAGGCCAAAAAGGTGACGGGGTTCCGCGCCCTCTACTTCCACTACTGCTATCTGCTGGGGGTATTCCCCCAAAAGCAGAACCGCCCGCCCAGGCGGGTGCCTCATGCACTGCGGGAGGATTTGATCCGGGCGCAGGAGCTTACCGATGAAGCCTGCCTTCTTTCCCGCCACCGCATTGACACCCTGGAGCAGCTTAACGCCTATCGGTCCGATGTGAAATCTCAGTTTGCCGGCCTGACGGAACAGCGGAAAAGCCTGTACCGGAAACTTCGCACCAAGGCAGTGCTGGCCGACCCTGCCAGGCAGGAGTATATCCGGGCTGAGATCTCCAAACTATCTGCGCAGATCAAGGAGCTGCGCCGGGAGGTGAAGCTGTGCGGGGATATTGCCCTGCGCTCCACTTCCATCAAGGATAAGATACAGGCCGCCCGTGAGGAAGTCTCCGGCAGGGATGAGAAAGCCCGCCAGGAGCCGGAGCAGGGCCGGGCGGCTCCCCCAGGAAGGAGATGATTTTTGATGTATAACTCAGGCGACGCGGCGGAGCAAGTGGTACGGATGAGCCTGGAGGGCGCTGAATTTGCCCTCAAAATCACCGGTTCTGCTGCTAAAAATCTGGCCGCCGCCCTTTACACGGTTCTGAAAGACCAGAAAAAGACCAAGGGCAAAGCCCGCATTGAAGCCATGCTGCGGGAGAAGCGCCCCTTAAAGGTTTACACCATCAAGAAGGAGGATTGCCCGGAGTTTGCCAAGCAAGCCAAGGGGTACGGGATTCTTTATGCGCCCATCCCGGTGAAGAAAGGCGACGACACCATCGACATTCTGGTGTTCGAGGATGACGCTGCCAGAGCCAACCGGATCGTGGAGAAGTTCAAGCTCACCGTTGTGGATACGGCTTCGATCAAGGAGGATATTGAGAAATCCCGCGAACAGCGCGGCAGCGAACCCGCCGCGCCGGAGCAGGCCATGCCGGAAAAGAGTGTGGACGACCAGCTTTTGGATGAGCTGATGGAAAAGCCCACCCAGAAAGAAAAAGCCCAGCCGGAAAATCCGGCAGCGGAGAAGAACGCCCCTTTTGCCACAGCGGCGGAAAAATCCCCTCCGTCCGAGCCTATCTCCGAGAGCAGCAGCAAGTCCGCAAGGGGTACTTCTGATGGAGCCGAGAAGCCTTCCGTCCGGCAGGAGCTGCGGGACATCCAGGCCCAGCGGAAGAAGGAGGCGGAGGCTGCCAGGGCCGAGGAGCCGGCTGCACCCCAGAAGAAGGCGGCTCAGAAAACAACCCGGCACCAGCCGCCCAAACCCAAAAAGAAGCCCAAATCGAAAGAGAGGTAATCTGTGATGAATAATTTTGACGATCTGTTTGAACAGCAGCCCCAGGCGGAGGCCGCGCCGCAAAAGCAGGAAAGCCAGAAAGAGCGCCCCAAGCGCCAGTGGTGGCAGATCCGGGAGGAAAAACAGCGAAAAGAAGCCTATGCCACCTTGGACCGGATTTTTGGAGAGTTCTCCGAGGGTACGGGCAGTATGGAGGCATATCTGGATGTGCAGAGCCGTTTTCCCTTCCACTCTGCTCGCAATGCACTTCTGATTGGGGATAAATGCCCCGACGCGGTGCGTGTAGGCGGCTACAAGGAGTGGCACGCCCAGGGGATCGAGATTTTGGAGGATGAGAAGCGTTTGCCCATCATCATTCTGGAGCCGGGCAAGGCATACCGGCGTGAGGATGGCAGCGTGGGCCAGAACTTTTACGCCAAGGAAGTCTATGATATTTCCCAGACTACGGCGCGGGATCAGGTTCAGCCCCAGGTGCGCTACGATGACCGTCTGCTCTTAAAGGGCCTGATTGCCAGTTCCCCGGTGCCCATCCGGGCCGTGGAGGAACTGCCACAGGGCCGTGGGGCCATGTTTTCTGCAGAGCAGAACGCCATCCTGGTGAAAAAGGGCATGGACGCGCCGGACATCTTCCGCTGTGTTTCTCTGGAGGTTGCCAACGTGCAGCTTGCCCAAAGCATGGACGGCTATTCCAGAGAGACAGATGGCTACAAAGCCTATGCTGTCAGCTATATGCTCTGCAAGCGGTATGGCGTGGACGCCAAAGAGTATGAGATTTCCAAACTGGACGGCGTGTTTCAGGGGCAGGTCCCCAGGGAGGATATTCCTGCTGCCCTCACCGATATGCGGGATACGTTCAAATCCCTCAATGGCCGTATGGCCAGGGCTATGGGCCTCACCCGCGACAGCAAGCAGAAGGAACAGGAACGGTAAAGGAGGAGTAGACCCATGGAAAAACAGGAAAAAGTCGTCCTCACCCTGGACAGCTATGAGCATGGGATCATGATTCGCGCCCTCAACGAACTGCGCAACGATATGCTGGAGGAACAGCGTGACCCCGGCCCGGTGGAGGACGTTCTGCTGAAAACCATTGACGCCCCAGCCCAAAAAGACAAGAAAGCGAAGCGCCGGGATGAAGCCAGATAATAAGGCGGGCGGCCCCTGGCTCTATGCCCTGGGGCTGGTCCCGGTGATCTGGTTCGCCCTGCTGATTGCGCCTGCCATTTCCGGGGGACTTTCGGAGATCGTCAGCGCCCTGCCTGCGGCAATGAACAATCCATTCAAAATCGTGTGGTGTGAGGACAGTGTAAAAACTGTCCTCATTTTTATTGCCGCCTATGGGCTGGGCATTGGCATTTATCTTTCTTCCCGGCGCAATTACAGACGAGGTGAAGAACACGGTTCCGCCAAATGGGGCGATCCGCGGGCCGTGAATAAGAAATACCGGGACAAGGATCCGTTCAAAAACCGCATTTTTACCCAGCACGTCCGCATGGGGCTGGATGGCCGGAAGCACCGCCGCAACCTCAACACTTTGGTGGTGGGCGGCAGTGGTGCGGGAAAAAGTCGGTTCTACGCCAAAGTGAACATCTGCCAATGCAATACGTCCCTTTTTATTTTGGACTGTAAGGGGGAACTGCTTCGTGACTGCGGCGGCCTGTTGGAACAGATGGGCTATGAGATCAAGGTGGTGGACCTTCTGAACATGGAGAAAAGCCATTGCTACAATCCCTTTGCCTATCTGAAATCCGACAACGATGTGCAGAAGATGGTGACGAACCTTTTCAAAGCCACCACTCCGAAAGGGAGCCAGTCCAACGACCCTTTCTGGGATACTGCGGCCAGTATGCTCCTCATGGCGCTGGTGTTTTATCTGTGGTACGAAGCGCCGGAGGATGAGAAGAATTTCCCCATGATTATGGAGATGCTCCGAGCCGGGGAGGTGCGGGAGGATGATGATTCCTACCAATCGCCGCTTGACGAACTGTTTGACCGGCTGGAAATGCGCTCCCCGGATCACATCGCTGTGAAGTATTACAAGGATTACCGTTCCGGCTCTGCCAAAACGCTGAAATCCATCCAAATCACCTTGGCGTCCCGCCTGGAAAAATTCAATCTTTCTTCGGTGGCGGCTCTTACCGCCACGGATGAACTGGACCTTTCCAGCCTGGGCGAGAAAAAAGTGGCACTCTTTGCCCTCATCCCGGACAACGACGCCAGCTTCAATTTCTTGGTAAGTTTGCTGTATGCCAGCACTTTCCAGGAACTTTTTTATTCTGCCGACCGGGTACACGGCGGTAGCCTGCCCGTACCGGTGCATTTTCTCATGGATGAGTTCGCCAACGTGAGCTTGCCGGATGATTTCGACAAGCTGCTGGCCACCATGCGCTCCCGGAATATCAGCGTTTCCATCATCATTCAGAACATTGCCCAGCTCAAGGCGCTGTTTGAAAAGCAATGGGAATCCATCATCGGCAACTGTGATGAATTTTTGTACCTGGGCGGCAATGAAACGTCCACTCACAAGCTGATCTCTGAGAACTACCTGGGGAAAAGCACCCTCTGGCTGGACACCTACGGCAAGAGCACCGGGCATTCCGGCAGCTACTCCACCAACAACCAGATCACGGGCCGGGAGCTGATGACGCCCGATGAGGTCCGTATGCTGGACAATAACCTGGCCCTGCTCTTTATCCGTGGCGAAGCGCCGCTGATGGATGAAAAGTATGACCTTTTGAAACATCCCAACATCAAGTACACCACCGATGGCGGCGCGCCTGTCTATTCCCACGGCGGCACTGAAAACGCCGTGGCGGATATGACCATTGGCCGCCTCACCCCCGGCGACCTTGCCAATATCCAGGAGCCGGAAACCCTTTACGAACTTCTGTCCGATGAGGACATGGAGAATATCTTTCAATTTAAGGAGGACACCAAAAATGAAACTGTTTCATAAGGAAAGCAAGCAGAAGAAAGAAACCCGCAGCCTGCCCATGGGAAAAAAGAGCCGGAGCGCCTTTGCTGTTTATGCAGCCCTGGTGCTCATGCTGTGCTGCTGCACCACTACGGCCTTTGCCGCCAGCGACCCGTTGACTGTTATCAACAACCTCAGTGATTTCATCTTCGGCCTGATCCGCGCCGTGGGTATGATCCTGCTGGGCTTCGGCGTCGTGCAGATCGGCCTTTCTCTGAAAAGCCATGACCCCAGCCAGAGGGCTAACGGCTTTCTCACCTTGGCCGGCGGTGTTGTGATTACGTTTGCGAAGGAGATTTTGACCCTGATTACCGGCTGATTCTAATAACGGCAGTGTGGGGGCAGGCCCATGGCGGCCTGCCCCTTACCGTTGCCGGAAAGGAGGTTGTTGAATGTCCGATAACTGGGTTGTTCAAAATTTGCAAAATGCCCTCGACACCTGGAACAAGTACCTGTCCGAGATCTGGCAGCTCATCACCCAAAGCCCGGAACAGTTTAAGGGTGGCTCCATCTGGGGCGTCATTGTCAACATCCACGACGCGGTGCGGGCCATTGGCCTTGCGCTTTTGGTGCTGTTCTTTGTAGTGGGCGTCATGCGTACCTGCGGCAGCTTTGCCGAGGTAAAGAAACCGGAGCACGCCTTAAAGCTGTTTATCCGGTTCGCCATTGCCAAAGGTGTCGTGACCTATGGGCTGGAGCTGATGATGGCCCTCTTTAATATCGTCCAGGGCCTCGTTTCAACAATAATGAACGCGGCGGGCTTTGGAACCGCGCAGCAGACGGTTCTCCCCCAGGAGATTGTCACGGCGGTGGAAAGCTGCGGCTTTTTCGAGAGTATCCCCCTCTGGGCGGTGACGCTCATTGGCGGGCTGTTTATCACGATATTGTCTTTCATTATGATAATGACCGTCTACGGGCGGTTTTTTAAGCTCTATTTATACACGGCCATCGCGCCGGTGCCCCTGTCCACCTTCGCCGGGGAACCGACCCAAAACGTGGGCAAGAGTTTTATCAAGAGCTATGCCGCCGTGTGTCTGGAAGGGGCCATCATTGTGCTGGCCTGTATCATCTTTTCCCTGTTCGCGGCGGCCCCGCCTGCTATTGACCCCAATGCGGCGGCAGTCACCCAGGTGTGGAGCTATATCGGGGAGCTGGTCTTTAATATGCTTGTCCTCGTGGGCGCGGTGAAAATGGCCGACCGCGTGGTGCGCGAGATGATGGGCCTGTAAAAAAGGAGGAAAATAAATGCGTTATCAAACCTATGTGCTGCACTTGATTGATGGAACCGCCATCCCAATGGTGGAGGATTACGACCTGCCCGCTGAAAAGGGAATTGTGGGCACTTCTCCAAAGCAGCCCCAGACGAGATTTTTACCGTGGGCGACCGGCTGCTGGGCTTTGCCTATATACCCAAGAGCAGCATTGTTTACCTGGAAACCGGCGATGTGATTGTGAGGTGATATTTTGGAAGTCAAGATCAACCGGGAAATCCGCAACTACACCGAATCCATGTTTTTCGGGCTGAGTATGCGGCAGTTCATCTTTTCTGTCCTCGCCTGCAGCGTGGCCGTGGGCCTTTACTTTATCCTGCGCCCCTACTTTGGGGTGGAAACCCTGTCCTGGATGTGCATTTTGGGGGCGGCCCCCTTTGCCATGCTGGGGTTCATCACCTATCACGGTATGACGGCGGAACAATTTATCTGGGCGTGGCTGCGCTCGGAAATGCTGGAGCCGAAGGAGTTTAAGTTCGAGGACAGCAACTACTACTATGCGGCCCTGAAAGATACCATCGAGGAGCTGCAAACCGGGCGGCCCGGCAAGAAGCGCCGGAAGGAGCCGAAACACTTTAGCAAACGGAAGGAGGCCAAGCATGATTAAGACCATCAAAACCATGTCCAAGCAGGAAAAGGAGCGTTACACCGTCCCCCGGAAGGTGCAGGATGTGATCCCCGTCCGCCGTATCTGGCCGGACGGCATCTTCCTTGTGGGGAACAGGTTCTCCAAAACCTATAAATTCAGCGACATCAACTATCTGGTGGCCAGCCGCGAGGACAAGGAATCCATGTTCCTCACCTATTCGGAGCTGCTCAATTCCCTGGATTCCGGTGCGGTGACGAAAATCACCATCAATAACCGCCGTATGAATCAGGCCAACTTTGAAACGTCCATCCTCATGCCCATGCAGGGGGATTTCCGGGATGAGTACCGGGGGGAATATAACCAAATGCTGCTGGATAAAGCCACCGGAGCCAACGGCATTATGCAGGAAAAGTATATCACCATCTCCGTGGTGAAGAAGGATATTGAGGAGGCCCGCGCCTATTTTTCTCGTGTGGGAGCCGACCTGATTTCCCACTTTGCGGCCCTTGGCTCCAAGTGCGTGGAGCTGGACGCCACCGAGCGCCTGCGTATCCTGCACGACTTCTACCGCCAAGGCGAGGAATCCGAGTTTGTTTTCAATGCCCGTGAGATGATGAAGCGGGGCCACAGCTTCAAGGACTATATCTGCCCGGACGGGATCGAAAAAAAGAGCGACTATCTGAAGCTGGGCGGCAAGTTCTGCCGGGTGCTGTTCCTCAAAGACTACGCCTCTTATATTAAGGATAACATGGTGACGGAGCTTACCGATTTCAACCGAAATCTGATGTTCTCCATCGACATTGTGCCGGTTCCCACGGATGAGGCCGTGCGGGAGGTGGAAAACCGCCTGCTGGGTGTGGAAACCAACATCACCAACTGGCAGCGCCGCCAGAACGCCAACAACAACTTCTCTGCTGTGGTCCCCTACGATATGGAATTGCAGCGCAAGGAAAGCAAGGAGTTTTTGGATGACCTCACCACCCGCGACCAGAGGATGATGTTCGCGGTGATGACCCTGGCCATCACCGCCGACACCAAGGAGCAGCTTGACAGCGATACCGAAGCGGTGCTTTCCGTGGCGCGAAAGCACATGTGCCAGCTTGCGGTGCTCAAGTTCCAGCAGCTTGATGGCCTGAACACCGCCCTGCCCATCGGGGTGCGGAAAATCAACGCCTTCCGTACCCTCACCACGGAATCCCTGGCCGTATTCATCCCCTTCAAGGTCCAGGAGATCCAGGATAAGGGCGGCATTTACTTTGGAGAGAACGCCATTTCCCACAACCTCATCATGTGCAACAAGGCGAACCTTTTGAACCAGTCGGCCTTCCTGCTGGGCGTCCCCGGCGCGGGCAAGTCCTTCAGCGCCAAGGAGCTGATCGCGTTTCTTATGCTCCACCCAGATTACGCAAATGACGACATCCTGATCTGTGACCCGGAGGGAGAATTTGGCGCACTCGTCAAAGCCCTGGGCCGGGAGAAAGCGACGGTGGCCCATCTGGTGGCAGGCGGCAAGGACCGCCTCAACGCCATGTATATGGTGGAGGGCTACGGTGAGCAAAACCCCATCGTGGAAAAGAGCCAGTTTGTCATGTCCCTCATCGAGCAGATCGACAAGCGCGGCGTGGGGCCGCAGCATAAATCCATCATCGACCGCTGCACCGCCCTGGTGTACCCGGAGGCGGAGAATGCCGGGAGGGTGGCTACCCTCTGCGACCTGCGTCAAAAACTGCTGGAGCAGCCGGAGGATAAGGCCAGGGAGATCGCCCTTTCCCTGGAGCTTTACACCACCGGTTCCCTGGACATCTTTGGCCGGGAAAGCACGGTGGATTTGAACAAGCCCTATGTGGTGTTCGACATCCACGGCCTGGGCGAGCAGCTAAAGCCTGCCGGTTCCCTGGTCATCACCGATACGATCCTCAACCGCGTCACCCTCAACTGGAAACGGGGCAAGCGCACCCATGTGTTCATCGACGAGTTCCATGTGATGTTTGAGAATGAGCAAAGCGGCATTTTCTTTAATTCCGCATGGAGGCAGTTTAGAAAGCGTGGGGCCTACCCGACTGCTATCACCCAGAACGTGGAGTACCTTTTGGATTCCGTCCAGGCCAGCACCATGCTCTCTAACTCGGAGTTTATCGTCATGCTGAACCAGGCGGCGTCCGACCGGGCAAAGCTGGCGAAGCTCCTCAATATCTCCAACGAGCAGATGAGCTATGTCACCAATGCGGACGCTGGCTGCGGCCTCATCCGGTATGGCAGCGCCCTGGTGCCGTTCATCAACCGATTCCCCCGTGACACCAAGCTCTATGCCCTGATGACGACCAAGCCCGGTGAAGGCGTATTCGGCGGCGAGGAGGTGCCGGTATGAGCAATCTTCGCTTTGCGTCCCCGGAACACCGGGATTTCTTTTTGGATATGATGAGCGAGGCTCGGAGGAACGACTGTTACCACCGGGCCTTTTTCTATGTGATGGGGATTGCCCCGGAAACGCGGTCAAACATCCGCCAGATGTTTGACTTCAAGCAGGACTGTATCGAGCCGGATGGTATGCACGGCGGCTGGCAGACCAGCGGCACCGTCCGGGTGTGCCGCCTTGCTTTTAATCTCTGGAACGGCTATACCGACCCGGAGCACAGCAACGCCTATTCCCCGGAGGATTTGTTCTGCTGCGAGTTCGCCCCCTACTTTATGGAAGGCGTGAAAATCCGTTACCCGAAATACTGCCGGGAGCTGCCCCCTGTAAGAAAGCAGGCGGAACCGGCGCGATGATACGTTTGAGAATGGAGGAATGAACAATGGCTGAACCGGCTCTTACGTTGCGGGACCACCCGCAGATCATAGACCTGATTTCCGTTCTGGAACAGAGCGGGCTTCAAAAGCAGAAGGAAGAAGTACAGGCCCTGGTGGGCTATATCGACGGTATGGAAGAAAAGCTGTCCCAGATGATGGACGAAATGAAGGAAATGCGCCTGGAGGTGGGCAAGCTCCACGACAAGGGAATCCGCGCACGGTGCTCCCAGCTTGCGGACACTGTGGAGGGTAAAGTCCGCCAGACCAAAGTGATGGTTTCCACGGCAAAGGAAAACCTCATTTCATCTGCAAAGCAGATGGTGCAGACCTTCCGGGAAAAAGGGCGCTCTGCCCTGTGCCATGCGGCCCAGGCCCTGCACATCCCCTCAGTTCTTTCCCGGATGGGACGGGGCTTTGCCCATTCGGAAAAAAGCATGGGGCAACTCGCTGTGAGACTGGACTCCATGCGGGAAGAATTGCACCAGGCGGGTGGCCACATCAAAAACGCCGGGCTTGCCCTTACGGGAAAGGAACCCCAGGAAAGCAAGGAATTATCTGCGGATAAGGGTGTGCTTGCCAAGCTGCGGAGCTTTGTGCTGTCTTGCGGCAAGGTGTTTTCGGAAATGGAACGCGACATGGCGCTCACGGTGGAGCGAATCAATGGCGGGCGCTCATCGGTGAAAACCGAACTGCAGGGGTTGAGATCGGCCCAGGCCGGGCAGCGCCGCCAAGCGGCCAGCAAGGAACAGGCACGATAAGTACAGGAGGGTGAAATATGAGTGACAAAGTGAAAAGCAGACTGATGATCGCTGGGGCGGCCTTTTGTGCCGCCCTGTTCCTTTTCTCCGGGGCTATGTTGGCCCGCGAATATCTGGACCAAAAGCAAAGCGCCGAAGCCTTTGACGAGGTGGCCGGGCTGGTCAAGGAAGATGTGGAGTTGCCCGCGCTGGAGCTGGCCGATGACCCGGCCCAGGAGCCGGAAGAACTCACGGCTTTTGAAAAGTATGCGGATGTGTACGCCAAGAACAGCGATTTGGTGGGCTGGATTTCTATTCCCGGCACCCGGATTGATTATCCCGTCATGCAGACCAAGGATAACCCCAACTTCTATCTGAAGCACGCTTTTGATAAGTCGTACAGCAGCTATGGGGTGCCCTATATGCAGGAAAACTGCGACGTCGGCATTTCCGACAATCTGATGCTGTACGGCCATCACATGAACAACGGCAGTATGTTCTCCGATCTGTGCAAGTACGAGAGTGAGGATTTCTACCAGGACCACAAGACCATTCATTTTGATACGCTGGACAGCTTTGGCGAGTATGAGGTAATCGCCGCATTTAAGACGGTGGCCTACTCAGAGCAAGGCTTCAAGTATTACCACTTCGTCCGGGCCGAACAGGAAGAAGATTTTGACGAGTTTATTGCCAAGTGCAAGGAACTGGCGCTCTATGACACGGGCGTGACTGCGGAATACGGCGACCAGCTCATTACCCTTTCCACCTGCGAGTATTCCCGAACCAACGGGCGGATGGTGGTTGTCGCCAAGCTGCTGGAGGAATAAGGGCGGCCCCGCCCGGGGAAGGAGGTGAAGCCCATGGGCAAGGGTATAAAAACAAGAGTTTCTGAGAAAAAAGGCATTAAAGCGATTGATAAAGCGGCGGTTGCTTCTGAACGGATGAAGGAGGCATATATCCGCACCAAGGATAAGGCCGACCACAGCCTGTATGCGGAGGAAAGCTCTCCTGGTGAATATGCGTCCGACCGCCTTTCCGCTGGGGTGGATAACGTCACCCATGAAGCGGTTCACCAGTTTGATAAACAGGGCCGCAGAGGGGTTCAGACGACTAAGGAGAATATCTCCCAGCTCAAGGAGAAAATCCAAAAGCGGAAAGCCGCAGCCGAACAGCCGAAAAAACAAGCGGAGAAACAGGCGGCTCAGCAGGCTGGGCAGCCCGCCACACGCTGGAGTGGCCGTCAGGCAGCCGATACGGTTTCCGAGCCGGCCAAGGCGGTCCGTCAGGAGCGCGGGGCCATCAAGACCCTGGACCGCGGCAAGAAAGGCATTAAGACAGTGGACAGGGGCCGAAAAAACATCAAGCAGGCTTCTTCCACGGCCAAGGGAACCATAAAAACCACCAGCAAATCCATTAAGACGGCGGAAAAGACTGCCAAGGCCAGTATCAAGACCAGCCAACAGGCGGCTAAAGCTGCCCAGCGGACTGCCCAGGCCACGGCGCGGGCGGCCAGGGCTGCAGCTCATGCCGCCCGCATAGCGGCTCGAACTGCGGTAGTTGCGGCAAAGGCAGCGGTCAAGGCTACGGTTGCGGCTGTGAAAGCCATCATTGCGGCGACCAAGGCGCTGATCGCGGCCATCGCCGCGGGCGGTTGGATTGCCGTACTGGTGATTATTGTGATCTGCCTCATCGGTATGATTATTGGCTCCTGCTTTGGCATTTTCTTCTCCGGCGAGGATTCCGGCACCGGGCAGACCATGCAGACTGCCGTACAGGAGATCAATACAGATTACCAGGAGAACCTGGATGAAATCAAGGCGTCCCACAGCTATGATGTGCTGGAGATGTCCGGTTCCCGCGCTGTGTGGAAAGAGGTATTGGCGGTTTACGCTGTCAAAACCACCACTGACCCGGACAACGCCCAGGAAGTGGCTACCATGGATGATGAGAAGCTGGAGCTTTTGAAGGACATCTTCTGGCAGATGAATGAGATTTCGTCCAGCACATCCACCCAGACGGAAACGGTGATTGAAACATCCGATGATGGTAACGGAAATATCGTGGAAACGGAAGTAACCATCACTCGCACCTATCTGTATATCACCGTCAGCCATAAGACTGCCGAGGAAATGGCCGACCAGTTCGGCTTTAACGAGGACCAGCGGGAACAGATGGCGGAACTTTTAGCCGATGAGAACAATTCCCTTTGGTCCCAGGTGCTTTACGGCATTACCGGAGGGGATGGCGAAATCGTCACGGTGGCGCTCTCCCAGGTGGGCAATGTTGGCGGCGAACCGTACTGGAGCTGGTACGGCTTTGGCAGTCGTGTGGAATGGTGCGCCTGCTTTGTAAGCTGGTGCGCCAATGAGTGCGGTTATATCGAAGCCGGCGTGATCCCGAAGTTTGCGGCCTGCGCGTCCCAGGGTGTTCCCTGGTTCCAGGAGCGTGGGCTGTGGCAGGATAACAGCTATGAGCCGCGCCCCGGCGACATCATCTTTTTTGACTGGGATGATGGAGGCCAAGACGGTTCTTCCGACCATGTGGGGATTGTGGAGAAGGTGGAGAATGGCCGCGTCTACACCGTGGAGGGCAACTCTGGCGACTCCGTGCGACAGAACAGCTATCCCGTGGGATACTATGAGATTTACGGGTATGGCACACCTGCCTGTTAACAGCTCCAAAAAAGAAGAAGCCCAGCCGCACAGGCGGCTGGGTACATAATGATAATAACAAAAGCATCGTCCCCTTGACAGCAAGACAAAAATATGCTATTCTGATTTTGGTTTGATAATTAGATTATCTTAAATAAAGCGATTATCAGAGAAGGGAGAAAATATTTTGAGTTACTGTTCCGACTTGACAAGAGAGCGAATTATGGAATGTGCGAAAGTGGAATTCCTAAAAAAAGGCTTTCAGGCAACGCAGCTTAAAGATATTGTTACCGCTGCAAAGGTTACAACAGGTGCAATATATCGACATTTTAAGGATAAAGAAGCGTTGTTTTTTGCCTTAATCGAAGATGTTTACCATTATACATTAGATTTTCTGGATAATGCAGAACCTTACGATAAAGTTGGAATTAGAGAAGCTATTGAAAGGGATTCTGTTGAAGCGTCATATGTTCAGGCAATGACATATGTCAACTATATGTACGAGCATTTGGAGGAATTTCAACTCTTGCTGAAATGCAGCAAAGGTTCTCGCGTCGAAAACTTTATAGAAGAAATTACAATTCAATATACGAAACAGAATGCCCTATTTGTAAAGGCGGCATATGAAGCGGGATATGCGAAATGTCTGCCAAACGATATAGAAATACACATTTTGACGCATGGATATATTACTGCACTATGTGAGTGTGTTTTGCACGATGTTCCTTATAAAAAGGCGGAGGATTATGTAAAAAATATCATAAAATTCCAGCACTATGGCTGGTATGGTGTATTAGGGCTTCCACTAAAATAAGTGGCTTTTGCCATTTATTTTTTGCCAAATAGTTAGTTTTCGCTAACCTATTTAAGGAGGATTTTTCATGAAGAAAAAAACGAAACCTGGAGCAATTCAGCAATTGTTGAGTTATGCAGGAAATAATAAAAAGCAACTATATCTTTCAACCTTTCTTGCAACGCTGGGCGAACTATTCGGGATGGCCCCCTTTATTACAGTGTCATTATTAGTCGCGGAACTATTTAACAAAACAGCTACTATTCAAAATGTATGTATCTTGTTTGCAGTCGCTTTGGGCGGGCAAATATTAAAACTGTGGCTTACATATCAATCCTCTTTTATGTCGCATAAGGCTACATATAAAATATTGAAAAATATCCGTAGCAAAATCGCAGATAAAATGCTTCGGGTTCCAATGGGCGTCATGTTGGATACGCCGACCGGAAATTTCAAAAATTTGATGGCAGATACAGTTTCAAAATTAGAGGATTCGATGGCTCATTTTATGCCTGAAATAACCTCTAATGTAGTGGCTCCCCTATGCTGTATACTACTGGTATTTATTCTTGACTGGCGCATGGGATTAGCTGCATTGATTACAATTCCCCTCGGACTTTTGGGTTACATTGGAATGATGAACGATTATGTGAATAAAAGTACCACTTATATGAAATCACAAAATGCGATGAACAGTACGCTGGTTGAGTATGTAAATGGTATAGAGGTTATTAAGGCATTTAATCAAGGAAGTGCTTCTTATAGTAAATTTACAGGTGCAATTAACTTCTTCCATGACAGTACTCTGGCATGGTGGAAGCAGAGTTGGCTTTGGTCAGCAGTCATTCAGGCTGTAATGCCGACAACATTGTTGGGAACGCTTCCGATTGGCGCATGGCTTTATATGACTGGAACATTACCATTATCAGATTTTATCACTTGCATTATCCTTCCTATTGGATTTATTGCCCCGCTTATGCGAGTAGGAAAATATTCTGAACAATTTAATATGGTGAAAGCCTGCCTCGATCAAATACGGGATTTTATTGAAAAACCGGAACTGAAACGTCCAGAAAAAAATGTTGCACTGGATGAAACAGCCTATCGCTTTGAAAATGTTTCTTTCGCTTATAACGAGACGGAAGTTCTGAAGAATGTATCCTTTGAAATCAAACCAGGTACTGTTTCAGCAATTGTCGGCCCTTCCGGTTCCGGAAAATCAACGATTGCAAAACTCATGGCTGGTTTTTGGGACGCCACAAAAGGAAAAGTTATTTTTGGCGGAAAGAATATTAAAGAGATTCCTTTCGCACAGTTGATGGGTGAAGTCAGTTATGTTGCACAGGACAATTTTCTGTTCGATGAAAGTATCCGTGAAAACATCCGGCTCGGAAAACCGGATGCGACAGACGATGAGGTGGTAGCTGCTGCAAAAGCTGCCTGCTGTCATGAGTTTATTGTAAAGTTGGAAAACGGATATGATACAAATGCCGGAGACGCAGGAGGAAAACTTTCTGGCGGAGAACGTCAGCGAATTACTATCGCAAGGGCAATTCTAAAAAATGCAAGAGTAATTATTCTTGATGAGGCCACGGCCTATGCTGATCCAGAAAATGAGTATCTCATTCAAAACGCTATCAGTAAACTTGTAAAAGGAAAAACCCTCATCGTAGTAGCTCATCGTCTTGCGACCATCCAGAAGGCTGATCAAATCCTTGTGGTGGAAAATGGAAAGATTGTTGGCTGCGGCAGGCAGGAAGAGCTTTTATCAGAATGCCCACTTTATCAAAGATTATGGAGTGATTATGTGAGTTCAGCTGATCAAGTGGAAGGAGGGACATTTTAATATGTTTTCAATTATAAAAAGGATTTTACGGTTATCTGGGAAATATCGTCCCCGTGTAATTGCCGGACTGATCTTCAATGCTCTGAAATCCTGCTGCGCCGCCTTTGTATTTTTTGCTGTGCTATTGGTAATGTTGAATATCGAACACTTAACAGAGACTGTCATTTTACAGGCATTTGGAATTGTTGCACTTAGTGTTTTGGGCCGCTTTTTGTTTCAGTACCTAAGCGATGTGCTAATGAGTGCGTCTGGATATGAGATTTTCCGGGAAAAGCGTCTTGAGATTGGAAATCAGCTCAAAAGGGCACCAATGGGCTATTTTACAGAAAATAATCTCGGCACCGTACAAACAGTATTGACAACAACAATTTCCGATCTGGAAGGGAATTGTATGCTTGCACTAACATTTTTGGTAGGAGGTTTTGTACAGGCGCTTGCCATGACGCTAATGTTGGGTATATTTTGCTGGCAGATTGGGTTTTTGGCTTTAACAGGAATTTTAGCGGGAATTCTTGTACTGGGCCAGATAAAAAAGCGGGCCGGCGCGCATACGGAAGATATGCAAAATGCTCAGGAATTGTTGGTGGGAAGTGCATTAGAATACATAAAAGGCATTTCTGTTCTGCGCATATTCGGAAAAGGCAAAGAAGGAAAAGGAAAAGTGGATCAAGCCTTTGAAAATAAGTGTCGCAGCGATATAGCGGTTACAATTTCTACTGCCGGAATTATGAAGCTGTATGAAGCCGTATTTAAGATTACAAGTTGCCTGTTATTTTTATTGTCAGCTTTGCTCTATTTGTGGGGAGTTATCACATTGCCCTATTGCCTTTTATTTATCATCTGTGCATTTTTAATGTTCATGGAATTGGAATTGATGAATGACGGGGCCTTTTTGAGTAAAATGCTCGCTACGCAGTTGGATCGGCTGGATTTCATCTCAGATATACCGGTTTTAGATGGAGACGGAAAGGATATTGTCCTGAAATCATATGAGATTGAACTGAAAGATGTTATTTTCGCTTATGACAGCCGTCCGGTTTTAGATGGAATCACCTTGAAAATCCCACAGAACTCTACTTGTGCTATCGTTGGGCCGTCAGGTTCAGGGAAAACAACTTTGTGTAATATGATTGCAAGATTTTGGGACGTAAATTCTGGAAGTGTTAAAATTGGAGGACACGATGTAAAAGAATTTACTTGTGATAGCCTTTTATCATATGTAAGTATGGTATTCCAAAAGGTGTATCTGTTTAATGATACGATTGAAAATAACATCAAATTCGGAAAACCTAACGCGACCCATGCGGAGGTGGTAGAGGCCGCTAAAAGGGCCCGCTGCCATGATTTTATAGAGGCGCTCCCACAAGGCTATGAAACAATGATAGGAGAAGCAGGTTCCACTTTGTCTGGGGGAGAAAAACAGAGAATTTCAATAGCAAGGGCGATATTGAAAGACGCGCCCATCGTTATTTTGGATGAAGCGACATCCAGCGTAGACCCGGAAAATGAAAAAGCTCTTTTGGACGCAATTTTTGAATTGACGAAAAATAAAACACTAATTTCTATCGCTCACAGGTTGTCTACTGTTCGGACGGCAGATCAAATTATTGTCATTGATCAAGGCCATATTGTTCAAAAGGGAACCCATAAGGAATTAGCAGAAAAAGAAGGGATTTATCGTACTTTTTTGAAGTGCAGGGAGAAATCCATCAGTTGGAAGCTATGAGGTGTGTTGCCATGAAAAAACAATTTCCAATTATATCTTTTGAACATGCCTCTTTTCAGTATGAAGGACAGTCTCAGGAAAGTCTAAAGGATGTAAAGCTTATCATAAAATCGGGAGAATTTCTTGTTATTACTGGGCAGAGCGGATGTGGAAAGACCACATTAACCAGGTGTATCAATAATTTGATTCCCCGCTTTTTTGAAGGCAGATTATCCGGCGAAGTCATTGTATTGGGACGTTCCATAAAAGAATCGGACGCCGGTGAGGCTGGCAAAGAGATTGCTTCAATTTTTCAAGATCCCCGCAGTCAATTTTTTACTACAAACAGTTCCAGCGAAGTTGCATTTGCCTGCGAAAACTATGGAATTCCACATAAAGAAATCGTTAAACGTGTTAACAGCGCCTTTCAGTCACTGAATATGGAGAACCTAAAAGACAGAGATATTTTTGCCCTGTCCAGTGGAGAAAGGCAAAAAGTTGCTTTTCTCGCAGCGACTACTCTTAATCCACAAATTTATGTTCTGGATGAGCCTTCGGCTAATTTAGACATTCATACAATCTTACAGGTAAGAGAGATTCTTTCTGCTTTGAAAGCCGCTGGACACACGATTATTGTTTCAGAACACAGATTGTTTTACTTATACGGACTCGCAGATCGCTTTTTAATTATGGAGGATGGTCAAATCTGCGAAGAATTAACAGGTGAGGAAATGGCAGAATTATCTGCTGTCCAAATGCACAACAGAAGGCTTCGCCCGTTAAATTTGGATTTAATACAAATAGAAAGGAAAGAATCTATTTGCCGCTCGGAAGTATTTCTCCAAATTAGAAATTTGAGCTTTTCGCATAAAGCCATGCCGGAACTTCTTCACAACATTTCATTAGAAGCCTACAAAGGCGAAACGATTGCCTTGATTGGAGAAAATGGTTGCGGGAAAACAACATTGGGGAAAATCTTGTCTGGCTTGATTCGCTGCCGCCAAGGTGCGTTTTACATTGATGGAAAGAATGTGAAGCAACAAAAATTATCCGACTATGTGTACTTTGTTATGCAGGAGGCAGATCACCAGCTTTATACAGACAGTGTGACGGAGGAATTGAGGTTAGGAAACAAAAGGATTCCAAGCATAGATGAAAAAGTGTCTCAAATTTTGAAAATGCTCCATCTGGAAAACTTCAAAGACTGCCATCCGTATGCTTTATCAGGCGGTCAAAAACAGAGACTGACAATAGGAGCGGCAATGCTTTCGGAAAAACCAATCATCGTTTTGGATGAACCAACAAGCGGGTTAGACTGGGATAATATGTGCGCTGTTGCCAATGCTGTTAATTATATGCGTGAGGCTGGAAAGCTGGTCTTTATTATTACGCATGATCTGGAGTTTATCAGCCTGACCGCCTCGCGCGCTTTGCTTTTGAAGGAAGGGATTATTAAAGATGATTTACAAATGACGGAACAAAACAATTTCAAAATCGTAAAGAATTTTATGGTGGAGGAAGGTGGTGAATAAATTGAGAAAGCATGGAGTATATTACGATTCTCGCATAAAACTTCTGTTGATTCTATTGACATCAGCTTTGGCGTTTGCTTTGGGTGGAGGCTTAACAGGCTTGTTACTCTTTGGCGTCGTTTGCCTGTTTGCTTTGCTAAGTGGACTTTGGAAAACAAGTATCAAAGTTGCAATAGTTTATATAGTTCTGCTTATGTTGGCGCAAGTCCTTCCAATTCATTTATCTTCCGTGATAACATTCTTTTTACTAAGAATTTTGACTATTGCATTTGCTTTGAATATTCTATTTCAGACTACGGAAATATCGGAATTGATAGCAGCGCTTCAGGCAAGTCATATCCCTCAAGCAATTGTGATACCAGTGGCTATCATATTGAGATTTCTTCCATCTTTGAAACAAGATGTGCTTTATATAAAACAAGGGATGAAAACGAGGGGCGTGGGATTGTCTTTTTGGAGAATAGTAAGTCATCCGGCGCAGACATACGAAGGCTTTTTAGTCCCTATACTTATGCGCCTTCTGATGACGGCGACAGAATTATCCGCATCAGCGGAAACGCGAGGCATCAGCTATCCTTGTGAAAAAACTCACTATATATTAGTTGATTTCCGCTTAAGAGATAGTATTTTGTTGATAGGTATGCTTGCTCTTTTTGCGGTTATCATATGGACATCGTTCCAACCAATATCATTTTAAGGAGGATTTATTTCATGCAAACCGAAAACAAAAAAGGATTTCAAGTAAAGGATTTGATCGTCACAGCTCTTTTATCTTTGTGCGCACTTGTTATCTATATCATTTGTGCGTTCCTATCTTTTTCTCCCTACACGATGTTAGTGGTAAGTCCATTGTGGTCATTATTGGCAGCTATTACATATTTCCTTGTAGCAGCTAAGACTAAGAAACCGTGGGCACTGTTCATTTTTTGTGCGGTAACAGGCATTTATGGATTTTATCCGCCCATGATAATTTGCTGCATTATTGCTGGCATTATTTCTGCGTTGATCGCGTGGAAAACAGGTTGCACTAATGGAAAAACACTTACGTTCAGTTATATCATTTATATGGTTTTAGCAGCATTCAGTGGTACATATATTCCCTTCTTGTTTTTCTCAAATCAAACACTTGAGCAGTATGCGGGAATGTTTGGCGAAAGTTATTTGGGAATTTTGCAAACGTTAGTATCACCTGTAACAGCTATCATAATGCTTGTCGTTGTTGCAATTTGCGCCTTTGTTGGCGCGCTCATCGCTAAGAAACTGCTCAAGAAGCATTTCAAAAAAGCAGGTATGGTGTAAATGAAGTAATTATATGTGTCAGAAGGAGGTGTACCATTATGCCCTTAACATCATCTATGGAGGACTATTTAGAGGCAGTTTTAATAGTAGCTAAAAAACAAATTGAGGTGCGCTCTGTTGATATAGCTCGACAATTAAATGTTAGCAAACCAAGCGTCTGGCGGGCAATGACTGTCCTAAAAGATGGTGGTTTCCTTACAATGGATGATCACAGTTTTCTTTTACTCACAGATTTAGGACAAGAAACAGCCAAGAAAATCTATGAGCGTCACTGTTTTTTTACTGAACAGCTTATCGCCGCAGGTATTGACCCCAAGACTGCGGAGGCCGACGCCTGCCGGATTGAACACAACATCAGCGACGAAAGTTTCTCACGGCTGAAAGAGACAGCAACACAGAAACAAGATTAACCTGGATAAATTTTTAATGGCTAACTTATGGGAGGAAAAATGAAGATTAAATAGAAAAGACACGCCGACGGGCTTGCAGAGTAGCAAGTCCTCAGCCATGTCTTGGAAACAAGAGAATGGAGGTGGTTCCCATGCAGCAAACAGAATGGGTTTATTGTCCCGTCTGCGGGAATAAAACCCGTGATCGAATCAGGGAGGATACGGTTTTAATCAATTATCCTCTCTACTGCCCGAAGTGCAAACGAAAGAGCTTGATTCAGGCGAAACAGCTACACATCGTTGTCATCAAAGAGCCAGACGCATAGACGCAGAGCCGATGAACCCGTGAGAATTTCCCACGGACATCGGCTCTTTTTCACTCTTTGGGCTGGCTATCCAAGGCCGCTCTAACTGTCGCCTTGATGATCTGCATAGAACGCTCATCGCAGTTATACAGCATACGGACAAGGCTTTCCATTTCAGAATCCTCAATCTTCTTTTCCGGGAAGAAAATCTGATCGGGTAAAATGGACAGCTCCCGAATCAGCTTGTACAGGATGTCGTAGCTGGGCTTTTTGCCTTCGTTCTCGATACGATATATAAATCTCTCGCCTACTCCGACCTTGGCTGCCAGATCTTCGACCGTAATATCTGCTTTCATGCGGGCATTCTTGATGATCTCGCCAAGCATTTCATGTTCATTCTGCACTTTCAGTTCACCTCTCCTTCTATTTTACGGATTTATGCCAGATTTATAATGGCATAGCAGTTCAAATTTTAGAGAACTGATAGTGCGGATAAAAGTGAACTGACCAGGATCGTATAACTGGCCCTGTCAATAAAAAAAACGAGGTTTTGGCAGGTTGGTTTGTCATGCCCATCCCTCCAGACCACGTTTTGGCCTGGAGGGATATTTCATGCGTTGGTCATCCTTCGCACCGCTGCTTATTAGAAGCAGCGAGTATGATTCTATGTCGTAGGCCGCCTGCTTGACGGTGTACGGTCAAAAAAACTTCCCGTTTTTCAGCGGGATACTATGCCCTTCGCACTGAACCATCATGCCATGATTTATACGAACTAAAAAGAAACGCACTTGCTGTTTGGGGGAATACCCCATTCTGCAGGTGCGTTTTTCAATATAGAGAAACCCCATTTTCACGTTGTAGGGGACCGCCGGCCAGTCTGAATTTCTCGCAATTCAGACTGATCGGAGGGAAAACAGCGTGGACGCTGATAAAAAAAGAATATGGATTCGCGGCCAATTTGTCGAGGTCACGGATGAAGTGTACCGGGCCTATATGCAGGGCGACCGGAAAATGCGCTATTTTGAGAACGATTTGAAAACCGAGCGGTTCGTTCTCGGAAAGGAGGGCCAAGTGGTGCAGATCATCCCCAGCCGCGAAGATTCTTTGGACCGGCTGGTGGATGAAAATGCCCGGCAATTCTCCGATGAGCAGGAAAGCGTGGAGAGCGTGGTGCTCCTCAAGCTGGAAGTGGACAGGCTACATACCGCGCTTTCCCTGCTTACCCCAGAAGAACGTGCGCTGATCCAGGCATTATTCTTTGATGAGCGCAAGGAGAGCGAGCTGGCGGTGGAACTCGGCATTTCTCAGCCCGCCGTTTATAAGAGGAAAATGAAAATCCTCAAAAAGCTAAAAATTTTTCTGGAAAAATAAGTTTTAGCGGTTATAGAACCTCTCACCCAACGGCAAATAGGGTGAGAGGTTCTTTTTATGGCCTCATGGCACCTTGAAAACTGCATACCCATTCATCAGGCACATTCCCGCTGCTTTGGCGAAAGCCAAAGCCCAGGTAGCGGCTGCGCAGTGATCTGCCGGGAGAAAACAACGAGACACCACCGAAAAAAGAGATTGTAGGTCTTTGGTTTGTTCTTCCAGGCAAGGAGCGAGAAACAGCAGGCTGCCAGTACCGGGCGGCTCCCGGTACGGCCATAACCAGCAGCGGGGACAATGATACTCCCGTCCAGCCTAACGTCCGAGCGTTGAAGCGGTTTGCCGCCGTGATCCGTCGCAGGCAATGGGGGCGGTTGCGTGAGAACCACGCGAGGGGTGAGATTCCCCGTGGAGCTGGTGAGCCGCCAGCCGTTTGATGACTTCCCGCAGTGTTCCGGGGTGTCGAGGACAAATAGGAACACTTTGAAATACGGGCCGTACAGCAGGACGGGCCAATGAAAACAGGAGGATTGTTTTATCTCTCCCTGGCCTTCATTCTGTTCTGCTGTCCGGCTCTACATAGGCGGCACCTGCCGCCTGCATTTCAAAGGGAGGTCATAGACATGAATAAGACATATCTGCGCGGCGATATGTACTATGCCGATCTGGGCCGGGGAATCGGCTCCGAACAGGAAGGGTATCGCCCTGTCCTTATTATTCAGAACGATACTGGAAACAAGCACAGCCCCACGGTCATTGTGGCAGCCATATCCAGCAAAGTGGACGCCAAGGCCAAGCTGCCCACTCATTACCTTCTCAAAGCAGAGAACGGCCTGGAGCTGCCTTCTCTGGTGCTGATGGAGCAGCTCCGCACCATTGATAAAAGACGGCTGGAAACGTACATCGGACATCTGGAGGAACAGCATATCCGCCGGCTCAACCGCGCTCTGGCAGTCAGCGTGGGATTGATTGAAGAAACGTCGAAAAATTTAATCATGTGCCTTTGTCCGGCCTGTGCCAATAACTTCTACGGCACAGGCTCTTATTATTTGCGCCGGGTCCACCCTGGCCGGGTGGAAAAGGACATCTGCACCTACTGCGGCCAGCGGCCCGGTTTTGATTATGAAGTAGTAAAAAAGAAGGAAAGGAAGTGAAGATTGGATATGGAAAAGCTGATTACTCGTAAGGAGGCGGCAAAACTGTTGGGAATCAGCCTTGCCACCTTGGATGAAGCCAGAAACAGCGGTTTGATTTCCTATATTCAATATGTACCGAATGGGTGCGTATATTTCACTTCTGCCTACCTTCAGGAATATGTTGCTAAATGCACCTATCGGGCAAAACCTGTGGAAAAGAAAGCAACCTACCGAAATGTGCGAGGAAACAAATCGCACCTTTGAGCAAATCGTGCGGTTTTGGTAAAACAAAGATACAACACCGATTGCATTTGGAGGTAGAAAAATGGCAGCAAAAAGAAAACGAATTCCCAGGTACAGCAAAGTCCAGATAAATGGGCATGAGTATTACAAAACAGATATTGAGGACGCAGATGGCAAACGGGTGATTCTTTACGGAAAAACCCGCGAGGAAGTTTACGACAAGGAAATGGCGGCTCTTGAGCAAATCGACAACGCCACATTCCGGCGTAAATCCCCCACGGTCGCCGAGTATTGTGAAAAGTGGCTTCTGATGCAGTCCGTCCATATCCGTGCCACCACATTGATTGATTATACATCCAAGGTGCGGCGGCATATTATCAAGGAGCTGGGTGAGAAACGAATGGCCGATGTAACCCTGGATGACATCCAGGTTGCCCTTGTGCCAGTCTCTAAAAAGTCGGCTTCAGTATATAAGTCCGTGGTAATCCTCTACAAGTCTATTTTCCGGGCGGCCAAGGAGAGCCATGTGATTGATACAAACCCGACGATATACCTTGAGGCAAAAGGCGGAGGCGTTCCGCAGGAGGAGCGGCAGGCTTTGACGGATGAACAGGTAGAACGGCTTTTGGACGCCATTCGTGGGTTGCCGCCCTATGTATTTGTGATGATTGGCCTGTATGCCGGGCTGCGGCGGGAAGAAATCCTTGCACTGCAATGGGATTCGGTATATCTGGATACAGATGCGCCGTATTTGACGGTCCGGCGGGCGTGGCACACGGAACATAATAGGCCGGTCATTCTCACAGAGTTAAAAACGAAGGCTGCGGAGCGGAATATCCCTCTCCCGGATCGTTTGGCAGAGTGCTTGAAAGCGGCAAAGAAAAAATCGACATCAGACTATGTAATTGCCAACCAGGATGGAGAGCCGTTGTCTTATACGCAGTTTAAGCGGCTTTGGCAGTATATCGTGACACGGACAGCAAAACCGAGGATAGCTCGCAAACTTGTGGACGGGAAATATGTGAAGTATATGCTTTACCCGAAGCTGGGTGAAAAAGCACGGAACAATGGTCATGTGGTATATAGCTTGGATTTTGAGGTTACGCCACACATGCTTCGTCATACCTACATCACAAATTTGATTCATGCTTCGGTAGACCCGAAAACAGTTCAATACTTGGCTGGCCATGAGAGCAGTAAGATCACGATGGACATTTATGCGAAGGTAAAGTACAACAAGCCGGAGCAACTGGCAGGAGTTTTAAGCGGAGCCTTTGCAGAATGGGATGGCGGTGAATACGAAGCGGCACAATAATTTGACGGAAAACGTACAAAGGGCGGGGAGTGTTCCCCGCCCTTTGCGTTTCCCAGAATCGCACCTTTGATAGAGCCATGATTTTTCAGTATAAAGAAGGTATCGGCGCTGAAATACATATTAAATAGAAAGGAACTGAAATCATGGCGAAAAAACAAGAAAATGTTCCCCGGTATGGCACTGCCATGCGGAGGGGGATTCAATATTACAGGACTCGGATCACCGATGCCGATGGAAAAAGGGTGGACTTGTATGCTGAAACCTGCGAGGAACTCCAGTTAAAGGAGATGGAGGCTCGACGCCAGGTAGAGGAGGCGGTTTTCCGCAGAAAACATCCAACGGTGGCAGAGTATTGCGAGAAGTGGTTGCTCATGCAGTCGGCAAAGGTATCTTCCGGCACGTTGAGAGGATATACCCAGACCATGAACAACTATATTGTCAAACCTTTAGGCGATATGTATCTTGAGGATGTGACTGCAGACGATATTCGGCTTGCGATGATTCCATTGGCTTCAAAATCTGCTGGATTGTATAGTAAGGTAAATATGCTCCTGAAATGTGTCTTTTATTCGGCAGAGCGAAGCCAGTTACTTGAATATAATCCCTGTGAGGGACTCTCGGCCAAAGGGGGAAAACCGGGGAAAAAGATAAATGCCTTGACGGATGAGCAAGTGAAGCTACTTTTAGATACTGTCCGAGGGCTTCCGCCCTATACCTTTATAATGATCGCTTTATATTCCGGCCTGCGTCGTGAAGAAATTCTGGGACTGCAATGGGACTGCGTATTTCTGGATGTTCCTACGCCGTACATCTCTGTACGGAGGGCATGGCGCTCAGAACATAACAGGCCGGTGATTTCCACAACGCTGAAAACGAAGGCGGCTCGGAGAGATATTCCGATCCCAAAGTGTTTGACAGACTGCCTGCGGGAAGTGAAAGAGAAAACCGAATCGGAATATGTGGTTGCTGACAGAAATGGAAATCCTCTTTCATCTTCGCAGTTTCAGCGGGTATGGAAATATGTAACCGTTCGCTCTACGAAACCCCATAACTATTATAAGTATGTAAATGGCCAGTGCGTGAAGTGTACGGTAACGCCTACCCCTGGCAGTCATCAGAAAAATAACCCGAAGTTAGTGTATGCCATTGACTTTGATGTAACCCCACATCAACTTCGTCACACCTATATTACTAACCTGCTGTATGCAGGCATTGACCCAAAAACTGTTCAATATCTTGCCGGGCATGAAAACAGTAAGACGACTATGGACATTTACGCGCAGGTGAAGTATAATAAACCGGAGGAACTTCTGAGTGTTGTAAATGCTGCATTTGCTCCATCTGTTGGTGTCTAAAATGCCCCCATTTTTATGATTAAATACTGGGGCAACATTTGAGGGCAGAGGCCAAAAAGCCCATAAAATCAAGGAAAACCGGCGCTAAACTGTACGCCAGTATGGCCTCAAAGCCGCTCGTCGCGCTCCGCAGTTCAGCAAGCGATAATCTACAGCTTAATAATGCTAAAAAAGCCCGGAAATACGCCATTTTCCGGGCTTTTTCTATACCCAAAATTCTGTCTGGACTGTTCGGTTTTGATGGAATTTGAACGGAAATTTATGGGTTTATAGTGGTCAAATTACTGGTGGACAAGCCCATTTTGACCTCTTATGGGTTAAATTACTGGTGGACAATAGGAGCAAATAAAGTCCAATTTTGCCATCGACGGACGAACACATACTTGACTGATTTACATAGAGCCTTGGCTCATTCTTTGAAAACGAGAATGGGTCGAGGCTCTATTTTTTTCGCCTGAAATCCGGCGAGACAAATTTGAGTAGGAGGTAACAGGTATGACGGATTTCAATAAGAAGACCCATGATACCGATGTGGGCAGTCATGTCGGACAGTCGAGGCAGATGATGGAGGTGTTTGAGAACCAGGAGTTTGGTTCGATCCGCGTGCTGCAGGAGGCGGGAAAGACATTCTTCTGTGCAAGTGACATAGCGAAAGCGTTGGGGTATGTGAATCCCTACGCCGCAGTAAAACGCCATTGCAGAGGCCCCCTAACGAAACGCGAGGGGGTCGTTCAGAAGGTAAATCAGTATGGAAGTGCTGGAGAACAGGTCGTTGAAATCGCCTTTATCACGGAAGGCGATGTTTACCGGCTGATTGTTCACAGCAAGCTGCCATCGGCAGAACGGTTTGAACACTGGGTGTTTGATGAAGTCCTCCCTTCCATCCGCAAGCATGGTGTGTATATGAGCGATTCCGTTTTGGATCAGGTGATTCAGCATCCGGAGGTCATCTACACCCTGGCGCAGGAGCTTGTGGCCGAGAGGGAGCAGCTTGAGGGTATCCGCAAACAGCTGGATGCGGCACAGCCCAAGGCAGACTACTTCGATACCTTTGTGAACTCGGAGGATTGCACCTGCATTCGGAATTTCTGTAAGGAAATCGGAATCCCGGAGAAGACAGCAGTAGCTCTCTTACTGGATCACCGCTATCTGTACCGCAGTCCAAGCGGCTGGCTGATGCCTTTTGCAGACAAATCTGCAAGGGGCTATTTTATTGTCCGGGATTGCTACGGCAGAAGCGGAAAACTGGTGCAGCAGACGAGAGTGACCTGCAAGGGAAAGAATCATCTCTTCAAGTTGTTTAAGAAATGGGGTGTGATCGAATGACGCTTTTTACAGAGGGACGACTTCAGGCGTTTGAACGCATGATGCAGGATACCGGAAAATACCATCGCCGGGAGGACAGCGAGGATCGTCCGCGCAAATGTCCGAAGAAGAAAGCGGAGCCTGCGAAAAAGGATGGTGAGCACCATGCCGGTATTCAGGGTTGAGAAAAACAGCAATTACACAACGATGTGCAATTACCACCTGCGGGATCAGGGTCTCAGCCTGAAAGGAAAAGGACTTCTCTCCATGCTGCTCAGCTTGCCGGACACATGGAACTATTCGGTACGGGGATTATCTTCGATTACGCCGGATGGTGTAGATGGAGTGCTTACGGCTCTGAAAGAGCTGGAGCGTCTTGGGTATCTGGAAAGGAACCAGCAGCGTGAGAGCAACGGTCGGATGGGCAGAGCGGAGTATGTGATTTATGAGATGCCAAGGAAAAAGCCGTGTTCGGAATCACCGTGTACGGAAAAGCCGTATACGGTAAATCCGGATACGGACACACCGGTTACGGAAAATCCCGTGCAATTAAGTACTAATAGAACAAGTACTGAAACAATCAATAAAAGAGAGAATAAGGAAATCCAGCATCGGTATGGCTCATACGAAAATGTCTTTCTCTCTGACACGGAATACGGCAAGCTCCGGCAGGAGTTCCCAAGAGATTATCAGATGCGGGTTGAACGCCTCTCTGAGTATATGGCTTCCACCGGCAGGAGTTACAAAAATCATCTTGCCACAATCCGGAGCTGGGCAAAGAGAGAAAAGCCTAAGTACAACCCGGCAGATTACACATTTGAGGAAGGAGACAGCCTATGAGCGACATGGTGCCTGAAGTATTGAATGCGGCGTTGGATTCGCTCTTTACGCCGAAAGAACCCGGAGAGCGGGAATACCAGGGCGAGGACGGACTGCTGTATTGCCGGAACTGTCATACGCCGGTGCAGTGCAGGGTAAAGCTCTGGGGCAGAGACAAGATTGTTCCCTGCCTTTGCAGATGCCAGCAGGAAGCGATGGCGGAAAAGAAACGCCAGGATGAACTGGCGGAGCGGCATCGTAAAATCAGGCAGCTGAAAGCAACGGGAATTCAGGAAAAGCATCTTCTGGAATGGAATTTTGCCGTTGCAGAAGACAACAAGGATATCCAGATGGCAAAACGCTATGTGGAGCAGTGGAAAAAGGTCAAGGCTGAAAACCTTGGCCTTTTGTTATGGGGAGATGTCGGCACCGGAAAGTCCTTTGTGGCGGCATGTATTGCCAATGCGCTGCTGGATCAGGGCATTCCGGTTTTGATGACGAACTTCTCCAAAATCCTGAACCAGATGGGTGCCATGTATTCGGAAGAGCGATACCGGTATATCGCTTCGTTTTCCAACTATTCTTTGTTGATTCTGGATGATCTGGGAATTGAGCGCAGCACCGAATATGCGCTGGAGCAGGTCTACGCAGTCATTGATGAGCGTTACAAGACCGGGCTTCCGGTCATTATCACAACCAATCTGAAGATTGCTGAAATCCGCAATCCGCAGGATGTGGCATACGCCCGGATTTACAGCAGGATTCTGGAAATGTGTACGCCGGTGCGAATCAGCGGAGAGGACCGCAGAAAGAGCATTGGAAAAGAGAAACAACAGGTCGTTAAGGAGGTACTTGATCTATGAAGTGCAAGGCAAAAAAGGCGTTTTTCGCAGGTAAGAATGACATCTATCACCGCTGGAAGGAGGTTAAGAAGCTGAATGGCAAAAGCAAAAACCAGTATTACAACAGAAAACCGCAGTGGCTCAGCTGCCGACGCTGCGGCTAAGGAGCAGCGGACGGAGATGCCGCTTTCTGACCTGCATCCCTTTGAAGGACATCCCTTTAAGGTGCTGGACGATGAGCTGATGGAACAGACCGTGGAGAGCATCAAGCAGATCGGTGTGGTATCACCGCTGATTGTACGGCCTGACCCGGAAGGCGGATTTGAAATCCTTTCGGGACACCGCAGGCTTCATGCAGCGCAGCTGGCAGGTTTGGAGACGGTGCCGGTCATCGTCAAGGAAATGGACGATGATGCGGCAATCATCTTTATGGTGGACAGCAACTTGCAGCGGGAAAATATCCTTCCCAGTGAGAGAGCGTTTTCCTACAAGATGAAGCTGGAGGCGATGAAGCATCAGGGACAACGCGGAGATTTAACTTCTGACCAAGTTGGTCAGAAGTCGTGGGCTGTGAACCAGTTAGCTGATGATGCGAATGAAAGTAAGACGCAAGTTCAGCGGTTTATTCGCCTTACCAACCTGATTCCCGAAATTCTGGAAATGGTGGATGAGAAGAAAATTGCCTTCAATCCGGCAGTAGAGCTTTCCTATCTGAAAACGTCTGAACAGAAAGAATTTCTGGAAGCAATGGACTATGCACAGGCATCCCCCTCATTGTCACAGGCGCAGCGGCTGAAAAAGCTCTCACAGGAGGGCGGCTGCACCTTGGATGCTATGTGTGAAGTGATGAATGAAATCAAAAAGGATGAGCTTGACCATGTGACAATCAAAAACGAGGTTCTTCGGAAGTATTTCCCGAAATCCTATACGCCGAAGCAGATGCAGGACACGATTATCCGGCTGCTGGAAAAGTGGCAGCGAAGTAAACAACGAGACATGGAACGATAAGAAGGAGATTTTTATGATGATGAACTTTAAGAAGAATCAGAACAACGCGGTGTGCAGCATGGATTGCAAGAACTGCCCGAATGGTGCATCGCAGCCAAATCCGATGGATGATCCCATGTTTGAAAAGTCCATTGCGATGCTTCATAACTGGGTGATGCTGGAGGCAATCCGTGAAGATCACCCGAAGGAGCGCATTGTGATGGTGATCCTGCCGGGGGCTGGCGGCGAACTTCTGACCGAGGATGGCAGTCGAGATATCTTTGAGGATGTTTACGATGAGATGGAGGCTGATCTGGTGGCAGATGGGGAGCTGCTTCTCCATTATGATGAGAGCGATGTGATCGAGACTGACGGCACCCGCTATCTGCTGGGAGCTGCGGAGGTTTCGGAAATCGACCAGAACGGCAACGAATGCAGCATCAATCTGTTTACGCTGGAACGCACCATCGACTATGTGAACGAAAACCTGACGGTGGTTTCCATTGGCGGCGAGTTGGTTCCGGCACTGCGCCTGATCTAAGGAGGTGCCTATGAAGAAATTCGATGTGGAGATTACGGAAACTCTCCAGAGAAAGGTTTCTGTGGAAGCTGCCTCACAGGAAGACGCGGAACGCATGGTGACGCAGGCGTGGAACAATCAGGACTATGTTCTGGATTCCGGCGATTTCACCGGCGTGGACTTCAAGACCGTGGGAGAACATGAACTGGCAGAGACCAGGACAATGGAGGTGCTGCTGGTACAGCCCAATGCCTATCCGAAGAAAATCAGTGTTGGCACGGAGCTGGAAGATTTGCAGGCCATGGTCGGCGGCGATATTGAAGTAACCTATCCATTTGAGGATGAAGTGGCCATTATTCTGAATGAATCCGGCAAAATCAATGGACTGCCCCTGAACCGTGCGATTTACACCGAAGACGGGGATATGCAGGACATTTATGCCGGTGATTTTCTGGTGGTAGGGCTGACAGAGGATGACTTTGGTTCTCTGACTTCGGAGCAGATGCAGAAATTTGAGAAGCAGTTCCATCAGCCCCAGATGTTCGTTCGTATGGGGCGCAGCATCATGGCAATTCCGGTTCCGGATGACATGGTGAAGAGGATGGAGGAAAAGGCTGCAAAGCCTTTGGAAAAGAGTAAACCGGCACCGGATCGGGATAGTTTGTAAGGAAGGAGGCGGAGATTCATGCAGGAAGAAGTTGAAAATCGTACTGTCAATTTGGCAATCAGCACCACGAAACTGACCTTTCGCACTATCGTGAATGGCTATAATGCGTGGAAACGGCACCATCAGGCAAAGGTGGCTCAGAAAACGGCGCAGCTGCCGGTTGGAAAGCAGAGCATCAGAGAACTGATCGGTCAGAATCAGGGAGTCAGCAGTATCCCTATTGAAAAAACGGATTTGAAAGGCTTTGAACAGGTGGCGCGGAAATATGGTGTGGATTATGCCATTACGAAAGACCAAAATGTGATTCCTCCCAAGTACACGGTGTTCTTTAAGGCGAAGGATGCGGATGCACTGACTTCCGCTTTTGAGGAATTCACCAACCGCAAGCTGAAAGCAAAGGAAAAACCGAGTGTTCTGGAGCAGCTTAACAAGCTCAAAGAGCTGGTTACTGCAATTCTGCCGGATAAGGTTCGCCACAAAAGTCAGGAGCGTGATCTATGAGTAATAAGACCAAAAAGCTGCTGATCCTGAACCTGCCGTATTTCATTGCAGGTCTTGTATGTACCAATCTGGGAGAAGCGTGGAGAATTGCCGAGGGCGCAGACATGTCTGAAAAGCTCCTCGGCTTTCTTTCTGCCCTGGGCACAGCCTTTTCCAATCCGATGCCAAGTCTGTATCCGATGGATTTGCTGATTGGTGTGTGCTGCGGAGCGGGTCTGCGGCTTGCTGTGTATCTGAAAGGCAAAAATGCCAAGAAATATCGTCATGGCATGGAGTATGGCTCTGCCCGGTGGGGTACGCAGAAAGACATCGAACCGTTTGAAGATCCAGTGTTTGCAAACAATGTGATTCTGACCCGGACGGAGCGGCTGATGATGGGCAATCGTCCGAAGAATCCGGCAAATGCGAGGAACAAAAACGTGCTGGTGGTGGGCGGCTCCGGCAGCGGCAAGACGAGGTTTTGGCTTAAACCCAACCTTTTGCAGTGCCACAGTTCCTACGTGGTCACTGACCCGAAAGGCGATATCGTAATCGACTGCGGCCAAGCTCTTTTGAAGAACGGATATAGCATCCGGATTTTCAACACCATCAATTTCAGAAAGTCGATGCATTACAACCCCTTCGCGTATATTCACAGCGAAAAGGATATTTTGAAGCTGACCACAACCCTCATTGCCAACACCAAAGGAGACGGCAAGGCCGGTGATGAATTCTGGACGAGTGCGACTCGTTCGCAGACGGTAAAAAGTCTGCGCACGAGCAACGGTTTTCCGTTGTTCGGAGAACTGGTAGTTTGATAGGTGGAATGACGGGGTAACGCCCTGAAACGCCTAC
>JAJEQR010000119.1 GCA_020687485.1 Hominifimenecus microfluidus | reverse complement strand
TCTGTCACTTCCTTTTCTTCGAAAACCTTATGCAGTATCTGATCACAGGCCCCAGATGATTTTTATGATTCAACAAAAGACATTATACTATAATTGGGGAGCACGAGCAAGCAGGCAATAGACGCAATTCATCTCCCACCTTAGAGATCGGAGTCTTCTTGCTCGGGAGTTTGGCAGTTGAATAATAAAATGAAGCACCTTCTTCATAGAGCCCTCCTTTGTTGCTTTTTGTCTTTTTCACGCTTCCGGATACGCTGTACTTTTTTGATGGGCTCATAATATCACATGTATACATCTTGTGTCAATACATTTTTTACTATTTCTTTGTTATTCTTTTATTCTTTCATTTATTTTTATTATCTATTATTTTATCTAATATTTTTCTATATTTTCCACTTGTTTTTCTATTTATCTTCTGTTATTCTTGATTTGTTGACCTTTAAAGAAGCGGCGCAAAGATGTTCTTAGATGTATACATCTCGTGTTTTCTGTCTCATTTCTTCTTCGAGATCTTTCTGTATCCCGGTTTCATTTCAAGTCGAGCAACCGCGAGACTTGGCGCGTGATTCTGGTCAGCGTAAGCTGACATATTCTTTACAGAATCACTGCGCATCCTCGCGGAGCGTTTATCTCAGTCGGAGATTGGACTCCCACTGAGATAAATTTGCTGTCACTCGCCACCTGAAAGAGGTGGGAGTCTTCTCGACTGAGATAAAAAGACAGACACAGGAAGATGTCAATTCCCTGTGCCTGTCTTTACGTTTTTTACATCATTCTCTGAATTTTAATAGTGCAGGTGCTTCTCCAGAACTTCCTTCAGCATCTGCAGATCCTTGCGGCGGATACCATCTACAATCTGCAGATGCTCACACATGCTGTTGTCCGCATTGGCAATCAGCTGAACCGAAAGTCCCTGATATCGCTTCAGGGACGATTTCAGCACATCCATGACCGTCCGGATATAATAATTATCACTCTTCTGAACGATCATGTCGTGCAGCTTCCAGTCCGCTTCCGCATATTCCTCCACGCTGAGCGTATCGTGGCTTCTCAGCCGCTCCAGCATCTGGCGAAAGGTATTTTCCAGTTCATCCAGCTCTTCTTCCGAGAAATGATTCACAGAAGTCTGAATTGCCAGAATCTCCAGTGATTTTCTTACTTCATAGGCGTCCTCGATATCCTTCTTCGAACGCTCCTTTACGAATGTGCCGACCCCGTCCCGTACCTCCAACAGATCCTCTGTCACCAGCATATGAATGGCCTCCCGCACGGGCGTCCGGCTCATATTCAGCGTCGCGCACAGCTGTTTCTCACTCAGCATCATCCCCTGCTTATACGTGTTATTGATAATCGACTGCTTGATCTCATCGAAAGCGATTTCAGATAATCGCTTTTTCTTCTCCTGCCTTGCCAAATTGCTCCTCCTGCCCGTTCTAAGAATACCATAACTTTTCAAAGCCCCCTGCTTGATTCCGCTTACGCTACCTCTCGTTGTGGCTTCATGGTTTTCATCCTATCATAATGTTCTGTCTTCGTCAAACATAACGATATACATCGATAAAGTTTTTTAGCGCCGCAAAACGGAATTGTAATTGTATCCGAAGAAGTGCCGTGATACAATACAGATATCATTTCGAAATAAACTTCGGAGGGACCTTATGTATCGTATCCTGATTGTGGAAGATGATTTTGCTCTGGCGGAGGCGATTCGCCGCCAGCTGGAATCCTGGGGCAATGAAGCACTATGTGTACAGGATTTCCAGAATATTATTCCAACGTTCACAGAATATGCGCCCCATATCGTACTCCTTGACGTAATGCTTCCCTATTTCAATGGCTATCACTGGTGCTGCGAGATCCGGAGGATCTCCAATGTTCCGATCGTCTTCCTGTCCTCCGCCTCCGATAATATGAACATCATTATGGCAATGAACATGGGCGGTGATGATTTTATCGCCAAGCCAATTGATCTGAATGTAATGACGTATAAGCTTCAGGCGATTCTTCGCCGCGCATATGATATGAGCGGAAGCCTCCCGTTTCTGGAGTATCAGGGCGCGGTTCTGAACCTGAATAACGGCACACTGGATTACAACGGGAAGAGCATTGAGCTGACGAAGAATGAATTCCGCATTCTGCAAACGCTGATGGAGAACAAGGGAAAGGTTGTCAGCCGCGACGCGCTGATGACAAGGCTATGGCAGATGGATTCCTATGTGGAAGAGAATACGCTGACCGTAAATGTTGCCAGGCTCCGCCGGAAGCTGGCGGCCGCCGGTCTCCCGGATCTGATTCATACCAAGGTAGGACAAGGATACATTTTATAAAAAAGTCCGGACAGCGACTGTACCAGATGAGCAAGCTCGCTTGCGCAGCGGTACAGACATTGGCCGGACAAACCCGAATGAGCATGAAGGCTGATCAGCCGGAATGCGAATGCGGGTGAGGATTGTGAGAGTGCGCCAGCACGGAACAATCCTTTTTATAAAAAACCAAAGGAGGATGGACTTTCCATGTCTCAAAAAGAACCTTCGCTTGTAAAGAGCTATCTGCATGAGCACCGTTTCCCGGCGCTCCTGTTCCTTCTCTTCGCTCTGATCTTCGCCTTTGTCTTCCACCTCTACCAACTGGAGACTGAAGCGGTCCTCTATGCCGGCGCGCTCTGCCTGCTGTGTGCTGCAATCGCTCTTGTCCTGAATTTCTTCTCCTATCGGAAAAAGCATCAGGATCGTAGGCGGCTTCTCATGGATATTCTGCTATCCTCCGGGGAACTTCCCGCTCCAGCAACGCTGGCAGAAGCAGACTACGAAGCCATGATCTCCTGCCTGAGAACGGCTCTGAACGAGAGTACCACACTCCGACAGACGGAACGTCAGGAAAGCCTGGACTACTATACCGCCTGGGTTCACCAGATCAAGACGCCCGTGTCCGTGATGAAAATGATCCTGGAAAGCGAGGACACGGAGGAGCATCGCGAACTTCTGGCTGAGCTGTTCCGGATCGAACAGTATGTAGAGATGGTTCTAAGCTATCTGCGCCTGGGAAGCAGCACCTCCGATTATGTCTTTGCCGAATATGACCTCGACCCGATCATTCGCCAGGCGATCCGCAAGTATGCGCCGCAGTTCATCCGAAGGAAACTTCGTCTGGTCTATACCCCCACAGACGTCTCGGTTCTGACAGATGAGAAATGGCTGCTCTTCATTATCGAGCAGGTACTCTCCAACAGCATCAAATACACGCCTGCAGGCGGTTCCGTTACAATCTCGATCGTGGACGACGGCGTTCTCCGCATCAGCGATACCGGCATCGGCATCGCACCTGAGGATCTGCCCCGCATCTTCGAGAAGGGCTTCACCGGCTACAACGGACGCGCAGATAAAAAGTCTACCGGTCTCGGACTCTATCTCTGCCAGACAGCTGCTTCCCGTCTTTCCCACACGATTACAGCCACCTCTGTCCCCGGACAGGGAACTGTGATCACCCTGGATCTGAGAAAAGAACGCCTGCAAACGGAGTAATCGCACACCTTACAAAAATGTCACAGGAAACGGCTGGAATGTCACCTGATTCGATGGAGGAAAATTAAGTTCCAAAAACGCTGTACAAATAAGATTGAATGTGTTTAAATGTACATAGGAGGTGTATAGGTG
>JAJEQR010000118.1 GCA_020687485.1 Hominifimenecus microfluidus | reverse complement strand
ACGTACGGTTTCGGGGCGAGGCTATGGAAACCTGTCTTGGAGACAAGGCAAGGCGCTGTGGTCTTAGCCTACAATATCCAACGAGAAGAACTACTTCCAAGTGAAAAGGCGTTTGCATATAAAATGAAATTAGGCGCAATGAAGAGACAAGCAGGAAGACCACCTAAAAATAATTCGTGCCAAAGTGGCACAAATTTAAGGTCTGATGAAGAACTTGGAAATCAAGTGGGTGAAAGTGCAAGAAGTATTCAGCGGTACATCCGCCTAACAGAACTTATTCCAGGCCTTCTTGATTATGTAGATAAGAAACGTCTGCAGTTTACCGTTGCGGTTGACATTTCCTATATTGACAAAGAGATTCAAACATGGTTATTTGAATACATCAAGGAAAATGGTACGGTTAAAGCAGTTCAGGTAGCAGCACTCCGCACAGCACTTGAAGTAGGACCGATGACGCAGGCGAAAATGATCTCCATACTGGTAAACAGTCAGCCTGGTAGGAAGCAGGAACAGAAAATCACATTTTCAGAGAAAAAACTGAGAAATTTCTTCTCTGAAAAATATACGGCAGAGGATATGGAAAGTGTAATTTTGGAACTTCTGGATCAATGGAAGAGAGGTGAGATAACAGTATGAATTTTGAATACTATTATGGCACTCAGGCTGATCAGTTCAGTTTTATCCGGATTCCAAGAATATTATTATTAGATGAAGCATTTTCCGCACTGTCTTTATCAGCTAAAGTCCTTTACTCGGTACTTCTGGATAGAATGGGGCTGTCAATGAAAAATAAATGGCTTGACGAAGAAAACAAGGTGTACATTATCTATCAGATCACGGAGATACAGAGTGACTTGGGATTCTCTAAGAAAAAAGCAATGGATTATCTCGCAGAATTGGAGAAAATCGGACTGATTGAAAAGAAAAAGAGAGGCTTTGGATTGCCGAACATTATATATGTTAAGAGCTTTATGGCACATCAGAGTAGTCAAAGAAGTAATGAAATGGGAACTTCACAGGAAAAAGATGTGGTACATAGAAGTATCGAAAGGGGAACTCCTGAGGTGATGAATAAGCACCTCAGAGGTGCCGAAACAGATACCTCAGAAGTGCCCAAAAACGGACTTCAAGAGGTTCCAAAAACGGTACCGCTATATAATAAGACTTATATGAATTATAATAATCAGAGTAATATGAAATCGAATCATATCAAATCAGATGGCGATAGGATTCGATGTGATCAAAAAGAACAGACAATCAATGCTTATGCTGAATTGGTAAAGAAAAATATTGATTTTGATGTTTTACTGCATACATACAGCAGAGAGCAGGATTTGGTAGAAGAAATATATCAGCTGATTCTGGAGACCGTTCAAACTGAAAAGGATATGATACGGATCGCCGGCGAATATTATCCGGCAGGCTTTGTGAAGGGAAAATTAATGAAACTGAATTATTCGCATATCGAGTATGTGCTGGAGTGCATGGATAAAAATACTACGAAAGTCAGAAACATAAAACAATATTTGCTGGCTGCTTTATTTAATGCGCCATCAACGATTGGAAGCTATTATAAAGCAGAGGTAAATCACGACATGCCACAGTACGCAAACTGAAGGAGGTACTTATGATTGTTTTAAGAATGGCAGGAAAAATTTTATTGTTACCGGTGTGGTTATTATTAGCCACTGCCCATTTACTGGTAAAGATCGTAGTTGAAATCTACTGCATCGGCAAAGGGATTGTCAATCTCATTCTGGGTTTTATGCTGATTGGAACATTGCTCTGGTACAGACAATGGGAGCGGTTTGCTTTACTTGCAGTTGCTGGTGGCATCTTGCTGTTCTTTCTGTGGCTTGGAGTGTTTATGGAAGTTATACTGGAATCAGCACAACACAAAATTGGAGAATTGATTATTAAGTGAGGAAACTATTATGGAGAAAGAATATATTCAGCTACCAGCATTAAAAAGAGATCTGGATCCAGATGTTGTAAAGGCCTTATGGGCGTTTATTCAATTACCTGAGGAATACCAAGCACGCTATCAGGAGCAATATGAATTGTTAAATCAGAGGAAAGAAGAAGCAGACAGGCAATTACAGGAGAATATCGAAAAGATTGATGCAGACGCAATTCATTTATATGAAGAAACCATGCGGAGCATGATTCGTGATATTGTTCAGCAATCCTGTAACTTAGCTTGTTGGGTTCGCTATCATAAATACGATTTGGAAGAATCTCTGGAAGAGATGATAGACCAGCAGCCTCATGCTGCAAAATATATTATTGCAATGAATATACTTATGGATGACGCAGAGGGAAGCGAAAGTCCATTTGAGGGAAACAGTTTTATGACGTCATAATTAAGGAAATCACAATCAATAGTGGAGCTGTCGGTAAATAACGTTTTTTACATATTTCCCGACAGCCCCATTCTTTTTCTTCTGTCTTTATATGCCAGAAACAGAATCGTCAGAAACGTAACTGTCTCCGCTGCAAGAAGAGAGATCCAGATTCCATTTAATCCGAATAATTTCGCAAGTATAACTGCGCAGATAACAATAGCAACAATTCCTCTCAGGAATGATCCCACAATCGCGATTTTCGGTTCATCTACTGCTGAGAAATATGCCACCAGTACAACATTGATTCCTGCAACTATAAATCCAAGGAAATACAGACGCAGTCCTGTATGTGCATAATTCAATAACTGAACATTGTTTTCACTGTTGAAAATGCTGATTAGCGGGTCAGTTGCTGTCCAGATGATCAATTGGATCAATGCTTCTACTGCAAGACATACGAGCAGGCTCCATTTCAGAAGTTTTTTTACCTGAGTAGGCTGACCTTTTCCGTAGCTTTCACTGATCAGAGGCTGTGCTCCCTGGGCCAGACCGTTGAAGATTGCAAATGCCACGATAGAAAGGTTTGCCACAACTCCATAGGCTGCTACACCTACATTTCCTGCAATTCCCAGGATCAGGAAGTTAAATACAATAGCGATCACACCGGAAGACAGTTCACCGACGAATGCGGAAACTCCTAGCTGACAGCAGGAAATCAGGTGTCTGAATGACGGTTTTTTCCAATGGAATCCTACATGGTTTCTGCTGCTTCTGTAGTGTATGGTACAGACGCTCATTGTTACGATCGGACAGATTGCAGTAGCCAGTCCGGCTCCGGAAAATCCCAGACCGACTGGGAACATGAATATATAATCAAATATAATGTTAAAGATACTTCCACTGATGGAACCGATCATTGCAATAGAAGGCGCCCCATCGTTTCTGGCAAATGCAGTAAATGTATAATTTGACATGAAGAATGGTGTTGCGATCAGAATAATTCTCACATAGTTTCGTCCAAGTCCGATCAGTCCGGCATCTGCACCCAGCAAAGCCAATGCTTTGTCCGGAATAAAAATTCCGATCAGCATAAATGGAACTGCAACCAGTATGCTCCAGGTTACTGACTGTGCGAAATAATGTTCTGTATTTTCTCCTTTTGCCCTGCTTATGGCATACCTGGTAGCGGAACCAATCCCGATCATAGCCCCAATCGCATAGATCAGTCCATAAACCGGCAGGATCAAATTGAGAACTGCCAGTCCGTCAGCACCGGAATATACAGATATAAAGAAAGTATCTGCCAGAACATAAACGGAAATCCCGATCATTCCGGCAACACTCTGGGTTACATATTTAGTGAATCTTTTCAGCATAATTCTTGTCTCCTTCCGTAAAGACTTGCCTTCTATTATATATCTGTATTTTAAAAAATAGCAATCAAAAACTCCTCTCAGGCGCTATGCATAATAATTTCAACAACATGCTGCTTATTGCATTCTGCAGAGTCCAGCGGACTCCGATGCGTTTCAGAGCGGACGCTGTGCAAAGCACAACGGACGCCCTGAA
>JAJEQR010000117.1 GCA_020687485.1 Hominifimenecus microfluidus | reverse complement strand
GAACCGTGGGACACACGGGGATAGCTCGCTTATGCTTGGCACATTGGTGCTATCGAACGAGAACCGACTGTTCGCACAGTGCGAAAGGAAGCCCCCTCCTCTATAGGCGGGGGAGGATGTCACGAAACAGGACAGAAAGGAAGCTTTCCGTTTCTTTAAGATGGCAGCAGAACAGGGACATGCGCAAGCACAGTATGCCACTGCCTTGTCATACCTTTATGGCGATGGCACTACTGTCGATTATGGACAGGCTTTTTATTGGATGGAAAAAGCGGCCGGGCAGGGAGAATTCAGAAGCCAGTATGAACTGGGAAATCTATACTATGAGGGAAATGGGACACCGGTAAAATATGAGCAGGCTCTCTACTGGTATGAAAAGTCTGCACAGCAGGGAAAAACAGATGCGCAGCTTGCATGCGGACTTATGTATCTGAATGGCCTGGGTACGCCGGAGAATAACGAGAAAGCTCTCTACTGGCTGGAAAAGGCAGGTACTCCCAACTCCCGTATGTCTCTTTCTGGCAATAGGGAAGCTCAGACATGCTGTGGCGTCATGTATTCGGAGGGCAGGGGAACCGCAGTGAATAAAGAGAAAGCTTTTTACTGGTACGAAAAAGCGGCAGAGAATGGCGATCAGTATGCGATGCTTCAATGCTATGTTATGTATACAATGGGCATTGGAACAAAAATGGACAGGGAAAAAGCACGCTATTGATATGAACAAATCAGTGATGAAACAGTAAAAGAGAAGTTACAGCAGTCCCCTCGCTTCAAGATGCTGGCTCCTGATTTGATCCTGAAAGACTGACAGATGCGGATGGACATGGAAAGAGGGAAATGAAAACTGTAGTAGGTTAAAAAGTGGTGAAAGACATGGCTTCCGGACAGAGAAAACGCCGGTATCACGACATAGGTGTTGAACGTCTGTTCTGAATGTGCTATGATAAAGAAGCATAGTGGATTTGGAAGTGGATGCGATTCTGGTTGCCCTCTGGTTAAGAAGTGGGTGATGCCCTAGGAACACAATGGAAGTATTAACTCTGTTGCTGGTGATTTTTACGGCATTGTCATACATAGACGACCATAAAAAGAAATAGCATCCCCCGCCCAAGGTAAGATGCTATTTCTTTTATAATACGATTACTGAGGGCAGATCGGACATATCCGATTCACTCTCTGAATTCATTATACACCGGAGCACTTGAGAAAACAAGCGTCTCTTCTGAGAAAATATATCAGCGAGGAACATACAATGGAATTGTGGGATATTTACGATGCAGATAAGAAACCGACCGGCCGCACCATGAAGAGAAACGACTGGTGCCTGAAGGACGGAGAATACCACCTGACCGTACTCGGTGTCATTGCCCGTCCGGACAGAACCTTCCTGATTACAAAGCGCGTGATGACGAAGCAGTGGGCTCCCGGCGCATGGGAAGTATCCGGCGGCGCCGCTCAGGCAGGTGAATCGTCGAAGGATGCCGTCCTTCGTGAAGTCTGCGAGGAAACCGGACTGGACGTATCGAAAGCAGACGGCGGATATCTCTTCACCTATCACAGAGAAAATCCAGGCAAGGGCGACAACTACTTCGTAGACGTCTACCGCTTCTTCCTGGATATAAAGGAAGAAGACCTGCACCTGCAGACCGAGGAGACGGACGGTTGGATGTTTGCGACAAAGGAGCAGATCGCCGCATTCGCCGCAGAGGACAAATTCCTGCACTACGACAGCATTAAGCAGGCATTTGAGGTGTAGGTGGATATACCGATTTGCGGATGAAAAATAGGCAGAAAGACACGAAAACATAGTTGAATATGAAAAATGTTTTGGGAAAGATATAATTCTTTTACAGTGTTTTGAAAATCCCGCTTGCATTCTGGCGGGATTTATGTTATAACAAAACTAACGATTGGTAGTTAAATGAAAACCAATCATTAGCAATGCGGGAGAGTTGGATGAGAAATCGAAGAGAAGAAATTTTGATGGCGGCGCTGGAGCTTGCCGCTGAAAAAGGACTGGGAAATGTTTCCTTGCATATGATCGCGAATAAGGTTGGGATCAAAAAGCCGTCGCTGTATAATCATTTTGCTTCCAAGGAGGAGCTTGTGGAAGCCATGTATGAGTTCCTGCGAGAGCAGGCGAAAGCGAACGCGAATATTCCAGCGGTAGATTACAGTGCGCTCTTTGCCGGGAAGACAGCTCTGGAGATTCTGCAGCAGGTCGTTGGCGGTTATATCCGGATGACAAGCCAGAAGAATATCCTGACATTTTATAAGGTAATCTATTCCGAGCGCACGATTCAACCGGTAGCTGCGAAGATTCTGGCGGAGGAGACGGAACGCATGATCCTGGCGACAATGCAGCTGTTCTATGCGATGGAAGTACATAAATTGCTGCATTTCCGCAATCCGGATATGAGCGCTGTCAGCTTTGCCATGACAGTGCATGGACTTATGGACTACGATATGGATCGGAGTGAAGCTGCGGAGAAGGCGGCACATGAGCTGCTGATGAACGAATATCTGGCGTGGTTCTGCGAAGAAAACGCAGTAAAGTGAAGCAATTATAAAGCGAGATGCAGCGTAAACGGAATCGAGCTGGAGCTTTGAATAGTTACAAGAAAACAAAAGATGCTCTTGACAAGTTACCTTTCGGTCACTATAATGAAGGTAACCGAAAGGTAACTTTCGAGATTTGGGAGATCACTGCCATGGCAGCGCTGTATCAGAAATCGTAGGGAATAAAGACGGCGTTTCTTTGAGAATGATGGTGATTGAAATGAAAAATGAAGATTCAGAAGAACAAAAATGGGTTTATTGCCCCGTTTGCGGGAACAAGACAAGGCTGAGACTGCGGCAGGACACGATCCTTCTGCATTTTCCATTGTTCTGCCCCAAATGCAGAGCAGAAAGCCTGATCGATGCGAAGAATTTCAAGATCCGTCAGGTTGGCGGATAGTACATCGGCAGGGGATTACACAGGAAGAATCCGGCAGGAAAATAGAACAACTATATATAGAGTATAAAAGAAGAAAGTCAGACGCTTAGACGCAGTACGAAGGAGAAATCATTCGTGCTGCGTTTTTTCAAAGTGGGAGGAAAAGAAAGTGAAATTATATTTTGGAAGCGTAACGAATACGGCAACAACATGGATGATTCTGTCATTGATGGGTTTTATTGGTTACTCAGTATGGAACCAGGATGCGATTCATTACTGGGGGCGCCGGACGCTGTTTCTGCTGGCATATGGTCTTCTGATCTGTTGCTTTGCGGCGGCGCGGGATGGATTCGATAAGACAGTTCAGGCGGCGATTGACGGGAGCTGTGCGCCGGGGCTGTTCTCTCTGGTAAGCATTCCTGCGATTACCGGTTATGTGGGGGTAGCAGCGATTCTGGTTGCGGCAGTTGCGACAGTATTTACCCGATCGCAGCATATGCGTGAGCTCTGGTTCTATGTAATGTCTGGCGGCGTGATGCTGAAAATTGCAGTCGTGGAAATCGCGAGAATACTGGGCTAAAAACGGATAGTTGTCGAGCTCTACACTTTCCTATAACTTTACGTGGGGCTCCGCACAAGCCAGGGAAACTGCTTTCTTGGGGGAGTTTACCTCAAGTTCTACCAGGAAAGCTCCGCACAAACCAGGGAAACTGCTTTCTTGGGGGAGTTTACCTCAAACTCTACTGGGGAAGCTCCGCACAAGCCAGGGAAACTGCTTTCTTGGGGGAGTTTACCTCAAACTCTACTGGGGAAGCTCCGCACAAACCAGGGAAACTGTTTTCTTGGGGGAGTTTACCTCAAACTCTACTGGGGAAGCTCCGCACAAGCCAGGGAAACTGCTTTCTTGGGGGAGTTTACCTCAAACTCTACTGGGGAAGCTCCGCACAAACTCCGGGACAAGCCGAGCCCATCTTCACACGGCCACTGGTGCTGCGTTTCCGGCTCCGGGCCGCGCGCCTATTAATCGCCAGTCGCCCCAACGC
>JAJEQR010000116.1 GCA_020687485.1 Hominifimenecus microfluidus | reverse complement strand
TAATTGAAAAATATTTGCCAAATTCATAAAAATAATTGACAAAAAAACAAAGCTTGTGTATGATGAAACTATAGTCTATGGATTATAATCTGATTAAAATGGTAGATAAAGTATAATATACTTTATTAGGTTACCTTTTATCTTTATACCCTTTATACAAGGTGCAACGCTTCAAAGTATGAATCAGCTGCTTTGAAAATCGTTCCCTACAAAAAGAGAAGGAGAGCGGGTATGAGTAAAGAAGAAAGCATCGAGGCTATTGGAAACGGCTGATCGCAGCGGCATTGTGTGCTTCTATCACGGTAACGACCGTCTTTCCGGATAATGGAGTTGCTTTTGCAGCCAGTCTGGAGGACGCGGTAGCCACAGAAGAAACGAGAGCCGCAAATGAATATGCAGAGGCAACAGAAGAAAATTGGGCGGTATCAGAAACCGCATCGGCAGATGATGAAGCTGTTGATGCGATTGAAGTTGAGCCGGAAGAAGTAATGGAAGGCTTAGATTCTATGGATTTTACCGGTGGCGAAGGAGGCGTTTCGTTAGTAGATAAGGCAGATCCGGATATCGAACCCTATGCTACCGCAGATGAATTCGGTGAAATCGCAGCAGATGTAAAAGAAGAGGCAGCGATTGTTGCGGAAGATATCAGCAAGCGTGATCAGTATCAAAAAGAGTTTAAACTCGAAGACAATACTCGTCTGCTGGTCGTTTATCCGGAAGCGGTTCACTATGAGAAGAATGGCGAATGGGAAGACATTGATAACACTCTGATTGCATTGCAGTCCATGAATGGAAAGTCTGTGCTTACCAATCAGGCAAATTGCTCCGGAAGAGTACTATTATATGTTCAATGCGCAGGGAGATGTGGTTGCCCTGGTTGACGGAACCGGAAAAGTAGTCGTAGAATATTCCTATGATGCCTGGGGGCAACCGCTTACCATCACCGGAAGTATGAAGGACACGCTCGGAAAAGTCAACCCGCTTCGTTATCGTTGTTATGTCTATGACGAAGAAACTGGGCTGTACTATCTGGGAAGCAGATAGTACAATCTGGTTATGGGAAGGTTTATTAATGCAGATGTTTATATATTAACAGGAAAGAACATTTTTGGAAGCAACCTTTTTGCTTATTGTGAAAATAATCCGGTTAACCATTTGGATCCAACAGGACATTTTGTATCTGAGCTTTTAGAGTGGTTTGAATCCATCGGAGAATCGGTTGTGAATACTATAGCTGGATGGACTCCAGCATACGGTGTTTGTGGAGGCGCAGCAATAGCAGATGGTCCTTTGCCTATGGGTGATGTTCTTGGCTTTTTAGGTGCAATTGGGGTTACATTTGGTGCAATTGGCTATGGGATTTATCAGGTATCTACGAAGTCAGATTCGAAAGCTAAAGATAAAAGCTCGGCAATTATAGTGAAAAAGAAGTCTGCTCCTACTGTTATCTATAGATATGGAGGAACAAATCCGGGAAATTTGACACCTAAAAAGAAAGATGCAAGTACTGGATTATCTTTTCCAACAATATCGAGGCCTGGAGCGGCAGTAACGACGATGGAAGCATTAAATGCGACAGGAATTGTATATGCTGTTAAAGATGGAGCAACGCATGTGAGTGTTAGACCAGTGAGTGGTAGTATGCAGGATTGGATTAATGCAGGATACGGTTCAATTTGGACGTAAGCAGTGAAAGCAGTTGTAATAAAATGGGATGGTGTTAATTAATATGATTGATGTTGATTATATTATGAGTCTTATAGATTGGAATCAAAGCAGTGAAAAACAAAAAACTGGAATTCAGATGGCTAAAAATATCCAATCTATAAATGTATTTCTTCAGCCGTGTAACAAAAACTATAATAAAAATGTATGGGATAACTGTGCACAAATTTTATCAGAAAGAACAGATGACGAGTTATCTTTCTATTTTGAGGAGTTGATGTGTTGGTTACAAGATATGAATTGGCCGGGAGCATTTTGTATATTCGACCGATTGAAAAAAATGTTAGATGTTCCAGGTTTTCAATATTCTTATAATGTATGTATGAAATGTGCAAAGGCATTAGATGATGAAGCATGGATAAATAATTTGGAAATGTTAAAAGAAGAAAATTGATAAGATGGTTGCATACCCTTGGGATCGTATTTCAGGGGTATGCAACTATGCAGTCATGAAGAGTTCGAATGTGGAATGAGAGCATTAGGTTCTGACCCCAATGCTCCCCGGAAGCATTAACCAGTACTGGGAGTACGACGGATATGGAAGAAACTATGAAATCCGGACGCTGCTTGGGGAAAAGCAGGTACTGAAGACGACACTGTATCATGAAGTTCCAGGAACGAATTATGTATCTACGCGAGTGATCAGCTGGAAGAATGAGACCGGTGCCAGCGGAACCAGGCAGTTTGATTACGCTTATGACAGCAGCGGGAACATTATTATGATGCGAATCGGCGGGAAGAGCACGATGTATCAGTATAATGGCCTTCAGCAGTTGACAAGGGAAGACAATCAGGCGGCAGGAAAAACCTGGGAGTATACCTATGATGCAGGTGGAAATATTCTGACGAAGACCGAGTATGCCTATACGATAGGAACGCCGGGAACTGCGCAGAAGACGATCACTTATAAATATGGTGACAGTCAGTGGCGGGATCTTCTGACCGAGTATAACGGGAAGACGGTTACCAGCGATGCCATCGGAAATATAAAAAACGATGGAATCTGGAACTATACCTGGGAGCACGGCAGACAGCTGGCCAGTCAGACTAAGTCCGGAACAAGAATCGCATATTCCTATGATGCGAATGGAAGTAAAAAGTCACATTATCACCCGGATGTGAACGATAGGTATCGAAAAACTCCTCATGGAGCATCGATGCATGATCATTATTATTATCCAGATTAGCAAGTTACTGGCTATATTTTGAGATAGAAATCGTAGTGTTTGAAAATCTGTAACTGTTGATGATTGGTTAGATGATGAAGAACATTTGGGTTAGTATAGTATTTGCGTTTTAAGTATTCATACTAATCCAAATGTCAAATTACAATTACAAATGATAACTTGTCAAGAAATCAGAATGTATATCATTAGGAGAAAGTATAATGCCTAACAAAATTGAACAGGAAATTGTACAGACATATATAGTAAAAAATAAACGAAAAAGAATTTTATGGGAATTGGATAATCCTAAAAAACGTGAATATATACTATTTAATAGATTTTTAGGAATCGATAACTGGAAGAAAGGGTGTTTACAGCCAGTTGAGTACTTAACGTCGGAAAAATTAAGTTATTATCTAGCAGAAAAAAGTAAGAAAAAAGAAGTGTATTTCATTGGCGAAGATTATATTGGACCACTTTCTATAAAAGATGCAGTAGAAAGAACGGAAATGGGAGAATGGTGCATGATCTATTGCGGCAATGGCTATGGGTATTTTCAGGGAGAAGGGGAATTTATAAAACCTGCTCGTTATTTGCTTCATAGTTCAAATTTTTCTGAATAATAGCAGGAGTAGCTGCGCATCCGTTAGGGGCAGCTGCGCAACTGCATATAGAATCACTTTTCATCTATTTTTCGTATTTTTCAAGTAAAAGGTAAAAGAAGATTCCAGAAGTACCGCTTTATAAGCGGACCAGTAACCGTGCTTGCGGCACCGCCCTGTTGGGCGAGCAGTAATATAAGCCCTTTGGAGGGCTTTCAAGTGAAATGGTGTTTAGAATAGTCATAGAGGATCTCTTTTCTTGGTTTGATTATGGCTTAGGACACCTTAATTTTACCAAGAATCTGGTCCTTTTTCTATTCACTTTTCAGATGAAAACAAGAAAGCTTTGCAATTTCAATAACCATGCGGCTTTCAGCCGCAACCACCACTACGTGGTGAATAATTCAGGATAAGGTTTTCTGGTAGGAGGAATAGTACTGCCTACGTTTTACCATGGGAGGAAGTCCTCCATTGGCAGTGCAGATCCTCCGATTGTTCCAGTAGCTGA
>JAJEQR010000115.1 GCA_020687485.1 Hominifimenecus microfluidus | reverse complement strand
ACGCCGCCGGCGGCGTGGACTATATACTGCGCGCGCCGTCCGTGGGGAGTGGTAGTATAGGCTCGGCTGAGTCCCAGCGTGGCACGCCCCCAAGCAACGAATGGGACAGGATACTGGACAAGAACGACGGATATATCAAAAACTGGTTCGGGATGTTCTCGTGGGGGCAGGATACTTTAAGCACTTCGGAGTCGGACCGTGCGGCTCGCGGTTATTTCCCGCCCGGCGGCTGGAGTTCCGCACCTGCTTCGCACCAGAACGCTGTTGCCGGTTTCCGTCCCGTCCTTGAAGTCCTGAGCCCCGGCTCACTGGGCTCTGACGGGCTGAAAGCCGTTACCCTGGACCTTGGCGGCGGTAAGCTGGGCGATGAGAGCAGCATGCAGATTATCGTGGAAACCGGCAGCGCATTTACCGCGCCTACGTCTGACGGTCTGACCCGCCCGGACGGAAATACAGGCAGCTACTTTATGTGGCGTGACAACGACGGCCAGCTCTACGCGCCGGGCGATAATGTTCCGGCGGACGTCACCAAGCTGACGGCACAGTTTAATCTCCCGGAGCAGTTCACCCTCGCCCCCGGCGGCACCTATTACTTTGACCTCTCCGGTGCGGGCATCCCCGGCACGGCGAATGACGCACTGCCGGATGCTACCCTTCACTATGTTCCCTTTACCTACGCCGGGATGGTGAATGCCTACAAGCTCACATCAGCAATGGAAACCACCGAGGAGTATGCAGAGCAGAACAAATATGACCACAGCCTGTTTGTGGCGGAATACAATGTAACCCGTGCGGTAAGCTGGATCGACCTGAACACCGCAGGCCTGATTTTCGGCAAAGACTACACTTCCGACGGCGTGGACTATACGCTGCGTGCGCCGTCTGTGGGAAGCGCTAGTACAGGCTCGTATGATTTAGAACGCGGCACGCCTCAAAGCAACGAATGGGATAAGATACTGGATAAAGGCAACGGATACATCAAAAACTGGGAAGGAATGGAGTCCTGGGGGCAAGATATTATGGAGGATTTGGATGTCAGTGCACACCGTGGGCACATGTCGGCCCGCTATTGGAATTGCAGCACTGACACGTTCTCCCAGCTATACCACGGATTCCGCCCCGTCCTTGAGGTTCTGGGCCTTGACACGCTGGGCGCTGACGGGCTGAAAGCCGTTACCCTGGACCTTGGCGACGGTAAGCTGGGCGTTGAGAGCAGCATACAAATCATTGTAATAGACGACAGCACATTTACCGCACCTGCCTCCGACGGCCTGACCCGCCCCGACGGAAATACAGGCAGCTACTTTATGTGGCTTGGCAGCGATGGCAAGCTCTACGATCCGGGCGATAACGTTCCGGCGGATGTAACCAAGCTGACGGCACAGTTTGCTTCCAGCAGCCATAGTGTGACCATCACCACGGCCACCCTGCCGGACGGCAAGGTGGGCGAGGCGTACAGCCAGACTCTGATTGCCACCGGCACTACGCCCATCACATGGAGCATTATCGGCGCTCTGCCCGACGGCCTGAGCCTGAACAAGGACACCGGCAAGATCAGCGGCACTCCCACTGCGGATGGCACCGCCAAATTCACCGTCACGGCGGAAAACAGCGTGGGCAGCGATACGAAGGAGCTGTCTATTACGATAACCAAAGCCCCCGCAGCCGAGTATACCGTCACCGTGACCACAGAGGGCGGCGGAACGGCTTCCGCATCTCCCGCAAAGGCTGTTGCCGGTGCGGAGATCACCCTGACCGCCATGCCCAACGAGGGCTACCACTTCAAGGAGTGGCAGGTCATCAGCGGCGGCGTGAGCATCAAGAACAATAAGTTCACCATGCCGAACAACAACGTGGAGGTCAAAGCAATTTTCGAGGAGGATACGCCTCCCGCGCCTACCGAGCATACCGTCACCGTGACCAGCAGCGGCAACGGCACGGCTTCTGCATCTCCCGCAAAGGCTGTTGCCGGTGCGGAGATCACACTGAGCGCTACGCCCGACAAGGGCTATCACCTCAAGGAGTGGCAGGTCATCAGCGGCAATGTGACCATCAAGGACGATAAGTTCCTCATGCCGGACAGCAATGTAGAGATCAAGGCCATTTTTGAGAAGGATGCGCCGCCCACACCCACGGAGTACACCGTCACCGTGACCAGCAGCGGCAACGGCACGGCTTCCGCCTCTCCCTCAAAGGCTGTTGCCGGTGCGGAGATTACCCTGACCGCAACGCCCGACAAGGGCTATCACCTCAAGGAGTGGCAGGTCGAATCTCCGACAGGACTTGTAATCACCAACAACAAGTTCACCATGCCGGACAGCGATGTGGAGGTTAAGGCTGTCTTCGAGGAGGACGCACCTCCTGCGCCCACCAACCCTGCCAAGCCCAGCATCAGCGTTACAGGAACCTACACCTACAATGGCTTCGAGCATACCGCAACCGTGAGCGGTTATGATCCCGCCACAATGGACATCTCCGGCAATACCGCCACGGACGCGGGCGATTACATCGTTAGCGTCACCTCCAAGACCGGCAAATGGGCGGACGGCAGCACTGAGGCCGTGACCGCGGCGTGGAGTATCGGCAAAGCCACGCAGGAAGCGCCTAACGGCTTGATCTGTGTCGCGCCCACTACCGAGGGCGGCAGCGACGGCAAAATCACCGGCGTGACTGACAAGATGGAATACCGTATGAAAGCCGAAGGCAGCTATACGCCGTGTAGCGGCGCGGAGATTGAGAACCTGTCCGCCGGAGATTACTTCGTCCGCTATGCGGAGGATAACAACCACTTTGCCAGCCCCGATGCGGCGGTTACGGTGGGTGATGGGGAGCCGCTTGCGGATTGTACGATCACCTTCAACGGCAACGGCGGAAGCGGCAACATGGATTCCGTGACCGCCAAGGCAGGGACAAATTACATCCTGCCCGCCTGCGGCTTCACCGCTCCCACCGATCAGGAGTTCAAGGCATGGCAAATAGGCGGCACGGAGTACAAGGTAGGAGATTCCTACACAGTGAATGGGGATACCGAGATCAAGGCGCTGTGGGAAAACAGCGTTATTACCCCCACCACCTACACCGTCACCGTCGGTAATGACGGAAACGGCACCGGCACCGCAACTCCTTCCGCCGCTTCGGCCGGTACAGAGATCACCTTGACCGCCACGCCAAACACCGGCTACCACCTCAAGGAGTGGAAGGTCATCAGCGGCGACGTGACCATCACCAACGATAAGTTCCTCATGCCGAACGGTAATGTGGAGGTCAAGGCAATCTTCGAGGAGGACGCGCCTCCTGTGCCCACCGAGTTCACCATCACCGTGAAAACGGACGGAAACGGAACGGCTTCCGCATCTCTTGCAAAGGCTTCGGCTGGTACGGAGATCACCCTGACCGCTACGCCCAAAGAGGGCTACCGCTTCAAGGAGTGGGAGGTCATCAGCGGAGGCGTGACCATCAAGGACAATAAGTTCACCATGCCAAACGGTAACGTGGGGGTAAAGGCCATCTTCGAGAAAGATGCACCGCCTGCGCCCACCGAGCTCATCGTCACCTTTGACGGCAACGGCGGTACGCCCTCTGTCGGCAGCATGACCACCACCGATCAGAAGCTGCCCTCTCTGCCCAACGCCTCCCGAAGCGGCAGTTACAGCTTCGACGGCTGGTACACCGAAAAAAGCGGCGGCACAAAGATCACGACGGATACCGTATTCCATGCAAATACCACCGTCTACGCTCACTGGACCTACACCGGCGGCGGTGGTGGCGGCTACAATCCGCCCGTCACCTACTACACGCTGCGCTTTGAAACCGGTGGCAGTGATATTCCCAGCGTGAGGGAAACGTACAATACCTACATTGACCTGACAAAGTACGTCCCGACCTGGCGCGGGCATACCTTTATCGGCTGGTACACCGAACGCAGCCTGATGAACAAGGTTTCCGGTGTCTATCTGACGAAGGATATGACCGTGTATGCAGGCTGGCGCGTGGACGAAAATCTGGGCACAGGCGCGAATCCCTTTACCGATGTTTCTGAAAAGGACTGGTTCTACGGCGATGTGATGTTCGTCTACGAAAACGGACTGATGCTCGGCACGAGCGAGACTCTGTTCAGTCCGCATGGGACGGCGACGCGCGGTATGATGGCGACCATTTTCTGGCGCATGGAGGGCAGCCCCGCGCCGAAGGGTAAAAACAGCTTTACCGATGTGGAGGCCGGAAAGTGGTACGCT
>JAJEQR010000114.1 GCA_020687485.1 Hominifimenecus microfluidus | reverse complement strand
GCTGCGATCTGCTCATGACGAACGCTGATGTAGCGCAGCTTGGTGGAACGGCTGAAAGCATCCAGCATAGCGATTACAGTGTGGCCGCAAAGACCGAACACGTACTCGACGCCGCGACGCTCTAAATAGTCAACGATCTGATCGGAAACAAGTTTCTTCATTCAGATATCCTCCTTTAGAATGGTTTTTGTCCCTTTGGTAATTTATTTTTATCATAAAACGAGGGGAAAAGTCCAATGCTATCTTTTCAAAAAAAAGTTAGAATCCTTCATAATATGCGTAAATTTCATGATAAAGAAAGAAAAAATCATGGATGAGTTGAATCTTGTATATAAAAGATTTATAATAAAAATGATTTGGGGCTGTGCGGACTTTCATGAATGAGCAGTGCTGCCCGGAATCAGGAAACGAGTTTTAGCAATTATATAATTACGGAAAGAGGAGGAACCCTATGAACCTGCAGCAGCTGTATTACTTTAAGACGATTGCGCAATTGGAACACTATACCAAAGCGGCGGAGCAGCTGAATGTCTCCCAGTCCCGTCTGAGTCATGCGATCGGAGATCTGGAGAAGGAATTGCAGGTGACATTGTTCGTCCATCAGGGACGTAATGTGAAGCTGACGCGTTGCGGAGCTTTTCTTCTGGAATATGTCTCCCAGTCGCTGGATATTCTTGACCGCGGCCTGGAGAAATTGTCGGATTTTGTGAATCCGGATACCGGAAGCATCGGATTGAGTTATCTGGGGTCGCTGGCGAATTTTGTAACGTTCTGCATCTCACGGTTTTTCGAGAAGACCGGTAAGGTGCAGGTGCATTTTCAGTTCAATCAGACGGTAACGCAGACCATTGAGGACAGTTTGATGGAAGGTCACACAGATCTTGCCTTTACAACGCCCTTTGATAATAAGAACATTGAATCGGTGAAGATCGGAAGTCATAAGACCATCCTGATTGTATCCAGAGATCATCCATTGGCTGCGCAGGATTCTGTGGATCTGACAACTCTGGCGAATGAGACCTTTGTTACATACAGCCCGCAGTGTATGATAAGAAATCATATCGATGAGATTTTTCAGACAGTAGGTATTCAGCCAAAGATATCATTCGAGGCTCTGTACGATTCAATTGTGCTTGGCGTTGTCTCGGCGAATCTTGGCGTGGCTCTGGTGGCTGAGGCAGTGGATCTGACCGGATGCCATGTGAAGGCGCTTCAGATCGAGAATGAGATTCCGGAGCGTGAGATTCATATGGCATGGGTGAAGGATCGCTATATGACACCTGCGGTCAAGTGTTTCCGCGATTTTATCATGGAAAGCGGTATGCTTCTGGATCAATATAAGAAGAAATAGATAAGAAAGACAGAGTATAAAAGGAAATCAAAATGAGACAGGGGGATTTAGCTATGAGAGCAAAGAGAATACAGGTTGCTTATTTTAGTCCTACAGGTGGTACGGAAAGAGCGGCAAGGATGCTGGCAGAACTGTTCGGCCTTCCGGTTGAAATGCACGACCGCACACTCCCGGAAGGAAGAAAGCAGGTCATTACCTGCGAGCCTGGGGATGTCTGTATCATTGCCTGCCCGGTATATGCAGGAGGAATTCCGGATGTTCCGGGGCTTTTTGAGAATATTCAGGGAGACGGAACGCCCTGTGTTCTTCTGGCGACATATGGCAACCGGCATTATGACAATGCACTGGCAAAGTTAAAAGAAAGAATGGGAACTGTGGGATTCCTTACCATCGGTGCGATGGCGGCTGTCATTCCGCATGTATTTTCCGATCAGCTAGGTGCTGGACGGCCGAATGATGAGGATCGTTCTCACATGGCGGATTTTGCCATGGAGATCCTGCAGAAAGTTAATAATTGGGATGTTGAATGCCCTGTGATCCCCGGAGATGCTTCTGCGCCTGCGAAACGTATGGCTTATCTTCCGAAGACTCTGGACAGAGAACGCTGCACCGGTTGCGGAACCTGCGCTAGGGAATGTCCCGCAGGCGCAATCGACGCAAAAACACAGACGATCGACGAAGTGAAATGTATCAATTGTCTGCGTTGTGTGAAGAAAGGCTGCGGCGCGTGGAGCTGCGATTATTCTGCAATCACGGCACGGCTGGAAGCGCACTACTCAGCGCCGAGATTACTGGAAGTCTTCCTGTAAGATGAGTGGAAAATTCTGGGGAGTGTAATTTTCCATACATGTCCGGGCAGACAAGAAGAAACAGGATGGCGGAACGATGAAAATAACGGGAGATCTTCATATCCATGTCATCATGGATGGGGTAAATTACCGGAGAGCGGTGGAACTTCACCGCAACAAGGTGGATATTTCTGTGATTCAGAGGTGCTTCTCTTCCTATCAGAAGAGAAGTATCGGATTCCTGCGGGATGGCGGGGACGCGCGAAATGTGTCATATACGGCGAAGAAGATTGCGCCGGAATATGGGATCGATTATCGAACCCCTATCTTTGCGATTCATAAGAATGGTCACTATGGAGGAATTGTCGGACGCGGATTCGATACCATGGAAGAGTACCGGGAGCTGGTTCACCAGGTGATTGAGCTTGGCGGCGACTTTATCAAGATTATGGTCAGCGGCCTGATGGAATTCGATCAGGTTGGTGTACTTTCAGAGGATGGACTGGAAGAATCCGAGATCCGAGAGATGATACAGATCGCGCATGAAGAAGGCATGGCAGTTATGGCTCATACGAACGGCGTGTGCAATGCGAAGGCTGCACTCCTTGCTGGTGTGGATTCGCTGGAACATGGAGCTTATATGGATGAAGAGTGCTTGCAGTTGCTGGCGGGTTCAGATACTATATGGGTGCCGACGCTGGCGCCGACCTCAAATATGATTGGAAAAGGACGGTTTGACGATACAGTACTCCATAAGATTGCAGCCGGGCAGGCGGCGAATATACGCCGTGCGCTGGCACTTGGCTGCCGGATTGGTCTCGGAAGTGATGCCGGAGCCTGGGCAGTTCCGCATATGTTTGCGCCAGAGTCGGAATACCGTCTGCTTGTGGAAGCTGTGGGGACGAAACAGCAGGAACAGCTGGATTGTGTATTGAAGAATTCGGAACTCGATGTGAGAAAGCGTTTCAGACGAAACAGCGGAGGAAAATGAAAAATGAAGATGGATGTTCGGAAGGTAATGGATGAAGGATGGCGCATGCTGGCATCGGTGATCCTGATGGGTGTTGCCATGCTGGTATTTACAGTCCCGAATCATATTGTACCGGGAGGCGTCAGCGGACTTTCCACGGCGGTGGCAGAGCTTGTTCCCCTGAAAGTCGGTACGGTAAACTTTATTCTTTCTGTTATTATAGAAGGAATGGGCTGCCTGAATTTTGGGGTAAAATTCGTTATGCGTTCCCTGATCATTTCCACTGGATTATCCATTTTCCTGAATATATTTGAGGGAATGATTCCAGCTTATACCAGTGATCCTCTTGTAGCAGCGATTGCGGGTGGTGCAATGTTCGGCGTTTCCTGCGGAATCCTTCTGGGACGGGGGATTTCTTCCGGAGGAACGGATACAATTACGCTGATTATAAAGAAGTACTTCCCGCATGTCAGTGTGGGTAAGACACTGATGCTGACGGATGCGCTTGTAGTTCTGGTTTCGACGATTATCTTTAAGAATATCGATGTGGCAATTTATTCTGCGTTTACGATCTTCTGTTCCGGACAGGTGGTAGATAAGATTGTTGTCGGTATGGATGTGGCGAAGCTGATCTATGTCATTACAGATTCGCCGGAGAAGATACAGAATCATCTGGTAGAGAAGATGGATCTCGGTGTTACGGTACTGACCGGTAAGGGCGGCTTCTCGCAGACAGAGAAGGGGGTTCTTATGCTGGCGGTGAGACGACCGATGTTTTCCGCTGTCCTTCGGGCGGTGAAGCAGCTGGATGTGAATTCTTTCGTGATCGTGCAGGATGCGTCCGAAGTCTGGGGCGAAGGATTCAAGGAGCATAACCAGGGGCAGTGACAAAGATTTATTTTTTTTTCTGAATTTATGCGGAGCTCCGCACAGGCTAAGGAAACTGGCTTCTTGGGAAGTTTACCTCAAACTTTACGTGGGGCTCCGCGCAAACTCCGGGACAAGCCGAACCCATCTTCACACGGTCACTGGTGCTGCGTTTCCGGCGGGGGCCTGCACGCCTATTAATCGCCAGTCGCCCCAACGCGCCTCTTCGAGGCTTGAACGTGGGGCTTTGTGGCGATCGCTAGCGCAG
>JAJEQR010000113.1 GCA_020687485.1 Hominifimenecus microfluidus | reverse complement strand
CAGTTTTCTCTTTTGGATTTCCGTTTTCTGCTGCTTTTGTTTTCCTTTTGGCTTTCGATATAAGCCAGTACCTGCTCTCTGCTTCGATCGCTGACCGTCACTGCACAATAGGATGGATTCCACAAATGACCGCCCCACAGTTCCTGTTTTAATTCCGGATGAGCAAGGAACATCTGCCTTGCCAGATTCCCCTTCATAATTTTTATCATATCGGAAATGAAAACTGCGGCCTGCAATCTACCAGCAAATGAATATGATCCACTTTTTTTCGGTATTTTGTACACCAGACAAGATGATACTGTAAAGAGTATGCATATCCTCTACCATATGAAAGTCTATTTTCCTTGATACTAAATACATCTCTTTCCATATCGATATTCTACCACATGCAATCCAGAAAATAAACATTTGTTCTGTTCTTTATTAAAAAATTAGCGCGCCTAACTCATCACTGAAGTAACGAGAATGCGGCGCGCAGTTTTCAATGAGAAACAGAACTGCCGCATAGATTCAAAAAAAGAATTTCTATGGGGTAGGGGAAGTGCGCTTTCTTTGCGCATGATTTCAGTCATTTATACAAAACAGGTACAAAAAGGGAGATGTGAAAAAACTCAATCGAGTTTTTTCACATTCCCTTTTTGTTTATCTCTCCGTATTTAAAACAAGATTAGGCTTCTATTCAACTTCTGAAAACTGATCTTTTCCAACATTACATAATGGGCATTCAAAATCTTCCGGAACATCCTCCCACTTTGTTCCTGGTGCAATACCACCTTCCGGGTATCCAACCTCCTCGTCATACTCCCATCCGCAAACATCACATACATATTTCATTATTGAATCCTCCTTTTAAAATATTGTTCATTCACAGCTATTTTGCTTTTGTATCCTTATTACTCTATAGTATTCGTATGTACAAAGTTTATTTTAACATTTCCATAATCCATGTAAATTGCAGTATGCATATACTTCCTCCACCTGCTCTCCGTCACAAAGACAGAAATCTGCAACCGGCTCCTGTCCTGGATTTAACTGTTTTCTATAAACGCCCTGATTGGTATTTAATGTAATCCATTCAATAAAGTGTTCTTCAAGCATTGGATGTTTGATTTCTCCAACAACATGAACCAGATTACCGTCTAGTGTATATACCGGTACATGCTTTTCAACTGCGGCATCTGTTACTCCGGCTTTCAGTTCCGGCATCAGCTCTCCACAACAAATTACAGGTACACCTTTGTCTTTACCTTTTCAATAATGTTTCCACAATGCTTACATACATAATATTTTACTTCCATGTCTATTCTCCCTTAATAATTCTCTGCACGTACTTCAAAATAACTCTGCGGATGATTGCATACCGGGCATACCTCTGGAGCCTTTGTTCCGACTACAATATGTCCACAGTTACGGCATTCCCATACCTTCACTTCGCTCTTCTCAAACACCTGAGCAGTTTCAATGTTCTTAAGAAGTGCACGATATCTCTCCTCATGGTGCTTTTCAATTTCTCCTACTGCTCTAAATTTTGCTGCAAGCTCAGGGAAACCTTCTTCCTCTGCTGTTTTAGCAAAGCCATCATACATATCTGTCCACTCGTAGTTCTCTCCTTCTGCAGCAGCAGCTAAGTTTTCTTTTGTATCACCAATTCCTGCTAATTCCTTGAACCACATCTTAGCATGCTCTTTCTCATTATCTGCTGTTTTTAAAAATAATGCTGACATCTGCTCGTAGCCTTCCTTTTTCGCTACGGATGCAAAATAAGTATACTTATTTCTTGCCTGTGATTCTCCTGCAAATGCCTCCTGTAAATTTTTTTCTGTCTGTGTTCCTGTGTACTTGTTAGCAGCCATCTCTTTTACCTCCGTTTTCTTTACTACTTTTCCAAAATCTCATGCCATCATTTGCATAAATACTTAATAGATTTGCCCATCCTTTATCTTTTTCTGGCATTTCGGACAAATACCTTTAAATAATATGTCATATCCTAAAAAGTCCGTTCCATGTGTATCATGAATTTTTTCTAGCAAGCCCAATATTTCATCCATATCCACATCTGAAATCTCACCGCAGTTTACACACCTCACATGGTAATGGTTTTTCAATGCAAAATCAAATCGGTTCGGTCCGAAACTTCAACCTTTCTTAATGCACCTTCCTCTACCAATATATCAAGATTTCTATATACAGTTCCTTTTCCAATTGTTGGATATGCTTCTTTTATAAATTCATACACTTCATTTGCCGTAACATGTCTTCTCATTTCGTATACGGTATTTCTTACAAGATCTTTTTGAATGGTATTTCTCCTACTTGTCATTCGTCCTCCTTATTAGGATTAGTTCTTAATAAGGATTATATACCACTATTATCCTGTTGTCAATAAAAATAGTAATAATTCTCATTATTATAAAAGCTGCCAAACTGAGCATCTTTTACCTGAATAACTATTTTATTTTGCGTTCAAATACATATTCTGAATCTGGAGATAAATCAGACCTAAACGAATATCCGAGTCTGTCAAATTTCTGAATCTCCACCGGATTTTCAATATTATTTTCCGTTATGAATCTGACCATTTCACCACGAGCCATCTTGGCATAGGTACCTTTTGTTACCAATTTATCTCCGGATAACTCACAAAATACAATCGTAATATATCTGTCCTGTGGTGTCAGATACTTTTCTATACATTTTGAGTATTCTTTTGATGCAAGATTAATGATAATCCTACTGTCATCGATTACTGAGCGGTATAACAATTCTCCCCAGTACTCATACAGATTTTTTGCATCTCCAATTCCAACCTTTGCCTGCATTTCAAGACGATAAGGAGTCACACCATCCATTGGTTTTAAAATGCCATAAAACGCAGACAAGATTCTTAAATGATTTTGCAAATACTCAAACTGCTGGATTTCAAACACAGATGGTGCCATATATTGAAATGCAATCCCTTCATATGCTAAAACAGCCGGAGTAAGCCTGTTATAAAGATCCATATTTTCCAATCTGTTAAAGTTCTGCTCTGCAATCTTGTCATTACATTTCCAGATAGCTTTCAGTTCTTCTTTTGATTTGCTTTTCATCCAGTTTAATACTTCTGCTGTCTTATCAATATAGACAGGCAGTTCAACCGGTGCTAAGTTATCGGTATCTACAATCATCTTTTTTGCAGGTGATAAAATAATCTTCATTATGCCAATTCCTTAAGCATATTTTCAGGATCATCTGCCGCCTTGACTTTATCATTTGCCTTTATAATGATTCCCTGCTCATCAATAAGATATGTAGTTCTTACTACGCCCATAGATACTTTTCCATAATTTTTCTTTTCTTTCCAGACATCATATGCTTCAATAACTTTACGCTCCGGATCTGCTAATAGCGTAAATGCCAGTCCGTATTTTTCTTCAAATCTCTTGTGAGACGCTACAGAGTCCTTGCTTACTCCGAGAATAACAGCTCCCTTCTCAGTAAACTGTGGATAACGCTCAGAAAAGCCACATGCCTGCTTCGTACATCCTGGTGTATTATCCTTTGGATAAAAATATAAGATCACTTTTTTTCCTGCATAATCGCTTAATTTATGCACTTCTCCGTTCTGATCCGGCAATTCAAAATCCGGTGCTTTTATTCCTAACTCTAACATTTACTATTCCTCCACTTTTGTATTTTCCACCTGTTTTCTTGTTCTTTTATTACCTGAAATCATTTTATGACCAGAATAAACTGCCATAATCATGCATATCAGAGAGCCAAATGCAAAGTATTTGTGTGCTGCTTTTAACCCTTTATATCCTGTATAAAAAGTTCCAATCATTGTGATTAAAGCTACTACTGACCAATATTTATGTGCTTTCATGTAATTTCTCCATTTTTCAGTGTATTCAATTCTAATTATACGCTACCACATTCCTATGTCAATTTGATAATAGAGCATTCCTATAAAATTTTTCAGAATATCATGGTTAAAACTATGTATTGTTATCATTTAATTTTTCTTTGAAAAAATCTGACAAAAAGCTTTCTTTCAGGAGATTACTATTTAATCTCTTTTCCATCCATATATAGTTGAAATTTATCAGGATTATTGACTACATCATAGTCCTTTCAGTATTCTACAGGTCTATATTCGGCTGTCATTACCGATTCCCCATCGTGAACCTCACATAACTAAAGTCACGTGCTTCTCAGCCGCTTTAAGCGGCAAGACGAAATATCGGCGGATACGCCTGTAACTTAGAATTGCGCGGTAACGCGC
>JAJEQR010000112.1 GCA_020687485.1 Hominifimenecus microfluidus | reverse complement strand
TTCATTCCGTCCTCTGTCGGAATCATCTGCTTTTTCTCACGCTTTACGAATCCGTCTTTTACCAGTTTTTCAATAATGTCAGCTCTGGTGGCAGGTGTGCCAAGTCCTTTTCTCTCCACTTCATCGCCCATATCCTCTGCTCCGGCTCTCTCCATGGCGGACAGCAGGCTGTCCTCAGTGTAATGTTTTGGCGGCTGTGTGAAATGCTCGGAAACCTTTGTCTGCTCCACTGCAATCATCATGCCCTCACGAAGCTCCGGCAGCTTCTTTTCTTCCTCTGCATCCGATTTATCCTCTGCGGTTTTATAGGAATTTTTGAAGAAATCCTCAAATTCCTTCCATCCATTTTTCCACACTTCCTTGCCAGATACCTTAAATACAGTATTGTTGCAGGTAATCACTGCCTTTGTGGAATTATAAATGTGCTTCTCCCCGGTCGCACACAGCAGACGGTTTGCACAAAGGGAAAGTATCTTCATTTCGCTCTCCGGGATTGCCTTTAAGTCCTGCTTGATGATCTCCATGGTAGGAATGATTGCGTGGTGGTCCGTCACTTTCTTGCTGTTCAAAATTCTTTTAATATCTGGATTGAACATGATATTCTGTTCAAATAACAGAGAATTGAAAATCGCTTCGATCACATTTTTTGCAGTACCTTCCATGTCATCGGAAAGATACTGGCTGTCTGTTCTTGGATAAGTCACTAACTTTTTCTCATAAAGGCTCTGCGTATATTCCAATGTCTGCTTGGCAGTAAAGCCAAACAGACGGTTTGCATCCCTCTGGAGTGTGGTAAGGTCATAGAGTTTCGGTGGTGCCACCCACTTTTCTTCCTTTATCACAGAAGTGACAAGAGCCTGTCCGTTTTCACAGGCTCCTGCAATCCTCTCTGCTTCCGTTTTATCACTGATATGCTCCGATACAGCATCCAGACCATTTTCCATGATATGAGCCATATAATAGGCTTCTTTCTTGAAATTCATGATTTTACTTTCACGGTCTACCAGCATGGCAAGTGTCGGTGTCTGCACTCTGCCGACCTTTAATGCCTTGCCACCATACAATACCGTAAAAAGCCTAGTGCCATTGATACCCACAAGCCAGTCTGCTTCCTGCCTGCATAGTGCTGACTTGTACAGATTGTCATAATCACTGCCTGGACGAAGATTATGGAAGCCGTCACGGATAGCACTCTCCTCCATGGAAGAAATCCATAATCGTTTCATCGGTTTTCTGCACCCTGCCATGTTGTAGGTCAGGCGGAAGATCAACTCTCCCTCCCTTCCGGCATCGGTAGCACACACGACTGCATCCACCCTGTCATCATGCATAAGTTTTTTCAAAATCTGATACTGTGCTTTCGTATCACTTTTCACTTCATGCTGCCATTCCTGTGGGATGATCGGAAGATTGTCATAACTCCATTTCTTCCATGCTTCCTCATAGCTTTCCGGCTGTACCAGTTCTACCAGATGTCCCACACACCATGATACTAGATACTCATTGCCTTCCAAATATCCGTCCTTACGCTGTGTGGCACCAAGAACTGCCGCAATGCTCTGTGCCACACTCGGCTTCTCTGCAATTACAAGCTCCATCTCTATTCCTCCCCATTTTCTTCATCATTCTCATTGTTGTTATCTTCATTGTCATTCTCGTCTGTGTCTACTGATTCTGTATCATCACCACCATTTATGAATGCTTCGTCGGAATCCTGCTCGGTTTCTTCCTCGTCATCATAATCGTAGTCCTCGTCAAGCTCGTCCTCATCTTCATCCTCATCAATGAAGTTTTCCTTTTTCTTCTTGGATTTCACAACATATACCACTCCGATCACAGCTACCGCAGCAATGCCCATTAAAATATATGTAAAGCCGGAACCATCTGCTTTTGCGGTATCCTCTTTCGGCTCACTTGTATCTTCCGTGCTATCTTCGGTGCTGTCCTCAACACTTTCTGCTCCCTGTGTTTTATCTCCTGTGGTATCAGCATTATTGTTTGATAATGCGCTGTCTTTGGTAGGGATTGCAGATTCCAATGCCGCTGAATTTTTCGGAAGTGTCTCGCTGTTATCCGTTGTGGTATTTAACAGGTCATTTTCACTGACTTCGGTAAGGAAATATACCTTTTCATCTTCCCCGTCACGATCAATCACCAGATAAAATACCTTTTCTGATGCAGTCTGGATTGTATAAAATTCCTTGCCTTTTTCAGAAGTCTGGCTGTCACTGCTCTGGTCGGTATCCTTAGAAGTATCTCCCGTACTCGGGGACTGCTTGGCTGATGTTCCTGTACTGCTTGAAGTTGTTCCACTGCCTGTTTGGGAAACAGTATTTCCATTGCTGTCTGTCTTGGTATGGTCTGTAACCTGTGCGGTTGCAGAGCTAGGCTTGGTTGCTGACGCATCCACCGGGAGCTGCTGTGCCGGATCTTTTTCATTGCTGTCCTTGTTTTCCGGATCGGTGTAATACGGATTGGCTGTTTTATAGATTTCTGAGGTATTTCCTGCATTATCCATGGCTGAAATCGTGAAATACTGATATCCTGCATCAAACTGTTGCAGACGGATATTCAAAGCACCATTCGTATGGTCGGTAAACTCATAGCCATTGACATAGATTGCCTTGATACCGGAATCCGTATCATGTGCCTGAATACTCAATAGACCATCGCTGACTGCCGCATTTAAGGTAGGCTTCGTAAAATCAAAGCACTTGATATAGCGATTTTTCTCATAGGTCTTGCCCTTCTGGTCTGTGACCTGCACATAAATAGTGCTGTTTTCGGAAATCTCTATGTACATATCCTCGGTAATATCTGTCCAGCTTCCATTCTGCCCGACTTTCGCCTTTACTGTCTGAACGGTAAAATTACCGGAAACTATCGTATCTTCTACTTTGACTATCACCTTAGTGGTATCGTTATGCCACCCAGAAGATGTATTGATTGTGATTTTTACGCTCGGATTGATATAGGTACATTCCTTATAGTTCTTTGCACACACCTCACAATCTTCATCCACCGCATACTGGCTGCACTTTTCTTTGCAGGTGCATTTTGCGGCAGGCTGTGTCTCCTCAGTTGTGCCTTCTGTGGAATTTTCTGTTGTATTCTCCGTGGACTGCTCTGTATGATTTTCTCCACTACCGGAACTGTCCTTATTATCATTACCGGACGCTGTACTTTCTGCACTGCCTTCCTCTGCCGCACTCTCTGTTTTCTGCTCTGCACTATCCTCCGCATGAACCTCTATCGTGTTTGTCCTGTTGGCAAAAAATGCCCCCATCGGCATACAAAAAAGCATTGCCGACAGCATAAGGGACACAACTGCCCTAGCCGATAATCTCCTGTTTTTCATTGGTCGAACCCTCCTTTTCCTGTTCCCGTTTTTGTAATAAATTTCTGACTTCATCCTCACTGAGCTTATTTAACATCTGCAAACGCTCAGATGAGATTTTATATTTACGAATGATCTTCATGGCTTCGGCATCCTCCGCCATCTGTTTCTGCTCTGCAAGGTCTTTTTCCTTTGCCTGTAGCTGTGCTATCTGTTCTCTGACCTTTTTAAGCTGTGAATTGATTCTCTCTACTGACAAAAATAATTCCTCCCTTCGCTAATTCAATCTTCCAAAACCATAGAAATGGCTCTGCCAGTAAGAAGTATTGATTGAGGCGTACTGAATTGGATCGCCGCAATGCACCATCGTACCATTACCACAGTAGATACCGACATGCGTAACCGGACGTCCTGCATTATAGGTTCCGGTAAAAAAGATAATGTCTCCTGCCTTTGCGTCTGCCGCTGATACCGGAGTACATTGGTCATAAATGCCCTGTGCGGTGGTTCTTGGCAGGTTATGTACACCGCTGTTTGTAAATACCCAACATACAAAGCCTGAACAATCAAAACTTGCCGGAGCTGTTCCTCCAAAGGTGTATGGCATTCCCAGATACCTGTTTGCTTCCCGCATAAGCGTCTGCACCGTTGCATCGTCATAGGACTCCGGTGGTATCACATTGCCGGTTCCTCCTCCGGTGCCGCCCGGTGTTTCTCCATAAATGGTCTGCTCTCCTGCTTCAAAGTAAAATAACGGATTATAATACTCCCCGTTATACAAACACTCGATATGAAGGTGGATTCCGGTACTACTTCCCGTATTGCCACTTTTTCCAATGTTAGCACCCTTTTTAACGCTCTGCCCTGCGGACACATTCAGGCTGTCCATGTGGGCATATTTCGTGGTATATCCCTTGCTGTCCGTAATCACCACATAATTCCCATAATAGGAATCGTAAGCCGCTTCCATAACCATTCCGTCATGTGCTGCATGTACCATGGTTCCGGTCGGTACTGCTATATCAACACCCCTGTGAAGCTCCTCGTCTCCGGTGTTTGGATTTTTCCGGTAGCCATAATAACTGCTGATATAGTAATACCAGTAATAATCAACCGGAGAAGCA
>JAJEQR010000111.1 GCA_020687485.1 Hominifimenecus microfluidus | reverse complement strand
TCTTTGGCAGTTCCCCACCTTGCCGAACCGTATTCTACTCCCTGCCGGAATTTCTTTGCATTTTTCGCTTTATAATATACTACCATACGAAATCCTATCCCGCATCCCACGCCAACCAGTAAATCCCTTGGCATAAAACTGGGAAACGGGTTTACAAACGCACCTCCCATCCCATTGATCGTGTCCAACACCTTCTGTAAGGTGTTATCACCTGCCTGCTGTCCATACAGCCATGAAACCTTATTCAGAACATACCCGAAGATCACATAGGGAGCGCATTTCAGGGCAAGCTGCTTTTTATTTACCCCCTTTGTTTTTTCTTTGAGAGTTTTCGGAATTGACTGCAAATCTTTCACAATCCCGTCAATGACCTTGCTTATAAGCTCTGTCCCCTGTCCTTATTTTTCTCTCTGCTGCGCTCCTTATTTTTATTCTGTGCAACAATCTTCTGAAGTCCTTTCAGTTTCTGTCTGAGTGACGGACGCTGCTGTTTTTTCTCATTAACTTTTACAAATTCCTTGAATGCCTGTGCAATCACATCGGCATCTTTGCCCTTGAAAAATACAAGATACCTGGGTGGTTCCGTGGTCTTATCCCTTTTTACTGCGAAATCGACATTGTATTTCCTTGCGACACGCTCAAAGGATTTTATATTGCTATCCGTAACCTCAATGGACTTTGCACCCTCTCCCTGACCGACCAGCTTTTTTACCGGAATTTTCCCATGCGAAGGCTCCTTATGCTTCTGATGCTCCAGATACATCTTCATTGCCTTCTGTAAAACGCTTGCGGTCAGCTTGGAAGTCTTGATTGCAAGAGCAATCGTTTTCTGTGTTGTTTCCTCCTGCACGGTGTACCTCCTTCCTTATCTGCACCGATTGGATTCAGGGTGGAACCAACAGCCTGTGGAGCTGTATTTTCATTCCCATATTTACAATTCCTCTCCTTCCTCAAACTCCCTGTCCCACCAGTTCAGTTCTTCCTCATAAAAATCATCCAATGCAGACCTGAGTTCTTCTTCCTGCTTTTTTGCCTTTATGACATCCCTCACTGCCTTTACCACAACTGCCCCTACTGCAACCGCAATCAATAACTTCTTTCCATTTTTTTTACTCATTTTTGTTCCTTTCCACTTCTGGACGTTGTGACCAGAAGTTGTTGCAATAAAAAAAGGCAGCTACAAAATCTTTCGATCTCATACCTGCCTTAACGCTGTTACTTTTTCACTATCCTATAAAAATTGTATAGAGCTTAGCTTCAATCTCTCCGTCCCGCAGCACCACATCATCCAATAACAGACAATGTGCCAATACCTCTACATCCTCCATATCCATAAGCCGATTAACCACCTCATTCCCTTTGTCCGGTACTTTGGCTGAACATACAGCAAAATCCCGCCTAGCTTCCCTGCAATACTTATATAACCCCAAAATATACTTGTTTGACATAATAAATCCAAATGCTTCATTCTTCTGATACGTCATCTTGTGTGTATTCCATTCTTCCTCCGGCAAAGAAAAGTAACACCTTGCCGTCTCGACATAGCAGTCTCCCTGATAAGTCGGCTGTAACTTTTTCTCCTGCCGCAGCATCTGATGATAGATTTTCTCCCTGTCAAAAACACTTCTTGCCCTTGTAAAATCCGGTGTTTTTCCTCTCATAAATGTATAGACATTATTGATTATGGTCTTGCCCGCCAATGCCTTATATTCCCCCACTCTATGGAGATACTGCAATACCTCTGTCAATTTCTCTTTTGATGCGATCTCCTGATAACAGGTTGCGTCCAGTTCAATCCTTTCAAATTGAAGCGGTGTACTGCCTTTCTTAATCTCCCGCTCCATAATCCGTTTCGTATCACGCATTGATTCCATTTTATTTCCTTTCCACTTCTGGACGTTGTGACCAGAAGTTATAAAAAGGCAGTTACAAATCTCTCGACTCATAACTGCCCTATTGCTATTTTTACCTAATACTTATATATTCCCTTTTCTTCTCTTTCGTCCAATTTTTAATTGGTGCCACCCGATTTAGTAATGCAACCCCATGTCCATGTTTCCCAGAAATATATTCTTCAAACCATTTTATACCTGGTGCCACACCATAACTTCCCTCTATTTGATAATCAATAAATCTAAGTTTATTAGGAATAAATTCATAATTGTTCCGATAATCTAACATAATTGAACGAGCATCATTTATAACAATTCTGTAATCAGCATCATATAATAAAAATGCCAGTTCCACCACTGCATCTCTTTCAAGTCCCTCCAATATTAACTTTGCAGGGTAATTAAAGAAAATGGTAATCTGTATCAATTCCGTTTGAAAATCCTTAAACATTTTTAATGCAATATGCTCTGTATTCTTACACTCTATATCTAATGTGTTTCCTTTGGCTACATTCTCATTTCTTGAGAGAAAACATAGATTATTTATATTACAGTTAAAACCATCTCCATCCATGTGGTCAACAACAAAATTATCTGCTGTCATAGTATCAAGAATTTCCTTTGTATACCACTTTTCCATAATATATCTATGCAAGTATCCCAATTTTGCATTGTAAAAGTATTTTCCGTTCTTTCCCCATGTGACAGACATCAATTCATCACGATAATCATCCCGTATAGACGCAACCGCATGAAACATACCATCTGCAGTGTGTATTCTAACCAGATCACCACTTATATCAAAACTATTATTACTCATGAAATATTCTCCCAGTCTTTTAAGATAAGACCAATTATAGCATAAACGGGCTATTTTTTACATCTTACAAAATTTAGTATTTCGATAAATATACTTGTAATCTTAATAATAATAATTCCTCCGCCTATCACACCTCCAATGACACAATTTAATGCCAGAATTCCTATATTCCCAGCAATACCAAAGTTCTTCGGCACAATAAACATACACATTTTTCGGATACCATAGGGGCATCCAATCATAATCCAGTAAAGGAAAAAATCAAAGCCATCTGCCCTTATGCAAATCCAATAACACATATTCATCCACGCTGCAATCACAAGCAATGGCAGTATCACCTTAAACAATACCCTTTTCATGCCAGCCTCCCCCATACATATCATGCTGCACTTCCTGTTGATAAAAATGATTTATCGTAGTGGGTGCATTATAAAGTGCCGTAACCATATATGCCTTGATATTTGTGATTTTAGTGGTGGTATTTTGCATACAGCCAATCACATATTCCAAATGGCTACTTTCCAGTTTCAAAAACCTTGATTTCACAAGCTCATACGGATATTCTTCTCCTGCTACCCTGATTGTTGGATGCTTCACGCAGACTACCTCACAGATTACCTGGAACAGTTCATCGTAAAGCTCTCTCTTTCCATAACCATCATACTGCATATGGTGATCGTAACTGATATTTTCTTTGATTAGCTCTATGTATGTCTGGACATCATCCATCACATCCATCGTATCCTTTTTCCTTGAATCAGATTGAATGATAGGATTGATATAACTCTCCTCAGTATAGTTTAAATCAGTCTGATTATAGTTAGTATAATTAGGGTTCGATTCTCCGACTTCTTGAGGTTCGATTTCCGGACTTCCAGAGGTCTGTTTTTCCGACTTCTTGAAGTTCGATTTTCCGACTTCTTGAAGTTCGATTTCCGGACTTCTTGGAGTTCGATTTTCCGACTTCTTGAAGTCTGATTTTCCGACTTCTGTGATTTTATCAGTGTTTCTAGACTTTTTTTCATCTACATTTTCTGCCAGTGAAGCAAAGTTCTTCACATATATGATGTCCGGTTTGCCCAATCCTCTACGCACTTTCTCTACCAGCCCAATTCCCTTAACAGAATCCAGCTCTGCAAGAACCTTAACCGCCTTTTCCTTTCCACACCCCAAATCTTCCATAATACTGTCTATGGTGTATATGATATATGCCCGATTGTCCTCATCAAACCACTCATTTTTTATAGATAAGGACATACGATCAAGCATCAGACCGTATAAAAGTTTTGCATCACTGGATAATTTCTTAAATCTTTCATCCTTGATCAGCAGGCGGGGAACACGATAGAATGAGAACTGTTCTGCTTCTATTCCATAATAATAATCCAGTTGTAATATTTCACTCATTCCCGGCTCCTCCTTTCTACTGTGTGCTCTTCCAATTCTCCAATAACTGATAAATAATATTCTCTATTTGCTCCCTGCTGTATGTCGCAGGAAAATAATTGTTAATGCGCTCTGTTTTTATGACAACCTTTCGCTCCACGGTTTTCTCTTTTTCCAACATCATGCGAACCATCGGAAAGGTAAGTTCCCCTTTTTTGTCACTTTCCTTGAGCATGGCACTCTGCTGAGTTGTGATAACAACATTTGTTTCCTGTATTGCAACCAAAACCCATTGCTGTGCATCCTCTGATAAAAATGATAAGTCAACCGCCTGCATGATACCGATTTTCTTTGCATCCACCATATCGAGTAGCGAATCCGACAGGCGTGAAATCCATATATATCTCTGAACCGTCTTTGCACTCTCTCCTGCCGCTTCTCCCAGTTCTCCAAGCGTAAGTCCGCCTTCCTTACTTCCCTGATGCTTCATTGCATCGTATTTCATTCTGTATGCCTTTGCTTTCTCACTCGGAAGAATATCCTCCCGCTGAATATTGTAGGCTAAGACCACAGCGCCTTGCCTTGTCTCCAAGACAGGTTTCCATAGCCTCGCCCCGAAACCGTACGT
>JAJEQR010000110.1 GCA_020687485.1 Hominifimenecus microfluidus | reverse complement strand
ACCTGAGATGTGGAAACTGGCCGTATCCGGCCTGGAAAATGCGCGTTACCGCGCAATTCTAAGTTACAGGCGTATCCGCCGATATTTCGTCTTGCCGCTTAAAGCGGCTGAGAAGCACGTGACTTTAGTCATGTGAGGTTCAGTTCGCCCGGCGCGAACGTTATTCTTAAAGGTGAAAGTCCTAAGTGCGCCTGTTAGCGGGAAGCACATAGCCAACAAGGCAAGGGTGTCCGCTGTAAAGTGGAATCTGAAGGAAGCCTGCGGCAAACCATTGGTCCGACGGACAGAAATCATGTATAAGGCTTACAGTTCGGATAAGACTGCTGAACAAGTTGAAGTCCAATAGCTAACGGAGAACTGGTAGTAGACATGGCGGATAGATGATGGGAAAGATAGCGTATTTTAACCGGGGAGATCCTATGAGTGGTCTCATTTGCCATAGTAACAACGAATCATAGGAAGTCAGCAGATGTCATAGTAGCGAGGAAGTCCGGGAAAGCCGGATGAAGCAAAGAACAGAACAGTTAATCAGCTGGAGTACGTCCTAATTGAGAGTTTTGACAAAACACATGCCGAGAGGGGTACCACAAGTACTATGTGGTTGGGACTCACGAAAAGGAGCGAAAACAGCGCATGGAAAAGCAAAGTATGATTATTAATAACATTCTGTCAAACGACAACCTAAACCGTGCCTATAAGCAAGTAGTAAAGAATAAAGGCGCAGCGGGAATAGACGGAATGGAGTGTGAAGCTCTGTTCTCTCATTTGAGAACGAATGGCGCACAGCTGAAAGAAAGTATAAGAAATCAAGCATATAACCCTTTACCGGTAAAGCGAGTAGAAATTCCAAAAGAAGATGGAAGCAAGCGAAATTTGGGAATTCCGACAGTAACAGATCGTTTGATACAGCAGGCAGTGGCGCAGGTGCTGACACCAATCTATGAAAAAGTATTTCATAGAAATAGCTATGGTTTTCGACCAGGAAAGAGTGCACAACAGGCGGTACTGAAAGCTGTTGAGTATATGAATGGCGGATACAACTGGGTGGTTGATATTGATTTGGAAAAATTCTTTGATACAGTCAACCATAATAAGCTGATTTCAATTCTAAACAAAGAAATCAAAGATGGAAAAGTGCTATCGCTAATACGAAAGTTTCTGGTAAGTGGTGTTATGGTTGGTGAGCATGTGGAAGAAACAGAGATAGGAACACCACAAGGTGGAAATCTTTCTCCTCTGCTTGCGAATATTATACTGAATGAGCTAGACTGGGAATTGGAAAAGCGAAAACTAAAATTTGTGAGGTATGCAGATGACTGCATTATATTAGTAAGAAGTCAGAAAGCTGCCCAAAGAGTGATGGACTCAATATCAAAATATATTGAATCTAAGCTATTTCTAAAAGTAAATCGCAAGAAAAGTAAAATAGGAAGACCAACAGAGATAAAATATTTGGGATTCACATTTTACAACCAATTCAAAGCCAAGAAGTACAAGGCTAAAGCACATGAAAAGTCAGTACAAAAGGTAGTAAGAAAATTGAAACAATTCACAAGCCGTAGATGGGGAGTGAGCAATTCCGTTAAGGCGCAAAAGATTGCAGAAGTGCTGAGAGGATGGATTAACTACTTTAAAATCGGCTCAATTCTTACAATAACCAGAAAGTTAGATACGATGCTTCGATACAGATTCCGAATGTGTATATGGAAACATTGGAAAACACCGCAAAATAAATACAAAAATCTGGTAAAACTAGGTGTTGAACCAAGAAATGCAAGGAGAGCGGCTTGGTCACATGGTTATGCGCGAATTTGTAGAACGGAGGCAGTATGCTATGCAATGTCAAATGCACGGCTAGTAAAGTTTGGACTGCTTTCAGCGGAAGCATATTTTGTAAAAATGTCAAGTTAACTGAACCGCCGGATGCGGAACCGCATGTCCGGTGGTGTGAGAGGTCGGCGGCGAAAGCCGCCTCCTACTCGATCGCATCGCAGTCTTTCTAAGCCTGATAGAATTAAAGCTGTTATTGATAACAAGGTTGGTAAGATAACAAAGAAAGAAATCATGGAGCTTTGTCCTGATATAAGCAGGGTTACCGTGGAAAGGACTTTGACGGATCTGGTTAAGAGTGGGCATATCGCAAAAGTTGGTGCAGGTCCGTCTACCGGCTATGTCCGTATTTAATATAATATCTCCGTCATTACAAGTAAAATGATGGAGATATTTTTATGTTGATGGAGATTATAGAACAGAAAATTTTATCAAATTTATTTTGCTACATTACATAAAAACGTGCAGATACACATAAAATGGGAATGAATATTGAAACTCAACTTATCCTGTGATAGAATATCATTACTAAAAAGCGTGCAGATGCACGGAAATGAGGAGCGTAATGATGGAAATTAAAAGAGACGCTTACCTACAGCAGCTGATCGAGCGAAAAGATAATGGAATGATAAAGGTGATTACCGGCATTCGTAGATGTGGCAAATCTTATTTGCTGTTTACTATATTTAAGAGATACTTACTGGAGAACGGTGTTGATGCTGACCATATTATTGAAATTGCATTGGACGGTATTGAGAACGAGGAATTAAGAGATCCTAAGGTATGCTTCAAGTACATCAAGGATGCCATGAAAGACGATGGTAAATACTATCTGCTTCTTGATGAAGTGCAGTTTATGCCACAATTTGAGAAAGTGCTGAACAGCCTGCTCCGCATGAGTAATATTGATGTGTATGTCACCGGAAGTAATTCCAAGTTCCTGTCCAGCGACATTGTGACCGAGTTCCGTGGCAGAGGTGATGAGATTAAAATCTATCCTCTCTCCTTTGCAGAGTTTTATTCTGTCTATGACGGCGATTATGATGATGCCTGGGATGACTACATGATTTACGGAGGATTGCCGCAGATCGTAAGTTTCCAGAGCGAACGACAGAAAGCGGACTATCTGAAGAACATCTTTGCAAATGTCTATCTGAAGGATGTTATTGAAAGAAATAAGATTCAGAGCGTAGATGAGATTGGCATTCTGGTTGATGTGCTTGCATCTGCAATCGGTGCACCGACCAATCCTTCAAAGATTGCCAATACTTTTGCCAGCGAGCGCCAGATGACTTATACTAATAAAACTATCTCCAACCATATTGACCATTTGGCAGATGCCTTTTTGATTTCCAAAGCCAGTCGATACGATATTAAAGGAAGAAAGTATATCGGTGCAAATCTGAAATACTACTTTACTGATCTGGGACTGAGAAATGCCCGTCTGAATTTCAGACAGCAGGAACCTACTCATATCATGGAGAACATTGTTTATAACGAGCTGCTGATCCGTGGCTACAATGTTGATGTGGGTGTCGTGGATATCTTCGATAAGGCTAAAGAGGGCAAGCGTGTTCGTAAGCAGCTGGAGGTTGACTTTGTGGTGAATCAAGGCAACCAGAGGTATTACATTCAGGTTGCTTATGACATGACTTCAGAAGAAAAGCAGACTCAGGAGTTTAATTCTCTGCGTAATATCCCAGACTCTTTTAAGAAGATTGTCATTGTAAATGGCAGTAAGAAGCCTTGGAGAAATGATGAAGGTTTTGTCATCATGGGAATGAAGTATTTCTTACTGAATGCGAATAGTCTGGAATTTTAAGTCGATTTGAGTTGTTTGTGCCTGGAAACGGTCAATTCTCGGATTCTGAGAGTGATTCTGAGTCTATTGGGTGGTATTCTCACAAGGATATGCAGGAAGTTGCTTTACATTGGGAAAAGCATTTTGAGTGGGCATTGGCTAAGCATAATCGAATCTATAAAGAGCAGCTACCAAAAATCACGCCGCATGTATGCAGGCATACTTACTGCTCGAATATGGCAAAAAGCGGAATGAACCCCAAGACGCTTCAATACATCATGGGTCATTCTGACATTGGCGTGACGCTCAATACTTATACGCACATCGGATTTGAGGATGCGCAGGAGGAATTGCAGCGAGTAGCCAATGCTGAGTAGTTACTACTTTTCGCGGTAGAGGGATTTCAGCGGGTATGCGATATGGCAAAATATGAAAACGGCAGAAAATTCCCGGTACAATCCGTACTCTTGTTGCAGGGCAAGGATTTGCGGCAAAGCTCTGCCATAGAATTTCGCCATATATCGCAGAAAAGGGCCAGTAGTAAAACACGATTTTAGGCCTAATGTACTACTCGTTGTACTACTTTTGCTGGCAAAGATGTGCGAATTTATGCTACGATATGCCAAGTGAACGAGCATCGGGCCATTTGAGAAAATGCCCGAAAATCAAGGAAAATCAGTAATTTCAAGAGGTTTAGATAGATGATAAAAATACTTTTTGTGTGCCACGGCAATGTTTAATGCAGGCTGTGAAAGCCTTGATTTTGTTGGATTTCTTGGAAATTAATCAAAAATTTACACCTTATTTATACCTTTGGAAGACCGGATCGGAATAATAGAGAAAATAAAGAAATAGATAAATTGAATAATCTGGGGTGAAATCCATCACCTGTCCGGCGTATGGAAATCAGAGTTCTGTTTTTTAGGGAATCACGATTCCGACAAAAAAGAAATCATTTCTCCCTAAAACCTTATAATGTTGTTATGCACTTTTAGTGTAAATTCATTATAAGGAAGTCACGATTATGACCCAATATCGAGAAATCATCCGGCTTACCGGATTGGGATTCTCACAGCGTAACATCATGGCAAGCTGTGGTGTTTCACAAAAAACTGTCGTCAAAGTTCAAAAACGTGCCAGAGAACTAAATATCTCTTGGCCACTCGATGATTCGATGA
>JAJEQR010000010.1 GCA_020687485.1 Hominifimenecus microfluidus | reverse complement strand
CAATGTGCAGATATGCACAATCCTGCGCTTTCATCTCGGTAATTGAATTGCCGAGGATTCCCGCTTATTGTCCTAAAATGTTATGTTTTCAATTATTATGCGTGAAATTATAATAATTTTGTGCATAATATTTTTTTGTACGAAAAAGAGACCCGCCGTTGGCGGGTCTCTTCCCTTCTGTCAAACCGCGAAATACGCGGCTTATAATTCTGATTCAATTGATCTATATATAAACGGATTGCTATGTGCTAACGCACTCCCGCAATCCTCACCCGTATTCGCAATTCGGCGTATCCGCCTTCTTGCTCATTCGGGTTTTCCCGTCCAATGTCTGTCCATCTGAGCAAGCAAGCTTGCCAGCTGTACAGCCGCTGTCCGGGACTTTTATATATTAGTCTACGGTATAAGGCATCAGAGCTACGTGTCTTGCACGCTTTACAGCCGTGGTAAGAGCTCTCTGGTGCTTTGCGCAGGTGCCGGTGATACGTCTGGGCAGGATCTTTCCTCTCTCAGAAACGTACTTTCTCAGCTTTGCGGTATCCTTGAAATCAATAACAGCATTCTCCTCGCCGCAGAATACGCAAACTTTCTTTCTTCTGCGCATGCCGCCGCGTCTCTTCATGGGAGCATCTGCTTTTTCTTTATTATAAGCCATGATCATTACCTCCTGTTTTAATTCTCCGCCTTAGTTGAAGGGGAGATCTACGTCGTCTACGCCGTCGGGGATGTTCATAAAGCCATCTCCTACAGCAGCCGCGGGACTCGGACGACCAGCCGGAGCAGCGTATCCGCCGCCCATGTTCTGGTTGTTGGCAGAAGCGTTCTTGCTCTCTGCGAATTCCAGTTCCTCGGCAATAATCTGTACACTGTATACCTTCTGTCCTTCTTTATTGGTGTAGTTGTCATTCTGAACACGTCCGCTCAGAAGGATCTTGGTTCCCTGCTTCAGGTAACGCTCTACAAACTCTGCCTGCTTACCGAATGCGGTGCAGTTGAAGAAGTCTGCGTCTGCGGAATCTCCGGCGCGCTTGAAACGTCTGTCTACTGCCAGGCTGAAGCGTGCAATGGCCATCTGATTGTCCTGACCGCCGTAACGGATCTCCGGATCTCTTGTTAATCTACCCATAAGAATGACTTTGTTCATACAATACCTCTCTCTTTATGCTTCTTCCTTAACGCATAAATAACGAATTACGGGCTCCATGATGCGCACACGCTTCTCAACTTCTGCCGGGCAGGTTGCTTCTGCATCAAAATGGATAAAGTAGTAGTAAGCTTCCTTCATCTTCTGGATCTCATAAGCCAGTCTCTTCTTACCCCACTCATCTACGCTGGTCACGGTGCCGCCGAAACGGGTGATAACTTCCTTAACCTTTTCGATTGCAGCAGCTCTCTCTTCGTCCTCCAGCTTTACGCTGAGAACAACAGCCAGTTCGTACTTGTTCATGCTCTTTACCTCCTTGTGGTCTCTGGCCTCCCGACTTGCGGGAAGCAAGGATGTTTGTGCTAATATGTCACAATTAAAAATTTTAGCATAATTCTGCCTTTTCCGCAAGTCTTTTTTGCCGTTCAAAGAGGTCTTCTTTTCGTCAAAAAAGCACATATTTGCTGACAAAATCACATTCGCAGCTGACTTTTGCGCCATTCCCGGACCAGACAGCGTTTTTTATAGAAGGAGATTCCATAACAGAGAACACTGTCATAATCTTCCTCCAGGTCTTCCGCATATTTTCGTTCTGCGATCTGATGAATTGCCCGATCGCAATCTTTCTCCATATCCTCTTTTCGCCGGGAATATTTCGCTTCAAAGATCACGGCACGGCTGTTGACACTATCATATACTGCAACATCGCTGCGACCCTCACCGTGTTCCCGGTTGGATCGCGTCACATATCCGGCACCGGCAAAGATTCCGGCATAGTCAATGAAGGTACGGATAATCGCGTTATCGCTCGTATTTTTCCAGTAGCTCCCCGGCTCCACATTCGGATCGCTCTGCAGATCCAGCAGATAATTCATCACATCCCAGGGACAATAGACATCGAATGAGCCGAAATGGTACATTTGACAGATTTGCCACAGGACTTTACAATAGAGCTTACTATGTACACCTTAAATGATTACTGCCGGGAAACATTCGGCGAAAAATTGTACAAGATTTCCTTAAACGGCGGCTTCACCTGCCCGAACCGGGATGGTACGCTGGGCAGCCGCGGCTGCATCTTCTGCAGTGCGGGCGGTTCCGGGGATTTTACGGAAGATCCTCATGCCTCTATTACGGCACAGATCGAAGCCGGGAAGAAGAAAGTAGAAAAGAAAATGAAGAGCGGCGGTCACTACATCGCCTATTTTCAGGCGTATACGAATACGTACGCCCCGATTGAGAAGCTGGAAGAACTCTTTACTGCAGCGATTTCTCATCCGGATGTGCGTGTGCTCTCGGTCGCAACGCGCCCGGATTGTCTGCCGGAGGAGACGATAGCGCTGCTGGCTCGCCTGAACCGGATCAAGCCGGTGTGGGTGGAGCTGGGTCTTCAGACGATTCATGAGGAGTCCGCCCGCTATATCCGGCGCAGATATCCGCTCGCCGTCTATGAGGACGCGCTGCGCCGCTTAAAGGAAGCCGGTCTTACCGTGATCACGCATGTGATTCTCGGACTGCCCGGCGAGACAAGGGAAGATATGCTGGAGACAATAAAATATCTGACAAAAGGGATAAAAGATACACGCACCGACGGCATCAAACTGCAGCTGCTCCATGTTCTGCGAAATACGGATCTGGCTGAGGATTACCTCGCCGGTCACTTCTCTGTAATGACACTGGAAGAATATCTTCCGCTGCTTGCGGACTGTATCCGGCGGCTGCCGCCGGATATGGTTGTCCACCGGATCACCGGCGACGGGCCGAAGAGCCTCCTGCTCGCGCCGCTCTGGACCGGGAACAAACGCCAGGTACTGAATGCGATCACGCGTTATTTTAAAGAAGAGCATGTACAGCAGGGAGAACTATTTCCTGCGGACTGATCTTCCTGCCCAAAAAGTGTTCCATAGGAATGTATCTTAGACTTCTTTAACCAAAGACTCCGCATCCCAATCTGGTCTGCGGAGTCTTTCTGTTCTATTTCTGCTGTTCTATTTCTGCTTTTCTATTTCTGCTCTTCTCTTTCTTTTCTCTGTCTTTCCTTGTACTCGGCCAGACGTCTCTGAATCCGGTCGGTCGGACTTAACAGCGGTTCGATCGTCGTATCGTGATTCATGGTATCGATCAGCAGAGCGATATATTTGCTCAGATCCACGCTGACATAGTAACTGCGGCTCAGGGTCTCCGGGCTCTGGTAGATGGCATTCGTGGTCAAGATACGGTCGATCAGACCTTCCTCCACCGCCTTATCGAAGACGCCCATGCCCTTCGTGAACAGGCCGAAGCTTGCGCACACGAATACCTTGCGGGCCTTGCGGGCTTTCAGCTGCTTCGCAACATCAATAACGCTGTCGCCGGAAGCGATCATATCGTCCACAATGATGACGTCCTTGCCCTCCACAGAAGTTCCAAGAAACTCATGCGCAACGATCGGATTCTTGCCGTCCACGATCTTCGTGTAATCTCTTCTCTTATAGAACATGCCGACGTCCAGTCCCAGCATATTTGCGAAATAGATCGCACGGCCAACCGCGCCCTCATCCGGACTGATCACCATCATATGAGAAGCATCGATCTGCAGATCCTTCTCTACGCGGAGCAGAGCCTTGATGAACTGATATGTGGGAACCGTGGTCTCGAAACCGGTCATCGGGATCGCGTTCTGCACTCTGGGGTCGTGCGCATCAAAGGTAATAATGCTGGATACGCCCATCGCCACCAACTCCTGCAGCGCAACAGCGCAGTCCAGAGACTCTCTGGCAGAGCGCTTGTGCTGACGGCTCTCATACAGAAAGGGGAGGATGACCGTGATGCGCTTCGCCTTGCCCATGCAGCCGGCAATAACGCGCTTCAGGTTCTGGAAATGATCATCCGGGGACATGCAGTTCTCAATGCCGTACATCTTGTAGGTCAGGCTGTAGTTGGTTACATCCGCCACGATATACAGGTCATCGCCGCGGACGGAAGTATTTACCACGCCCTTGGCCTCGCCGGACCCGAAACGGGGAAGATCCACATCGATCACGTAGGAATCCTTCTTGTAACCGGCGAACTCATTGTCTCTGTCCTTGCGCCACATGGCAAGATAAGCGTCCACGCGCTCCACCAGAGCTTCGCAGCCGGGTACGGCCGCAATTCCTAACGGTCCCATGGGAATGCTGGCAGAATAGTCTACCTTTTCTGTCTTTACTGAGTCACTCATTGCTCTTCTCCTTTTTGTACACTTTCGGTAACTATTCAGAGCCCCAGCTCGATTTCGCCTACGCTACATCTCGCTGTGGCTTCTCGCCATATGGATTTTTCCAAATGTCCTCATTCATGCAAGCATGATTCGTACATTTGATCAAAATCCGCATGGCTCTGAATAGTTAGCACTTTCGTGCAATATAATAGTTGCCCTTGCCTTTATGATACCACGCCCTGCAGGCGCTTCTTTACCCGAATGTCGGAATTGAAAAAGTGGCAGATCACGTATTGCTCAACCAGACGCGAGGTCACTCGCTCCGTATAGTTATCCCGCATCTGATTCAGCGTCAGATTCGTGGAAATCAGAGTGGAGCGCTTCCGCAGGTTCCTCTCGTTCAGGCAGAAAAACAGCTGCGAATTGATAAAGCTGTTGTTCATCTCCGCCCCCAGATCATCGATGATCAGAAGATCGCTCTCCAGAATGTACGAGTAGGAATCCTTCGATGCATCTGTGCGCTCGAAGGTCGCGTCCGCCAGCGTTTCAAACAGCCGTCCTGCTGGAAGATAGACCACGGAAAAGCCCTGACGGATCAGCGCGTCCGCGATGCAGTTTGAGAGGAAGGTCTTGCCTGCACCGGCAGGCCCTGTGAACAACAGGTTCTTCCTGCCTGGGATAAAGGAATCTGCAAACTCCCTGCAGGTCTCATAGACCTTCCGCATATTCTCCAGCGACGTCTTTCCACTGACCGGATCTCTCCGGTCAGTGTCAAAATAGTCAAAGGAAAATGTATCAAAATTCTCCTTCGACAGCTGATCCCGGATCGGATACTGGGCGAACAGAAAATCCACAATTGCCTGCTTCAGGCAGCGGCATTTCTGTCCTTCGATATATCCCGTATCCCGGCAATCCGGGCATGTATAATGCTTATTCATAAAATCCGCGGGAAGCCCGGCCGAAGCCAGGAGAACCGCTTTCTGCTCCTTCAGATCCTTCAGCTGCTGCGCTAGACGCGCCGCATCCTCCGTCCGGTCGCCTAAGAGCGCGCGGCTGCGCTCCACGGAAAGATCCGAGACGGCCTGATCCAGTTCCCGCAGTCCGGGAACCTTCTCCATGGCATAGCGAATCCGCGCCGTCTGATCGGCCTGGTCCGCCAACTGCCGCCGGTCATATTCACGCATTACCTGATCCAACTGAGAATTCGTCAGCCCCATTCTACTTCATTCCTTCCCGCAGTAGTGTGTCGTAATCCGTACTTCTCTGGTCAAAATTGTGGAAACGGTTCTTCGCTCCGGCGGAACTGCTTCCCGCCGCTTTCGTCCCGCTCTCCTTCTTCTCCTGCCGGTGTGCTTCTGCTGCCTCTCTCGCGCGCTCCGCCGTCATCACGCCCTGGCTCTTCCAGGACTGTAGAATCTTGTCCGCATATTCAAAGCTCGGCTGATGAATCGCCTTTATCGTGCGGTTGCAGGCCTCTACCACAACTTCCAGCGGCATCTTGTAATCGTGAATCCACATCCGCACAAACTTGCGTTCCTCGGTTCCCAGAACACGTCCGTTGATGCCGAAGGCACGCATCACCCGCTTGTTCTCCTTACTGTACACGCGGTTCGCTTCTTTGGCCTCAGCTGCCGTCCGGATTCCCTCCGAATGCCAGCCCAGTGCCACCGCTTCCATGTATTTGGTGCTTTTGTGGCCGCCGTCTACGCAGTATTCAATCAGATACTCCATCAGATCCGCCGGGAACTTCAGGTTCTCATACAAATATCCGAACAGATCCAGATCCTTCGGCGTCATCGGCCGCATGAGATACGTCTCCGCAAGGAAAATCAGCTGTTGGAAATCCTCATCCTGCTGCAATGCCGTCAGGTCGAACTGCTTCGGAGGAACAGACGGCTTCTGCGGCTCCGAAGCAGTCGAAACCGGCTCCGCAGACACAGCTGCCTCCGGCTCCTTCTCCGGCTCTGCCTCTGCGAGTACAGGAAGCAGCTCGATCGCTGTTATCCTGTCATTCTCCTGATACAATGTCAGAAGCCCCTGCCGCTCCCAGTAAGTCAGCGCACGCACCACATCCGTCTCGGTATGCTCCAGACGATCCGCCAGAGCCGCCACCGTAACTTCCTGGCGCTGATCCTCCATCAAGCGCACCAACGTCAGATAAACCTTCACAAATTCTCCGTTGGCTCCCGGAAGATAACGGTCAATAAACACGCTGGAAATGATTGTATATCCTGTATGCATTCCATTTATTAATAGCACATCGATCCCTCTTTATATCTGTCTTTTTCCCCGTTTCGCGCTTATTATAACACAGCTTCTTTTTTTTGCAAGAGAAAGCTTATCCACCAACAGATGGTACATTTTCTGTGGATAATGTGGATAACCCCTGTTTTATACTCAAAAATGAACAAGGCTATCCACTCCTTTCTTCGTGGATAACCTTGTGGATAATGTGGATAACTATCTTCCCAACAGCTTTTCCCCAATGTTTACAACGTCTCCGGCACCCATAGTTATCAACAGGTCCCCGTCGATAGAATTTTCCAGAAGGAAAGTTTCGATCTCGTCAAATGTGGAAAAGTACCAGGCATCCACGCCCTTCGCCTTCAGCTTCTTGCACAGATCTCCGGAGCTTACACCCAGAGTATCCGTCTCTCTGGCTGCATAAATCTTCGCCAGCACCACGCGGTCCGCCAGTGAAAGGGCATCCACAAATTCATCCATCAGTGCTTTCGTCCGCGTATACGTATGCGGCTGGAACACACAGACAATGCGCTTGCTGTCGCATCTTCTTGCCGCTGCCAGCGTCGCGCGGATCTCGTCCGGATGGTGCGCGTAATCATCCACGATGGTAATACCCCCCAGCTTACCCTTGTACTCAAAGCGGCGATGGGTTCCCGTGAAATGGCGCAGTCCTTCCGCAATGATATCCATGGAGACATTCATCTCACGCCCAACAGCGATCGCCGCCAGCGCGTTCCATGCATTATGCTCGCCGGGTACATTCAGCACCATATGCTCCGGCGCGTCACTGCCCTTTACATAGCAGTCGAACTCCGGCTTGCCGGATGCGTTATAAGTAATGTGATCCATACGATAATCGTCCTCCGCGCGCATACCAACCATCTGCACGCGGCAGGGAAGTCCCGCAGTGATCTCCTCGTAATTCTCAATATTGCTGCTGATGATCAGAAGACCCTCCTCCGGAATCCGTTCTGCGAACAGACGGAAGGAGTGGCGGATATCTGCCAGATCCTTAAAGAAATCCAGATGATCCTCGCGGATATTCAGGATCACGCCAACCGTCGGATAGAACGAGAGGAAGCTGTTCGTATACTCACATGCCTCCGTTACAAAACTGTCTGACTTTCCAACGCGGATATTGCCGCCGATGCAGTCCAGCATACCGCCCACGGAAATGGTGGGATCACAGTTACCTTCGAGAAGAATCTCCGTGATCATGGATGTCGTGGTTGTCTTGCCATGGGTTCCGGCAACGGCAACCGCCGTGCGGTAGTTGCGCATCATCTGTCCCAGAAGCTCTGCTCTCGTCAGGATCGGAATGCTCTTCTCTACTGCTGCCTGAAATTCCGGATTATCCGGATGAATCGCCGCCGTATACACAACGACGTCAATCCCGTCGGAAATATTACCCGCACGCTGGCCATAGAAGATCTCCGCTCCGTCCGCTGCCAGCTTCCGTGTCAGCTCGGATTCCTTTCCATCGGAACCGCTGACCCGAAAGCCTCTTCCCAGAAGAACCTCTGCGAGACCGCTCATGCTGATACCGCCGATGCCTATAAAATGCACCCAGACCGGGTGATTAAAATCTAATTGATACATAATTCCTGTCACTTCCCGTTTTTTATATAATTGTAACGATTCAAAGCTTCCGCCTGATTCCGCTTATGCGGCATCACCATCAGATAAGAATACCCGCGAACTACCTGCAGCCGATCTGGCTGCGGAGTAATTCGCGGGCATCCCGCAACCGCTATGATTAATTATTCTGCTGCACTGCTCTCGGAGGTAATTCCGGTGTAATCCGGCACTACCATCTCTGTCCGGTTATAATTCGGACGGCTTTCCTGATAGCTCTTGAATTCATTTACAAAGGTAAGAATAATCGCTCCGGCAATAATCGCTACAAATGCTACTGCAAGAGTGGTTCCGATGATCTTGTCTCTCTTCTTCTTCGACTTCTCCTTCGCCAGCGTCTGCTTGCGATTGGCTTTCTCGTTCTTATATGCGTCTACCTTTTCTATGCTCATAATCTAAGACCTTCCTTAATAAATAGAATGAATACAGCATCCGGTAATGAATGCCCGAATGTAACTATTCAACGCCCCGGCTCGTGCATTTGTTCAAAATCTGCATGGCACTGAATAGTTACATTCTACAACGAAAACAGCCGCTTGGCAAGACCTTTGCGTCAAATATCAAAGGCAAATGGGAACCGCCGGATTATTCCGGAAGCACCAGGCGTACCGATCCGTAAATACCGGCGTCATTTCCCAGCTGCGCCAGTTGAACATCCGCCCGTTTCTTCGTCATGTACATATTCGCATCGTAAGCTTCCCGAATCCATTCAATCAGATCCTGCCCGGCGGCCGATACGCCGCCTCCGATTACGAAGACCTCCGGATCGACGATGTTGGAGACAATTCCCATCGCCACGCCGAGATAATGTGTCACCGTGTCCATCACGGATTTCGCCAGAGCGTCCCCGGCTTTTGCCGCATCGAGAACATCCTTCGCCGTCAGATTGCGGATCTCACGCAGACTGCTGGGCTGATCCGAGCTCACCAACGTACGCTTTGTCTCGCGCACAATGCCTGTCGCACTGGAAACTTGCTCCAGGCAACCGCGGTTTCCGCAGTTGCATACTTCCTGCTCCCCGAACCGAACCGGCAGATGACCGATCTCTCCGCCGATTCCGTGCGCACCGGCGATCACCTTGCCATCCAGGACAATGCCTCCGCCGACACCGGTTCCCAGTGTAATCAGCACCATACTGCGGTGTCCGGCGCCGCCGCCCTTCCAGTATTCGCCAAGCGCCGCGATACTCGCGTCATTCCCGCAGGCCACCGGGACATGATTGAGTCTGCGGGAGAGCTCTTCCGTCGGGTAGATATCCTTCAATCCGACATTTACGCTCAGCTCCAGATATCCATCCTCCCAGATCGTGCCCGGAATATCGATGCCGACTGCCTTTATGCTGTCCACACTGCCCCCGGCTGCCGCCGTTCTCGTCAGGATAGCTTCCGCAATATCGTCAAAGATGTGCTTGCCGCCGTCTTCCTTGCGGGTCGGAATCTCCCATTTTTCCAGTAATGTACCTTCTCTGTCGAAGCGGCCCATCTTGATCGTGGTTCCACCCATATCGACTCCATAGTAAAATTCCATACCAGTTAATCCTCCGGATATCCGTCCGGATTCATACTCTGCCAGCGCCATGCATCTTCACACATCTCATCGAGTCCGCGCTGAGCCTTCCATCCAAGTTCTTTCTCCGCCTTGTCCGTCGCTGCATAGCAGGTTGCGATATCGCCCGCGCGGCGCGGTCCGATTACATAGGGGATCTCCTTGCCGGTAGCCTTGCGGAAGGCTTCGATCACTTCCAGTACGCTGTAGCCGATGCCGGTGCCCAGGTTATAGATCTTAACGCCGCCGTCCATGGCGTTGATCTTCTCGATCGCCTTCACATGACCCAGAGCCAGATCTACGACATGGATATAGTCGCGCACACCCGTGCCGTCCGGCGTATCATAGTCATTGCCGAATACATTCACATGATCCAGCTTGCCAACTGCCACCTGTGTAATATAAGGCGTCAGATTGTTCGGGATTCCTCTCGGATTCTCACCGATGCGGCCGCTCTTGTGAGCGCCGACGGGATTAAAGTAACGAAGCAGGATTACCTTCCACTCCGGATCGGATACTACTACGTCCTGCAGGATTTCCTCGATCATCAGCTTCGTGCGTCCATAGGGATTCGTTACGGACAGCGGGAAATCCTCATAGATCGGAACGCTGGCCGGATTGCCGTATACGGTTGCCGAAGAACTGAACACGATCGACTTCACACCGTGATGACGCATCACATCGCACAGAATCAGGGTTCCCGTCAGGTTGTTGTGGAAATATTCCAGAGGCTTCTGCACGGATTCCCCCACTGCCTTTAATCCGGCAAAATGGATAACGGATTCGATCGACTCCTTCTCGAAGATCTCCTCCACGGCCTCTTTATCCAGAAGATCCGCTTTATAAAAGCTTACCTTCTTACCACTCAGTTCTTCAATTCTGCGAACAGCCTCCTCACAGGAATTGTACAGGTTGTCCACAATGACAACTTCATAGCCCTGTGTGAGAAGTTCGATGCAGGTATGGCTACCGATATAGCCGGCGCCTCCGGTCACTAAGATAGACATATTCTTGTCCTCCTTCTTCACTATGCTGCTGCAAGTCTTCGTGACTCTTCAGAGTCCTGGCTCGATTCCGCTTGCGCTGCCTCTAAATTTATTCACTGTCATTCTAAGCAAAAGAGGGGAATCTGTCAAGTAACAGTTCCCCTCCCTACATATCTATATGCTATACGTTCTATACTCTATATGCCTTCTATATTTCTGCGTTCAGGCTTTTAGGCGTTCAGATATTTCTTTAATTCCTCTGCCTTGTCAGTGCGCTCCCAGCTGAGATCGATATCGGTTCTTCCGAAATGACCATAAGCTGCCGTCTGCTTATAGATCGGGCGGCGCAGATCCAGCATACGAATAATGCCTGCCGGACGCAGATCGAAGTTCTCGCGGATGATCTCGATCAGGCGAGCGTCGCTGAGCTTGCCAGTGCCGTAAGTATTGATATTGATCGAGGTAGGAGTCGCTACACCGATGGCGTAGGACAGCTGGATCTCACACTTATCTGCCAGTCCGGCTGCTACCAGGTTCTTGGCTACGTAACGTGCCGCATACGCTGCGGAACGGTCCACCTTCGTGCAGTCCTTACCGGAGAATGCGCCGCCGCCGTGACGAGCGTATCCGCCGTAGGTGTCTACGATGATCTTGCGGCCGGTCAGACCACTGTCGCCCACCGGTCCGCCAATAACGAAACGACCGGTCGGATTGATGAAGAACTTCGTTCGTTCCGTTACCATCTCCTTCGGCAGGATCGGATCGAATACATACTTCTTGATATCTTCATGGATCTGCTCCTGCGTTACATCCGGATCGTGCTGTGTGGAAAGTACCACGCAGTCCAGAGAAGCGGGCTTGCCATTTTCATCGTACTCCACCGTAACCTGGGTCTTGCCATCCGGACGAAGGTAAGGAAGGGTGCCGTTCTTGCGAACTTCGGTCAGGCGGCGTGCCAGCTTGTGTGCCAGCGCGATCGGATAAGGCATCAGCTCTTCCGTCTCGTTGGAAGCAAAGCCGAACATCATGCCCTGGTCACCGGCGCCGAAATTGCCGATCTCCTCTTCGCTCATCTGACGCTCCTTGACTTCAAGGGCCTTGTCTACGCCCATGGCAATATCCGGGCTCTGCTTGTCCAGCGCAATAAATACCGCGCAGGTATTTCCATCGAAACCGTAATCGGAATTGTTGTATCCGATCTCGTTCACGGTATCGCGTACAATCTTCTGAATATCTACATTCGCCTTCGTGGTGATCTCACCCATAACAACAACGAAACCGGTGTTCGTCAGGGTCTCACATGCCACACGGCTCATCGGGTCCTGCTCGATCATGGCGTCCAGGATCGCATCGGAAATCTGGTCGCAGATTTTATCGGGATGTCCTTCGGTTACGGACTCGGAAGTAAATAAAGTTCTCTCCATTGTGTCTCCTCCTTGGTTTTGTACTATAATTATGAATAACTATTCAGAGCTCCAGCTCGATTTCGCTTACGCTTCATCTCGCTGTGGCTTCTCGCCATATGGATTTTTCCAAATGCATTCATACATGCAAGCATGATTCGTACATTTGCTCAAAATCCGCATGGCTCTGAATAATTACATGAAAAAGAGGAAGGCGCAGGCGATCGTCTTATCCTCAGCATAAGAAAACGGGCCCGCTAAGCGGACCCGTGAATATTCATTCAGCGAATCCTCTTATTGTTCGATTTGCTCGCTCAGGTTGGCACCTTCCGTGTTTCAGGGGTTGCCGTGCTATCACAGATCCTTGGGTCTCCAGCACTCTGAATAAGAAGTTCGTTATCTCTTTTTCAGTTATATACTATACATGAAATCAGCGGAAATGCAAGAGGTTTTTCGGGGAAATTCCTTCTCTATATACATATTCTTTTATTTGTACTTTTTCCGCCGGAAAAGCAGACACAAATGGTGGCACATATTGACTATATGCTTAGAACCTATTATAATAAGCTTATTACGATTATTAAGGAGGATTATGATGAAGAATAAGCAAATGCTCAGCCTGCTGCTTGCCGGATGTATGACAGCAGCACCTGTCGTTCCCGTGTATGCCACAACTTCCGGTGCAGAATCTGCAGAAGCTCTGATGCAGGAATCTGAAGAAATTCTGGATATGCAGGAAGCTCCGGTTCAGGAATCTGAAGAAGATTTGAATATGCAGGAAGCTCCGGCTGAGGAATCCGAAGCTGACGAGCAGGACAATACACCTGTTTACAAAGAAACCTGCGAAGCTTTCTTTCCGGAATTCCTGGAAAAGGAAACCCTGGAAGATTCCGTGGCTTCTCTCAGCTCCGACCCGGTTCAAAATTTCGTTTCCCGCTTATACTCGAATATTTTAGGGCGGAACGCCGATCCGAACGGTCTGGCTGCATGGACAGAAGTATTGAAATCCGGCAAAGAGCAGGGCGCAAAAGTAGCGCAGGGCTTTATCGAGAGCAAAGAATTCCAGTCCCGCAAAATGAGTGATACGGAATATATCGAAATTCTTTACGATACCTTCCTTGGCCGTGATGCCGACGCCGCCGGTCTGAAGGCATGGCAGAATGTTCTGGACAGCGGACTTTCACGTATGCACGTTTTCCGCGGCTTCGCAGAGTCGCCGGAATTTACGCAGATTTGCCAGTCCTATGGAATCCTGCGCGGGAACGCCGTTTTAACGGAGCCGAGAGATCAGAATGAGAACATCACCAAGTTTGTCATTCGCTGCTATCAGCTGTGTCTGGGGAGAAAAGCGGATACTGACGGCCTGAATGCCTGGTGCAGCGTGCTTCTGAATGGACAGAACACCGCAAAAGAAGTCGCCCACGGCTTTCTCTTCTCCGATGAGTTCCTGAAAAAGAATCTCTCGAATTCCGCCTATGTAGAGACTCTGTATCATGTCTTTATGGACCGAAACCCGGACAGCGCCGGATGGAGAGCCTGGATTCGCGCCATCGAAAACGGCCAGTCCTGGATTTCCGTCTTCAATGATTTCGGGGATTCCGATGAATTCCAGAAAATCTGTGCGTCTTACGGCGTACAGTCAGGAAAAGGAACCTTTATCGGTATAGAACAGACTTGGCAGCAGGCTTATGCAAAAAAAATCCAGGAATATGAGCAGAAATACGGCGGCGCAGAGATTACCAATGACACGACGGCCTACCCGCAGCCCTTTATGTCCGGACTTTCTTATATGAAGCTTGTGAACTTTAAGGAAAACAGCCAGCCGCAGCTTCTACTGATCTACGTAGATGACTGGATTACCTACGCGGAAGTCTGGAATTACACCGGACACGATCTCACTCTGCTGGCTTCCAAACATGCACAGAAGTTCAACAACCTGTATATTGAACTTCCTACGATAGACGGAAACACGTATTTCGTAAGCCACCAGTATCCCAACCGTCGGACAGCCAAGATTATTTCTTTCGATATTTACGGATACTCCGGGAATGACTTCAAAAAAATCTACGAAATGATTGACTATACCAGATTGGACTCGGCGAATACGATAAATGGAAAAGAGGTCTCCGATGATGACTGGAACGACATGTACGAAAAGTGGCTGGAAGCAAGCCACTGGTCAACCTTCGGAGAAATCTACGAAGGAAGCTGGGAAGAAGCCGTCTCCCAGAACCAAGACACCAAAGAGCTCCTTGGACTGTAGGGTTACATATTAACGTTACATATCCGGTCACCAAGGGGTTGCAGGAGATTAAGAAGCATAAGAATACGGCAACGATAACAGTATCGGCCGGAAGCACGCCATGTGCTTCCGGCCTTGTTATACCCCAAAGTAGCAGCTTACCCTACTATCACTTCCACCTTTTTCCCGCTGAAGGCTACGCCATACTTATAAATCGTCCTGACTCCTGCACTGAGCAACTCTGTGTCATACCTCTTATCATTGATCTGCTGCAGCGCAGTCTCCGACAATTTCTTTAATTTTTCCACGCTGCAATCTTTCTCTGCCTTTAGTTCAATCAAGATACCCGGAAGTCCTTTTTTGACAGGTTTTAACTGAATATCATAGCGTCCATCGCCGGATTCCCGGTTGGAGGTTACAAATGAACCGCCCGTTAAAGCGCACAGTCCCAGCATAAATCCATGGTAAAAATTTTCTCCGGCAGTATCGAAGGAGCTCACAGATTGAATCAACAGCGTTTGTATCTGTGACTTCAACCGTACATTATCGCCGGAGAAGATTGCTTCCTGAATTGAAATCGCGGTAGACGGAAGAATCAGATTCTCCAGCCGCTGCAGGATTTCCTTATTATATACCAGAGAAATTTCCCGGTTCGGCAGCGCGACCTCGCACATAAAATCCCCGTTGAAGGCCATTGTGGTGTTCAGCGTCTTCAGATATCCCGTCATCAGCAGGAAACTGTAGATTGTATAAGGGTTGCTCCGAATCTGCGGATAGATCACGCCGGTATCAATAAATGTGGTAAATGTCTCCCCATTCAGCAGCGCGGTCAGGCGCTGATAAATCTCTTCATCTGCCCCTGCAAGCACCTCGCCGATAATGTCGTTGCTACCTGTAGACATCCAGTACGGCCTAGGCTCACATTCATTGCTGAAATAGCTGACCACAGACCACGGATTAAAGATTTCCGTCTTCCCGAAGCGATACCCGTCATACCACTGACAAAGCTCCTCGTACTTATCGGAAGCGCCGTAGTATCTCGCCATTTCCATCACCTCATCGCCAGTAAATCCAAAGTAGGCGCTGTATTTATTATCCAGCACAGAATGAATAGACAGGTTGTTCATTCCGCTGAAGATGCTTTCTTTCGCCACACGCAGAATTCCGGTGAGAAAGCCGAAGGACAAATGCGGATTATCCTTGAACCCGCCGGAGAACAGGTTGCGCATAAAACGGATGACCTCGTCATAATACCCCTTCATGTACCCCTGCTGAATGGGCGTATCGTACTCGTCGATAATAATGATGGGTGCAATACCATAATACGTGTGGAGCAGAGCAGACAGATCCAGAAGCGCCGATGCCAGCTCCACCTCGCTGCTCTTGCCATCTGCCAGCTTTTCATAGATTTTTCGGCTGTACGCATCGCATTTCTCACCGCTTTGCAGTTCTTTATGGCGCTGAGCCTCCCTGGCAAATATATCCCGGATGGCTGCAAAGGTCTCCTCCCAGGTATCAAATTTTACGTCCTTGAACGTCAGGAAAATCACCGGATATTTTCCCTGATAATTTCTGTACTTCTGCCCGCAGCTCCAGATTTTCTTATCCCGAAAATAAACAGAGGTATCCTCGGCACTCTTCTCGAAATAAGTGCGCAACATATCCATATTGAGAGTTTTTCCAAATCGGCGCGGGCGGGTAAACAGCGTCACCATCGGCCGTTCATCAATGAAATCCCGAATCATCAAAGTCTTGTCAATGTAGTAGTATTCTGATGATGTCAGTCGGTAGCTGGAGACGCCGATCGGCAGGGGAAGTCTGGATGCACGTTCTGTTTTCCGGTAAGCACCTGTCCGGATTCGCTGATCCACCGGCTTCTGCGTATCCGCCGGAATCATCCAGCGTTTCCCCTGCTTTTCCGCTCCTGCGATTTTTCCGTCCTTGCACAGGGTCGATACTCTCCGCTCCGTTATCTGCCAGCGCTCCGCCGCTTCTCTTACCGAGATCATTTCCGCCATAGAACATCCTCCTCGAACAATATTCTATGTACAGTATGACCATTTTAAAGAACTTTGTCAATCCGATTCGGAATAATGTTATTAAAAAGCCACTACTGTTTTTGATTAAAAAAAACTGACACAGAGAATGACACATATTGAAAACAACCGTCAAGCTGCGATAAAATGTGACTATTAAGAGACTGGAATCGCCTGTATAGCACTATGGACCGCCATCGCTGCGTGGATAAAGGTCATTTGATAATTGAAATGTTTTTCTTATCTACTATGGTATTATCACGTAGGCAGCATAATACATAGCATAATAAAAATCCCGCAGCCAGCTCTGTAACCGGTCTGCGGGATTTTTTCTTCTTTTTCTACACACTACCACTTCTTTTTCATCTTCACTTCACCTTCATCATCCGTGTATCGGCATGATATGTGAACTGTGTTCTATACTTTTTACTCATTTCGGTGAGGAATGCGGTGATCTCCTGCCCTACTTCTTCTTCGGGGATTTCCGGCAGGCCGCGCTTCAGGCAGTTGTCCCGGCGCATGTCGAGATCCAGAGGAACTAGCGTGTACTCGACCTGATCGCCCTCGATATCCATGATAACCATGTAGTTCAGGGAGAAACGGCGCTCGGCGTAGAATCCGTTCCAGCTGCCATCCGGATTCTTGGCGCGGTTGCCGTGCAGGTCGGAGGGTCTGGCATCCGGCGGCAGATGATAGGTATGGTACATTTCCGGAGAGATCATGGATTCCCCGGCTTCGAATTCCATAATCAGGCTTCCCAGATTGTAGAAGATCGGGTGTCCCTTATAGATTTCCACACCTCGGGCGTAGTGTGCGCCATGGCCGACGAAGGCGTCTGCCCCGGCATCGATGACCTTATGCGCATATTCCTCCACGAAGATGGGCGGAACCGGCGCATACCAGTTCTCGTTCACGCCCTCATGGCTGTGAAGACTGGCGATGACTACATCGGAACGGCGGCGGGCGTCACGGATGCTTTTAATCAGAGCTGCTTCATCCTCTTCGTTCACAAATGTTTTTACTTCTGCTTTTTCGCCTTTCTCGATGGGAAGGAAGCCTTCCATAGCGGAACCGAACTTGATATGGTTCTTATCCGGCAGTGCCCAGGTCTCTACCCGGCTGACTTCCATCATGCTGTCATAAGTGCCAAGTGCCTTGTCGATCTTCCGGATCTGTTCGAATTCCTCCTCCGGAAGGACGTAGGTGCGGCCCCAACGCAGGGGCGCAAGTCCCGGTCGGGCTACCGTATCGGCTCCGGCGTTGCAGGCCAGCGCCCGCTCGGACCAGGTGGAGTCGGCGGCTACTACGCCAACGCGACCATTTACGGTATCCAGGAAGCGGGCGCGACGGGCATCCTCCAGGTTTCTTCCGATGCCACAGGGCTGGATTTTCCTGGCTTCCGCCGCCTCGATCGTGCCAAGGCAACCCTGCCAGCCGTAATCGCAGGTGTGATTGTTGGCGAAGCCGACCAAGTGAATGTTCAGGTCAACAAATTCATCCTGAATCTCCTGCGGGACGGAGGTTAAGTACATGCACAGTCCCGGAGGTGTTCCGCGCTTCGGAGTGCTGAATTCCGCGTTGCAGAATACAGCGTCCGCTTCTTTCAGGATTTTTACGACTTCCGGACTCAGGCGCTTCGCCAGGTTCCGGCTAGAGAATAGCATATCTCCGCAAAGAACTACTCGCATATTTTGACGTCCTTTCTGTAAAAACAGGCTCAAAGGCTTCAGGAAAATTTTCACAAGAAATCTTCACAAAAGCGGATTGCTCCGTGCTGCGCACTCTCGCAATCCACACCCGTATTCGCAATCCGGCGTATCCGCCTTCTTGCTCATACGTTTTGCCCGTCCGATATCCACGAATTCGCTCATGCGAGCATGGCTCTTTCGTGGCTGCCGTACGGGCTTTTATTCGCTACATCCCAAACAGCTGCACGAGTCCCAGACTGATCTGAGGAACAAATCCGCAGATAAAGAGTGCGATAAACAGCGCCAGGATCAACGGCAGGGAGACCTTTACGATCTTGTTCATACTGAGGCCTGTCATCGTCATGGCAACGAACATGTTCGAGGCAACCGGAGGCGTTACGAATGCGATGCAGAGTGCCAGCGTCATGATAACGCCGAAGTGAATCGGATCAATGCCTACGGACTGTACAACTGCCAGAAGGATCGGGGACAGGATGATCACGCAAGGCGTCGTCTGTACGAACATACCGGCAATGGTCAGGATCAGGAATACCAGCATCAGGATGATGTAGGGATTCGTGCTGATTCCCAGGAAGAATGCGCTGATGGCTTTCTGGATCCCCAGATAGGAGAATACGGAGCCGAGCGCTGCTGCCGGTGCGAAGGTGAACATCATACCGCCGATAAATGCAACGTTATCGCGGAACATTCCGACCACCTTTTTGAGCGTAAGCTCCTTATAGACGAATACGCCGATGATGATTCCGTAGACCACGGATACCACTGCCGCTTCGGTCGGAGTGAAGAAGCCGCTATAGATACCGCCAAGGATGATGATCGGCATCAGGAGAGCTGCTTTGCCGTTCCAGATCGCGTGTCCGACGTTGCGGATGTTGAATTTCTCGCCGGTTCCCTTATAGCCTTTCTTCTTACAGTAGAAATAGTTGAAGATCATGAGAACGCCGCCTACGACAAGTGCCGGGCCGATGCCTGCCATAAACAGTGCGCCGATGGATACGTTGTTGGTTACGCCATAGATAACCATGGGATAACTGGGCGGAACCACGACGCCAAGGCTTCCCGCAACTGCCACCAGGCCGGTAGCATAGGGAGTGTCATAACCGTTAATGATCATCTGGGGAATCATGATTGCACCGATGGCTGCTACCGTTGCCGGTGCGGAACCGGAGATCGCGCCGAAGAACATGCAGGCGATGATCGTAACGATGCCGAGACCGCCAGTGATATTTCCGACCAGGCTGTTCGCTACAGCTACGATACGCTTCGAGATACCGCCGGTATCCATGATGCTGCCGGCCAGCACGAAGAAAGGCAGGGCCAGCATGGTGAACGAAGCGACGCCGGAATACATGGATTGTGTGATAAAGGTTGTCGTTGTAACGGGATTTACCAGAAGCAATGCGAACATGGACAGGGCCAGGCTGACACCGATGGGAACACCGATCGCCAGGCAGACTGCCATCACAAGGAAGAGTACTGCTACATCCATTATTTTGCCTCCTTTACTTGTTCTTTCTGTGCCTTCAACGCTGCGGCCTGACGCTCCAGCGCTTCAATGTCGATGGTAGGTTTCGACTGTCCCAGTTCCTTCTCGTTCTCTTTGCAGAGACGGATCGTGTCCTGGACGAGACGGATGCAGGTCAGCACCATGCAGATCGGAATGATGCTGTAGATGACCGCCTTGGGCCAGCGAAGCAGCGAAGTTACCGCGTTCTTCTCGATCTGATTGCGGATGATGCTGGTGAACGGAGGGACAATGCCGATACAGAAACCGAAGCAGATCACATTGTCAAGAATCAGAAGCACCTTCTTACCTTTGAAAGGGAGCACGGTGATCAGCGCATCAATCTTCAGGTGTTTTCTCTTGGTTACTGCCGCTGCGACGCCCAGATAGATCAGCCAGACGAACATCACGACTGCGGCTTCCTCTGTCCAGGTGAACGAGTGCTTAAATACATATCGGGAAACGACCTGAATCGTCAGAAGCGCCGTAAGTGCCAGAAAGACGACCGTCCCGATGTAGATTTCGAATTCATTCAGGATTTTCTTTAACGTTATCTTTTCTTTTTCCTTTTCTTTCATATCCATACCCGCTCTGTTTCCTTTCTGTCTTTCGTTTGCCGGAGGACGTCCGATGACAGGCGTCCTCCCGGAACCAGATCTTATTTCAGGGAATCGGCAATCTCCTGTGCCGCATTTACGATTTCGTTGAACTTCTCACTTCCCATATCCTGTTCGATGATATCCCAGGACGTCATCGCTACCTTCTGGAAGGCTTCCAGCTCTTCCTGCGTCGGATCGTAGATCTCCATTTCCTTACCCAGCTTCTCCAGGTAATCATCTTCCACTTCTACCAGCTTCTCTCTTGCGGTATCCTGAGCAACCTTGCCGGCATCCAGAACGAGCTGCTGCTGTTCGGGAGTCAGCTTGTCCAGAGATTCTCTGGAGATCGCAAGGATCGTGCAGGTGTATGCATGGCGGGTCAGGGTCATGTAATCCTGAACCTCATAGAACTTGTTCGTGTAGGTGTTGATGATCGGGTTCTCCTGCGCGTCTACCAGTCCCTGCTGCAGGGAAGAATACAACTCAGAGAAAGAGATTACAGAGCAAGTCGCGCCCAGTGCTTCCAGAGCCGCGATCTGATAACGGTCATTCTGTGTTCTCAGCTTCAGTCCCTTGACGTCATCCGGCGTCTTGATCGGGCCGCGACTGTTCGTGATGTTACGAAATCCGACATCCAGGAAAGCCAGAACCACCATGCCGGTATCTTCCTCGACCTGCTGCTTCATGGCGTCGCCTTCCGGTCCGTCGATGTAGGCGTATACCTGTTCGCTGCTGGTGAAGAGGTAAGGGATGCTCAGTGCGGCAAAGCCGTCCGTGTAGTCGCCCCAGTTACCGAAGGAAAGTGCTACCATATCGAAGGCGCCGGTCTGTGCACCGCCAAGGAGCTCATCAGTACTGCTTCCCAGCACACCGTCCAGATACATATCGAGATAGACGCCGCCGTCCTGTTCATCCAGATAATCTGCCATGGCCTGTACACCCATACCATTCGGAACGGTCGTAAGCTCCAGCTCCTTGATGGTGGTGGAGAGCTTCAGACCTACAGCGTCTGCGGAATGCTCTTTCGTCTCGGCTGCAGCCGCCGCTGTCGTCTCCTCACCGGCTACTGCAGCGCTTCCGGCAGCACTGCTCTCTGCTGCGGTCGTTGCTGCGTTGGAGCCTCCCAGGCAGCCGCACAAGGAAGCCGCCATTGCTGCACTGAGTACGAGGGAAATCACTTTTTTCATCTTCATAATGTTCTTCCTCCTTTGAATTATTCTACAACGGCAAATGCGTCTGCCATTTTGTATGCTTTCTCACTGATCTCATTGCCAAGTCCCGGAGCATCCGGCACCTTCAGGAAGCCGTCCACCGGCTGTTCATCCACTGTCGTCAGTCCCATATTGTAGGTGATGCGGTTGCAGATGTGATGCTCATGAATCACGAAGTTCGGGAGCACCGCTTCCAGATGAATCGCCGCCGTTGTGGACAGCGGGCTGGCACAGATATGAGCCTGTACGCTGACGTCATAGGCATGCGCCATATCGCAGATCTTCTTGACCTCCGTGAATCCTCCGCAATTACCGAGATCCGGCTGAATCACCTGCAGCGACCGGTCCTCGAAATAGGGAACGAACTGCCAACGGCCGTAGACTCTCTCGCCTCCGGCGATCGGGATGTTCACCTGATCCGCAATGTACTTCGTCATGTAGGGCGTCGGCGTGTCCGGCTCCTCGAAGAACATGACATCGTATTTCTCCAGGATCTTCGCGTAACGGATGGCTCCTGGCGCATCCATACGGGAATGTGCCTCCGCGATGATATCCACATCCGGTCCGACGGCTTCTCTGACTGCCGCCAGCCGGTCTTCGATCACATGCAGATCCTTCGGAAGAACGAAGCAGCGCCGGTCCTCCTGCACGTAATCGCCGCCCTCCGGCTTCTTCTCGAAGAAATCGAACTTCACGGCGTCGTATTTCTCTGCGACCGCCTTCTTCGCTGCCTCGGCAAAGTCCTCCGGGCTATACTGGAAAGTATAGTTGTCATTGCCATACTCCCAGCCGTTCTGGAGCTGGCTAGCATAGGAACGAAGCTTGTCTCTTCTCGCTCCTCCCAGCAGCGCATGAATCGGAGCGTTGTAGAACTTGCCCTTGATATCCCACAGTGCAATGTCGATCGCTCCGATTGCCGCGAAGATTACCGGTCCGCCGTTCTGTCCCCAGAAGGTGCTCTTGTAGAGCTTCTCCCAGATCACTTCATTCTTCAGCGGGTCCATGCCGATAATCAGACTGGCGAACTCCTTTACTGCCGCGAATCCGGCGTCTGCCGCGCGTCCGTATGCCAGGGCCGCTTCTCCGTCGCCGTAGATTCCCTCATCCGTATAGATCCGGCAGAATACGGGACGCCAGGTGGCCCGCGTTGTCTTTACCTTCAGCACCTCTACCTTCGTAATTTTCATATTTTCTGTCACTCCTTCCGCATCTCGATGCGTATCTTTTCTCTGATTCTATCTCTGACTCGGTGTTCCTCACGTTTTGTTTTCCCCATATTAGCAGAACTCTTCGCCGCTGTCTAATAGGCATTAACAATACCCAGTAATAAATTTTCCTCGTGTTTTATGTCCTCATTATAGAAAAAAGGCGCGGCGGAATCTATCCTCTATTCTTACATTCCGGCGAAATTATCTTTACATCCTGAGCCATGATTTTTCTTCATTTTCTGCGCATAAAACCTGTTTCCATGAATTATCTTGCGATTTTTGATAAATTATGTTAACATTTGTATCATCTGAAGGGAGGGTTTTACGTGCTTTTTCAGTCTCATTTTGAAGATCATCTACCGAATATCCGCCGGGTTCACCTGGATTACAACCTGACGGATCAGGCTTATACCTTTCATCTGCACAAGGATGTGACCGAGCTGGTCTACGTGGCCAGCGGCAGCGGAATCTATATGATTAACCATCAGCATTTTTCCGTTGAGAAGGGGGATTTTCTTGTTATCGAAAGAGGATTTGTCCATGCCGGTTCTTCCAGTGCACACAACCCCATGAAGACTCTGGTTCTCGTAGTCTCAGATGTGAAATGGAAAAATACAGAATATCCGGAATATATTATCCCGCCGACAGCTTACCCTCTGATCCGGGACAATGCGCATATTCCCTATATCAGCGGAACGCTCGCTGAGATCTACCGTCTGATGAAGGAGCCGAATCCGGATATGGATCTATGCCGCCTGATCCTCGCACCGATGCTGGTTCTGATCCGCAAGCATCAGAAGACGACCGATCCGTTCTGGGAGATGAAAGAGAATCCGCTGGCCAGCGATATCCTGTCCTATATCTACATGAATTATGATCAGGATATTACGCTGGAATCGCTGTCACAGCATTTCTTTATGAGCTCCGGCCATATCAGCCATCTGCTGCAGAAGGAATTCGGAATCTCACCGATCAACTACCTGATCGATGTCCGTTTCAGCAAGGCGAAGAACCTGCTGATCAACTCGAATCTCAGCATCGCCGAGATCGCGTATACGGTTGGCTACAACAACCCGGCCCACTTCACCAAGCTTTTCATGAAACGTATCGGCTACTCACCGAACGATTACCGGATGCTTCACACGAATATTGTGCCGGACGCGCCGGTGACGCCGAATATTTTTGCGTAAAAAATCCCTGTCCGGCAGTACATAACCGAACAGGGATTTTTCTATGTCATATTCTTTTAAGATAAAACGACAGCCGCCGCGAAGTCCGGCCATCAGCCGACTCTCAGGCGGAACTTCTGCGCTTCGCGCTCGTCATCCACAACCTCGATCACTGCGCCAAGACCCTGCAGCTTCTTCTCGAAGCTCTCGTAGCCGCGCAGGATGAATTCAATATCATCCACAGTAGTGATGCCTTCCGCGCTCAGTCCGGCCAGAACCAGTGCCGCTCCGGCACGAAGATCCGGGGCAACCAGGTCAGCACCGGTAAAGCGCTCCACGCCGTCAATCACGGCGACATTGCTCTCCACTTTGATCTGCGCACCCATCTTCGCCAGCTCGTCCACATACTTGAAACGATTCTCGAAGATGCTCTCGGTCACGATACCGCGGCCCTTCGCCAGCGCCAGCGCCACACAAATCTGCGGCTGCATATCCGTAGGGAATCCCGGATAAGGAAGGGTCTTCACATTGCAGGACCCCAGTACCGGCTTGCCAACTACGCGGATCGCGTCATCAAACTCAACCACTTCACAGCCCATCTCCAGAAGCTTGGAGCTGATCGCTTCCATATGCTTCGGAATGACATTACGCACGGTAACATCACCACGGGTAACGGCAGCGGCGAACATAAAGGTTCCCGCCTCAATCTGATCCGGAATGATGGAGTATTCCGTACCGTGCAGCTTCTTTACGCCGCGGATGCGGATCACGTCCGTTCCCGCGCCCTTGATATTCGCGCCCATGGAATTCAGCATGTTGGCTACATCCACCACATGGGGCTCCTTGGCCGCATTCTCGATGGTCGTGTTGCCGGAAGCCAGCACGGAAGCCAGCATCAGGTTGATCGTAGCACCCACAGATACCATATCCAGGTAGATATGACCGCCGGTCAGATCCTTGACGTCCGCGATCACACGACCGTATTCCACATTTGCCGTAGCGCCGAGAGCCCGGAAGCCCTTCAGATGCTGGTCAATCGGACGACTTCCGATATTACAGCCGCCGGGAAGCGCAACTTCCGCATGGCGGTACTTGCCAAGCAGCGCGCCCATCAGATAGTAACCGGCACGGATCTTCTTAATATAGGCATTATCCACGCGGACGGTATGAATATTGCCACCGTTAAGCTTTACACTGTTCGGACCGGTACGCTCTACGATCACGCCGATCTCCTTCATAGCATCTAATAAAACACGGATATCTCTTACATCCGGAAGGTTATCGATAATAACGGAATCATCTGTCATAATCGCAGCCGCCAGAATCCCCAGCGCCGCGTTCTTGGCGCCACTAATCACGACTTCGCCGACTAACGGATTCCCGCCTTTCATAATATACTGCATATCTAAGTCTCCCCTGACTTATTTTTTATCCTTTGGTTATTCTAACACCAAATGAACAGGTTGTAAATATTTTTTAACATTTTGGTAATCTTTTGCTGCTGTCAGCGCAGATATCCCAGAAACTGATTGCCCGCCTGCGTGAAGGTATTCAGCGCATCCTGCTGTCCCATCTTGTAGGTCGATCCATCCAGCGGATCATAGATATCTACATTATAGGGATCGTATCCCACCAGAAGAAGCGGCGTGTCATTCGTGCTAATTACAAGCACCGGCGTATTCTGGCTGAGATAATAATAGATCTGGCGCATATCGCATCCGGTCAGATTCACCGGCGTTCCCGGCAGGGATTCCTCCAGGATCGCCTCCGCGCTGCGGCCCTCCGCCAGAAGAGCATCCACATCGGCATACGCATCCTCCCGCAGAAGGATTCCCTTCACGCAGCCACCCATCCGGCCGCTACCGGAAGTCACTGCCGCATCCGCGCTGATCGTCATAGATACCGTCCCATTGCCTCTGGCCGTCCGGTGCCATACCCGGTTGCCCAAACTGTCGGTCACCCATCCCATGGAATCATAAGCAAGCCGGATGGCATCCCCTGCATTCTCATAGACGCCGACCAGATGCCCAGCTCCATATGCGTAGTAACGAAGCGCTCCCTCGCTGGAAGAGGATGGCTTCAGCGTGGTATCTGCCGTATAGAGTACCCGGTTCGGGACAGAAACATTCAGCGTCTTCTTCGCATTGTCCGATGTCGTCTTCAGTGAATATACTCGCTTCTGCGTTTCATTGATCCTCGCCGTCAGGATATTATCCGTATTCGGCATCTCCGTCTGGTTCTGCATCAGTGTGTCGTCTGCGATGCGTTCGTAGCCGCTGACGGATTTCTGCAGACGCTCCAGATGAACTTGTCCGGCTTCTACTGTCACATCCGAGATATAGACAGCATTGTATTCATAATGCGCTTCCTCGCCGCCCTCCGGATTCACAATGGTCAGGCGGTACTGCGGCCAGATGGTCTCAAAGCCTTCCGCCTGAATATCCGAAGTTCGTCCGGCGGTACTTACGAAGTCCTGCCCGATAAATCCCTGCGTGCGAAGGTATTCGCCGCTCGCCGCGTTCAGAATCTGTGACTTCCCGGAATCCAGGTACAGGATCTGAATCGATCCCGCCTGCCTCAGATCATCGCCCTGCTGCCAGGCGATCGCATTCTGCTCCTCACTGACCACAAGTCCGCGGGCATCTGCATTCTCTACAACGACAACCACTTCCTTGCCCTGATAATCCACAGCGTAGACATTATTGTCGAACAGAATATACACCAGATCCCCCTCCCGGTGGGAAAGCCTGCGGATATCCTCCCGCAGAACCTCATAGGACTTGTCGGAAGAAACATAGAAAATCTCCTGCAGTGCGTTATCACTCTTTACATAGCGATAGTAGGACAGGCCAACCTGCCCTTCATGATCGCCGCGGTTCATGTAACCATACACAAAGAACTCCACATTGCCATTATCGTCCACATTTACCAGCTGAACCTCGTATTCCTCATGCAGCCGCTGCGCACTGCTCTGACCGTCCTGACGGAAGGAGAAGAGCAGCACTGCCTCCCGCTTCTCCTCGGAATAGCTCCAGAGATCGCCGCCAACCGTGAATACACGATAGGAGCCGTCCGGCGACTGCACTGTGGACACATCGGATTCCTGCACCATGCCGAATTCAATACTATCCTCCGTAAAGGTACTTACCGAAGCTTCAAATTCCTGGCGCATCGTGCGCTCATAATCCATCAGATAGAAACGCAGGCTTGACCACTGCAGGCAGAAGAACTCCTCCGCCACATAATTCCCGATCCGGGTATCATCCCCCTCCGCCTGAAGCTCATAACGAACCTGAAAGGAGCCAAATGTATCGTCCATCTCCAGTACTGTAATCTGAGGATCACCAACAGCACTCGGCGAAAGATCTCCATAAGTCAGCTGACTGAAATCGGAATGAATGTTCACAGACGTCAGCGTATCCTTATCCGCGGAGGCATCCACCTCCCAGTTAATCGCATAATCCTGCGCGTCCGCTGCACGAAAAGCCGAAGCATGGAAATCACTCACATATTCCAGCATTTCCTTCGTGTGAAGAGTCTCGTCTTCGATAATCCGTGTGTAGTAATACACTGCATTATGAAGATCCGTCTCCAGCGTCAACCGCAGGCTGTATTCCGTTTCTTTCCTGATAATATCCTGAATAGGAAGTATCGCCTGCACCTTTCCATCAGAGGTCTCCCAGTCCGTGATATCAATCGCTTCGACCAGCTCTTCTCCATCCAGACTCCGGATCTCATAACGGATCTTTCTGATTTCATTCCCACAGGTTTCTATCGTCACAGGGAGACGGCGATCTGCTGCCAGTGGCGTCAGGCTCTCCTGCACATAGGACGCTCCCATCTCGTTCACATAGCCGTACAGCGTATTGATCGCATAGCCTTCCGCGCTCATGCTTACAATCGGAAGGGAAGCCTCCTCCATAACGCCATAATCAATTGTCTGCTCTTCCTTGCTGCCCCGTGTCATCCATAAAAAAGCAATGGCGGCAATAAGAAAAATGCCGCCAAGGATCAGAATTTTTTTGATCAGTTTGTTCATTTATTACAGCTCCAGTTCTATCTTTCGGCCACCCATCTGATACTGATAGTAACGCACGCCGGCCGCGTCAAACATCCTCTGAGAAGCTCTTACCGAAGGTGTGCCGGCATACTTATTGTCCGCATACACTACCGTCCGGATTCCCGACTGAATGATTGCCTTGGCACACTCATTGCAGGGAAACAGCGTAACATAGAGACGGCTGTCCTCCAGACTCCCGCCGCGATAGTTCAGTATCGCATTCAATTCGCTGTGTGTCGTATAAAAATATTTATTGTCGTAGGGCTCGCCTTCCCGGTTCCACGGGAACTCATCGTCCGAACAGCCGACCGGAAGACCGTTGTATCCCATCGAAAGAATCTTGTGGTCTTCACTGACAATACAGGCTCCTACCTGTGTGTTGGGGTCCTTCGAACGCATGGCGCTTAACATCGCCACACCCATAAAATACTCGTCCCAGGAAATGTAGTCTTCGCGCTTGTTCATCTTCCGCCTCCGCTGATCATTCTGTATTACGGCTCAGATCTCCTCAATCTTCGCGATTCTTCTTGCATGGCGCTCATCGCCGGAGAACTCGGTATGAAGGAAGGTATCTACAATTTTAACCGCAAGACCGGCGCCAACGACACGCGCACCCAGTGCCAGGATATTCGCGTCGTTATGCTCTCTTGTCATCTGCGCGGAGAAGCAGTCACCGCACAGAGCCGCTCGGATTCCTTTTACCTTGTTGGCTGAAATCGAGATGCCAATGCCGGTTCCGCAGATAATAATGCCTCTCTCACACTCTCCATCCGCTACGGCATGCGCTACCGCATGACCGAACTCCGGATAATCGCAGGACGCTTCACTGTAGCATCCGTAATCCTTGTATTCCAGGCCCTCCTTGTCCAGGTAAGCCATAATCTCCTGCTTCAGGGCGTATCCGCCGTGATCACTTCCAATTGCAATCATGATTCTTCTCCTCTGTAAATTATTTCCGCTGCGATCTTAACCATAAGATCAATATATTCATAGCAGGCGCCGTACTCCGCAAGCGTCCCGCCATGGGGTTCGCCAATATCGCCCGGTTTACCGGCAAAATCGCCGATCGTATGCACTTCCGCCTCCGGTCCCAGGAGCTCTTTCGCCTGCTCGCACTCGTACGCTGTCATCGTAAGCACAAGCGTGCCTTCCGTGACGTCGGACGGCTGCAGCGCCAGCGAGCTCTCCCGTGAAGGTTTCATCTGATAATTCTTCAGAATCGCTACCGCCTTCGGATTCATCGGCTCCGGAAAAAGAACAACCAGTCCCCGGCTCTCTACTTCCACCATATGCTGCTTGTTCACACTGTTCATCACAGCTTCCGCCATGATGCTCCGGCAGGTATTATCCATACATACAAAAATGACTTTACGATAACGACCCATGAGCGCCTCCGATCTGCTGCAGCACATGGTATCCGGCTGCCTTCAGCAGGCGATTCATAATCGCACCGCCCAGAGTCCCTTCCCGGAAGGATTCCGAGTATATCATGTCCACCTTCTCCTCGTCAAATTCACGCAGGCACCGGAACAGATTATGAGCAATCGTCTCCTCATTGCCGCGGGTTCCCACCGTATGACAGGACAGATCGCCATACGCTGCCCGGCTCTCCTCCGTGCAGAGAACCGCCACCTTCTTTCCTTCGGCCAGATCCTTCGCCGCCTTTGCACAGATTGTCCTTGTAACAAAGTCAGGATCGCCCTCCACGATCAGCATATCCGCTTGGGGCGCATAATGGCGGTACTTCATGCCGGGAGCCTTCGGACGCAAATTCAGGTCTGGCTTCCCTACAATGGCAGGATCCAGTGTACAGCTGCCCATCAGCGCTTCCACATCCTCCCGTGAGATAAAACCGGGGCGAAGAATCACAGGCGCATCTCCCGTCACATCTATAATCGTGGATTCCAGGCCGATCTGAACATCACCGCCATCCAGGATCATATCAATCCTGCCGTTCAGATCCTCCTCCACATGAGATGCACTCGTCGGACTTGGGCGTCCGGAAAGATTGGCGCTGGGCGCTGCGATCGGAAGTCCTGCCTCCTGTATCAGTCTTCGCGCTACCGGATGACTCGGCATCCGAACCGCTACGGTATCCAGCCCACCAGTCGTCTCGTAAGGGACCTGTTCGCTTTTTCGAAAAATTAGTGTCATGGGACCCGGCCAGAAGGTATCCATCAGGCGCTCTGCCATCTGCGGAATCTCCGCTGTCAGCGGGATCAGCTCCTCCCGTTCCGCGATATGAAGAATCAGCGGATTGTCCGAAGGCCGTCCCTTGGCTGCATAGATCTTACCGGAAGCTTCCGGATTCAATCCATCTCCTCCCAGCCCGTATACAGTCTCTGTCGGAAAGGCGACAAGACCGCCGTCCTTCAGTACCTGAGCCGCTTCACGGATCACTTCTGGCTCCGGGTCATATTCATTTACGGTAAGAATTTTCGTATTCATAAAATGTATTATAGCATTCTCGCTTTTCATATTCAACCAAAAACACCGGAAAGCCCAAAAAAGGGCGTAATTTGTGCGAATTTCGTGTATTTTTCGTAAGAAACCTGTGTGATACGCGCGTGTTCCCCTGCATAAACTGCACAGAGAACATGTTCCGGAGTCCGGAATGAGAAAAAAACATGCGGATCTTTTCCTTGGAATTTTTATGCTGCTCCTGTTCGCCCTTCTGGCGGATCGCGGAGTACTCCGGGTTTCTGAGACCTCCGCCCTGCCGGAAAGTGCGCCGCCGGTCGTCGTCATCGACAGCGGACACGGCGGCGACGATCCGGGAAAAGTTGGAATCAATCAGTCCAGGGAAAAAGAAATCAATCTTGCCATCGCCAAAAAGCTGGAACAGCGTCTGACAGAAAACGGGATTACGGTGATTATGACGCGGGAGACCGATGAAGATCTAAGTCCTCCGGGCGCTGCCAGCCAGAAAGCAGCCGACCTGAGCGAACGCTGCCGGATCATCAACGAGGCTCACGCGCTCTTCGCTGTCAGCATCCATCAAAACAGCTATCACGATCCCAGCGTCTCCGGCCCTCAGGTCTTCTATTATAAGAATTCTCCGGAAGGAAAATTTCTGGCTGAGACACTGCAGGCTGCCTTTGACGCAGTCACGGAGAAAAACACAAGAAAAGCGAAAGGAAATGACAATTATTACCTGCTGCTGAATACGGAATGTCCAGTCGTCATCGCGGAATGTGGTTTCTTAAGCAACCCGGAGGAGGCGGAGAAATTAATAACGGAAGAATACCAGGATGCGGTTGCCCGCGCACTGTGCGAAGGGATTCTCTCTTACATAGACCAAACAAACAGTGGAAGCAACAGATAAAGGAACGCAGGACTTCTTGTTTTCATAAAATTTCTTTGCTGTACATAAAAAGCTCTTCGGATTTCCGAAGAGCTTTTTAGAGGCGACAACCAGATTTGAACTGGTGATCAGGGTGTTGCAGACCCACGCCTTACCACTTGGCTATGTCGCCATGCCTATATATGTTAACAAATTTATCGGGATTTGTCAATACCTTTTCCCGATAAATTTGAGATGACCCCATCGGGAATCGAACCCGAGTTACCGCCGTGAAAGGGCGATGTCTTGACCGCTTGACCATGGGGCCGTACGCTGTGGCGCATTGACTCATCATTGATATGCTACCACACCTTTTTCCAAATTGCAAGCACTTTTTTTACTTTTTTTCATTTTTTACGTTTCTTTTTTATAGAAAAAGCCGCCGGAAGAAAACTCTCCCGACGGCCGATATCTTCCCACGTAGAATATATGCTTACGGACGCTGTCCCAGTCCGCCCTCCAGCGTGATCGTCTCACCGGTCATATACTTGAAATCCGGAGATGCCAGCTGTACGCATACACGGCCAATCTCCTTCTCCACGTCGCCGAAGTGTCCCATCGGAGGCATCTTTACATTTGCCTTGAACGCATCCGGATACGCATTCTGGAACTTCTCCAGCTGAGAGGTCCATGCCAGCGGGCACACGATATTGACGTTGATGCCATCCGGCCCCCACTCAGTTGCCGCCACACGGCTCAGTCCGCGGACGCCTTCCTTCGCTGCCGCATAGGCACACTGACCAAAGTTGCCGAACAGTCCGGCTCCCGATGCAAAGTTGATCACAGATCCCTGTGTCTCCTTCAGGTAGGGATAGCATGCCTTCATATAGTAAAAGGTCGCATACAGTCCGGAATAAACTGCCAGATCAAACTGCTCTGTCGTATGATCCGTCAGCTTCACGCCGGATGCCGATGCCTGCGCATTATTAATCAGGACGTCGATGCGTCCAAACGCATCCATCGCCTGCTTCACTACGTCCGCTGCAATCGCTTCGTTATCCGCGCCTGCGTGAATATCCGCCGGAACAGCAAGAACCTTGATTCCGTACTTTTCCTCCAGTTCCTTCGCGCCTTCCAGTTTCTTCACATTTCTTCCGGTCAGCACCAGATTCGCACCTTCCTTTGCAAAGGCAGTCGCAATTCCGTAGCCGATCGATCCGCAGCTTCCATCCTGCAGTACTTCTCTCCCGCCGCCGGTGATAATGGCGGTTTTCCCTTTTAAAAATCCCATGTTATTACACCTTTCTGTCTGATATAATAATTCGGATGCTCTTGTAGCGCACCTCATGAACAGTATAACACAGTCCGGGTTTTCCTGCAATCACTTCGCAGATATTTTGTGAATTTTGTAACATTTTTTCAGAAAGAAGTTCCTGTAACCAGCAGATAAATCAGATAGAACACAATCCCTGCGATTACGTTCAGGGCGAAGGAATTGCCTGCCACCTCCAGGTCCTCCTGTGTCTCATACTGCCCTACCATTGCGACAAGAAGCGTGGAACCGAACTGCGAGAGCATGATAAAATACGCCGCACCGAACCAGGGAGACAATCCGGGAATCCGATCAAGAAGCAGCCATTTCACCGGATAACCCACACCGAAGACAAGCGCGTACCGGTATATTACATAGAGGGCGCTCTCCCGGATCAGCCCGCGATTCTCAAAGTGAATCTGGTAGCCGATCATTACCATAGCCATCACGGTACTGACGGAGCCGAGAAGTGCTGTGCAGCGAAAAAGGCAGGCACCCCAGAGCGTGGCCTCGATCCGATTGCCCAGTCCGCTGATATTTAACGTAAGCGCCGTAAATACCATCATCAGAATCGGTGTGAACAGGTTCTTCATAGCTGCTCTTCCTCCCGTTTTCTCTCCGCGGAACATCAGGTTCGCAATCGGAAGATATACCGTGGCAAAGAAAACCTCATGCGCAACGCCCATCGCTGTCAGCTCTCCCATATGTTCTGCTCCGTATACAGAAGAAAAGAGGGGAATTCCCATCAGGCCGAAGGCGAATGCCGTTCCGAAGAACGGGAAAAATTTTCTCTTTACAGGAAAGAAATGATAAATCAGCAAACTGATCGCCAGAAAAAGGACAAGAAGGCAGAAGAATGATACCGTCAGAATCATATACTCCGTTCGAACTTCTAATTTTCGCAGCGTCTCGAACAAGATACAGGGTGCCAGAACATTTCCGATCAGCTTCATGTTCTGCTTCACGGTTTCTTCGCTGAAATACCGTCTTCTGCGCAACCAGGCGCCAAAAGCCATCAACAGGATCAATGGCATTACGTTCCGCATCAAGGCATCCATAGCCTTTCCTCCTTCAGACATATACTATCGATATTCTCTATTTTATCGTGCCTCCGCTGTCTCGTCCATTTTGTCTTTTCTTATAGAATTCATAAGGATTTCCTTATAATTCCCACCCACTTTCCCTGTTTTTCTTGCTTTTTCCGGGTATTCCTGTAAAATATCTTTAATGATATGTGCATCTGCAGACTTCGCCCAACAGCTGCACACATGCCCCATCCATGCATTACACAGAAAGGAGTCTGTCTCCGCCATGACACTGCTTCAGCTGGAATACTTTCGCGTGATGAGCCGGACACTTCACTATTCAGAAGCAGCCCGGGAGCTTCACACCACTCAGCCCAACCTCAGCTATGCTATGAAGGAACTGGAGAAGGAACTGGGTGCGCCGCTTTTCGAGAAACAGGGCCGCCGCGTACGCCTCTCCGCCTTCGGAATGCAGTTCGCCTGCTACGCGGACAAGGCGCTCCGCACACTAGCGGAAGGCCAGGAAGTGCTTCGTCAGATGAAGACGCTTCCCGAACCGCTCTCCATCGCATATATCGATGAATTGGGATACGATTTTCTTCCGGAACTGCTGCGCAGCTTCCATGACACATTTCCCCTGGTTCCACTGCAGCTGTATCGATACCTTCATCCGGATATTCTTCCGCGACTGCTGAATCATTCCATGAATTTTGCCTTCACGATCTATGAACCGGATACCCCTTCCCTGGAGCAGCTCCCGGTTACCAGCCAGGATATGATGCTCTTCGTTCCGCCCAATCACCGTCTGTCCGGCCGTTCTTCAGTATCGCTCACAGAGATCGGCATGGATCCGGTTGCCGTCACGCAGCCGCACACCGCAATCCGGCGAATCATTGACGAGATGTGTGAAACCGCAGGCATCCGCCTGAATGTCGTATTCGAAGCGGAGGAATGCAATGCCGCCGCGCTCTATGTCAGCTCCGGACTGGCGCTCAGTATCCTGCCCTTTTCTCCGCTGTGTACCATGTACCGGGCGGAAGCGATCCGAATCGCTTTTCCCTCCCGCACCAGGCAGATCTGCCTGTCCTATGACAGAGATCAGCCTCTTACTCCATCCGCGCTGCAATTTCTGAATTATGTCCGCAAAAATCTTGTGAAGCCACCGGAAATGTGATAGGATATTCTATAACTATTCAGATCCATATGACGAGAAACCACAGCGAGGTGTAGCGTAAGCGGAATTGAGCTGGAGCTCTGGATAGTTGCATCGGTAAGAAGAATTCGACATCATTGCTTTATAAAGGAGTTTTTACATGACAAGACAAGAATTTGCTGAATTAGTTGCACAGGACATCCTTGTTCTGGACGGCGCTACCGGTTCCAATATGATCAAAGCGGGGATGCCCCGCGGCTTCTGCTCTGAGGACTGGATTCTGGAGAACCCGCAGCCTCTGATCGACCTGCAGCGATCCTATGTGGAAGCCGGCAGCCAGATCGTATATGCCCCTACGTTCTCCTGCAACCGCATCGGCCTTGGAAATTTTGGTCTTGCCGATCGCATGGCGGATATGAACCGTGAGCTGGTTGCTCTCTCAAAGGAAGCCGTCGGCGGACGCGCTCTGATCGCCGGCGATCTCACGACTACCGGCCAGATGATGGCTCCTCGCGGCCCCATGACCTATGAGAAGCTGTTGGATGTCTATAAGGAGCATGTCACCTGCCTTCTGGATGCAGGCGTTGACCTGTTGGGCGCGGAGACCATGCTCAGCGTAGAGGAAACCATGGCCTTCGTGGATGCCGCAACTTCGCTCTGCGATCTTCCGATCATGTGTACACTCACACTTCAGGCGGACGGCACGGCACTCTATGGCGGCGATGCGATAGAGGCTGTCGTTACGCTGCAGGAAATGGGCGCATCCGCAGTTGGACTGAACTGCTCTGTAGGCCCGGATCAGCTGGAAGCCGTGATCCGCAGCATGGCTGAGGTTGCTACGGTTCCCGTTATCGCAAAGCCGAACGCCGGTATGCCTACAATCACGGAGACTGGCGAAGCTGTATACAGCATGAACGCTGTAGATTTCGGACGAAGCATGAAGATGCTGGTGGACGCCGGTGCGCGCATCGTCGGCGGCTGCTGCGGTACCGATGCGGAATACATCCGCGAAGTATGCAAAAACGTAAAAAATCACTGATTAAGTCACTAACAGGAAAAGAGGAGCAAACTGTCCCATACGGAACAGATGCCCCTCTTTTCTCACTTTTATCGAAAAATCAACGAAAATACTTGGTAATTATAATGTCCCGGCTTTTTGCCGCTTCCGCTTACTCTCCGAATACAGCCTTGTAGTCTGCCTGGAACTTCGCGATACCCTGATCGGTCAGCGGATGCTTGGTCATCTGCTCGATTACCTTGTAGGGAATCGTTGCGATGTCCGCTCCTGCCAGTGCGCAGTCAGTTACATGAATCGGGTTACGAACGCTGGCTGCGATGATCTCGGTCTCGATGCCCTGTACAGAGAACATCTCGGAGATCGTCTCAATCAGATCGATACCGGGAGTGGAGATATCATCCAGACGGCCCAGGAAAGGAGATACATAAGTAGCTCCGGCACGGGCTGCCAACAGCGCCTGGTTCGCACTGAAGACCAGTGTTACATTCGTCTTGATGCCTTCCGCCGTCAGTACTTTAACAGCCTTCAGACCTTCGATGGTCATCGGGATCTTTACTACCATGTTGGGATGGATCTTTGCGATCTCTCTGCCCTCGGCGATCATGCCCTCGGCATCTACTGTGGTGGCCTTTACTTCACCGCTGATCGGTCCGTCAACAATGGATGCAATCTCTGCGATTACCTGCTTAAAATCACGGCCTTCCTTTGCGATCAGAGAAGGGTTCGTGGTAACGCCGCAGATTACGCCCATGTCATTTGCCTTCTTAATCTCCTCGATATTCGCGGTATCAATAAATAACTTCATTATTGGTCCTCCTTGAATGATTCAATTCTTCCATTCCTCTTAAGCAGTGCCTGCTCACACTGCTCTCGCGGATATCTTACCTCGAAAACGCCGCTTTGGCAAGATCAAATCTGCAAAAGATAGGCAAAGTCCGCAAAAGCGACCTGATCTCCGTTCCGAAGGATGCAGGCTTCGCCCTCCTTCAGGCGTTTCCGGTTCACAAAAGTCCCATTGGTAGAGCCAAGATCATACAGCGTCAGAATTCCATCCCCGGCTTCAATACGCGCATGAAGCCTACTGATCACCTGACTGTCCAACAGACAGGTGCATTCTCCCGGCACCTTTCCCAGAATCCAGGGAAAACTATCAATCTCCAGGTTTTCATGGTGCAGAAGGTTCTGGCTAATCAGAATCGCCCTCATCGAAGCCTCCGGCCTTTTCCCGCATAAAAGTTCCGTCTCCGGCCCGCCGGAAGAAAAGGCCTCTTCCCGGATGGATTCCCACACCGGATCGGGCTTCTTCTGCTGCCAATACAGCAAAACTCCGACAGCAATCAGGGCAGCTGTGCCTCCGACAAGAATCAGAAGTTGTATTCCCATGGAAAAACGGTTCAGACAGCCGGTAAAATACAGTGCCCCCAGCATCAGGAAGCCTCCCGCCGGAAGAAAGATGGCGCAAAAAGGCCGCGCCGTTTTCTCTGTAAGATATTCCGTACGGAGACTCTTATCAGCGTCTTCTCTTTCTTTCGATATGCTCCACGGCTCAAGCTCTTCCTCCCGCTTTTCTTCCCTGTTCCATCGATCTTTCTGCCTGTTCCATTCAGATTGTCTGTCCTCCCCATTCTCTTTCTTTTGAGATAACTGTACACCATGTTCTTCCTGCCGGATGCTCACGGTATCTCCTTTCAAATAAATCTCCTCTTCCGCCTCTTCCTCTTCTTTATGAAACACCTGCATCAGATCCCGAAATCCGAAATCGTCCTCTCCACTGATCCGGAACATCTCATAGACAATCTCCACACTCTCTGCGTCAGCGTGATCAATCTTGTTCAGGAAATACTGCGTTAGCCGACGGGCTCCATTGAAAAAGCTCTCCATATCCGCCGGGTAGTAGCACAGCAGCGGATCGCTGAAATCCGGCTTTACATAGATAAATTCCGGCTCCAGGCGAACACCGTCCGGAAGCAGAAGATATTTCTCCAGTGTCTGCAGCGCGGCATCGATTCCACAGAACAGGCGGCGCAGCTCTTCGGAAGAGACCGGGCGCCGTTCCAGAATTCTCTGCACCGACTGCCGCCCACTGATCTCATAATAAAAAGACCAGGTGCGATCCATCTGCTTACGCTTCATTTTCAGGAAGCCTGGAATTTCATTTTCTGCCAGCATACGCACCGCATACTCGTCTCCCGGGCAGATATCTTCCAGAACCAGATAGTTCTCATTCAATTCTCTCTGATAACGAACTTCCATTTTAACCGCCTTTCTCCGTGGAAATGATATTCTGCACTGCCCGATACAGGAGCAAAATGCGCACTGCCGGGCAGATCTTCCTCTCTGTTGTCTCCGAGAAAGAGAAGCTTCCGGGCAGCCCGGCAGCCGCCATGTTTCCGCTACCGCTCGCCTGCACCGTGTATTCATCGAAAGAATCCAGCGCAAGCGAACTGTCTGAAGCAAAAATCTTCTCTTTCGCTCGGTTCAGACATTGCTCCGCCTCCTGTCGGTTCCGGCAATACAGGCTCTCCGTCAGAGCGGAAGAAAGAATCACCCGCTCACGCAGCCACAGTGAAAGAGACATCAGAGAAAAGATCGTCAGAATCGTCAGAAGCATAACCGCTGCTGCCTCCACAGTAAATACTGCTTTTACCTTCTTCGTCATTCGATCGCCTCCGTTTCTTCGTATTTTTAGCTCTAACCACTGCCCACGATCCACTCTCTTATCCGCCTGCAAGAACAAAGATCCCGTCCGCAAGCCAGAGAAACGGCAGATAAGCGATCGGTGTCTTCGCCGTCAGCTTCTTTCTCCGAATCTGAATCATTCCCCATAAGATAAGAAGAATCAGCGCAAGGAATGCCTCTCCGACTGCGCGGACTCCGCCCCGGCAGAGTCCCAGCACTGCCAGCATCAGTCCATCTCCCGCGCCGACAGCTCCTCCGCACAGAAATGATGCGCCACACAGAATCCCGCCAGGAATCAGATCCGTCAGAATCCACAGAGAAATATCCCTGCGAAGCAGCCGAAGCAAGATTCCTCCTGCCGCCGGAAGAAGGATCTGCCATACAGCAATCTGCCGATTCTTCCTGTCCTGCCAGGCTCCCGGAATCAGGAGTAGAAATGGGAGCCACATCTGCATCATGATCCGCCTCCGCAGCGGCTGCACAGGGGAAGCGAAGTCTCACCTGCCGGGACAGAATCTACCATCCGGCGCAATCCTCCACAATTACTGTCCACGTGATAGCGATTCCCTTCTTCCGTAATATACACCGGGCTACTGCATTCCCCATGTAAAACACATCTCTCACAGGGGTAATATTTCGCGCCGTCCTGATTCCGGAGCGCCGGGATTTCATCGAGTCCGGCACTCTTTACCGAGAGCTTCAGATATGTGCAATCCCGGCTACGGTGACAGACCTTCCCGTTCTCCGCGACATAGACAATATTATCACTCTCCACATCTCTCTCGGCATTCTGCCGCACGCTTCCTGTCCACATCCTGCGGCAGACCTGTCCGCTTACCGGAAGTGAAACTCCGGGAAGAGCAGTAAAATTCACCGCATACAACCAGTGAATGACAATATCTTCCTTCGATTCGTTTTCCGCCGGAAACTCCGCCAGGATCAGAACGCCGCTGCTCCCTCCACGTATCCAGGAAGTGTTCAGACGATCCCGGCCAGCCAACTGAAGAATCCTCTCCCGGAGATAGAGCGTGCCGGCTCCGTTCCCCGCCAGATGCGCCGCCTCATTTCCCCAGCCGTCCGGAAGCGCGGCCGCAAGGGAATCCGCCAGCGGAATACTGCTGAGCACGGCCACTTCCTCTGCAGTCTGCTCCGCCGCCTGCCGAATCGCCAACTGTACCTGCATCGCAGGAAAGATCATAAGAAACGTTGTGCAGACAAAAAGAAACAAGCTGAGCGCCAGCGCCGCCTCCAGCGTAAGACTTCCCCGAAAAGAAGGGATCGTGGAGGTGACTCCAGATGTCCCTCCCTTGTCGGCCGGACTTTGGTGTTGCGCACTTGTATTCCATTTACTTATACCAAAGGGGGGTGATAAATTAAAAAGTTGGAGAGATAGATTTTTTTTGTGATTTAAAGGGATATCAAAATCCGGTCTCCGCAGAAGAGACATCTGCAATCACCTCCTTTTTCTTCTTGTTTTCTGCTTTCTTTTTGCTCTTTGTTTTCTTCTTGTTCTCCGTTATATTCTCCTCCGTCATCCATTCCATCCGGCGCTGATTTTCATTTTACGACAGGCTGATACCCGCCTCCGGCGGTTCCTGTGAAGGAATATTCCGAAATCGCCGGGATCAGCGGAAATATACTCTGCGCTTCCGCCGTCAGGCGGATTTCTCCGCTGTAAATGCAGCTAGCAAAGCGAAAGTCCGGTTCTGTCCGGCAGATCTCCTGCTGAATCACATCCATAGTGCGGTAGACGATCTCCTCCTGATTGTTTAACAGCAGAAGGATCCTCATGTAATCCTCATACGACAGTCCATCCTCATCCTCCTCACTCTTCTCCGAGAGATCTCCCAGCGTATCGGCCAGATGCAGCAGACTCATCCGCCAGCTGCTGGCATCCTTCTTCAGAGGAATCCGGCCGCCGGAGAACAGTGTTCTTACATCCAGCGCTGACTCGCCCATTGCCATCGCAAGAAGCAGAATCATCTTCAGACCTTCGACCATCGGCACAATCCCGGTCCAGCCCAGAGCCGCCGCTGCCAGCGTTTCGGCTTCTTTCTGCAGCTTCGGTTCCGTCAGCGCCATCGTCTGATCCATCAGATAGCGAATGGCGAACAGACGCGCCGCCACGGAGGATACACACTTCCGCTCGGTATTCTTTCCTGTAATGACATATTCCACCTGGCATCCCTTTCTCTGTTCCGAGGTGTAGCAGTCCAAATTTCTTACGACATATTCATAGAAGAGTGGATAATCGAGAACACCAGGGTCACGCCTTCCATTGCCATCGCCTTCCCGCTCGGACGCCGTCAGGGAGGACGGGAGTTCCTCCCTGGAAAGCACATCATTGCTCAGGGATGCGGCATCCTCTGCCACAAAGCCGAGCAGGCCAAAGCGCCCGATGCTGCGGATGGTGTTCATCACAGACTGCACGACAGGCTCCGCTTGTTCACGACTCATTCCGGCGGTCTCCCTGACCTGTTCCTCCGCCGGAGGCTGTGCCTCAGCTTCTGCCTGCTCTTCCTTCAGATCATCATACTCCTGCAGAAGATTCTTCACGTCAAGTTCCTCTTCTTTCGATGAAGCCTCCCACTTCTCCCCGGTTTCCGTTAACTCTCCCGCCGAATCCGTCAGGCCTAGCTTCTCAAAGAGCATTTCTGCCGATTCCGCTGCACCTGCTGTCTTCATATAATCAGAAACCGCCTGTCGGAAGATATCCCCGTGACTGTCCGTCGCAAACGTCAGATGTTCCGCTTCCACCGCAGGATTCGCAAGGCGAAACCAGTCCAGCCCGGACGCTTCCGCATTTCCATTCTTTTCCGCATAGTCTTTCGCAATCTGTACCAGACGGGTTCCCTCCCGGTCACTGTCCGAGAAGAAGAACAGACCGTACTGCTCCCACAGAATCCGGTCGTATCCTGCCAGAACCGATTGCAGCGACGAGACCGCACACATCTGTGCGGACGCCTGAAGCCCGGCGGCGCGGGCAGATTCCAGACAGACGCAGATCAATGCCAGTATACTTAACAGAATCAGACTCAAAAATATAGTAATACTGCCCTGTATCCGTCTCATCGTATCCCCCTGTTCCGCCGTAAAATCTCCGGCATTTTTCTCCCGTTACTTATAGATCGACCCTGCCTTGCTGGAAATGCTGCTGAAAATGTTGTTGACCAGATTCGTCAGCTGTGTCCGGAAGATAATCACGAGCGCAATCAGAACGCAAAGAATCAATATGATCTCTACGACTCCGACATCAGACTCATCCTCCCGGAAAGCTTTCCACGATACATCCATATGCCATCACCTCCTTTCTTCTTTCACCGTTTTTGCCACTTTGAGGCTTGTGCTTTTTTACATACTGTGTTCTTCCCCGCATAATTCTCCGATATGCTACAGGCTAAAGAATGCCGGCACCATCAGCAGCACCAGAATCAGTGCGAACAACAGCAGCAGAGGAATCAGCAGCCGGGCAGAGATCTGCTCGCCCTGCCGCCTTGCCAGCTGCAGTCGCTCCCGGAATGCTTCCGCGGATTCCGCCGCCAGCAGCGCGGAGAAGCCCCTGATTCCATTCCGGATATGACTTTCCAGCAGACCACCCAGGCGCAGATACGCGCCCTGACCGATCCGCCCGGCGAACCGAGAGTAAACCTCTTCTTCCAGAACGCCCTGGGAAAGTTCCCGCTCCGTCCGGCAGACCTCTTCATACAGGATTTTTCGCTTTCCGCCCTTCGCCCGGTCAGCTTCATATTCCTCCGCCAGCCGCTTCCAGGTGCTTCGCAAAGAGAGCCCCGCCCCAGTCAATACCCGGATCTTCGCCACGAATTCCGAGTAGGCCAGCGCAAGCTCCTCCTCCCGCTTCTTCTCCTCTTCTCTCATCCTCTGCTCCGGATAGAACAGAAATACACCGGCTGCCAGAAGTCCCAGGATCAGAAATATGCCCGCAGGCAGATCTCCGTCCCGGCGGTACGTGACCGGCTGCCCATCGATCTCACCGGGAAGAAGCACCTCCGTTTCTTCCGGATTTTCCTCCACAAGTTTCTGCAATGCCCGTTCCGCAGAAGCTTCTTTTCCGCTCTCCGGATTTTCACGGTCTCTCAGGCTAACCGTCACCGGTACGACCCGCTCTGTTTCGCCATCCTTCAGATTCAACTCCAGTACGGTTGTTCTTCCGTCTGCGCCGAATACTGTCTCTTCCGCGATCGTTCCGTCTGGATGAACCAGTTCTGTCTCCTCCGGATTCCACCAGGCGGTAACGCCGTCCACCGGACACTCTGCGGAAAGATTGAGCGGAAGACTCACATGCTCTACGTCCGGATTTTCTCCCAGAAAGAGGATGCACATCTCCGCTTCTGCCTGATCCAGACGCATCTCCCGCTCTTCCTCTGTCAGCCTGCGCTCCGCAAGTTCCAGATCCACCGTCGCCACATGATCTCCCTGCTGTACCTGCAGCACTTCTGTACGACTCCCCGCTCCCGGCGCTGGGCGTTCTAGCATCTGAATCTCCGATGCTCCGCCGACAAGCAGCGCAGCCACTGTCAGAACACTTCCGGCTGCCAGAGCAATGGCAGCCATCCGCAGCCGCTTTGCGTCCTGCTCCGCTGCCTTCTCCTCCGGCCGGCACTCCGGATAGAGGCGGGACAACCGCTTTCGCCTGTTCGGTGACAGAGGCTGTCTTCTGATTTTTTTGATTTCCCGGTCAAAGAGATTCGTTTTCATGTTGCTTCCCACCGCTCCTTCCTGATTCTATAAGCACCCAACGCCCCTTAGTTTCTCCTCCCGGCCCGGCTCTGAATCGCCTCCTGTATATTACACTTCAATCTGAATCAGCCGCTGTCCCAGCCAGACAGCCAGCGCATAGACTGCCAGGCAGGCGCTCATAAAGAGTCTTCCCCGGAGGCCGGTATAGACCGGATCCATGAATCCCGGATTTCCCAGACGCACATAGACAAGGATCAGCGCCGGAAGCACGCACATCAGCATGAACTCCATCCGTTTACCTGCCATCAACGTGCGGATTTCCTCCTCCAGTTCTCCTTTTTCTGCCATCGTGCGCGTCACACCGCGCAGCATCTCCGGAAGCGGGCCGCCGCTGCGCTTTATAATAGAGAAGACAGCGGCAAATTCCTGTACATCCGGCAGTCCGCTCCGTTCCGCCAGATCCTGCAGAAGACCTTCCACCGGAAGGTTCATCTCCATCTTCCGGCAGATTCCGGCAAATTCCTGTGGAAGAAGCTCACCGGCTCCGTAAATCCGCTGCAGCTCCTGCACAGCCTGCGCGAACGCATTCTCTACCGAATACCCGGCGGAAAGCGCAGCTGCCAATGCCTGCATCCCGTCACGAAACTGTCTTGCCAGCTGACGCTTCCGCTTTTTCTGCAGGCGTTCCCGCTCTACTTTAAGAAGTGGGAGCAGGAGAATGAAGAGAATCAGGCCGACCATCCAACTGTCATAGAACAGAATTCCCATCGTCAGCGAGATCACCGCCAGAACCGCCGCAAAGCGAAACGTCTCCACCGCCGACAGCCGGTATCTCCGGTAATCCGGCATTCCTCCACTTTTCCTGCTGGTACAGCGTACCGACTGCAATGAGAACCTGCTCTTTGTCCGGGCCGGGCCGCGATTCGAACAGCGAATTGAGCTGAACTTCCCCTTCTTCATATCCAAGCACCTCCACAATGGAATCGACGCGTCTATGCCCGTCCCTGCTCCGCACCAGATGCACCATCACATCCAGCGCGGAAGCCATCTGACCACGGACTGCCGGAAGCGGAAGCTCGCCGCCGGTCAGAATCATCGTCTCCAGCCGCGCCAGCATATCCTTCGGACTGTTGCCGTGTCCGGTGGAAAGGGAGCCGTCATGGCCGGTATTCATAGCCTGCAGCATATCCAGAGCCTCCTCGCCGCGCACCTCGCCTACAATCAGCCGGTCCGGCCGCATTCGCAGCGCCGCCCGGATCAGATCCCTGATCCGAATCTCCCTCTCGCCCTCGAGATTCGCGTTCCGCGCCTCCAGCCGGACGCAGTGCGCCAGCGACAAGCGCAGCTCTAGCGAATCCTCAATCGTAATCACCCTCTCGTCCTGCGGAATATACGCCGACAGCGCATTCAGAAAAGTCGTCTTGCCGGAGCCGGTTCCTCCACTGATAAAAAGGTTGTAGCCGGCCAGAACCAGCCGCTGCAGAAACACAGAAGCCTCACGGGTGATGCTTCCGATGCGGATCATCTGCTCCATCGTAATCGGCTCCGATGGAAACTTACGGATCGTCAGGATCGGCCCGTCCGGAGCCGCCGGAGGCAGCACTACATGAATACGCGAACCGTCAGAGAGTCTGGCATCCACAATCGGCGACGAAGTATTTACCACACGGTTCACTCTTGCCGCCATCTGCTGAACCACATCCATCAGCTTCTCTTCCGAATCAAAAGTCCGGTCCCAGCGGCTCAGCCGCCCGCCGCGCTCCAGATAAATCGACTCCATGCCATTCACCATAATCTCGGTCACGCTCTCATCCTCCAGCAGCTCCTGAAGGATATCCAGCCGCCGGAAAGAATCAAAAACCCGCCGGCGCAGCCTTGTCCGCTCTTCAATCGAGAGCAGACGCTTTCGGCTTTCCCGCATCAGCGCATAGTCAATACGGGCAAAAAGCTTCTCATCGCTGATCTCCGAAGAGAAATCCATCTCTTCCATCACACTTTCCCTTAAATCCCGAAGGATTTCCTGTTCCATATCCACCTGATCCATGCCACTCACATCTCCATTCCCATCGCCATTCGCATCCCTATGCTTCCTGTATCCGCAGCATTTCTGGCAGCCTGAGCGATTCCGCGTACATTACCCTTCCTGAATCACGCGTTCCACGTACCGCCCGAACGGCGTCCGGCGCAGTTCCCGAAGTTCTGAGGATTCTGCCTCCATCCGCGAATACGAGGGAAGATGAAGGGGACAGATCCGTCCGCCAAGCTCCTCTTCCCGCCGCTCGGACAGCATCCTCTGAAACTCCCGGAGCCTGACCTTCGAAACAGCATCGTCCCGCGTCGGCATATAAATCCTGCGGCAGAGACGAAGCACCGGAAGCGGATCTCTCAACGCGTCTCCCAGATCAATCACCAGCGATTCATACGCATCGGAAGATCCTATTTCAAAGATCACCTGCGCCATCTCCTCCGGATCTGTCTCCCGGATATCCCCGGGGCAGACCGCCGGCGGAAGGTAAGCCAGCTTTCCCAGGTTCTGTACCACGCTGCGCAGCTTCCGCTTCGGCTGCGCGACGCGGTGACAGTACAGCACGTCCGACAGCGTCTCCTCACCCGACGCACCGGCCAGTGCCTCTAGCCCGCTGCAGTCCTCCAGATTCACATAGAGCGTAGTTCCGCGATCTGCCAGAATCTGACCGAGGATCAGGGAGAACGTCGTCTTGTAGCACCGTTTCACCGGCGAGTACACCCCGTAAATTTCTGCATGAAGCGCCGCATCCTCCTCCCAGGGCTCCTGCTCCTCGCAATACGCCGCAATCTGCCTCAGAATCCGGTCCAGCGGCTGATAGCGGTACACAAAATGTTCCTCGCCCCCTCCGCCACTCTGCTCGGACAGCACCAGCATCCGGCGGCTGGATGCTTCCAGCTGCCCGCGAAATTCCGGATCCATCCCCAGCATCGCCTCGCTGATCAGCAGGATATCTGCCGGTCTCGCCGCAAGCTGCTCTGACAGACATTCTTTTTCCGTAAATCCGCGGATCTCGAACCGGCTTCCTTCCCATGCCTCCAGACACCGGATAAAGCGTTCCGTATACTCCCGGTTCGTATCGCTTACCACAAATATTTTTTTGTTCACAGGACACCTCCCCACCAGCAGCCGAGAAGCGCTCCCAGGAAAAGGAACGGAATGAACGGAAGCTCCGCCTGTTCCCGCTCCGGCCCCTCATAGGGATGACCGCGCCTCAGACCACCGGTTCTTATATACTCTGAAAAATATTGAATACGAATTCGAAATGTTCCCGACAGCAAGATCCGGAACAGACCTCCAGCTCCTGCCAGAATAAGAGAAAAAAAGAAGAAAGAAAACCAGAGCCGCAGCCCCGCGTACATTCCCGTCACTGCAAGGATCTTCACATCCCCGCCGCCGATCATCTGCCTGCGCCAGAGAGGAATCAGAATCAGCAGAATGAAAAGCCCGTCCGCCGCACAGGACATACCGTATGGGACATCCCGACACAGCGGAAAGCGGCACAGCAGAAACAGCAGCACCAGCACATTCGGCACACGCCTCAGGAAAAAATCCCAGACAGCCGCCAGAAGAAGAAAGAACAGAAGTACCCAAACAACAGAACGCTCCGGAATCGTCCTCACCTCCTAAAAGGATAAATGCAATCAGCAATCCGCCATAACGGCACCATCACACAATCAGCAAAAATTTACATAATTCAAAAATTATATTCCATGACTTACTGGCTCGAAATAAGCCGAAAATCGAACACCTCCGACAGAGGCAAAGATAGAAAAGACCGACCGGTCTTTGGATGTCTCCTATTATCCACCCGCTGGCAGCGAATGTCAAGTACTTTTTCAAAAAGCTCAAAAGAACCAGGAATTCTTCAAAAGTCCTCGACAGCCGCGCAAATTTGTTGTAGGATAGTTCTTGCACAAAATTTACAAAGGAGTAAATATATATCATGCAGGGAACGAATCGATCCTGTTTTCTCCGCGGCATGCGAGACGGGATCCCGATTAATCTTGGTTACTTTGCCGTTGCCTTCACGCTCGGAATCGCCGCGCGACAGGCAGGGCTTACCGCTTTTCAGGCCGGACTTGCCAGCGCACTGACGAACGCTTCCGCCGGTGAATACGCTGCTTTTACCGTAATCGCCGAGAACGGCACATATCTTACGATGGCGATTATGATCCTGGTTGCGAACGCCCGCTACCTTCTCATGTCCTGCGCGCTGACGCAGAAGCTTCCGTCGGACACACCACTCTGGCAACGGATGATTGTCGGCTTCGACGTTACGGATGAGATTTTCGGCGTATCCATCGCCGTGGAAGGCAAGCTGAATTCGTTCTATACCTTCGGCGTCATCACAGTCGCTCTTCCCGGATGGTGCCTGGGTACTGTATTCGGCGTAATCATGGGAAATCTTCTCCCCGCCAACCTGGTATCCGCCTTAAGCGTCGGGCTCTACGGCATGTTCCTCGCAATCATCATCCCTCCGGCAAGGAAGAACCGGATTGTCGCTCTGCTTGTCGCCGTATCCATGGCATTAAGCTTCCTGACCAGCCGCCTGTTCGCCGGAATTTCTTCCGGCACGAAAGTCATCATCCTGACAGTCGCCATCTCAGCGGTTGCCGCCTGGCTCTGGCCGGTCAAAGAAGAAGACACGGACGGAGGTGAGAAGAAAGAATGAGAAATCCCTATATCTATATCGCGATCATGGCCGGCGTCAGCTACCTGATCCGCACACTGCCGCTGACATTGATCCGCAAAGAGATCAAAAGTCCCTTTATCCGGTCATTTCTCTATTACGTACCTTACGTAACGCTGGCTGTGATGACATTTCCTGCCATCACAGAAGCAACGAACAACCCGATCGCAGGAGTCCTGGCTCTCATTGTCGGAATCATCCTGTCCTGGTGCGGACGGAGCCTGTTCACCGTAGCCGTGCTCTCCTGCCTGACTGTATTCATCGCCGAGCTGATCCTGTGATCCGCCCGGCTTTTTCATTGCCTCCGCTGGGCAGATACAATCCGGCGGTATTGTCCTGCGAATCCGTTCGTCATTTCTTGACCCGGGGAATCTTATTTGTTATGATGTAATTATTCAGAACTATGTGAATTTGTAATAATTCAAGTCGAGCAGCCGCGAGACTTGGCGCGTGATTCTGGTCAGCGTAAGCTGACATATTCTTTACAGAATCACTGCGCATCCTCGCGGAGCGTTTATCTCAGTCGGAGATTGGACTCCCACTAAGACAAATTTGCTGTCACTCGCCACCTGAAAGAGGCGGGAGTCTTCTCGACTGAGATAAAAACTGACATTGGGAAAGGGGATTCAGTTATGGAAAAATGGACACAGATTTCCGAGATGGACCGATATCTCTTCGGGGAAGGAACCCACTACCAGATATATGATAAACTTGGCGCACACCCGGTCGTAATCGACGGGCAGGCGGGCGTATATTTTGCCGTATGGGCGCCGCACGCGGCAGCCGTATCCGTAATCGGAGAATTCAATGGATGGGACACCGAAGCTTCGCCGATGGAGGAGATCGAAAACAGCGGCATCTTCGAGGCATTTCTTCCCGGAGTGACCGGGCATCCGATGTACAAATATCAGATTACCACCGCGGACGGCCGCAGCTTTGCAAAAGCTGATCCTTTCGCAACCTATGCAGAACTTCGCCCCGGCACTGCCTCCCGCGTATACGACACCTCACACTTTACCTGGAACGACCAGAAGTGGATGACAGAACGCGCGAAGAAGAACCCGGTACGGCAGCCGCTGTCGATCTACGAGCTGCAGCTGTCCTCCTGGAAATGCCCGGAAGATGAAGGTTCCGCGCTCTATAACTACCGGGAAGCGGCTCCGCTTCTGGCTGATTACGTAAAGAAAATGGGCTACACTCATGTGGAGCTGATCGGCATCGCCGAGTACCCTTACGACGGCTCCTGGGGTTATCAGGTCACCGGCTACTACGCTCCGACCTCCCGCCACGGCAATCCTTCGGATTTCGCCTGGTTCGTGGATTACCTTCATCAGAACGGCATCGGCATCATCCTGGACTGGGTACCGGCGCATTTCCCCAGAGACGCGCACGGACTCGCAGATTTCGACGGTCAGCCGCTCTTCGAGTATGCCGACCCCCGCAAAGGGGAGCACCCGGACTGGGGAACCAAGATTTTTGACTATGAGAAACATGAGGTTTCTAACTTTTTAATCGCGAACGCCCTCTTCTGGATCGAACGCTACCACATCGATGGCCTCCGTGTGGATGCTGTAGCCTCCATGCTCTATCTGGATTACGGAAAAAGCGACGGGCAGTGGGTGGCCAACCGGTACGGTGGCAACCAGAACCTGGATGCGATCGAGTTCCTGCGCCATATGAACAGCGTGGTTCTCGGCCGCAATCCCGGAGCTATGACCATCGCGGAGGAAAGCACGGCCTGGCCAGGAGTCACCGCTCGCCCGGAGGACGGCGGTCTCGGCTTCACCTTCAAGTGGAACATGGGCTGGATGCACGATTTCCTGGATTATATGAGCCAGGACCCTCTGTTCCGCAAATATCATCACAATAAGATGACATTCGGCATGACATATGCCTGCAGTGAGAACTTTATCCTGGTTCTCTCCCACGATGAAGTCGTACATCTGAAGCGTTCCATGCTGGAGAAGATGCCCGGCCAGGGCGATGACCGTTTCCGCAGCCTGAAAGCGGGCTATACGTTCATGTTCGGTCACCCCGGCAAGAAGCTGCTCTTCATGGGGCAGGATTTCGGTCAGCACCGGGAGTGGTCCGAGGCTCGTCAGCTGGACTGGTACCTGTTGAAGGACACCTGCCACAAGAGCCTGCAGTCCTTCTACTCCGGCCTGCTGCACCTCTACCGGAAGCACCCCTGTATGTACGAGAACGACTACACCTGGGACGGTTTCCAGTGGATCAACGCCGACGACGGCGACCGCAGCATCTTCAGCTTCGTGCGCATCGCGCCGAACCGCAAGAAGAATCTGCTCTTCGTATGTAACTTTACTCCGGTGGATCGCCCGGACTACCGGGTCGGCGTTCCGGACAAAGGCAATTACACGCAGGTATTCAACGAGGATGGGCTCTTCGGCCGAGGCAAGAAGAAGCCAGTATTCCCAGCGGAACATTCGGAATGTGACGGACGGGAATACTCCTTCGCCTACCCGCTCCCGGCTTACGGCGTAGCCGTCTTCGAGTTCGATCTTCCGGCTCTGAAGAAGCCCACGAAGGCAATTGCGAAGAAAGCTCCGGCGAAGAAGAGTCCGGCGAAACGGACGTCCCGGAAGAAGAGTCAGTAACGCACAGAACAGACCGCAATAAAAAGGAACGATTTTAGAGTTCCGGAGAAAGGTTCAGATATGAGACACCTGACAGAAATTGCATTAACAGAAGTCGGCGGTTTTCAGGTCGGTCATGCCGAAGATTCCGAAGCAATGACCGGCTGCACCGCCATTCTCTTCGACGACTGCTCACCGGCCGGCGTGGATGTGCGCGGAGGCGGTCCTGCTTCCCGCGAGACGCCGCTGCTGAATCCGCTGGCAGATGCCAAAGGGCTGCACGCGCTCCTGCTTTCCGGCGGCTCCGCCTTCGGGCTGGACGCCGGGGGCGGCGTAATGAAATATCTTGAAGAGCACGACATCGGCTTCGACGTCGGCATAACGAAGGTTCCTCTGGTATGCACCTCCTGCCTGTTCGACCTGGGAGTCGGCCGAATGGATGTGCGCCCGGATGCGGCGATGGCTTACCGCGCCTGCGAGAATGCTTCCCGCGATACTGTCCCGGAGGGAAATGTAGGCGCCGGTATGGGATGCACCATCGGCAAATACCGCGGGATATCGCGCGCGATGAAAAGCGGCCTTGGCACATATGCTGTACAGGCTGGCAGGATTAAAGTGGGCGCAATCGTCGCAGTGAATGCGCTCGGCGATGTCTACGATATTGATAACGGACAGATGATTGCCGGGCTGCGCACACCGGACGGAAAGAGCCTCAGCTCCACGGAAGAGGAGATCCTCGGCGATATTGCCGATACCAGCAGCCTGTTCAGCCGGAATACAAATACCACCATTGGAGCCATTTTCACGAATGGAGCCTTCGATAAGAGCCAGCTGACCAAGATCGCAGGCATGACACATAACGGATACGCCCGAACCATCCGCCCCGTGCATACGACCGCGGACGGGGATTCGATCTACGCGGTGTCTGTCGGAAAAGAAACCGCCGATCTGAACGTAGTCGGAACCATCGCCGCCTATGTCATGGGCAAGGCAATCAATCGCGCGGTACTCGCAGCAGAAGGGCTGGGAGGGCTGCCGGCAGCCAGAGAGCTGTAAGCTGCTATTATCTGCCAGCTGCCAAAATGGGAACACCTATGCCAGCATACAAGAAACGATACTACGAAACAGCCAGGAGGTATCACGCACCTTCCTGGCTGTTTCTATATATTCTGCAATTATAATTCTTCTACCATGCGCTTCATTTCACTCGCAAATACACGATTCAGACGGATGAACGTCTTCTGGTCCTCCGGAGACCAGCCACCGTAAATAGTGCTCTCAATCCGGATCACTTTTTCGATCGTGTTCCGGATCAGCTCTTCCCCCTTCTCCGTCGCATACACAAGCGTATTGCGGCCTTCTCCCGGCATCAGATAAAGGATACCATCGCGCTGCAGCTTTCGGATCGCAGAGTTCACGGTAGATTTCGTCAATCCACTTTCCTTGTACAACACACTCTGGCGGCAACCGGAGCCATAGATATAGAAAATATAGAAAATCTCCATCTCCGTATCACTCAAACCAAGCTTAACCGCCGCCTCATGATACGCCTCGTTGATTTTCCCAAATGCTTCGTTAAATTCCTTCAGAACTGTATTCATACGATCTTCCTCGTTTTCGCATCCGCTTAATAATTGTACTTCTTTCGGTTATAAACAAAACATACAGCAGAAAGAACTCCTGCCAGAGCCTCCGCCAGGATAACAGCACCCCAGATACCGTCCACATCCAGGAAGACCGGGAGGATCAGCACCGCCGCAATCTGGAAGACCAGCGTTCTGCCGAATGAGATCAGCGCGGAAGTCGCGCCATCGTTCAGAGCCGTAAAGAACGAGGACGCGTAAATGTTAAAGCCGCTGATCAGGAAGGAGACGGAATAGATCATAAATGCTCGAACCGTCAGCGCCAGCAGATCCGCATTGTAGCTCACAAAGATCATGGACAACGGACGAGCAGTAAACTCCGCCAGTGCCGTAAGCACAAGGCTCATAATTGCAATCAGCTTCATGCTCTTCTTTAACAGTCCTTTCACCTCATCTGTATGCCCTGCACCATAATGATAACCGACAATCGGCGCGCTGCCAATCGAATATCCCAGAAAAATTGCGATGAAGATGAAATTCACGTACATGATAACACCATAGACGGTGACTCCATCCGCGCCCAGCAGACGCATCAGCTGCCAGTTATACAGCATATTTACCACAGACATGGAAATATTGGTCATGAATTCCGATGCGCCGTTCGTGCAGGACTTGATCAGGCTCCTCACCTCAAAATGCGTCCGCCCCAGATGAAGCTTTCCCTTATTCGGCAGCAGAAAATAGAGGAACGGTATGGTGCCGCCCAGCCACTGACTGATCGCCGTCGCCATGGCAGCGCCCGCTACGCCTTTCTTCCAAACAGCGATGAACAGCGCGTCCAGAACCATGTTGGAGACACCGGCAATCACCGTGATATACAGCCCGAAGTTCGGCCGCTCCGCTACTACCAGAAAACTCTGAAAGACATTCAGCAACATAAATGGCACAAGAGCCAGCAGAATAATCCGCCCATATGCAACACAGTACGGAAGCATTACCTCATCCGCACCCAGCAGCCGGGAGACCGGTTCCAGAAAAATCAGACCGGCGACGGTAAAGAACAGGCCGAGCCCAATCAGCACATAAATCAGCAGAGAGAAAATCTCATTCGCGCGCTTCTCATCACCAGCGCCCAGCGTATAGGCTACCAACGCGCTGCCGCCGGTACCCAACATAAAGCCGACTGCTCCCAGAATCATCAGAAACGGCATGATCAGATTGATCGCCGCGAATGGCTCAGAGCCAACGAAATTAGAGACAAAAACGCCATCGACCACACCATAGATGGACGAAAAGACCATCATCACGATCGATGGAAATGTAAAACGAAGCAATTTACGATAAGTGAAATGCTCGGATAATTGGATGTTCATAAAGTTCCTTTTCTGTTTTCGAATGTTTTGTACGAAATCGTACTTGCAAGAGTATAGTACGATTTCGTACATTTGTCAAGAGAGGAAAGCCGCCAAAAAGCATTTGCAATTTTCCTGCAGCCATGGTAAGCTGTTAGCAATTTTCGAAGACGATTCTGTCTTCACTTTCTATTCTTTATCATTTTTCTATGCAATTTTTCATTCAAATCTTTTTTCATGATAGTCAAACACAACGCAGCATGTTACAATGTCCTTACCGGAGGATCGCTTTCTGTCGCCTTCTTTCGATGGGGATGCTCTCACCAAGGAAAGAAGGGACAATATGTTAAACCCTATTGAAGTCACTATGACAGCCGTAAAAACATTCAGCGATCCACAGTATGACAATGCAGCCAAAAACCTTTTTCGCTATCCGGAGATTCTGGCTCCCATTCTTGCCAATGTTGTGCCGGAATATCAGGGAATGAGCGCCGAGCAGGTTATGAATTTCATTGTCAAGAGCAGCATCCGCAGCGACGGCGTGGATTCCGCATCCGCACTTGTAGCTGCACAGGAAATCGAACCCGGCTCTCTCGGAGAGAAAGTAATCCGCTATGACTCTCACTTTCTGGCGAAAAATCCCCGGCTGAGCACGAAGGCCATCCGTATTGATCTGCATATCGACCTTGAAATGCAGAATGATTACAAACCGCATGCACCGACTTACCCGATTGTTACCAGAGGCGTCTACTATGCTGCCAGAGGACTGGACTCACAGCTTGGAGTTCTGACTGAAACCACGGATTATTCCACGCTCCAGAAGGTCTACAGCATATGGATTTGCAGAGAAAATATTCCTCCGGAACTGCGGGGAACCGTTTCCTCGTATTCCATGGAGAAAGCCGATCCACACGGCATAGCCAACAAACCGAAATGCGAATACGATCTATTATCAGTTGTATTGATCCGTCTTGGCGACAGCGCAAAAAAGGAGCCGATTTTCCAGTATCTGAATGACTTTTTCGCTGGAGATATCGACGGCATGTGCAAATATATCAATATGAAAAAGAATAAAGAACTTGTGAAGGGAGTGAACCAGGTGATGACATTGAGTCAGAGTATTTTTAGCAGAGGCATAACCGAAGGTGAAGCCAGGAATTTTATTTTCAGTGTAAAAACTTTGATGAAGAACACAAACAAGTCGAAGGAAGAGGTTCTTGCTATGCTTGGCAAAACGAACCAGGACTATATCAACGCCCTGCAGATTCTGTCGGATAATAAGTAATACACTAGAACGAAAAAAGGGTACTGCAGCAACCAATTCCTGGCCACAGTACCCTCTTTCTCTGTGTGAGTGCAAACTGCTCTATCCAAACAAACTTCTTGCCGCCTGCTCCAGCTCTCTGCGCTCCTTTGTATCATCGTAGCAGCGTTCTTTGTCGTCAATCCATGAAATCGAGCGGATCGATGGCTTCCCCGTCTTTGGTCATCTGGAAATACAGGTTATCGCCCTCAATGCTGTAGTAGATCGTGGGTTCCGCAATTTCAGCCAGAACAGTTCCGGCTTCCACATAGTCCCCGGCAGCCGCCTGCAGATCCGCCAGCTGCCCCAAGGTCAGCTCATACCCGTTTCCCAGCTCCAGAATGACGTAATTACCGATCTCCTGATTATATCCCATCTGCCTGATGATACCTTCCGCAGGCGCTTTCACCGGCGTACCAGCTTCACTCTGGATCAGGACAGCAGGACTTACCTTGTACGCATTCAGCGTCGGGTAATACACGGTAGCATCCATGGAAAAGTCTCGTAAAATCTCGCCCTCGGTCGGCCAACCCAGTCGGCTGTCCGCCGAAAATCCCAGATCATCCGCTGTCTTCAGCTCCGCATTCACCGTCTCCGGCGCTTCGGAGCTCTCAGTCTCTGCCGTCCCCGCGGCTGCCGCTGTGGAAGGAACCGCAGCCGGCACAGTCTCCCGCGGCACACGCACCGCAGAAGATTCGGTCTCCGCAGGTACAGTTGCTCCGGCCTCCTCTGTCTCAGAGATCACGACCTGCGCCGGAGTCTCATTCATCGACAGATACGGGCTCTCACTGCTGTCCTTTCCGCCACTGATCAACATGGCTCCGCCGGCCGCCAGGGCAACCGCCAGAACTCCTGCTGACAACGAATAAATCAGTCGTCTGTTCCCATACTTTTTGATGTTCTTCACATTGACACCCCTATCTAAATATTGGATTCCGGCCGTGCCGGTTTCTTAATGACAGGGATATTATTACCAGATCGTATGGGAATTATTCACTAACAATTCTAATGCACATAGTGGGAAGCCCCGGCAAGATGCAACATAAACAGAATCGAGCCGGGGCTATCAATTGTTACTCTTACTTCAATTTGTCCAGATGCCAGATATCGTCCACATACTCCTGGATCGTGCGATCGGAAGAGAACTTTCCGGCATTTGCTACGTTGATCATAGCTGCGCGGCTCCACCACTCCTGATCTCGGTAAGCGGCCTCCACGCGCTGCTGCGCTTCCGCGTAGGAGCGGAAATCCTTCAGAATGAAGTAGGTATCCGCGCGGGAAGTGTCCTTCGTGTTCAGCAGCGAGTTGTACAGCGGGCGGAACAGCTCTGGATCTTCCGGGCTGTAGAACCCGTTGATCAGCTGCATCAGCACGCGGCGGATGCCCTCATCGCTGTTGAAGATCGTCATAGGATCGTAGGTTCCGTCGTGTTCGTAGCGGATCACCTCTTCCGCCGACATACCGAAGATAAAGGCGTTCTCGGCTCCGGCCTCCTCCACGATCTCCACATTTGCGCCGTCCATAGTACCCAGGGTAAGCGCGCCGTTCAACATGAATTTCATATTGCCGGTTCCGCTGGCTTCCTTGCTGGCTGTGGAAATCTGCTCGCTGACATCGCTGGCGGAGAAGATCAGCTCTGCATTGGATACGCGATAATCTTCGATAAATACCACCTTGATCTTTCCGTTGATGGACGGATCATGGTTAATCACTTCCGCTACGGAATTGATCAGCTTGATGGTAAGCTTCGCGATCCGGTAACCGGCCGCCGCTTTCGCGCCAAAGATAAAGGTACGGGGTACCATATCCCACTCCGGATGATCCTTCAGCTGGTTATACAGATACATTACATGCAGGATATTCAGCAGCTGGCGCTTATACTCATGCAGGCGCTTGACCTGTACATCGAAGATCGACTCCGGGTTGACCTCGATGTGATTGTATTCGCGAATGTATTCCGCCAGACGAAGTTTGTTCTGGTACTTGATCTCACGGAACTGACGGCGGCACTCCGGATCGTCCGCCAGCGGCTCGATTTTCTTGATCTCCGGCAGATTTGTGATCCAGCCATCACCGATGTGATCTGTCACCCACTGCGCCAGCAGGGGATTGCCGTGCAGCAGGAAGCGGCGCTGGGTAATGCCGTTCGTCTTGTTATTGAATTTCTCCGGCATCATCTCATAGAAATCACGCAGCTCCTGCTTCTCCAGGATCTCCGTATGCAGCTTCGCTACGCCGTTGACGGAGAAGCCGCCCACGATCGCCATATTTGCCATACGCACCTGCCCTTCGTAGAGAACGGCCATCTTCTGTACCTTCTCCGGCTGTCCCGGATAGCGGGAACGGATTTCATTCACGAAGCGGCGGTTGATCTCGTCCACAATCTGATAAACGCGAGGCAACAAACGCTGGAACAGGTCAATCGGCCACTTCTCCAGAGCTTCCGCCATAATGGTGTGGTTCGTATACGCACAGGTCTTCGTCGTGATCGCCCACGCTTCATCCCAGCCGAGCCCGTACTCATCCAGCAGGATGCGCATCAGTTCTGCGACGGCAACGGTCGGATGCGTATCATTCATCTGGAAGCAGACCTTCTCATGCAGGCCATGGATATCGTCATGCTCCTCCATATAGCGCTCCACCGCGCGCTGAATCGTCGCAGATACGAAGAAATACTGCTGCTTTAAGCGAAGCTCCTTGCCAGAATACTTATTATCGTTCGGATACAGAACCTTGCAGATCGTCTCCGCCAGATTGTTCTGTTCATTTGCCTTCTCGTATTCGCCCTGATCGAAGGACTCCAGATCCAGCTCCTCGACCGGCTCCGCGCTCCAGATACGCAGCGTATTCACAACGCCGTTACCATAACCGATGACAGGGAGGTCATACGGAACCGCCACAACAGCCTGATATCCTTCCTGAATATAGCGGGGATTGCCATGCTCATCCGTCTCGCAGCGGGTGTAGCCGCCGAACCTTACTTCCTGGCGCTGACTGTCACGGCGAATCTCGAAAGGATTAGCGATCTTCAGCCAGTTATCCGGCACTTCCTTCTGATAACCATCCTCGATCTTCTGCTTGAACATGCCATACTTGTAGCGGATGCCGCAGCCATAGGCATGATAACCCAGCGTTGCCAGAGAATCCAGGAAACAGGCTGCCAGCCGTCCCAGACCGCCGTTTCCCAACGCCCAGTCGCGTTCCTGATCCTCGATCAGGTTCAGATCCACGCCGAATTCCTCCAGAACTTCGCGAATATCGTTCTGCGCCTGAATATTCAGGATATTGTTGCCCAGCGCGCGGCCCATCAGGAATTCCATGGAGAGGTAATACACCATCTTCACATCCTGCTCCTTCGCCTTCTTTCTGGTATCGATCCAGGGATCAATGATCTGCTCCTTAATCGCAAAGCCTACCGCTTTATAGATCTGAACCGGGTTCGCATCCTCGATGCTTACCTTGGAGTCCAGCTTCACCAGTTCGCGGACACGCTTTCTGAAAAGATCTTTATCAAAGTTATAACCGCCCATTCCGTTCCTCCTCTTGTTTTCCTTCTCTTCTTCCCCTGTCAAATCGCAACAAGAGAAATATAATACCAAAGGCTGCCTTCGATATCCCTCGAAGACAGCCCTTCTGCTGTATATTACATCCAGTTGATGCGAGTCATTTCGCAGGGTGAAATCCTGCTGGTCTTATGCCAGTTTCTCAACGCCGAGCGTTACCTTCTCACCGTTGATATTCCACTCCTTATTATATCCGATTTTCTCATCGAAAACAACTTCTTTCGCCAGTACATCCGGAAGCAGTTCCTCGCTGTGCGCCTTGAAGAGTTTCTCGATCTCCGCATTGTCAGCTACTGAGATGCGGATGTTGTCCATAACCTCGAAACCGGCTTCCTTACGCATGGTCTGAATCTTACTGATGATCTCACGCAGCATGCCTTCCTTCAGCAGCTCATCCGTCAGACGAGTATCCATAACAACGGTGATCTCGCCGCCCTGCTCAGATACATAGCCTTCCATCTGTGCGGACTCAATCAGCAGATCGTCCTTCGTCAGAACAGCCTGACCGGTGGAGATCGTAAGCTTCAGCTCGCCGGTCTCGTTCAGCTCATCCATCGCCGCATTACCATCCAGCTCTGCCAGAGCCGTGCGGATCTCACCCAGCTGCTTGCCGTACTTCGGTCCCAGCGTGCGCATCTGCGGCTTGAAGCTGTAGGAAGTGAAGTCACGCACATCCTGTGTGTACTTTACGTTCTTCACATTCAGCTCATCGCGGATGATCGCGGTGAAGTACTCATCCAGCTCGAACGGAGCCTTGATGAACATCTGACCCATCGGCTGACGGTTCTTGATATTGGAGGCATTTCTGCAGGCGCGGCCCATAACAACAATCTTCAGGAGCTCGTCCATGTTCTTCTCCAGATCCTTGTCGATCCACTCTTCCTTTGCAACCGGGTAGTCGCACAGATGAATGGATTCCGGAGCGCTTGCGTCCAGACCGCGTACCAGGTTCTGGTAGATATCCTCGGTGATGAACGGAACCATCGGAGCCGCCAGCTTGCACACCGTTACCAGAGCGGTGTACAGCGTCATGTAAGCATTGACCTTATCCTGCTCCATGCCCTTTGCCCAGAAACGCTCACGACTGCGGCGTACATACCAGTTGCTCATGTCATCGACAAAGTCTGCCAGTGCGCGCGCCGTCTCCGGAATCTGGTAGGTATCCAGCAGATGGTCCACGGTTCCGATCAGCGTGTTCAGCTTGGACAGCAGCCACTTATCCATTACGGACAGCTTCTCATATTCCAGCTCGTGCTTCGTGGGATCGAACTTGTCGATCTCTGCGTACAGCACGTAGAATGCGTAGGTATTCCACAGAGTTCCCAGGAACTTTCTCTGACCTTCCATAACGGCACGGCCATGGAAGCGGTTCGGCAGCCAGGGAGCGCTGTTGATGTAGAAGTACCAGCGGATGGCATCCGCGCCGTACTCCTGCAGAGCCTCCATCGGGTCAACGGCATTGCCCTTGGACTTACTCATCTTCTGGCCGTTCTCATCCTGTACATGGCCCAGAACGATTACGTTCTTGTAAGGAGCCTGATTGAATACCAGGGTCGAGATCGCCAGCAGAGAGTAGAACCAGCCTCTGGTCTGGTCAACCGCCTCGCTGATGAATGCAGCAGGGAAGTTCTTTTTGAAGGTCTCCTGATTCTCAAAAGGATAATGGTACTGTGCGAACGGCATGGAACCGGAATCGAACCAGCAGTCGATAACTTCCGGTACACGGTGCATCTCCTTGCCGCAGCAAGGGCAGGTGATGGTAACGGCATCGATGTAGGGGCGATGCAGCTCGATATCGTCCGGGCAATTCTTCGACATGCTCTTCAGCTCTTCAATGCTTCCGATCGAATGCTGATGGCCGCACTCGCACTCCCAGATATTCAGAGGAGTACCCCAGTAACGGTTACGGCTGATACCCCAGTCCTGTACGTTCTCCAGCCAGTCGCCGAAACGGCCCTTGCCGATGCTCTCCGGAATCCAGTTGATTGTGTTGTTGTTGCGGATCAGGTCGTCCTTCACAGCAGTCATCTTGATGAACCAGGACTCACGCGCATAGTAGATCAGAGGCGTGTCGCAGCGCCAGCAGTGAGGGTAGCTGTGCTCGAACTTCGGAGCGTCGAACAGCAAACCTCTCTTGTCCAGATCCTTCAGAACTTCCGGATCTGCCTTCTTTACAAACAGGCCAGCGAAAGGAGTATCCTCGGTCATGTCGCCCTTGCTGTCTACCAGCTGTACAAACGGCAGATCGTAGTTGCGGCCAACCTTGGCATCATCTTCACCGAATGCGGGAGCGATGTGTACCACGCCGGTACCATCGGTCAAAGTTACGTAGGTATCGCAGGTTACGAAGAAGCCTTTCTTGTGCTGCTTCGCCGCTACCTTTGCCGCACAGTCATACAGCGGCTCATATTCCTTATTCTCCAGATCCGTACCCTTGTAGGACTCCAGGATCTCGTAAGCGGGCTGTCCGTCCTTCGCCAGGCCGCCCAGAATCGTATCCAGCAGAGCTTCCGCCATGTAGTAGGTGTAGCCGTCCGCTGCCTTCACCTTTACATAGGTCTCATCCGGATTTACGCAGAGCGCTACGTTGGAGGGCAGGGTCCAGGGAGTGGTCGTCCATGCCAGAATGTAGGCATCCTCATCCTTCACCTTGAAGCGAACGATGGCGGAGCGTTCCTTTACATCCTTGTAACCCTGAGCAACCTCGTGGCTGGAAAGCGGAGTACCGCAGCGGGGGCAGTAGGGAACGATCTTGAAGCCCTTATACAGAAGCTTCTTGTCCCAGATCTGCTTCAGCGCCCACCACTCGGACTCGATGAAGTCATTGTGATAGGTTACATAAGGGTTCTCCATATCCGCCCAGAAGCCGACCTTGCTGGAGAACTCTTCCCACATGCCCTTGTATTTCCATACACTCTCTTTACACTTCTGAATGAAAGGCTCTACGCCGTATTCCTCGATCTGCTCCTTGCCGTCCAGACCCAGCATCTTCTCTACTTCCAGCTCAACGGGAAGTCCGTGGGTATCCCATCCGGCCTTACGGGGTACATAGTAGCCCTTCATGGTACGGTAACGGGGGATCATGTCCTTGATAACACGGGTCAGTACGTGACCGATATGGGGCTTGCCGTTCGCAGTGGGCGGACCGTCATAGAACATATATTCCGGGCAGCCTTCGCGCTTGTCCATACTCTTCTGGAAGATATCATTCTCTTCCCAGAATGTTTCTACCGATTTTTCGCGATCGACGAAATTCATATCCGTCGCCACTTTCTTGTACATGGTATATTCCTCCTGTATGATTTTCTTTCAATATAATCAAAGAGACCCTGCGTCCAAACAGGACGAAGGGTCTTCGCTTTTACCACCTATTTGCGTCATACGCCCGACATGGGGATATGTGCTCTCGATAACGGGAGATACCGTCTGAGCCTACCGGACAATCCTTCGGTCAGATGCTCCGGAGTGATCTTCCATCGACCCGTACTCCTGCCGGACTCGCACCATGCTCCGGCTCGCTGAAGTTTCCGCAATCGTGTACTCTCTCCATCTGTGCAATTCACTCTGTATACGGCAATATTATACCGTTGCCCAATTGAAAAGTCAAGGCATTCCACACAGATTTTCGTCTACATCTCCAGTGCTTTCTTCTTCCATCCTCCAAGCCTATAGAAAATGGTACTGATGACTGCGCCCATGACCCAGGATACCAGCAGAGAGATGAACACGCACTCCTGACGGCCGTTCGGAAGTTCCGGCGTGCGGGTCAGGAATGCGATTCCGTAAGCAACCGGAATACGGATCACGATGGTCGTGATAATAGAAATCCACATCGGCGTCATGGAGTCACCGGCGCCGCGCATGGTTCCCTGCAGGCACTGCGTCACCGCCATGGCGATATAGCCGACAGCCAGAATGCCCATCATCCGGCGGCTCAAATCTACCAGTGAAACTGTGTCCGTGAAAATGCCCATCAGCTGACGGCCGAAAATCAGGATCAGTCCGGTGATCGTTGCGGAAGTTGCCATGGCAATCAGCGTGCCCTGGCGCGCGCCCTGATAGACACGGTCGTACTTTCTCGCACCGACATTCTGCCCGGCATACGTCGTCATGGTCGTTCCGAAAGAGAAATTCGGCATCATAGCGAAGCCGTCCACACGCATAACGATCACGTTCGCGGCGATAAACTGCTCCCCGAAGGAGTTCGTCAGCGACTGCACCACGATCATCGCCATCGACAGGATCATCTGCGTCAGTCCGGACGGAATACCGAGACGAATCAGGCTGAAGCAGTATTTCTTCTTCGGACGCAGATAGCGAAGCTTCAGATCAAAGATATCTCGCATCTTCATCAGACGGATCAGACAGAGAATCCCCGAAAAGGTCTGCGCGATTACGGTGGCCAGCGCAACGCCGCTGACGCCCATCTGCAGATCTTTCACGAAGAAGATGTCCAGCACAATGTTCATGACCGTAGCAATCAGAAGATACAGGAGCGCCGATACAGAGTCTCCCATACCTCTTAAGATACCGCTTAATATATTATAGAAGGCAAGCCCTCCGATTCCGATCATCAGAATCATAAGATACGAGTCGCACCAGTCGATAATGCTCGCCGGTGTATCCAGAAGCTCCAGCAGAGGCCGCACAATAAACGGCGACAGAATCATCAGCGCCAGTGATGCCAGAATCGTAAGCGTAATACAGCAGCCAATCGTCTCCGACAGTTCATCTCTCGCTTTTGCGCCAAAATACTGAGACACCATAATTCCGGCTCCTACCGCAATTCCGGCGAACAATACAAGCAACAGCTGGAAGATCGGACCAGCGCTCCCGACCGCCGCCAGGGCATTATCCCCGACATACCGGCCAACGACGATGGAATCCACCGTATTGTACATCTGCTGCGCAATATTGCCGATCAGCATCGGAATCATGAACGCCACGATCTTCTTCCACGGCGTCCCCACCGTCATATCCGACGGTGCAAATAACTTCTTCACTTTCTCCCACATTTTTTCCTCTTCCTTTTCTTTTCGTAACTGCTTCGGCCACTCATTCGAACGATCCTTACTCGGAACTTCCGCTCGATTGATAACAATTCAGAGCCCAGCTCGCTTCCGCTGCACAGACCTGAATAGTTCTATGGTAACAGATATTTTTTGTAAATACCAATATATATTTTATATGTAAGACTTCGAAGCAATCCTTTTCACCGCAAAGATCTTTATTGTCTTGACACATGATTTTACATGTTTTGTCTTCTTTTTCGAGAATACTTGTTTATTTTTACTTTTGGTGTTAGAATGACCGAAAGGGCTCGTCCCTGAAACGAATATTGGAGGAACTTTCATGAAAACCAGAAACCTAACCCTGATGACAGATCTTTACGAACTGACCATGATGCAGGGCTATTTTAAAGAGAACAACAACGAAACCGTTGTCTTCGATATCTTTTATCGAAACAACCCCTGCGGAAGCGGCTACGCCATCGCAGCCGGTCTGGAACAGATCATCGATTATATCCAGAACCTGCAGTTCACCTATCACGATATCTCCTACCTGCGCAGTCTCGGTATCTTCGACACCGACTTTCTGGAATATCTGCGCGGCTTCCATTTTTCCGGGAACCTGTACGCGATTCCGGAAGGCACCGTCGTATTCCCAAACGAGCCTCTGATTAAGATCGTGGCTCCGATTATGGAAGCACAGCTGATCGAGACAGCGATGCTGAATATCATCAATCATCAGAGCCTGATCGCGACAAAGGCTTCCCGCGTCGTATGGGCAGCGGAAGGCGATGGCATCATGGAATTCGGTCTGCGCCGCGCCCAGGGACCGGACGCCGGCATCTACGGAGCGCGCGCTGCCATGATCGGCGGTTGCATCGGCACCAGCAATGTTCTGGCTGGACAGATGTTTGACGTACCGGTGAAGGGTACGCACGCACACAGCTGGATCATGAGCTTTCCGGACGAGCTGACGGCTTTCCGAGCCTATGCGAAGCTGTATCCGACCGCCTGCATTCTTCTGGTTGATACATACGATACTCTGCGCACCGGTGTTCCGCACGCGATCCAGGTATTCCAGGAGATGCGCGACGCCGGTATCCCGCTGACCTTCTACGGAATCCGCCTGGACTCCGGCGATCTGGCTTATCTGTCCAAGCAGGCCCGCCGCATGCTGGACGAGGCCGGCTTCTCAGATGCAGTGATCTCTGCTTCCTGCGACCTGGACGAGTACCTGATCGCCAGCCTGAAGGATCAGGGCGCCACCATCACCTCCTGGGGAGTAGGCACCAACATGATCACTTCCAAAGACTGCCCGTCCTTCGGCGGCGTATACAAGCTGGCCGCGATCTGGGATGACGAGAAGAAGGAATTTATCCCGAAGATCAAGAAGTCCGAGAACTCCGAGAAAATCACGAACCCCGGCAATAAGGTTATCCACCGGATCTATCTGAAAGAGACAGGAAAGATCGTCGGCGACCTGATCGCTCTGGAGGATGAGACCTTCTCCGAATCCGAGGATTTGATGATCTTCGACCCGACCTACACCTGGAAGAAGACGCTGCTGGCGGCAGATACCTACACACTGCGCGAGATTCTCGTTCCTGTCTTCCAGGACGGCATCTGCGTATATCAGTCACCGTCCGTAACCGAGATTCAGGAATACTGCCGGAAGGAGCTGAATACGCTCTGGGATGAGACCCGCCGTTTCATCAACCCGCATAAGGTATATGTCGATCTTTCCGCCAAGCTTCACACGATTAAGAATGAGCTGCTCGGCAGCATTTAAGTACACGGAGGTTTTTTGCATTTATGATTCGTACCATCTTTGTACTGCTGTTTGTTGTGATTTTCCTTGTTCCTGTCGGGATTCCACTGCTTTTCATTTTCTGGCTGCTGGGGAAGGCCTTTCCGGATGCCATGGATCGAGCATCACTCTCTGTGATCCAGTGGGTCTTACGGGTGATTATGCTTCTCTCCGGCGTGCGGCTTACAGTGCTGGGACGGGAGAATCTTCCGGCAAAGGATCAGCCGGTGCTCTATGTCAGCAACCATCGCAGCTACTATGATGTCATCATCGGCTATACTCTGGTGCATGGCCTGACTGGCTTCGTCGCCAAGAAAGAAATGAAGAAGATCCCGTTGCTGTCCGCCTGGATGAAGCGCCTCTACTGCGTATTCCTCGACCGTGACAATGCCAGAGAAGGACTGAAGACGATCCTCCTGTGCATCGACCAGATCAAGCACGGCAAATCCATGTGGATTTGTCCTGAAGGCACCCGCAATCAGGCGGAGGAGATGATTCCCTTCAAAGAAGGGAGCTTCAAGATCGCAGAGAAGGCCGGATGCCCGATCGTTCCCATTGCTTTCTACCGCACAGACGATATCTATGAGAATCACCGTCCCGCGATTCGCATGACGCATGTGACGGTCAAGATCGGCTGTTCTATTCCTGTGGCCGGACTCGACCGTGAGCAGAAGAAGGTTCTCGGTGTCACCATACAGGACAGAATTCAGGAAATGTACCTAGAGATGAAGGATACTGATCAGGAAGAGGAATAAAATTAAAAATAAGCGCGGCAATAAAGTCGGCGCAAATATGAACAAAATTGTTTGCGATGAATTTACAGAACGTTCATATCGTCATCACAGAATTTTCACCGGATGCCGATATCATATAACCATAAGTTAAATGATTCATTGACAACTTACTTTTTCATATTTTCATATTTTTCCTCACTTTTTTCAAAGCGAAAGCCCCCGATTTCGATCAGGGGCTTTCGTTTTTCATATTCAATTATTAGACAGTTCTTCACACAGCCCATTCTTCGCTGCTTTTTCTTTCCGTTTTTCCGGACGTCCTGTCTTTCGTCCCCCTGAAGGCTATCTTTTGCTCTAAATTGTTCTTCTGGCATCATTTTCTGACCCGGCGCCTTAAAGGCTGGAATTCGCCCAGGCGGAGGCGATCCGAAATCAGAGCGATAAATTCCGAATTTGTAGGCTTCCCTCTTCCTTCTTTGATTGTATAACCGAAAATTTCTTCTATGGCATCCATATCGCCGCGCCCCCAGGCGACTTCAATCGCATGACGAATCGCGCGCTCTACACTGTTCGGCGTCGTACGATATTTTTTCGCAATATCCGGATACAAAATCTTGGTTACACCCTCCAGCATCTCGACATCGTTCACCACACTCAGAATCGCGGTTCTCAGATACTGATATCCCTTAATATGGGCTGGAACGCCGATCTCGTGCATCAGCTCCGTAACCACGGATTCCATATTTATCTTCGAAGCTGTCACGACCTGTCCGACAGCCTCCCTTCTTACTTCACTGGGGTAAAGAGTAACTACATGCTGCTCTTTGACCTTCCGGATTCTCTTCAGCACCACCTCCGTATCAATCGGCTTCATAAGAAAATAGTCTGCGCCGCATGCAAAAGCATCCACTGTGATACTGGTCTTTCCTACGGAAGAAATCACAATAAATGCAGGTTTCTTTCTCCGCCCATTATTTCGTACCCGTTCCATAACTTCCAGTCCGTCCATCTTTGGCATTACAATATCAAGGAGTACCACATCCGGCTCTTTCTCTTCGATTACACTTAGAATTCCCTCACCATCTCTTGCGGAACCGACAATATTCAGATCATGATCGCTCTTGACAATTTCTTCAAACAGCTGCAATGTCCATTCGTTATCATCTGCAATTGCGATATTGAGCTTGCTCACTACAATCCCCCCCATTTCTCCTGGATTCGTCTCATTTTTTCGCGCATACTGCAAACTATCATCTAAATACGATTATAGCAACATCGTTTTTTATTATCAATATTTTTTTATCATTCCCATCTGACATTTTTAGTTATTTTCAATAAATTTTCTGCAAATTTCCCCAGTTAAAATGTCGATTCTTGTCGAACCGTGTCGATCGCCGTTCAATTTCATCTGTCATTTTCTGTCTGAGAGGCATATTTTTAGGATTCCGGCATACGCATGGAATATTGCTTGCTATAGAGGCGATAATAAGCGCCTTTTTTCTGCATCAGCTGCTCATGTGTTCCCTTCTCAATCACTTTTCCGCCTTCTACCATCAGGATCACATCCGCCTGACGGATGGTTGAAAGCCGATGTGCGATGATGAAAGAAGTCCGCCCATGGAGAAGGAGCTCGGTCGCATCCTGAATCTTCTTCTCCGTCACGGTATCGATCGAGGAAGTCGCTTCATCCAGAACAAAGATTCTCGGATCGGCCAGGACCGCTCTTGCGAAAGAAATCAACTGCTTTTCACCGGTGGAAAGCAGGTCGCCTCCTTCTCCCACCTCACTGTCATAACCATGCTCCATTCGCTCCGGAATCGAATCTGCGGCTACCGCCTTCATCGCAGCCTGCATCTCCTCCCGCGTCGCGTCCTGTTTCGCGTAGCGCAGATTCTCCGCAATGCTGCCGGAGAACAGATGAGGCGTCTGGATCACATAGCCCAGATTCCGGTGCAGCCAGAGCTGCGAACGCTCCCTCACATCGCGGCCGTCAATCAGGATCTGCCCTTCCGTCGGTTCAAAGAAGCGACAGAGCAGATTCACCAGCGTCGATTTGCCTGCGCCGGTCTCTCCCACAATCGCCACATTCGTCCCCTGCGGCACTTTCAGATTAAAGTGCTCGAAAATCATCTCTTCTCCATCCGGATAGTGGAAGCTGACATCACGAAATTCCACATCTCCGTGCAACGGCTCCCAGTTCTCCATCTTCGGGTGGAAGACGTCTCCATAGCGTTCAATGACCTCCGGGCTGTCCGCCACTTCCGTTCCCGTCTCCATCAGGCGGCTGAAACGCTCGATATTCACCTGCACGGAAACCAGACTGGACAGAGCGCGGATGATCCACTGAATCGGCTCGATCATACCAAGCGCGTAGGACATAAAAACCGAAAGCGTACCGATCTCCATCACACCCTGTGCCGTGATCACGCCGCCCTTCCAGAGAACCAGCGCCAGCGCGACAGAAGCCGCAAAAGACATTACTGCCAGAAACAGCGCCTGGTAGTGTGCCATGTGAACAGAGGTGCGGCGCATATTCTCGCTCTCCGCTTCGAAATTCTCCTGCATCTTGTCCTCGATAACCATGGACTTAATCGTCTTCGCGCCAGTAATTCCTTCATTATAATTACCGGTAACCCGGGAATTGATCTCGCGGATGGTACGATTGAATCGCACCAGTTTCTTCTGAAAATAAGAAGCCAGAACAACCGTGACCGGAACCAGGAACAGCAGAAAAGCCGCCAGCCGAGCGTTCATCCAGAACATTACAAGGACGACACCGATCAGGTAACTGAGATTCCAGATGCCGTCCATCAGTCCCCAGGCAATCCAGCTTCCGATTCGGTCGGTATCGCTCATCACTCGCGCATGTACGTAACCCACGGAATTCTGGTTAAAATACGAGAAGGAGAGCGTCTGCAGATGATCGAAGCTGCTCTGCTTCATATCACGGCCCACATACATCTCGATCTGACAGGTCTGATACGTAGAGATCGTATTCACAATCGTCTGAATCAGAATCACAGCCGCATAGATCGCAATAAAGATTCCAAGCCCCTCCAGCGTACCTTTCTCCACAAAATTGTCCAGCGCATAACTCTGGAACTGAGGCACTACGATATCCAGGCTGCTTCCGAACAGTCCCAGGACGATCATGCTGATCATAATTCTTTTATACGGCGCCAGGTACGGCCCCAGCTTCTTCAGACCAAACCAGGGGAGCCGCACATAGGAATTGTCCTTCGGTTCTTCCCCTTTTTTATCCTCTACGGTTTTCTTCTTTTCCAGCGTTTCTTTCTTCTCCGGATTTTTCATTTCCGAAAATTTTTTCTCCGGACTTTGCGTTTCTGATTTTCTCTTTTCTGAGTTTTCTTTCGCCTTACTCATGCTGCCAGCTCTCCTTTTTCGCTCTTCGGGACAAAACATATCTGTCGTTACAGGTTTGCTTCCGGACTCTGAATCTCATAGATACTGCGATACAGTTCTGATTTCTTCAAGAGCTCCTCATGCGTTCCCTCCGCCGTAATCCTTCCATCCTCCAGGACGATAATACGGTCGGCATCCATCAGGGTAGAGATCCGGTGCGAGATCAGGATCATAGTCGCCTGACCGGCGTATTCCTTCAGCGCACGGCGAATCTTCTCATCCGTCTCCGCATCCACTGCCGAGAGCGAATCGTCGAAGATCATCACCGGCGTCTCCTGCACCAGCATACGCGCAATCGCCGTCCGCTGCTTTTGGCCACCCGACAGCGTAACCCCCCGCTCGCCTACCATGGTATCATAGCCTTCGGAGAAGCGGTCCAGTGTCTCCTCCAGCGAGGCCACCCGTACTGCCCGGTGCAGACGTTCTTCGGACACTTCGCCTGCCATTGTGATATTTTCGCGGATCGTGCGTGAGAACAGATAAGGCTCCTGCATTACAAAGCCAATCTGCGACCGCAACCACGGCAAAGACATCTCCCGGATGGGCACGCCGCCAATCGAGATGCTTCCCTGATCCGGCTCATACAGACGGTTCAACAGATACTGAACCGTAGATTTACCGCTTCCGGTCGGCCCCATAATACCAACTATACTGCCGCCGCGGATGGTAAAGTCCAGATCCTTCAGAACCGGCTTCTCCTTCTCGTAGCCAAATGTAACATGATCAAATACAATGTCGCCGTTTAAGGGCGGGCATACACCATTCTCCGTGCGGGATTCCAGTGGAGAATTCAGAATATAGCGCAGACGATCCATGGAAACTCCTGCCTTGCTCATCTCTGAAATCATACGTCCCAGACGACGTACCGGCCAGATCAGCCGGCGATTATAGGATATAAACGCAATCAGCTCTCCGGCTGTCAGCGTGCCACGCACGCAATAGACAGAGCCAAGCACCACGATCAGCAGCAGCTGAACACCCATGATCAGATCGCCGGTCGCCCAGTAGCCGGAGAGGAGACCGCACAGTTTCATCCACGCGTTGGTATATACCTCGTTCTGCTTCCGGAAGCGCTCTTTCTCATACTGCTCCCGCCCGAACGCGCGAACCACACGCACACCTGTCAGGTTCTCCTGCGTAATCGTGGAGAGCACGCCCTCGTTCTCATCACACTGCTGAAAGAGATGACCAATTTTATAATAGAAGAACCAGGAATATGCGATAATCAACGGAACCGACAGAAATACAATTACAGAAAGCCTTACACTCATGGATACCATAAAGACGATGCTGAACCCGATCAGGATAGCGATACGCACAACCTGGATCAGCTGCTCCGCAACGAAATCACGAACCATATTTACATCCGACGTACACCGCTGTATAATATCGCCGGTCTGATTCTGCATATGCCATTCATAAGGCAAATGCTCAATGTGATGGAACAGCCAGTCTCTGGCTGTCTTCACCATGGATTCTGCGCCTTTCGTATTCAGATACGTATTCAGATACTGAAAGACAGCAGAGATCCCGGCTGCCAGAAGAATCCCGACCGCCGCCAGATACAGATGTTCCCGCAGATAATCTGCGCCGCCCACAGCAGCCAGTGTGCGCTGTGCCAGTGACGGCAACTGTGAAAGATCCTCCCCCAGACACCCATCCACAACAATTCGAATAATCTGCGGCGCGATCATATCCATTGCCGCTACAAGAATCGACGCCAGAATACTGCCTGCAAAAAAGCGCTTGCTTCCTTTCAGAAAGCGCATCAGCATCCCGCTCTTGGTATATTCCATGTTTTGCTCCGAACCCATGGGCCACGTCCTCCCTCAGTTATGATTGACATTTCTTCCATTGTAGCTGAACTACATGAAATACACAAGACCGTTGCTCTTTCGGAAAACTGCTTTCTCTGCCAATATTCTTGTTTTTCCATTATTTTTCCAAAAGAATCTGAGGACGGATGATGATTCATTCTCTATCCTCTGATTTTATCTTTTTGTTCTTATCTTTTTCCCTGACATCCGGCGTATTCTACTCTTTTCTTTCTCTTCTTTTCTTCCTTTCTTTGATTGCATGATATTCATTGACATCCGAGCGGCAGATACGTATAATGTGCATATACGAGTTAGTCTCGACTTACTCAGAATTATTCAGGAGGTATATGATGAATCTTCAGACGTTTTACGGCATTCTGATTCCTTTTCTGGGAACCTCTCTGGGTTCTGCCTGCGTTTTTCTTGTAAAAAATGGTCTGAGTGACCGACTCTCTCGGATCTTCACCGGCTTCGCCGCCGGCGTCATGACCGCCGCCTCCGTATGGAGTCTTCTGATCCCGTCGATGGAACAGTCCGCTTCCATGGGAAAGCTATCCTTCCTCCCGGCGCTCATCGGTTTCTGGATTGGCGTCCTCTTCCTCCTGCTTCTGGATCATGTCATCTCTGAAAATATCGCGCTGGAATAGTGGAACACATCACAGAAAAAGAGCCTCCTGCACAGGTTCGGTCGCTTGTACCGCGCTGCGCAGAAGGCTCTCATTCTAATTAAAAAGCTGAAAGCAATCACACTTTACTCATTTCAATCAAAGCTGATTTTTCTCCGTTTTTACTTTCCGAATCCGAAAAGTCCCTTCTTCTCATAGGGTTCGCTGCTGATTCCGAGCAGCTTGTAGCCGGTCGGCGCAACTGCTTCCTTAATTGCCGTTTCATCCAGCGGCTCCTCGCTGATAATCACGGTCTCACCGCTTACATGGGAAGAAGTTACCTTCTTTACCTTGAAATGACTGCGGATCGCATCATTCATATGGGATTCGCACATACCACACATCATACCGTCGATTTTAAGAGTTGTCTTTGTCATTTTTTTGTTCCTCCTTGTTGTTACTGCTTATTAGGTTCTGAATAGTTACATTATTTTTATACAAGCTCGTCCAATGTCTGTGCATCTGTGCAATCAGGCTTTCCCATCTGCACAGCCGCTGTCCGGGACTTTGATAGACGTAACTTTATAACCTTGCTCTTCCACAGCATGTTTCAAAGCTTTATTATCAATTGCGGCAGACAATGTCACCATCGCCGTCCCTTTCTCATGGCTTACTTCCGCACTTTCTACCTGCGGAAGCGCCTCCAGCGCCGTCTTCACACGGTTCTCGCAATGGCCGCACATCATGCCTTTGATATAGATGCAGCGTGCGAAAGATTCCTCCGCGGCTCCCGCACTGCCTCCCGATGTCTTCGCCTTTCTTTTCCGATCTCTCTTCGTGCTGTAGATATCACAGAAATTCAGGCGAAGCGCATTCGATACGACACAGAAACTGGACAAACTCATCGCCGCCGCGCCGAACATCGGATTCAGCGTCAGGCCAAAAGTGACGAATGCTCCGGCTGCCAGCGGGATTCCGATGATATTGTAAATAAACGCCCAGAAGAGATTCTCATGAATATTCCGAAGTACGGAACGGCTTAACCGGATGGCCGCCGGTACATCTGCCAGCGTACTCTTCATCAATACCACATCCGCAGCATCCACAGCAACGTCCGCTCCGGCTCCGATTGCGATACCGATATCCGCGCGGGTCAGCGCAGGCGCATCATTGATGCCATCGCCGACCATGGCAACCTTTCCATACTTCTTCAAATCGCGGATCACGCTCTCCTTTCCATCGGGAAGGACGCCGGCAATGACATCATCCACACCGGCCAGAGCGCCGATCGCCTTTGCCGTACGCTCGTTATCTCCTGTCAGCATAACCACACGAATTCCCATGTTGCGAAGCTCAGCGATCGCCTTCGGGCTGTCCTCCTTGATCGTATCTGCTACGGCAATAATTCCGACAAATACTCCTTCCTGCAGAAACAGCAGAGGCGTCTTCCCGGCTTCCGCCAGGGCTTCGGCACGCTGCTTCATTTCACTGGAGATTGCCGCCTGTTCACTGATAAAACGAAGGGATCCACCCACTAGCTTCTTTCCATTCAGAGAGGCGGACAGGCCGTTGCCGGGAAGCGCCGTAAAATCTTCCACTTCTTCTGCCTTCATGCCCTTCTCTCCCGCATAGCGCACGATTGCACCTGCCAACGGATGCTCACTTTTCTGCTCCAGCGCAAATGCCGCCGTCATCAGCGATTCTTCCGTAAAGCCTTCCGCCGGTACGAGATCCGTCACCTGGGGTTCGCCCTTCGTGATCGTTCCGGTCTTATCCAGCGCTACTACCTGTACTTTACCGGTCTCCTCCTGTGATACTGCCGTCTTGAACAGGATGCCGTTCTTCGCGCCGACGCCATTGCCGACCATAATCGCTACCGGCGTCGCCAGACCGAGTGCGCACGGACAGCTGATTACCAACACCGAAATGCCACGGGCCAACGCATAAGAGAATTCCTTTCCAAACAGAAGCCATACAATCATCGTCACGACTGCAATACTGATAACCACCGGCACAAACACGCCTGAGACACGATCCGCGATCTTCGCGATCGGCGCTTTCGTCGCCGCCGCATCGCTGACCATCTTAATAATCTGGGAGAGCGTCGTGTCCTCTCCGACGCGGGAGGCTTCGCAGGTCAGCGCGCCGGACTGATTGATCGTCGCCGCCGAGACAAGATCACCTTCAGACTTGTCCACAGGGATACTCTCGCCGGTCAGCGCGGATTCATTCACTGCACTGCTGCCGGAGAGAACAACACCATCCACCGGAATACTCTCACCAGGGCGAACGATAAAGCGATCGCCGATACGAACCTCCTCGACCGGTACGGTTACTTCCGCACCATCCCGAAGGAGAACCGCCGTCTTCGGAGCCAACTTCATCAGCCCCTTCAGAGCATCTGTCGTCTTACCCTTGGAACGGGCCTCCAGCATCTTGCCAACCGTAATCAGCGTAAGAATCATCGCCGCCGATTCAAAGTAGAACTCGTGCATCAGCTCCATCACGCGGGCTTCATCCCCGTGAAGCTGTGCGTCCGTCATCCAGAACAGGGCGATTACACTCCAGCCAAAGGAGGCGGCGGAACCGAGCGCCACCAACGTATCCATGTTGGGGGAGCGGTTCCACAGGCCCTTAAAGCCATTGATAAAGAACTTCTGATTGATCACCATAACCGCAACTGTAAGAAGCAGCTGCAGCAGTCCCATGGCGATGTGATTCCCGTCGAACCAGGACGGAAGCGGCCAGCCCCACATCATATGTCCCATCGAGAAATACATAAGTACGATAAGAAATACGAGCGACGCGATCAGACGCTTCTTCAGGCGCGGCGTCTCCGTATCTTTCAGCGCGTCTGCGTCTGCGGACGCTGTCTGCACAGCGCCTCCGCCTTTCTTCGATGCGCCGTATCCGGCCGCCTCCACGGCAGCGATAATGGCCTGCGGCGCCGCCGTGCCTTCGACTCCCATGGAGTTCGTCAACAGACTAACGGAGCAGGATGTAACTCCCGACACCTTCGAAACCGCCTTCTCCACGCGGGCGCTGCAGGCGGCGCAGCTCATGCCGGTAACCTGATATTGTTCCACTGTAATCCCTCCTTTGTTTCAACTCACAGTCGGTATTTTCACGGAGTCTGACATGTCGAAAATAGTTCGACCGTGATTTGCCTCATGTCAGTGGAGGATACCGATTTCTCTCCGCTCGCCACTGCCGTTATGTTTCTATAAACTCTGCTAACCATTCAGAGCTTTAACTCCATTCATACAACATTCTGTCACACGATATATATTCTCACGATATGAGGATTCCCGAAAAGCAATCTGCTATTCGCAATTCCATCAGCGCATCAGCTTCTGAATCGTGACCATAAGCTCATCGATCACCTCATCCCTGCCTTCGCGGATATCTCTGGCAACGCAGGTATGAATATGACTGGAAAGCAGCTCCTTATTGAAACTGTTCAGCGCGGCGCTGACAGCCGCCGACTGAGTCAGGATATCGTTGCAGTAGGAATCCTTCTCCAGCATGGACTGGATACCGCGAATCTGCCCTTCTATTCGCTTCAGACGGTTAAGCAGCTTCTTCTTTTCTTCCTCTTCCCGCAGGGTCTTCTTCCCGCTGCAGCAGCTGCAGGACGGCTTCTGGTTTTCTTCCATACAATTCTTCCTCCTGTCATATACCCCCGTAGGGTATTTTTATAATATACCCCTACAGGGTATTTGTCAAGTGCTGTTGAGAAAATTCTTCTTTAAATTCAGACATAAGAAAAGGCCCCCTCAGGAGCCTTTCTAAATTACTTCTTCTCTTTTTCCTCTTTCGGAATCACAACATTCAGCACGATCGCCACCAGCGCTGCCGGTACGATACCGGAACCGCCGAAGATCAGCTGTACTGCCTGCGGCATGAACTGCAGCACACTGGAGTTCGCACCAAGACCGTAACCGAGGCCGATCGCAACAGATACGATAGTAACCACACGGTTATCAACACCGTCTTGCGTTACCAGCTTCATACCGCTGACTACGATGGACGCGAACATCATAACCGCTGCTCCACCCAGAACGGACTGCGGCATCATGCGGATCAGTGCCGCCAGCTTCGGGAAGAAGCCGCACAGGATCAGGAATACCGCCCCCAGAGAGATGGCATAACGGTTCACGATCTTCGTCATACCGACCAGACCGACATTCTGACTAAAGGAAGTGTTCGGTAATACGCCGAAGAAGCTGGCCACAGCAGAACCAAGTCCATCCGCCGTAACAGAACCCACCAGCTCAGAATCTGTCGCATTTCTTCCGAGACCGCCTTCCGTCACGCCTGCTGTATCGCCGATCGTCTCAACTGCTGTTACGATGAACATGATAATCATCGGCAGAATCGCCCGCAGATCAAACACCATATGGACCGGCATCAGATTCGGAACCGCGAACCATCCGGCGGAAGCGACGCTGTCCCAGTTCAGCACCCAGGAGCAGGTCTTTATAACTTCTTCCCCTGTCTTTGCATCGATCATCGTATAGGTAGTCGGCAAAATCAATGCCATCACCGCACAGAGAATATATCCGATGATGATACCGAACAGGATCGACGCCGTGCTGGTAATCCCCTTCGTAAAGTGCTTCAGCAGGATAATAACCACCAGCACTACCGTACCCACGAAAAGATTCGGTAGAGAGCCGAAATCTCCATTGGTATTGCCACCGCCGAAAGAATTGATTCCGACAGCGATCAGCGAGAGACCGATCGACATAACCACCGTTCCGGTAACTACGGAAGGGAAGAAACGCCGAAGCGGCTTGATACAGAAGCCGAGTACACATTCGAAAAGTCCGCCGATCAGGCTCGCCCCCATCAGCGCGCCATAGGCCAGGACGCCGCCGCCCATGATCTGACTGATGCTCTGTGCAACTCCGATGAAACCGGAACTGGTTCCCATGACAATCGGCAGCTTCGCGCCAACCGGTCCGATAGTAAAAAGCTGTACCAGTGTGACAAGTCCGGCTATGAGCATGGCATTCTGGATGATGGCGATCTGAATTCCGTGCTCCAGATCACAGTATAGCGGGCCCGTAATCAGCAGGATCGGCGTCAGGTTCCCGACGAACATCGCCAGGACATGCTGCAATCCCAGGGCCAGCGCCTGACCGAACGGGATCTTTCCGTCCAGGTCATAGGGGCTTGTGTAGTTTTTCTTGTTCTCCACTTTCTCTTCCTCCTCATATGTATATAGATTGATATTGAGTGGTCTAATCTAGTAAGCGGTGGGGATTCTGCATTATTGTCTGCAGCTTCTCATAGTCCACACCGGCTTCCAGCAGGCAGCCGAGTACCTGATAGATCTGCTGGGGAATGGAGGGCGTCCAGTCGAAGAAATGATCGGTGGACAGGTAGCAATGATCGGCTCCCGCCTCCTCGATAATGCGGCAGATATCCGCAATCGTCATGGAGGAATGCAGCGGCGCTACATTCAGCGCGCAGAACTCCACGAAATGTCCCATCTGCGCGAACGCCTGAATCTGCTCGAAAGTGTTGTAGCAGCAATGGCTTCGCGGATGAGTCAGACATACCTTATGGTATCCGATCTCTGCGGCAAAGCGGCCAACTGCCATGCTCTCCTCCGCGCTGATATGACCGGTACCGAGTACGATATCGTAATCACGGCAAAGCGCCACGCACTCCTTGATTTCGTCCTTCAGGTTCCCGTTCTCATCCAGAAGCCAGTAGTAATCCTCATCCTTCAGGTTATGAATACGGGGAATATATTTTTCCATGGATACGCTGAATCCGTGGCTGTCATGATCGCTCTTTGCGCTAATCGTGGGCAGCCAGATCATGCGGCAGCCCATACCGATGGCCGTCTCCACAACCCAGGGATGAGGGCCACCCGCCATTGTATTCAGGGTTGCGCTGGCGTATACGTTAAAGTCTTCATGCTCGCTGTTCAGCTGATGAGCCAGGCTTGCCGCGGGCCAGCCATGTGTTTTGAGTACAATTCCCTGCATACCAGCTTCGCGGCACTGGCGGATCACATCGTCATTGGTCCGGTGCTGTGGATGTGCCAGACTGACATCCGGCCAGGAATGTACGTGCATATCGATTGCTCCCTGCAATAAGTCCTGTATTTCTCTCATGATTTCCTTTCTTTACTTATTCTGCAATCTTTTGTTCCCGTTAACATCTGGATTTTACCACAGTTTTCCACCCAGCTCAAGAGGTATCTTTAGTCTTACATTTGCTTGACAGTAATCGTTATTACATTTAAACTGAACGTATAATACTGTTTTATCTGAAAGGAGCCTCAGACAAATGAAACCCAAATTTGATGGCTATGCGGCACAATATGATGCCTGGTTTATGACAAATGATAACCTGTTCCAGAGTGAACTTCGCCTGTTTCAGAAGGCGCTCGGCGATATTTCCGGCAAGCGTGTGCTTTCTGTCGGCTGCGGCAGCGGTCTGTTCGAGAGCATGATCGATGCCAACGGCATCGAGGGCATCGAACCTTCGCGCGACATGGGCGCCATCGCACAGAAGCGCGGCATTAATGTAATCGCGTTCGGCGCGATTGAAGATGCTGAACTGGAAGAGAATGCCTATGATGTGATCTATCTGAACGGAAGCTCCAGCTACATGGAAGATCTGACCCTTGCATTCGACGTTTGCAAAAAGGCGCTGAAGCCGAACGGAAAATTCATCTCTCTGGACGTTCCCAAGGAAAGCGCATTCGGTTTTATGTATCTTCTTGCGAAAGAGGCAGGTACATTCGATCACCCTTCTCTGAACGGTGTTATGCCGGAACTGCCCTATCCTCTGGAGTTATGCTGTGCAGGCGTATGGCATTCCACGGAAGAGAAGATCGATGTGCTGAAGGCGCTCGGCTTCCATGATTTTGATTTTTACCAGACGCTTCTGAAGAATCCGATGTACACCAACGAGGATGTGGAGGACGTTGTTCCCGGATACCAGAGCGGCGGTTATGTTGCCATTGTCGCCCATAAATAAAGCAAGCGAAAGACAGAATAAGGAGAATATTGTGAAGCTTTCAGAGAGGATTTACGAGCACGCAGAAAAAATCTGGCCGCGCTATCTCTGCCATCCATTTGTGACACAGATGGCGGACGGCACGCTGCCGCAGGAAAAGTTCCGGTATTATATGTTGCAGGATTATCTTTATCTCAGGGATTATGTGAAGATCTTTGCTGCAATCATTCCGAAAGCCGATGATTTCGAACAGATTCGTTTTCTGAGCGGGGAGTTAGCAGGTACGATCGATGAGACATTCCGCACACATATTCCCTATATGAAGCGCCTCGGCATCACAGAAGAAGAAATCCGCAGCGCACACGCTCATATTGACATCAGCGCCTACACGCACTACATGATCTGCGAAGCACAGATGGGCGATGTACTGACAGGACTTGTAACACTTTTGAACTGCTCCTGGAGTTATGCCTATATTGCTGAACAGATGGTGAAGCGTTATCCGAACGCCCTCCAAAATGAAAACTACGGTTCATGGTTCGCAGGCTATGTTTCGGAAGAGTACCGGAAGACCAATCAGGCTCTGATTGATCGGATCGACACGCTTGCCGTATCCATTGATGAAAAGGAGACGCAGAAACTCTGCGAAATCTTCGAAAAATGCTGCCTTTTTGACCTGCGTTTCTGGGATGTGGTCTATACCATGGGCGAAAGCTGAATAAGTGAGATTACATATATACAAATACCCCCTTTACCGATGAACGATAAAGGGGGTAAATATTATTTCACATTATTAATACCGGATCTTACATATAATCCTTCAGTACGTTATGGTCTCTTAATACCTTCTCGATATCCGTTCCCTTGATGGCCTTGATGATGCCTTTCTTGATGGCGTTAAGCGGTGCGGGCAGGTCGATCTCCAGTGGAGACTTGCCATCCATCAGCTTTACGCTGCTGTCGAGGAGTGCGCGCACATCGTATACACTGCCCCATACTTCCGGTACGCCACGGTCAACGGCACACAGTCCATAGACAGCTTCCATTGCGGTACGAACAGAATATTCCGTTGTGAAGATAGTATCTCTGGGTGTCTCAGCGAACTGTCCCAGGAATGCGGCGTTTACGCAGCCATCCGGGATAACATCGGGACGATCGCCCTTTCTTCTCGGCATGAAGAATGCGGTGATATAAGGCATCATGGTTGGCGTACAGTTCGTATGGTTCTCCGCCAGCTCTTCGATCTCAGCTTCCGGCACACCCAGATGATACAACCATTCAGCGGTGATCTCCTTACCGGTACACTCCTTCATGGGCTTCTTCACATAATCACCGGGTACATCCGTGAACAGGCTGTATACCCATACGCAAACTTCTTCCTTCTTCTGCTCCTTGAACTGCCCCTGACGGTTGATCGTCCAGCTTAACAGCCAGCTGGAATCCTTGCAGCTTACGATACCGCCGGTAACCACGCGGCCGGTTCTGGGATCTCTCTTGCAGATGTTCTTGATATAAGAGATAATCTTCTCATCCGAGGTCGTAACCGTTGCAGACTCCCAGTTCGAACGGGAAATATCGGAGCAGAACTTTTCGGGATGACCGAAAGCTTCATCCTGCTTCGCGATGTTCTTCCACAGGCTCCAGCAGCCGCTGGTTCTGACTTCGGCATCGCCAACCGGCGCATGATGATGATCGCCGTAGATCGTACCTTCGGTGCAGCTGCCGTTGGTAACGAATACCAGATCATTCTCGGTCAGCGGAATGGTCTCCTGCTGTCCGTTTACCTTGCACTCGATGGCGGTCGCAACCTTCTTACCGCCGTTAATCTCAAATAATACGTTCGTTACTTCCGTATTGTACTGGAAGGTAACACCCGCTGCCTCCAGATATTTTACCATCGGAAGAATCAGGGATTCATACTGATTGTACTTCGTGAACTTCAGCGCGGAGAAGTCCGGCAGGCCGCCGATATGATGGATGAATCTCTGAATGTAGAGCTTCATCTCCAGCGCGCTGTGCCAGTTTTCGAATGCGAACATTGTGCGCCAGTACAGCCAGAAATTGGAATTGAATACTTCGTCATCGAAGAAATCTTCAATCTTCTTGTCGTACAGATCCTCGTCCTTTGTAAAGAACAGCTTCATGATCTCCATGCAACCTTTCTGGCTCAGTCCGAACTTGCCATCGGTATGAGCATCCTGACCGCGGTTCTCGGTTGCACGGCACAGAGAGTAGTTCGGATCGTGCTTGTTCAGCCAATAATACTCGTCCAGAACGGATGCGCCCTCTGTCTCCAGGGAAGGAATGCTGCGGAACAAATCCCACAGGCACTCAAAATGATTCTCCATCTCACGTCCGCCTCTCATCACATATCCTCTGGTCGGATCATTGATGCCGTCACAGGCACCGCCGGCGATATCCATTGCTTCCAGGATATGGATGTTCTTGCCGGGCATCTGCGCATCTCTCACCAGGAAACAGGCCGCTGCCAGGGAAGCAAGACCGCTGCCGACCAGATATGCCGACTTGTTCTCGATGCCTTCCGGCTTCTCCGGTCTGGCAAATGCTTCGTAGTTACCGTTGCTATAGTAAATGCCCTTGCTGTTCTTCTCATTCGTTCCGCGTTCCGTATTGCGGAAGTTCGCCAGCTCCTCTTCCTGATGCTTCTTTACCTGTACCTTCTCTGCCTTATAATTCTTTCTTGCATTTATTGCCGCTACGCCTGCTCCCAGTGCAAGAACAGAAGCCACACCTGCTTTTAACGCTTTCTTCTTCATAACAAGTTCCGCCTTTCTTTCGTTTTATCGTTTTTCTTTTTGATTTTATTCTGTGTAATTTTCGTGTTCCTATTCTTTTTCGCCTCACGAATCAGCTTCGCTCAGATATCCCAGTCATGGTCTCTGCGGATCGTTTTTACTGTACTCTGCACGACGTACAAGTTCAGGATTCCATCCAGGCAGAGGTTCAGACCGATCAGCCTTGTGATTACGCCGGTTGCCCGAAATGGCTGGATCAGCAGCAGGACTCCGATTATGGCTACGATCAGCGCGATTACCAGGATCATCCACCACCGCTCGATTCCGAAGCGGTTGGCTTCGATTGCGGTCTGGATCTTAAATACGGCGTCGATCAACATGAACACGCCGATCAGTCCTGCCAGGAATTCTATCGCATATCCGGTTCGGAAGATCATCACAAATCCGAAAATCAAAGATGCGATTCCCAGCGCCAGATCAAACTGAAACGCCAGCTGGAAGAGATCTCTGGCAAAGTATCCTGAGAGCTTCGCGATTCCGTAGATGACAAGGAAGATTCCGTAGATCTTACAGATCATATCCAGTCCCATCTGCGGCCAGAATAAAAGGATTGCGCCCACAAGAATCAGACACACCGTCATGATGCTGTAGGCATTTTTTACTATTTTCAGGTTTCTCATCGTCTCGCCTCCCTCATCTGCCTCAGATAATAGCATGCCTCAATTTCTTTTTCTACAGTCAAAAAAAGAGCCGTGTCTGTTTTTCAGACACAACCCAGAATCTGTCTGAGTTTTCACGCATAAAAAAAGCATGCGGGAAATGAACGTTGAAAATTCATTTCTCACATGCTTCGTACTATTGTAACCATTCAAAATGCCAGCTTGACTCCGATCAGACGGAACCGCCGCACATTATCTCTTTAATACACGGTTCAGTCCCTGACCCAGCGCGCCGGATACGATACCGCAGGCGGCGACTTCAAACAACGCCTGCACGCCAACGACTGCCACAACAAAGGCAAGCGGATTGGACACCCCCAGCGTCTCCCGCATATTCACAACATACTCACAGTTATAAAACAGTAAAACCAGAGTACCCATAAACAGGATCGTATTGATCGCCGGGCAGCTGATACCTGCGATATAGTACGTAACCGGATTCTTCGAAGCCTTCCGCAGAGCCTTGAAAATCAGCCCGCAGAAAAGTCCCTCCAGTGCACGGGGGATAATGCAGAGAATCGCCACATAGATCGGATTCACTGTCATAAAAGCGGCCATCATCAGACTGGGAGCTGTCAGCGCCGTATAGAAGCTGGTCAGTCCGAATGCCAGTCCACAGACCATGCCGCCCTTCGGACCCAGAAACATCGCGCCGACTGCCACTGGAATCGTGATCAGCGTTACCGTCAGAAACGGTGTACGGATGTAACCCAGGGGAGTGAACGCCATCAACAGGATAACCGCGATCATCATCGCCAGTTCCACCATGTACCTTGTCTTGCTGCTTGTGTTGCTCATATTCTATTTTCCTCCTACTGCTGTCCCTTTCCGGGTACAACGTATTTTGTCTTGTCTGTCCTCCTTTTCCTGCTGTCACAGTGTCTTTACATCATCGAAGCGGTTGCCCGTCTCCGCAATGCAGTATGCTCGGTGAGTAGTCGTATCTGCCACCACAGATCGCTCAGAAAAAGCAGCACAGCCAAGAAACAGTATACGTAAGAGAAGGAAAAAATGCAAGCATTTTCGCAAAAACTTCTGCTGGAATACCGGAAACAACAGAGATTCCCAGGAAGACCTACAGAACCTTGGAAAGGAAATCCTTCAGGCGGTCATTCTTCGGATGCGCGAAGAACTCCTGCGGCGAATTCTCCTCCATCACCTGGCCCTCATCCATGAAAAGTACACGGGTGGCCACCTCGCGGGCAAAGCCCATCTCATGAGTAACCACTACCATGGTCATACCATCGTCTGCCAGTTCCTTCATAATCGCAAGAACCTCTCCGACCATCTCCGGATCCAGCGCAGATGTCGGCTCGTCGAACAGCATCACATCCGGGTTCATCGCAAGCGCGCGCGCAATCGCGATACGCTGCTGCTGGCCGCCGGAGAGCTGCGCGGGATAAGCATCTGCCTTATCGGGGAGACCGACACGCGCCAGCAGTTCCTGCGCTCTCTGATCTGCCTGCTCCTGCGTCATCTTTCCGAGGAGCACCGGCGCCAGCGTAATGTTCTGGCGCACTGTCTTGTGCGGGAACAGATTGAACTGCTGGAATACCATACCCATGCGCTGACGCAGCTCATTGATATTGCACGACGGATCTGTAATCGTCGTTCCTTCGAAGATGATCTCGCCGCCGGTCGGCTGCTCCAGCAGATTCAGGCAGCGCAGGAATGTGGATTTCCCCGATCCGGAAGGACCGATCACTACAACTTTTTCCCCTTTTTCAATATGCTGGTCAATTCCCTTCAGTACCATATGGTCCCCGAAGGCTTTCTGAAGATTTTTAGTGACGATCACCCTGACTCAGCCTCCTTTCCAGCATGCCCTGCAGTTTCGTCAGCAGGATCGTAATCAGCAGATAGATGATACCGGCAATAACCAGAGGCGTGATCGTATCCCAGGTACGGGAACCGATATACTGCGCCATCTTCATCAGGTCATTGACCGCAATTACACTGATTACCGACGTCTCCTTAACCATAACAATCAGCTCGTTGCCCAGCGCCGGAAGGATATTCTTCACGGCCTGCGGCAGAATAATTACGCGCATAGTCTGCACATAGTTCAGTCCCAGTGAACGGCCGGCCTCCATCTGTCCTTTGGGAATGGACTCAATACCGGCACGAATGATCTCTGCAACGTAAGCACCGGAGTTGATGCCGAAGCAGACAGCACCGACAACCACGCGGTTCGTATTGGGAGAAGTGAAGACAATGTTGTAGATCAGGAGCACCTGCAGCATGGCAGGGGTTCCGCGGATCACTGTGGTGTAGATATTACAGAGAACCGCTCCCAGTTTCAGAAGAAAGTTATTGCTGTTCTTCCGGCTGACCTTGATCACCGCTACCAGCGTACCGATCGCAATACCGAGAAGTACGGCGAACGCGGAGATCAGAAGGGTCATCTTCAGGCCGGAAAGATACGCAAGATAACGCTGTTCCGGAATCAGGGCATTATAAAAACTCTCATAAAGATTCTGAAGCCATTCCATAATGTTTATCCTTCCTGTGCATCATTTTAAAAAGGCTGCACAAATCCCGGGTATGCCGAAGAAACGTGCAGCCTTCTTCTTAATTTGTAGTTATGGCAGATTATTTTGCCTGACTGTGGCTGGCAATAATCTCATCCATCTTGCCGTTGTCCTGCAGCTCCTTGATGACGCTGTTTACAACATCCAGCATCTCGGAATTGCCTTTCTGAACAGCGATTGCGTACTGATCAACGAACAACGGATCGCCTTCCAGGATCGTCAGCGCGCCATTGGAGGACTCAACCAGCTCCTTGGCAGGCAGCTCATCCATAACGATGCAGTCGATCTTGCTGTTCTTCAGATCCTCACCGGCCTGTGCAAACTTGGTGTAACGCATTACTTCGCCGGGAACCGTATTGTCCGCATTGGACACCCAGAGGTCCGCAATGTTGCCCTGCTGTACTCCGACAACCTTACCGGCCAGAGCTTCACCCGTTGCCTCGGTTACCGCGGGAGCTGCCGCATTTACAACAACAACCTCCGTAGAATCTACATAGTTGGTAGAAAAATCAACCTGCTCTGCTCTCTCCGGATCAACAGAAAGACCAGCAGCTACGATATCTACCTTGCCGCCTGCTACTGCGGGAATGCATGCGTCAAAATCCATGTTCTGGATCTCAAGCTCTACGCCCAGCTTATCCGCGATTGCCTGTGCGATATCCATATCTACACCGACAACCTGGTCGCCAACCATATATTCGTAGGGTGCGAAACCAGCCTCAGTCGCTACGATCAGCTTGCCATCCGATACTGTCTTTGCAGTAACAACTGCCTGCGCATCATCCGTGCCAGCAGTCGCTGCTGCCGTGGATCCTGCCTCGCTTGCTGCTGCCGCTGTCGTGTCTGCTGCTGCCGCTGTCGTGTCTGCTGCTGCCGCCGTTGTATCGGTACTGCTGCTGCTGCCGCAGGCTGCCATCGACAGAACCATCATGCCTGCCATGGCCATAGCCATTAACTTCTTCATTGTTCTTTCCTCCTGAACGATATCGCTTTTAGGGCATACGCCCTTATCTGTACCCGTAACCGTGACAACGCACGGAATCATAAATACACGCTATATTTTAGCAGGTTCTACGAAAAACGCAAGTATTTTGCGAAAAAATCAACGATTCCATGCAGCTACCTCCCGGCGAAGTTCCGCCTCTCTTCCCGCGAAAAGCAGCCGCTCACTATGCTTCCGGTAAGCTTCACAATCCTCTTCCATAAGGAACGCGCTGCCATCCCGGCTTCCGGACAGATCCGTGACGAGAAGCAGCAGCTCCGGTCCTTCGCCAAAGGCGTCTTCCGCAAAAGCAAAACCACGTTCCAGCGCGTCAAGAATCTTCTTTCTGCCATTCTTCTCCTGTGCCTGCGCCGCATCCGCCGACTTTTGGAGCAATTCCCGGAAAGAAACTCTGCCGGGACAGGTTTCGGCCTGCGCCTGATAGACCTCTCGTTCCAGACGTTCTTCCAGCAGCTGCTCCTTCCGACAGGCATCCGCAGAAAGAACACCGGCCTCCTGACGAATCTTCAGCGCATCTCTTCTTGCTGTAAGGATCTGCTCCGGCGTCTGCCCCTGTTCGCAGAGACTCCCGATCAGCCCGACTGCCTCCTTCAGACGTGCCCCGCTCTGCCGCTCCTCCGACCAGCTCCGCAGCAGCGCCATCCATCCGGCCAGAAGCTCATGTGCCACGAACATCCGCGCGTCCGGCGATGCTTCCCGCAAAAGCCCGGCCAGTTCACGACCATCATTGCTTCCTTCCAGAATTCCGGACAAATCATAACGCTCCCGGCAGGCCCGGTACATCCGATAGCCTCCGGCAAAGGCACGCGCCGTCTCCGGCTCCTGCAGGAACTGCTCGATGAGGAGCTCATCCACCGGAATTCCCATCTCTTCATAGCTGAATATCATCTCCGAGAGATCCTCCCAACCTCTCGCTGTGACGAAAGTACTCTCTTCTCCCTCCATGTGCAGCGAATAGAATCGCTCCGGATGCAGCTTCAGCCATGCCAGGATCGAGGAGTGCAGCCCATGCTCCCAGGCATATTCCCGCCATACGCTGAAGTCTGCCTCGATCGGCAACATGCGCACCCGGTCTCTCGTGACCAGATCCAGCTCCCGGGCCGACCGGTTGTATTCCTGCGGATTGCCCGCCGCCGCGATGATCCACCCATCCGGGATCTTGTGCGTCCCGAAAGTCTTCTTCTGAAGAAACTGCAGCATGGTCGGTGCCAGAGTCTCAGAGACACAGTTAATCTCGTCCAGGAACAGAATCCCTTCCGAAAGCCCGGTCTCCTCCATGCAGCGGTAAACCGATGCGATGATCTCACTCATCGTGTATTCTGTAACCGCATATTCCTTTCCCTGAAAATTTTCATGAGAAATCAGCGGCAGGCCAATTGCGCTCTGTCTCGTATGGTGCGTCATCGTATACGCCACCAGACCGACCCCGCATTCTTCCGCGACCTGCGCCAGAATCGCTGTCTTCCCAACGCCAGGCGGCCCCATCAGGAGTATGGGGCGCTGCCGTTCCAGTGGAATTACATAGCTGCCGTCCTCCCTTTTTCTCGTATAAGCACGAACAGTATTCACCAATTCCTGTTTTGCTTCCTTTATATTCATCGTATTTTTAACTCCTTTACAGCGGAATTACCCGTATCCATTCCGGCGGCGCCTGCTTCGCAATCCCCGGATTCTTCTCCTGCCGGATAAAGAACGCCGTCTCATACGGCGGCTTCTCCTCTGGATAGATGCCGTCTCCATCCGTAAAATAGAACAGAGCGCGCAGCCGCCGGAGCTTCTTCTCTCTTCTCAGTTTTTCCACGTACTGAAAAACCGGTCGGAAATCGGTTCCGCTTCGCCCCTCAATCACAAGATTTTCGATATAGCGCATCCACTCTTCCTCACTTTGAATTCTCACAACCTGCTGCACATAGCAGTCACACTGGATGACATATACGTTCATCTTCCGGAAGAAGCTTTCCTGGTCGCTGATCATCGCATATGTTTCCTCCAGGAACTGCTTCACCAGTTCTGTGGAACAGGACCCGGAAGTATCGATGGCGATAACCAGCTCTTCCAGACGACTGACTTCCCGGTACTCCAGCTCCTCAATCAGCGGAAGGTTCCCGTACCGAGTGAGACCATAATAATAAGGAATATAATCGAAGCTTTCCGGGTCCATGACAACCTCTTCCCGGCAGACGGCAAATTTTCTCAGATAGCGCCGGTAATCCCGCTTTCGCTTCTCCAGCTCGATCCGTTCTTTCTCTTCGCCGGGAGAACTTCCCCGCCTGCCTCCTCCCGGCGTCTTCCCGCCGCCGTCGCCTGCACCGGATTCTTCCCAGAGAGCCCGTGCCCTGCGGACTGCCTCCGTATTCGCGCCAGCTGCCCAGTAACAATGATCGTCCCGGCAGAATTCCTGTTCTCTTTGCTGCCGCTCCTGCAGAGAAAGCGGATGCGCTCTCAGCTCTTCCTCGATGGTGCGCGCATGAAATTCCGATGCGCCCGTCATGACTGCGTGAACAGCTTCGTCGCAGGCCAGATTCCAGATCTCATCCCCCGGATGGAGATGCCCCAGCAGGCAATGATACAGCATATGAAGAAGGACATCTGCCAGTTTCTCAGGATTCTGCTGAAAATGTCGGCAGACCCAACCGGCATGATAATAGATCACGCGCCCGTCCGTTCCTGGCGGTCTGTCCTCCGCCATTGGCTGAAACACAAAGCTCCAGAGCAGAGGATGGAAATAGGGGTATTGCAGCGTCAGCCGGTCTCTGATATACGCCCAGATCCGCTCCGCCAGAGCCACTGCTTTCGTTTCCATAAAATCATTCGGAGCGCCGTTCTTTTCCTGTGACTCTCCATTCTTCGCCAGATATCGGTTTTCATTTCCCGAAAATGCCGGATATTTTTGTTCTTCCAATCCCGATTGCACTCCGGAAGTTGGAGAAGCCGCTGCCTCTTTGCCCGGTTCCATGCCGGATGCAGCCGCTTCCCGTCTCTTTCTCCGGTAATTCCACAACCAGGCGAAACATTCCCCCTGCCCGGAATCTCCGGCAACCTGCATGGCCATCTTCAGGCTGCTCTCATCCGGCGGAATCTGTCCGATCAGCTCCTGCAGAGTTCTTACGTTCCCCTCCCGAATCAGTCGATCCATCGCCGGGCGAATCCGCAAGCGAAGATATCTCAGATACTCGGTTCGCATATCCGCTTCCACATCCGGTTGCTGATATCGCTGCAGCGCCAGCTCCAGCTTCGCATCCGCCTGCTTTAATGCCAGAAAATTCTTGTCATCGCGATTCATAGTCTATTCCGATGCGGATACCGCAATAATCGTCAGGCCGCCGATCACTCCGGCCTGCGCAGAAAAGATATCCGACTGCATCGACAGTGATGCGCCGTCCGCCAGAGCATCGATCTGCGTAGTCGTATCTGTCAGATCTGCATCACTTACTGTATTGCCGAAAGCAGCCGCCATCGCGCGGATCAACTCACAGAATGCCAGCTCCGCATTCGCCCGGTCGCTCATCTGAATCAGCACGGAATGTACCTGACCACTTCCCATATCGTAGTCCAGATTGATCAGATCGTTCGCACTGCTGTCTCCACCGGATACCAGCTGATACTGCACCTGACGGGAGCGCAGCTCTTCCGTCTCTGTGTGTGACTGCACCTGATAGCATGCCAGCGCGCCCTGCTGCTCCAGTGCCGGAAGAATGGCTTCCATGGCTTCCTGGGCTGTCAGCTGCATATGTTTCTGTCCTTTGCATGCAGCTTCACCGTCAGTATCCTCCACCGTAACCACTGTTTTTGAGGAAGAAATGTGTGATACCAGTCCGTCCCCGGTTGTCAGCATTTCCACCGCTTTCTGAATCTGATTATCCTCTTCCACGGAGATATTGCTCTTCGTCGCCAGCTCCGAATCCAGCTCAATCTCCACATCCGGATCAATACCGGTTCCGTGGATGTTATTTCCTGCCGGTGTATAGTAACTGGATACCGTCAACTTCACTGCTGTCCCGTCTTCCAGAGGGAAAATCGACTGCACGATACCCTTGCCGAAGGTCGTGGTTCCAACGAGAGTAGCCCAGCCATAATCCTTCATCGCACCGGAGAATACTTCGGACGCGCTGGCTGAGTTGCCGTTTACCAACACCACCATCGGCACATCCACACTGTGACCGTCCGAAGCGGCATAGCAGTCGCCGTCTCCGTTCTTATCTTCCGTATAAATCAGCGTTGTGTTGCCGCCGGTCTTCGAATAATTTCCGATATCATCCGGCAGAATATAGTCCATCATGCTGACAACGGCATCCAGGACTCCGCCGGGATTTCCCCGAAGATCAATAATCAAACCGGCCATATTCTGAGCCTCCAGATCATCCACCGCCGCTTTGAACTGATCCGCTGTGACACTGTCGAACTGGCTGACTTCGATATAGCCCAGATTTCCCGCCAGCATCTGATGCTCAACAGTCGGCGTCTCCACTACGCGGCGAGTCATCGTAAGATCCAGGTATTCTCCGGTCGAAGGGCGGTAAACAGTGATCGTCACCTGCGTACCCTCTTCGCCCTTTACATACTGGCTGATCGCAAGATCCAGATCCATGCTGCCAAGATCCACATCCCCCACTGAGATAAAGATATCATCCGGGAGCAGGCCGCCCTCTTCCGCCGGCGATCCTGAGAATACCTTCGCGACAGTGATAATCCCGGTCTCCCGGTTCTGAGTAACCAATGCTCCAATACCGCAGTAGGTTCCGTTCGTATGCTCCATCAGCTTCTGGTATTCCTCCGCCGTATAGTAGACCGAGTAGGGATCGTTTAGACCGGCGATCATCCCGGCGTAGATGCTCTCCTTCACCTGCTCCTCGTCCTCCTCGAAAAGATAGTTCTCCGAGATCAGATCCTGCAGCTGATTGACCTTATCCTGTACGTCCGCATCCAGAATGCCCGCCGCTTCCGTACTCTCTGCAGCCGATGCGTCCGCCGCGCTCTCCACCAACGCCGTACTCTCTGTCGTATTTGCAGGTGCTCCGTTTCCGCCCGCGCAGGCTTCCAGCATCAGACTTCCAGCAAGAAGCGCACCGCAGAGCAGTTTTTCATATCTTCTGTTCTTCATCGTCATGGTTTAACCTTTCTGATAACATTTTCCAGTAATAATAGAAAAGACCTGCCTCGTATGACCGAAACGGTAACAAGGCAGGCCCCCTAAAAAATATAGTAGCACCAGAGATATCTTTTGTAAACCACCGAAACCTCGCATTCGCAAAAGATCACGAATCTACAGCACCCGCTTCCGGTACAGGCGAAGGGACAGTCTCCACGATCCCAGAAAAATCAGCAGCGCCAGAACCGGAAGCGCCGAAACCAGCCAGCTGCCAAAAAGTTGTGCTGTCATTTCCGGTGAAAGTTCCTGCACAAACTTTACAGCCCCGGGCTCCAAACCAACCATTGCAAAGATAGCAACAAAATAAATGATACGTCCCTGCTCAACGCCCCATCGAAAGACCGCAGGGAAAGAAATTGACGCCGTAAAAAGGCCGCAGATGAATGCATTCAGCAGCGTCAGAGATACTTCCCGGCCAGACGATCCGGTAATCTGCATATGAAGCACCTGGCTCACCGTCAAAGCAGCAAAGACCGCCCCCATCAAAATCAGAGAGAATACATATTTTTCATTCACACGAAGCTCACGGGGACAAGGCAATGTATCGCAATAACGTTCCCAGCCACTCTTCTCATCATAGGAAACCAGCGTAACTCCAAGCACCGAAGAAAGAACCATCAGATAGACAGAAAAGAATATACTCTCCTCTGCGGATACCGATACTACCAGAAATACAATGAGAACCAGAAGATAAACCCGGCAGTATTTTTTCAGCATCAGCCAATCTTTATAAAGAAGTCCCTTCATCATTTCTCCCCCTTTACCATAAATACAAACAGCTCCTCCAGGCTTACCGGATTCACGGAGAAGCCTTCCGGAATTTTTGTCCGGTCCGCGACCGCCTCCACACCATACGGAGAGATGCGCTTTCCCAGGATTGCCTCCGGGTCCAGCTCCTCCATCTGCTCATTCGTCACATGAATCACACCGTAGCGTTCCATCAGAACATCCTTCTCTTCACACAACAGAAGCTTTCCTTCGTGCATAAAAGCGATATAGTCGCACATGCGTTCCAGGTCGCTGACGATATGTGAGGAAATCAACACGGAGCATTCCTCGTCTCTGGTAAAATCCATCACCGCGTCCACGAAAGAATCGCGCACCACCGGATCCAGACCACTCGTCGCCTCATCCAGAATCAGCAGCTTTGGATGATGCGAGAGCGCGACTGCGATCGACTGCTTCATCTTCATGCCCCGCGAATATTTCTCGAAGGACTTATCCATCGGAACTGCCAGCCACTTTAACGTCTTCTGATACATCGCTTCGTCCCAGTTCCGGTAAAGTTGCTTCATCATCTTCCCAATTTGCCGGGCCGTCATGCAGGAAGGGAATCCCATATCGTCCAGGACAACTCCGATCTGCTCCTTTACCTTACTGAAATTCTCGTCCTGCTCCGCGCCCAGAACACGGATACTTCCGCCATCATTCTTCATCATATTCAAAATCAGACGGATCGTCGTACTCTTCCCGGCTCCGTTCTCACCGACCAGTCCCAGGATGCACCCGGACGGCAGTGTCAGATTCACACGATCCAGCGTAAAACCGGGGTAATGCTTCTCCAGATCCCGAATCTCGATTGCGTTCATTCCTCTTCCTCCTTATATTCCTCGTATCTATCCAGATCTCCAGCCCTATTCCACTTTCGCTGCTTCTCACTATGGATTCTCCTCATATACCAGCTGCAGCATTTCCTCTACGTCCGTCTTCTCCACACCGCTGATCTCTGCCAGCCGGACAACCTCCCGTAGGTGCTCTTCCATCTTCTGCAGGTTCTGTTCCTTTACCAGCTCCAGGTTCATCGCTGCGACATAGCAGCCCTTCGCAGCCACCGTATAGATAAATCCTTCCTTCTCCAGCTCATCATAAGCGCGCTTCGTCGTAATCACACTAATCCGCAGATCCTTCGCCAGACTCCGGATCGAAGGCAGCGGCGCATCCGCTTCCAGATCGCCGCCGATGATCTGTTCCTTCAGCTGCGTATAGATCTGCTCATAGATCGGCTTGCCGCTCTTATTATCAATAATAATGTTCATTGCATTTTCCTTTCACACTCTGCCCTGCGTGTGTTTTACTGTATATATGCAGTATATACAGTTTAGTGTCTTCTGTCAAGCTCCCCGGAAGCTTTTTCTAAAAAATATGAATTTGCACAAATCTTTCTTATAAGGAGCAAACTGGACTGGTTGTTTTTTATATAAGTGGATATTTTATCATGCCATTTCTGTGCTATTATAAAGCATAGTAAACAGATAAGAAATGCATGCGCTTATCGGAAAGAGGAAAATCATGAATCAGACAAACGCAAAAGAAAACATAGCGGCTATGAACCACTCGGCCATTCTCAGTATGGTGATCACAGCCATCTGCATCACACTGACCTACATATTCACCGCATTTATTAACATCCGTCTTCCGATCGCCGCGAACGGCGGACTTGTTCACCTGGGAAATGTCGCCCTGTTCATCAGCGCCATTCTCTTCGGCAAGAAGACCGGCGCACTGGCCGGCGGCATCGGCATGGGTCTGTTCGATCTGCTGTCCGGCTGGACGGCATGGGCTCCCTTTACCCTTATCATCGTCGGTATTATGGGCTTTGTAATGGGCTGGATGACCGAGCACAAGAAGACGTATCCCCGCATTATTCTCGCAATGATCATGGTCAGCGCTATTAAGATCGTCGGCTATTACCTGGCTGAAGTGATTCTGTATGGCAACTGGATGGCACCGATCACTTCCGTTCCCGGCAACCTGGTCCAGATGGGCGTTGGTTCCGTGATCGTGCTGGTAGTGATTGGCCCCATCCTCAAAATCACAAGACGGGAGGGAATCTAATTGATTACAAGAATCATGACTCCGGGACCGACACAGGTCCCGGAACCTGTCCGGATCGCCCGCAGTCTTCCCTGCGGCAACCCGGATCTGGATGAAACATTTGCAGATGAATACCGTGATACCTGCCGGCTGATCAGCCGGCTTCTGGACACGGAGAATGAAACGCTGATTCTCAGCGGCGAAGGAATCCTGGGACTGGAAGCCGCCTGCGCTTCTCTGACGGAGCCCGGCGACCGTGTTCTTGTGCTGGACAACGGCATCTACGGTAAGGGCTTCGCGGATTTCGTATCCATGTACGGCGGCGTGCCGGTGCTGTACACCCGTGATATGCGCCACGCACTGAAGGCGGACGAACTAGCGGATTACCTTGAGAAGGATCACAACTTCAAGTATGCGACGCTGGTTCACTGCGACACGCCCAGCGGTATGCTGAACCCGGTAGAGGAACTCTGCCCCCTGCTGAAGAAATACGGCATCCTCACGGTCGTTGATTCCGTATCCGGTATGTTCGGCAACCGTCTTTCTGTGGATGACGCGCAGATTGACCTGCTCTGCGGCGGTTCCCAGAAAGCCGTATCCGCTCCTCCCGGACTTACCTTTGTCACGCTGAGTGATGCAGCCAAGAAGGCCATGCACGAGAGAAAGACGCCGATTGCTTCTTTCTACGCGAATCTCTGCACATTTGATGGATATTATGAGAAGAAATGGTTCCCTTACACCATGCCCGGCAGCGATATCAAAGGACTTCGTGCAGCGATGGATCTGATTGCTGCTGACCCGGAGCTCTATGACCGCCATCACCGCATCGCAGAGGCGACCCGCCGAACCCTTACGGATGCCGGACTGACCCTGTATCCGCTGGATGGATATTCGGATACCGTTACGGTCTTCGAGGTTCCGGAAGGAACTACGGATACTGCTATCCTGGCCGGAATCCGCGAGCAGGGCCTGATGCTGGCCGGTTCCTTCGATGTTCTGGCCGGCAAAGTTATCCGCATCGGTCATATGGGCGCGAATGCCAATGACGCCGACATGGAAGACGTCATGGCAGCTCTCGATCACACGCTCCGCGCACTCGGCGTACCGCTGAAGAAAGATCTGCTGGCAACCTACAAGGACTACGCAAACGCTAACTGTGAGAAATAAATTAAAATTGACATGAAAAAGCAGGGAGCCTCATTCAAAGAAGCTCCCTTCTTTTTACCACCAGATTCCGGGCGCTCTTTTCCCCACAAACTGCATAACACATTTTTCCCGGATTTTTATGGTTCATTTTACACGTTTTTCCTTTTCCATTGTTTCTTCCGTTTCACTTACCAGCCTTACGTGTTTTTTATAGAAGGAAACGCCCACCTTGAAGAAGCGAGTAATTCCTTCCTGCTTCATTTCTATTGCATATTGCTTTCTCCCGATCTGTTCCAGAGCTTCTTCCGCAGATTTTTTCAGCTCACTCTACAGGTGTTCTTCCGCTGTATCATTTCTTAATACTTTAAGTTCTATAATAACTCCCGGCATCTTCTTATCGAAGGGTCTAAGCTGAATATCATATCTGCCATGCCCGGATTCCCGGTTGGAATCCACATGGTACAGATTATTCATAACCGCACGAATTCCGAGAACAAGACCGTGATAAAAATTCTCATGCGCATAATCAAAAGCGCTGATGGAATTCAATAGCAGTTTTTGCAGGGCATCCTGCAACTTAATAACATCCTGCTGTACAGCAATCGCAGTAGATTGAGAAATCACATGAGAAAGCGCAGAAAGAATCTCTTTCTCATAAACATAAAAAATCTCTTTATTCGGAATTGCGATATCGCAGATTGCATTTGCAATGGTATTTTCAATCACACATCGTTGTGTGAATTTCATCAAGGCAAGCCGTTACTCCATTTAACGATATCTTTTGAAGAAAAGCCAAAGACCAACTTACCGAGCGATAATCTCAAGTACTACCGTCAGCGAAAACAGATGACAACAAAACAGTTGGCGGAAAAGCTGGATATTGTACCATCAACTATTGTGATGTATGAAAATGGAAAACATCCTATTCCTTATGATGTAGCTATTAAGCTGGCAGATGTTTTGGAAATCGAAGTGTCCTTACTCTATGATGATTTCTCCCGTTTCCTTGCTGTACCCTATACCGAAGCGCTAAAAAGCGTTAGAACGGCTCTGGGGCTGTCACAGAAGGCTTTTGCAGAACGGATAGGGATTGTACCAAGCTACTACTATAAAATCGAAGAAGGCAATCGCAGACCGTCACGAAAGGTTTATCAGAAGATATATGCTGCGCTTGAAACGACCAGTCTACAAACTTCACTTTTAGGGGAGCATCCATTACAATGAAAGTGAAAGAAAAAATGATTGGAGGAGTTGCTATGACACAGAATTTGACTTATACCCGTTGTGGTGATTATCTCATCCCTGATATTCGGTTGAGCTATGTAAGCGATAAACCACTTGGGAAGTACGGTAGAATGCGCAGAGTTTTTCTTGCGGAAAATAATCCAATACTCTTAGATGACATGATTCTAACAGAGACATTATTTCCGCATTTATGGGAAATTGACGAAGCTGCTCACCGTAGAGCGGAACAGATAATGACTGAACTTCTGGAGAAAAATCCGGCTCCGGATAAGTCAACCCAACAGCTTGCTTGGGTGCAGCACATGAGTAGTCTAAAAACACAGGCGGAGGAAATCGTTAATGCAGAACTGATTTTTTGCTAACAGAATATAGAATTTTTACTTAGGGCTGACTGTAACAGGTCAGCCTTATTCCTTTGATGGGACAATTCTTGAATTGTGTTTATGGCAGTTCCAGAATTGTGCTTTTGACAATTCAAGAACTGTCAAAAGCACAATGTAACAATACTGATAATAACTATACTGATTATAGTGATACTGATCTTATCCTTTCCTATCCGGAATGGAACAGGAATGATAAGATGTAATATAACTAATGTTGAGGCTGTGGTCTGCCTTTATTGTAGAAAATTTTTTCACTATCTCATATAAAAGTGTGATTGATAAGCATTAAATTTTTAATAATTTTGTGATTTCGGTTGTAATTTTCATAGATTTCGCATATAATAAAAGTGTGATTATAAGGCATAAAACTCCAATAAAAATGTGAGGAGTGATTCTATGGAACGATTTATCTTAAAAAAGTTGCTGGATTGGAAGAATTCTCCCTACCGCAAGCCTTTAATCTTGAAGGGCGTACGTCAGGTGGGTAAGACTTGGATTCTGAAAGAGTTCGGCAGACGCTGTTATGAAAATACAGCCTACTTTAACTTCGACGAAAACGAAGAATATAAACAATTTTTTGAAACAACCAAGGATGTGGACCGGATTCTACAAAACCTTATGTTGGCAAGCGGTCAAAAGATATTGCCAGAAAAGACCCTCATCATCTTTGACGAGGTACAGGACTGCCCGAAAGTCATTAACTCCATGAAATATTTCTGCGAGAACGCACCGCAGTACCATGTTGCCTGCGCCGGTTCTCTGTTAGGTATCGCCTTGGCGAAGCCTTCCTCTTTTCCAGTAGGCAAGGTCAACTTCATGCAGATTGACCCAATGACCTTCGCTGAGTTTCTACTTGCCAACGGTGATGAAAATCTGGCGCAGTATCTGGAACAGGTGGATACCCTTGAACCTATCCCTGACGCCTTCTTTAATCCGCTGTATGAGAAGCTGAAGATGTACTATGTCACCGGTGGTATGCCGGAGCCGGTATTGATGTGGACGGAGGCACGGGATGTATCTGCCATGCAGGAAGCTTTGTCCGGAATCATTGGAGCCTATGAGCGTGATTTTGCCAAGCATCCTAATCTCAGCGAGTTCCCGAAAATCTCAATGATTTGGAAGTCTGTTCCTTCTCAACTGGCAAGGGAGAACAAGAAGTTTATCTATAAGGTGGTCAAGGAAGGCGCACGAGCCCGTGAGTACGAGGATGCTTTGCAATGGCTGGTGGATGCCCGTCTGGTGCATAAAATTTATCGCAGCTCAGCTCCCGGCTTGCCGATTGCAGCTTACGATGACTTGTCTGCTTTCAAGATTTATTTGGTAGATGTGGGACTGCTCCGCCGTCTGGCACAGTTGGCCCCCACTGCCTTTGGCGAAGGGAACCGCCTATTTACTGAATTCAAAGGCGCATTAACCGAAAACTTTGTGTTGCAGACTTTAATTACTCAGTTTGAAGTCATGCCCCGTTATTGGAGCCAGAACAACCCACCTTACGAGGTGGATTTCCTCATTCAGCGGGAGAACGACATCTTCCCCGTGGAGGTCAAATCCGAAGCCAACACAACCAGCAAGAGTATGAAGAAGTTCAAGGAACTGTTCCCTGATAAGGTCAAGCTTCGCATCCGTTTCTCATTGGACAATCTGAAACTGGACGATGATGTGCTGAATATCCCGCTGTTCATGGCAGATCAGGCGGATCGATTGATTGGGTTGGCATTGGAAAAGAGGAAGCACTGATGTATATGGCTAAACTATATTAACCTAAATTGAAAAACATTGAGGCGAATGAAATGAATCAATATAACGAAATTCCTACACTTCAATATATGGGAAGCAAGACACGGATCATTTCTCATATATGTGAACCCATAATCAAAAACAAATCTATTAAGACCGTTGTTGATCTGTTTGCAGGTACAGGATCTATAGGCTATGCACTTAAAGCACACAAGAACATCATCAGCAATGATCTTGAATACTACGCATATATTATCAATCATGCAATCCTAAATGGATGCGATTTTTCTGTTACAGATGAGATTTCTTTTTGGAACGCAGTTGAACAGCAATCAGCTTCTTTGCAAGCAAAAGTATGTACTGCGGTGACTACAGAAAATAAATTCTTTATTGATACTGTAGATTACAAACAGTATCAGTTGTTCTGTGAAAAAACTCCTTCTGTGTTTATGCCACAGAGCGATGATCCTCGCTTGAAGGAGATTTTAGATTTAGTAGATCAAGTGACTCCAGGTAAAGCACCGACGGTAGAAACTCCGTGCTTATTTTTGACATACTATGCCAATGCGTATTTTGGCATTGCTCAATGCTGTCAGATTGATGCGATAAGAAGTATTATTGGGCAGATTGAAGACGAACGAACCAGATATGTCTTGTTGACGATGCTAATGTCTGTTATGAGTGCGAGTGCCTCTACAACGACACATTTCGCACAATATCTCAAGGTTAAAAGCAAGGCAACGTGTAATAACTTGATTGGAAAAAGAAAAATCAACATCATCGAAAGCTGCAAATCTTTGCTGGCAGAATACCGTCAAGCGGGGTTATGTACAGCAGATGGAAAAGCACCTTCTGTTTGTTATAACTTAGATTTTTCTAATTGTTTAGACTCAATTTCTTTGAATAACGAAACTTTGGTTTATGCCGATCCCCCATATTTCAAAGAACATTATTCCAGATATTATCATGTGTTGAATACCGTGTGTTTGTACGACTACCCGGCTATGGCTATGAACCCGCAGACGCATGAACTCTCAATTGGCAGATACAAAGAAGATAGGAGTGTATCTGACTTTGGTAAAAAAGCAAAGGCTTTGGGTGCGTTTGACACGCTTATCACAAAATGCTCCAATGCTGGAGCTTGGCTAATGATTAGCTATTCAGATAATTCTATAGTAGATATTTCAGATATTCAGGCATTAGCCGAAAAAAGGTATGATGTCTTGATTGAAAAAGTTGAGCTTAGTCATTCTAAACAAGGCCGTAGCTCTATATCAAAAGTTGATGAGTATATCTTTATTTGAATTCCTCGTTGATATTGAAAGACTATTCATTGAAGCAAACCGGATTGTTGACGATCACGGTTTCATGGTTCTGTACTTTAGACCACAACAGCGGGATTGGGTTAGCGATCTTAACAAACTAAAAGATTTTGGTCGGCGTCATGGATTTGAACCTCTTTTGACTATCTCTGCAGGAATAGTTGATCCATCGATGCGAGCATTGGCATCCGCAGCTTGGACATTCAAGAACGATGTTTGCTTTATTTTCTTGAAGCTGCAGGAATGCGAACGCAGATGGTATGAAGGCGAAGTTGATATTGATGAACTTGTTTTCTTAGCAGCGACAAGTGCTGCAACAGACCAAGGAAATCCTTTTGTAATCACTCGATTCAACCAAGAATTCCAATCTCAGTTACGCAGAACCGGATTAATGAGATTAGCTCATCCTATGTATGAAGATAAAATCAGACGAACGCTGGATCGTTTTACTACAAGGAATGGTGCGCAATATCGCTTAACTGGACTGTCACCATACACTTTAATGAATCGTGAAATGAACGCAGAAATTCGTCTTCGTGAATTTGCACCAGTTGTTATTGAAGAACTCACAGCAAATGGAGAAGGATTTACATTCGAAGAATATGTAATTCATCTTGCCTCTTATATGGAGAACGGAAGTAGAGAGATTATCAACCAACTGCACACTGCAAATAGGCTGATCCCTGAACTCTTAAATGTTTATGCCGTTGAAGACCCTGAGCGAGGGGAGTTCTTCGCTCGTACTACTGTCAATACAAAGCGTGATGTAAATGGGCGAGAGCATTTGTGTGCAATGGACCCCGCAGATTTTGAAAGGCTTATTGCTGATTATTTCTTACAAAGAGGATTTGTTCGTGCCGAAGTTATCGGTCACTCTGGTGACCGTGGCGTTGATGTGTTAGCGACTAATACCCAAGGAGAGCTTGAACTCATACAGTGCAAGCGTTATCGATCCGGAAATAACATCGGATCAACGCCCATTCAGCGAGTAGATAGTTATATGAGAAGCAGACATGCAAGTCGTGCATGGGTAATTACAACATCTGATTTTACACCTGACGGCAGAGATGAAGCCCGTATTACTAATGTTATTATAATGAATGGTCAGGATTTGTTGCAGTCCTTGGAATTGTACTATCCCGGAAGGTTTTGCCTGTAATAGCACTTTTCAAAGAGTGGTCTCTTAGGCGACACGCATTATCTTGTTGTGTGTCGCCAGAAAGGACAAAATATGCAATTATCAAAGATAAAAATTAAAAACTACAGATTGCTTATTGATGCCGAACTGGAGGTTGAGCCTAAAACAACATTGATTGTTGGACGTAATAACACAGCCAAAACATCATGCTTTGAGTGTATTGGCAATGTGCTGGACGGAGCCCCCTTTTCCTTCAATGATTACCCGCTGCAAAAGCGAGAGAACCTCTATACCAAGATAGCTTTATTCATGGAAAAGAAGATCACATTTGAGGAGCTTGCCAAGCAGCTGGAACCCATATCCATAGAATTTCTTGTGGATTACTCTCTCGATGATCCGGAGGATAACTTGGGAGCATTGTCACCTTTTATCATTGATGTAGATGTAGACACTACTACAGCATTAATCCGTGTTGAGTTCAGATTAAAGGCAGATGAGAAAACTTTGTGGAAACTATTGGAGGAAAGCTATTACAAAGACGGAGTCTTTACTCTTGATGATGACACCCACAATGCCATTGTTGCGAATTTCTATAAGCTATTTGAATTGACGGTTTATGCGGTGAATCCTAAAAATCCAGAAGAAAAGCAAGTCAAAAAGCACAAAGAACTGAAAGAGCTTTTTCCATTCCATATCATTCCGGCTGAACGACTCCTCGGCGAAGATGGTACTCAGAACAGCTCTCTGTCTGCACTGATTTCGGATTTCTTTGATATGAGTGAAGACGAATTAGACCCAAGCATTACAAAAAAGGTGAAGGAACTTCGTTCGATTGTCGAAAATGCAAACAAAAGTGTTCAACAACAAAGTAATGAGATACTAAGTACCCTTGTAAGTAGTTCGGTCGGTTTTGGTTATCCAAATAGCGAAGAACTACAGTTGGGTGTTACAACTCAGTTAAGCATTGATGAGCAGATAAAAAATCAAACGCAACTTTCTTACACAGCAGGCGCAAGTAAGGAAAGCCTTCCCAGCAAATACAACGGATTGGGATATAAAAATCTGATCAAAATGGAGTTTCTTCTTGCTGCATTTGCCAAGAAGGTGGAAAAGTGTGGCACTGCCTGCATTCCCCTGCTTTTCATTGAAGAACCAGAATCTCATATGCACCCACAAATGCAGCACGCCTTTGCGGAATATTTGGAGGCTTTTCTTGGAAAAATCACCTCTGTCGGGATTCAAACTTTTTTGACTTCTCATTCCGCCCATGTTGCCAATACAATGGTCTTCTCTAAAATTCGATATACTCAGAAAACTAAGAATGGCGTAACTTATAAAAACCTGAGTGCATTTGCTCAGGAAAATCCCACCCACATCGATTTCATTAGAAAATATTTAACTCTAACCAAATGTGATTTATTCTTTGCTGATAAAGCTATTTTTGTAGAAGGTGCATCAGAACGGCTGCTGCTTCCAGACATGATTGAAAAGTGTGCAAAGGCTGGGGATTTTGATTCTCAGGCGTATAAATTGCCTGCGCAGTACTATACGCTGATAGAAATCGGTGGAGCATATGCTTACAAATTTATCCCTTTTGTCGAGTTCTTAGGAATTCCATGCCTTATTCTTACTGATTTGGATTCTGTATTAGGAACAGAAGGAAAAAACGGCAGAACATATTATAAATCTGTTCCGGTTTACCTTGGCGAGACAACATCAAATGAAACTATAAAGTGGTGGTGGAGAAAAAGCAAAGGTCTTAGCGAGGATGATAAAGGGAAAATTCCCATTACTGAGATTACATCAATGACAGCCGATGAAAAAACAAAAGGCAAATGTCACCTTGAATTTCAAACTAAGGAACAAGGATTATGCGGACACTCCTTGGAAGAAGCTATCCGGAATGTCAATCGTGCACATTATGAATTGGAGGACACTATAACTGAAGATGATATTGAGTTTTCTGGAAAGAGTAAGACAGATTTTGCACTTGATCTTGTTTATGAGTGTGATGATTATACTATTCCAGCTTATATCAAATCTGGATTGAAGTGGCTCAATGAACAAAAAATACTTGAGTAAGGAGGTGACTATCTATGATTGAAAACCTTCATGGTCGCAATTATGAACTTGCCAAAGCTGAAGCTGACAAAGTAGATGAACAGATTATCGAAGTGTTGCAAGCAGGTCACAGCTTTCGTGTCGAAGCTGGCGCTGGCTCTGGTAAGACTTACTCACTTAATAAAGTTATTGAATGGATTCAATCAAATAAGTGGGCGGAGTACAGCCGCAAGAAGCAAAATGTAATCTGCATTACTTATACAAATGCTGCTGTAAATGTAATTGCAGAAAGGTTATCAAAGGATTCTTTCATCCTTCCGTCTACAATACATTCCTTTGCGTGGAATGCAATTAAGCAATATCAGAGTTTTCTAATCAATATTGTTACCACTGACCCTGACTTTTTGCCAGATGAAGGAGATTTTCTCAAGATTACCGAAGTTACATATACCTTGGGGCATAGGTACAAAGAAAACGGTATTCAATATTTATATCATGACGATGTTCTGAAATTATTTTGCACACTCTTGGATAACGCAAAATTCCGTCGTGTGTTTTCAGACAAGTATCCTTTGATTTTGATTGACGAATACCAAGATTCCTATAGCCCGATCATAGAACGTTTCATAAAATATTTTATTGCAGAGGAAAAGGGTCCACAATTCGGATTTTTCGGTGATGCATGGCAAACCATATATCAATCCAATAAGGCCTGTGGAGTTATTGAACATGATAAGCTTAAGGTTATCAAGAAAGGATCCAATTTTAGATCTGCGCCGAAAATTGTTGACCTCTTGAATGAAATTCGTCCAGATTTACCGCAAACATCAGCAATAGATGACTTTGAAGGAGAAGTGTTTGTTATTACGTGCGAGGATTATACTGGACCTCGTCGTGCAGATCGTAATTTCAAGAACGAATTACCTCCAGAGGAATTAAAATCACGATTAAACAAGGTTACTGAAAAAATAAAACAAGAAACACCTGCGGATGAAGAATTAAAAGTTCTAATGATTACGCACAAGGTTCTTGCTGCACAGCAAGGATACGAGAAACTCCTGGATATTCTGAATGACGGATTGAGAGACAAAGAAGACCCGTTCCTATTGTTCTTTATGGAGACCGTTGAACCGATCTATTATGCGCTTAACACCTCCGATATGCAGTTGCTTTTTGATACACTTGGAATTAAGCGTTATCCAATTACCAAGAAGGCTGAGAAAAACAAGTGGAAAGAACTACAGCGTCAACTTGATGAGGCACGCAAGAAAAGAGCCATTGATGTTTTTGAAATTATCAACCGGACTAAATTGATTCCTATACCACCCAAATTAGATGGTTGGTATCATTTGTACCAGAATACACCTGAAACAATATATGCTTCTAATACTTCAATTGAAGTGTTCTTGAATCTGGATTACGCACAGTTTATTGCTGTGAAAGACTTCTTACATCCAGAAGCACAGTATTCTACAGAGCACGGAGTCAAAGGAGAAGAATACGACAATGTGATTTTTGTTATCAGTAAAGGATGGAACCAGTATCAATTTGAAACCTATGCTCCAATGATAACAAAAAAAGCTGTCATCCCAAGTGGAAAACAAGCTTCCTTTGAGCGTAACCGCAATTTATTTTATGTATGTTGTTCAAGGCCAAAGAAAAGGTTGATTTTCTTTGTAACGGTTCCTATTGATTCCACTTTCAAATCGTTTTTGGTTGAACTTGTTGGAGAACAGAATATTTTTACCTTCAGCCAGTATATCGAAAGAAAAATCGATTAAGTAGTTAGAAGTAAGACATCACTCATCGTTCTTTGAACGGTGAGTGATGTTGCTATAAATTCAATTATTATTTCATAGACTCTTTTCTGTTGCTTATTTCATAAGGCAAATTATAAGAACAGCGTTCAGGATGAACGAGCAGCCATCAATGAAATTGATGTTCAAAGGGTATCAGGGAGCTTTCCCTGACAAGTCATTTTGCAAATTGAGGCGAAGGAGAAAATGCGAAAATGAGCAAATTGCTGTAACTTTGCCCTGTTTGCCAGTTTCCTTCCAACATATAACTTGTGCCCAAGTTGGGAACAAGTACGAATTAACTTCTGCTCTAATTGGGCAGAAGTCAGATTTGAAACTTCCACCCAATTCAGGTGAAGATGTATCAGTTTTTTATTCCCAACTTGGGAATAATTTTGCCCGTATATTATAGGCGTTACAAATTGGCAAGCAGTGTAAACCTGTACAGGTTCACTTATTTACGAAGATTCCCCCAGAGGAGAAATCTTCGCAAATTGCTTGTTGGGGAAGCATCCCCAATCCCCTTTGACCGCCACCTGCGGTGTCGACTGCGCATTCATTCTGAATACTTTTACTTACTGACTTCTGTGCAATTTGCATAAAAGTTCCATTTTCATAAACGAAAAAATGAAAACATGGGGGAAGTTGTCTCTGATTATTTATGTGATGTGTGGCAATCCACTTCCCGACAAATTGTCGGGAAGTCTTGTGGGCAACTCGCCCACAAGTAACGAAAGTGGCAATGCTCGGATACAGCTTCATCCCAAGTTAGGTGAAAAACTTCGTGCCAACTTGGCACAAAGTTAAAAATGTAGGAAACAGAAAAACGAAAATCACTTCGACATAATTTGTGTAGAAGTTGAAGGGCTGAGCTTTATGCTTGTGGACGAATTGAACACAAGACAGTGCTTCTATTTTCTGAAAATCAACTTCGTCCCAAGTTGGGATGAAGTGCTACGGTGTAATTTGCACCAAAGTAAGGTGTAGAGATTTTGTATTGTAAATTCTTGATGAGGTGTCTGAAATTTCATAAATGTCAAAATGACTTCTGGACAATTTGTCCAGAGGTATCATCATGCTTCAGTTAGAAAATCAAAAATATCCTTACTACAACTTACGGCAAAATGAAAATCTGCCAATAGCTGCCTGTTCTCAATTTTGGGATATGCTCTTTGGCTGAACTTGACAAGATTGCTTATTTCGACATTTCATGCTATGATAGTTACAGATGAAAATTAAATACTGCTTCATACAAGATTTTATTGATGGGCAAGTCCCATATTTATACAAACATATTTTTAGTTAGTCCGAACTGTCGGAGCTGTTACATGGAAGCATCAATTCAGATACAGAATCTTCTTGTGTCTGTTATTGTTGCATCTGTGTAGCAGCTTTTTTCATTATCTGACTTTGGACCAAGCCGGTCCGAAGTCAGAACCCCAGACAGAAACGGAGGAAACTATTTGATTGCAATAATTCACAGAGGACAAAAATTCAAAGAAACTATGGAAGCCTTCCAGCAGAAACGAGCGGAGTTTATCGCACAGGAAATCAGAAATTTTGATGCAGAAACCTTGTATGTGTTTCTGGAATGGGTTCGTAGCACTGGCCACAAACTTGATAGAATAACCGGGATGGCGGTATGATATGAGCGGAAGTGACTATCCATGAAGAGACAGAGAAAAATTGAAAAAGATAACCGTGGCGTTGCGATATACGCCCGCAAATCCCGTATCACCAACAAGGGTGACAGTATCGGTGTTCAGTTCAAACAATGTGCGGATTATGCCAAAAAGGAATTGGGATTGGATGAGGAGTATGAATTCTTACAATACGAGGACAAAGGACTCAGCGGATATTTTTCAGACAGACCGGATTTTCAGAGACTGCTGCATGATGTGCAGGACGGAAAAATCAAAGCAATCGTATGTTACAAGCTGGATCGTGTCGGTAGAAAAACAGCCGACCTAATCCGCCTGATGGATTTCTTGGAAATGTACCATGTTAATCTCTTGATTTGCTCCAATGGTATCAATACTGCCAGCGGACTTTATAAAATCTTCATTCAGATATTTGCGGTCATTGCGGAATTTGAAAGGGATACTCTGACAGAAAGAATTGTAGACAATATGATGGAGCTTGCAAAGGACGGTCGATGGCTCGGTGGCAATACACCGATGGGATTTACCGTTCGCCGTGTAACAACCGGAAGCGGTAAGGGCAAATCAGCATACAGCTACTTAGAAAGTCTGCCGGAAGAAAAACCCATGGTTCAGCGTTTGTATGAAATTTTTAGAACAAATCGTAGTATCCAGACCACTGCAAAGCAGATGAATGAGGAAGGATTTCACACTCCGTCCGGTGCAACATTTAACGCATCGACAACAAGGCTGGTTTTGAGAAATCCCATTTATTGCACTGCTGATAAACGCAGCTATAATTATTTCATCGAATACGACGGCAATGTGTTTGGAGATATGATAGAGTTTGACGGAACTCACGGATTGTCGGCTTACAATAAAACCGACCAAGAAAAGTACGAGGGCAGCGACAGCACATTCATCTCTCCCAAATATGTTCAGACCATTGAAAGCAAGCCTGTTAGCGAGTGGATTATTGCGGTCGGAAGGCATGAAGGATTTATTTCAAGTGAACAATGGATTGAAGTGCAGGAACTTCTGGATGCTATTGCAGAGAAATACAATCGCCCTCACAGAAAGACCAACGCATTGTTGGCAGGACTGGTGCATTGTCCTTACTGCGGCAGACGACTGAGTGTAATTTCCGAGTCCGACCGCTGGACGAACGGTAAACCTCGGTTCAAATATGTTTGTCCCGGTTACCGCAAGAAGGAATGTAATTTCAAAGCGTTAGATGGCGTTCTTCTGGACGAATTTGTGACACAGCAGTTATCTGAACTATCGGATGAAAACAGCGAGCGTTTCAGAAGTATTCTGGAAATTAAAATTGAGGAAGCACTTGAACAGTCACAGACAGTACAGGAACGCAACCTCATTAAAAAGAAACGAGACAAGCTGAAGGCGGATATTGTAGCGCAGACAAGAAATCTTCGTGAAGCAGACGGTAGTATCAAACGATTTATTCAAGAGGATTTACAAAATCTGGCTGAAGAACTGAGGGAAACGGAGCGGCAGCTCTCCAAACTAGATGAAGGAAGAAAAGTAAACGGTAAATAGGATGTACCTGGACAAATTCCGCTATCTGTGAGAGAATACTCGTAGAAATGTTGATAAGAAGCTTTCTACTGCTTCTTCCTGCATTTCTCAGGGAGATCCTTAGACCAGGGAAGAAGTTTCTCACAGAAATTC
>JAJEQR010000109.1 GCA_020687485.1 Hominifimenecus microfluidus | reverse complement strand
TTGCTTTGCCATATGAGATCCTCCTTCAGCATGTCTCTATTGTACCATGCTTATGTGTATTTGGAATTTCTCATTTTTGCTTGTACTATTTATATTCTAGCACCACATCTTCCAGGAAAGACTGTAGAGAAAAAAGAGTCTGACTTTTCAGAACAGAGCGATAGTCAACAGGATCAGTGACTTTACATAAAAAATCAAAGGGAGAAATAGAGTAATTGCAGGACGCCTAAGGGATTAAAGCACCTTTGGGCGTTCTGCTTTATATCCTTCAATACGCACATCTGTTCAAAAATTTTGCGCTGTTGTCACTGCTGTCACAAAAATACGACAGCAGCGCATTGAAAAAAGGGGAAAAATGTTGTATAGTGTCATTAGCTAATGGCAAATGGAGGGAAGCACAATATGCAAGAGAATCATCAAAAGATTAAATTACTCAAACTAATGGAGTTGCTAAAACAGGAAACGGATGAACTCCACCCTTTTTCAACAAGCGAAATATGCAGCCGCCTTGGGGCGATGGGTATATCTTGCGAACGTCGAACACTTGCGAAGGATATTGCTCTTTTGAATGAACAGGGCTTTGAAGTCATGTGGTGTAAGGTCGGAAAGGAGAAAGGCTATTATATTGAAGATCGCAGCTTTTCTGTCCCGGAATTGAAAATCCTAATTGATGCCGTGCAGGCAGCAAATTTTATTACTGAAAAAAAGAGCGTCGAGCTTATAGATAAGATTTCAGCCTTGGGTGGTAGCCATAGAGCCGATATTCTGAAAAATAATCTTGTTTGCTTCAATACCTGTAAGCACAGCAACGAGATGATTTATTATAGTGTCGGCTATTTGGAAGAAGCAATCCAGCAGCAAAATAAAGTGCTATTCCGCTATTTTGATTTAGATGAAAACGGCGAAAAGGTCTATCGCCGTGATGGGCATAGGTATGTTGTAGAGCCTGTGGCTTTGGTTTTTTACGAAGATAATTATTATGTAGTGGTGTATAGTGCAAAGCACGACAGCACAGCAAACTACCGTGTTGACCGAATGGACAGCGTTGAAATTCTCTGTGAGTCAGTATCTCAAAAGGCACTGGCATTGCGGAATGAGGTTGCTGGTTACACCGAGCGAGCATTCAAGATGTACGGGGGGCAACCTGTTGACATTGTAATTGAGTTTGACGACAAACTGATTGGCGTTGTGTACGATAAGTTTGGTGAAAACACAAAAATGATCCGCACTCATGAGCATAGATGCGTGGCAACAGTAAAAGTCCAAATCAGTCCTACTTTTTGGGGTTGGATGTTCCAATTCGGTAAGCAGATGCGGATATTGTCCCCCGCAAATTTGATAGAAGAATGGAAAAACAAAATAAGAGAACTGATAGGAGATACTTTTGAGGAGGAAACAAAATGAAAGCTGGTGCTAAAAACGTAATAATGGTAATTGCTATTGTTATGTTACTTGGTGGATTCCCACTGATTGTATTTGCAACCAGTGGAAACACGGAAGTAGCAGGAAAGGTTTATGAGTTTGACAAGGACAGTTATTACGAGTTTCACGAGGGTGACTCAACTCAAAAGACTGGCGGCGGAAATACATATGGAACATTTTATCTCAGCGGCGACATAACCGCTGTGAGTGAAAAATCTGGTGTCCAGTCCTATGAGGTTGGGGATGGGAATTTGGCGTTCTACTATAATTATGGGGATACCATGCTTAACGCTGGCGAGGATGATTGGCATCTCGTGAACGACAAAAGCAAGAAAGTGGCTGACATGAAATTGGATTCCGATATTATGAAGGGTGCAATTATCATTCAGACCTCGAAAGATAGAAAGAATTGGGTGGATGTCGAAACTGTTTGCAATGCGTTCAGCGATATTCCTATCCGAACGAGTTCTATCTATTCCACAGCGGATGTGCAGTTGATTAACGGTTGTTATTATAGAGTTGTGGTTGTATATGAGCTTTCCATTAGAACCGAAGATAGCAATTTCCTGTTTATCAATACTGACAAGCATGATTACAAGAAGTATGCTGAGATTTATGAGTTCTACGCCTGTACAGATAATGGAGAAACCAATCCAGTTGACCCTAATCAGACATATGGGCTTGGAACAAAAGTGAGGGTTAAGAACTTTGATGGTTATTTTGGTGAGGAACTGATAGATAAAAAGGATGTTCACTATGGCTGGGATATTGGCAACTTCTTTGTCAGCGGATATACAGACGAGGCTGAAGATACCGATGGGGATATGGTGTTCCTCAAAAATGTCGGAGATAAAGTAACCCTTTGGTTCAAGTTGAATCAAAACATTGACGGCTTGAATGGCAAGGATAATTTGTCTGTTACGGCTGATTCAGAAGGTTATGACCAATACTTTGAAACTCCCAAAATGGACTTTGGTCGAGGAGTTCTGATTATCCGCTACACCGACCATAACAATGTGAAAGCTGAGCCTACCATTTATACTAATTACCTTGAAGCCAATGCTACTGTTGGTGCAGATACTAAGGTGCAATTATTTGAGGAGGGTGATTATGAAGTTGCCCTCGATTACGAAATCACAAGTGACGAGTTGATAGATAAAGTTGGACATTACCGAATTTTCTTCAAATTCTCTGTGCGTAATGGCAACTGTATGGTCTATCCTTTTGATGTGAAAACCGGCAGCGAATTAACAAACAGCTCTATGACGGAGAATGGTTTCCGCCTTGATTTGGCTAAATCCAGATATTTGAAAATTAATCTCAAAAGAGAGACATTGAAGGATAGCGCTGATGGACTTGTTGAAGATACACGCTTCAACGGCCCGGCAAAGGACGGTGCGGAGTACACTGACGAGGGCATCTATACCATCACTGTCAGTAATGAATACACAGGGCAATTCACCACGAAGAAGATTTATGTTGGCACAAACAACATTCTCCGTGCCTATATGACTACTGGTTTGTCCATTCCGGAAATCAACAGTCTTGTTGCCGATGGAGCAACGATTGCTGATGATGGTACTATACAGCTTGCAGCCGTTAAGCCTGTTGAAGAATCAACAGAGCCAACGGAGGAAGAATCAACTACGCCGTCATCTTCTGATGCGATGGTAACCAGCGAAAGCGAAGCCGATACCGAGCCGGGGACTGACGTACAAGATGAAAAGTCTTTCCCAATAGCGGCGTTAATCTGTATCCCCCTTGTTTGTGTGATAGTGGCAGTTGCCATAGTTGCCATTAAGAGGAAACGAAAACCAACTGAGGCTGCTGTTGACCGTCACGATGATGAAGGGGGTGTGGAACAATGAAACGATTGATTGCTTTACTTCTAAGCGTTGTGATGCTACTTACTGGATGTGGGCAAACACAATCGCCGTCAACTATGACGAAAGAAAGCGATGTTGTGACGGAATCGGCAGAGCCTTCGGTAACTGCATCGGATTTCGTTGAGTGGGAAAATGTTGAACCGCAGTATGATTCATTGGATGATGAACAGCTCCTTGCCCACATAGAGGATTTAGTTTACAGAGATACCATTGTTTCGCTCAACAGTGACGAATACTTTGTTGAAAATGTATCCGCTGTTTACATCTCTAAGGAGTATCTTGAGGAAGTAGCGTTTAATTCACAGTCGAATATTTATTTCGGCTACACATTAGCAGAACTGGATGAAATATTCCAAGGCACGAAGTATATTTTTACATTGGGTGAGGACGGAACAACTGCTGTGCAGGAGCTTCAAGAAATTGAAGATGTTTCAACCGAAACAATGCTGAAAAATGTTGCTATCGGAACGGGCGTCATTCTCGTTTGTGTAACTGTTTCTGTCGTATCCGCAGGAGTGGGCGCTCCAGCGGTAAGCATGATATTTGCCGCATCAGCAACAACCGCAAAAACCTTTGCGATTTCTTCCGCAGCATTTGGGGGCATCTCTGCAGGTGTTGTAAGAGGTATTCAGACCGGCGATTTCAATGAAGCGATGGAAGCGGCCGCAATGGGAGCAACCGAAGGCTTTAAATGGGGAGCAATCAGCGGTGCAGTTGTCGGGGGCGGCAGCGAAGCATTCCTGTTAAAGTCGGCTACCAAGAGCGGCTTGACTATGAATGAAGCAGCGCTTATCCAAGTAGATTCCGATTTACCGATAGATGTCATTTCACAGTTGCACAGTATGGATGAATACTTGATTTACAAGGATGCCGGATTGAAAACAATGATGGTGAACGGCAGGACAGCTCTTGTTCAGAATATTGATTTGAACTATGTAAGCACACTCCCGGATGGGACGGAGGTGACAAACCTTGTAAGGATGCAGAAGGGATATCCGGCTCTTGATCCTGTAACGGGTAAGGCGTATGAATTACATCATGTTGGGCAGAATAATGATGGTGCGCTTGCTGTTTTGACGCAGAATCAGCATAGAGGTAAAGGTGTATTTTCCAAGCTACATAATATATGGAACGACTCTGGTGTTGACCACGGTGCTGACTGGAACAGAACTGTTTCCGACTTTTGGAAGTACCTTGGGAGTTATTATGCTAATGGAGGTGTGTAAAAAATGTCGTTTGTAGAAATCATTAAAATGAGACCCGATTACATTGGTGCCAACGGACGAACTGAGGCGGAGATTGTAGAAGCCGAAAATGAACTGGGTATTACTTTTGCTGGGGACTATCGTGAATATTTGAGAGAAATAGGGCTTGCCTGCTTCGACAGTCATGAGCTTACTGGATTGACAAATACAGTTCGACTGAATGTTGTTTCTGTGACAAAAGAGCAACAGAAGCAGTTGGCTGAAATCCATACATCTTGGTATGTTGTTGAAGAAGCTGGGATTGACGGAATAGTCATATGGCAAGACGCTGATGGAATTGTTTATAAAACTGCACCAAATTCAAAGGCTGAAAAAATCGCTAATTCTCTTGCTGAGTACATTGGCGAATAAGCGCTTGCCTGATACAAGGAGGTCATGGTGATATATTTGGTGCTAGAATATAAATAGTACAAGCCAAAATGAGAAATTCCAAATACACATAAGCATGGTACAATAGAGACATGC
>JAJEQR010000108.1 GCA_020687485.1 Hominifimenecus microfluidus | reverse complement strand
TATACAGGTGATTTCCACTTCCGGACATCTGATTCCCAAATTTCCGGAAGTGCGATTTCATCGCACAAGAATATTCATAAATATAACATGGATCGATTTTGCTATATTGGAAATATTTAAAATTTGCTGATATGTGTTGATTTTTTTAATGATTGAGTATAATAAAAACGAGAACAGAAATGTTCTCGATGTAAGAGCATCGTTAAAAGTTGGGTTGCAGATTGGATCAGGTTATTTTTGCTATTAAATAGACAACGGCTTAACTGCAAAAAACTGCCGTTAAGCCGCCATAGTTATCATAGAAGATCTCTCAATTTACAGAAAAAATTTCACTCCCGTCAATCTTTGAAATTACTACGTTTTCTACTACTTAGGCACATAACTATAATGCCGTGATTTGCAAGGATTTGCGGGATATTCCTTAGTAGTAATGGACTACTTAGAGGCTGAAAAATACTGCTACTAATAACCTCTTATAGCATTAATAATGGAATCTGTGTTCCATCGCACAATGCTATGGGCAGCACTTTTGACTTTTGATGATGTCCGTTCAGCTCCCCAAGGTTCAATCGCAATAATTTTCTTGCTCATACTTTGAGCAAGCTCTATTTCTATATTTATCCATTTGCTGTATGTGGAATAAACTCCTGCGAGAATCAAAATGCAGCTTGCAGGTTGCATCTGTCTTCGTATGGCTTCTTTAAGCTGATAGTCATTTGAAACATTATGAATAGGGTCATATTTAGGAACGGAGTAGTTTTTATATGAGAAATAGGGTTTTGCATTTAGCATATCCACTAATCTGTCATATGCATCTCCATATGTCCACGAATGACTGATAAATAAATTGTAAGTCAAATTAGTCCCTCCTTAACAAGATGTGCATTTTATCACAATGATTGCAATTACAGCAGCAATATAAAGAATGATAAACGTAATTGGAAGTATACGCTCAAGAGTAGTGCTATCCATATATTTTTTACTGTTTTTTAGAAACTGCCATTCATCTTTGAATGGAGCTGAAGGTAGTTTCTCTTCGATTGAATTAATTACGTTGAATTTTGCAGTATTTAGCAGCTTATAGTTTCGAATATTGAGCATCCATAGAATACATATAGTTATTCCAGCTATCAGAATGAATAATGATTTTATGTCCCATGTAATTGAAACTGCGGCCATAATTGCAAGATTCAATGTGATAAAGATATTGTTCATATTGTCACGACGCTGGCTAACTGAATTTGCCATGTCTACGCAAGTTTGCCATTGATTCAATAGCAATTCCTTATCTTCAGTTGTATTCTCCAAAAATGATTCTCCTTTGATATTTACGCTGATAATACATATTTGGTCTTTAAATCATTACAGCGATTATAGTTTATGAAGCCTTCCTTTTGCAGACGTCCCACAACAACTCCACAAAGAATGTGTTCTTCTTGAGCAAAGGCACAAATGGCTGCTTTTGAAAAATCATTCTGAGTAGTAAATGTGTTGAATTCTTCTGTAGGAATTAGTGTTTCTTTTGCAAAGCTGTCAGCGGCATCTTCATCTTCTTCGGTTGTTCCATTTGGCTGGTTGATGTGGCCAAGCAAAATATGACCAAGCTCATGGAATAGACTAAACCAGAATTTATCTGCATCTTTGCCGCGAACTGTTAAGCCAACAACTATTTTGTTTCCGTCGTAGAAAGTTGCACCATGCAGGAAAGAACCTCCAATGTGAGGGAGAAATACAAGCGCAATACCGCAGTTGGATAATAGCTCAATCAACTTAGGGCAGAAATCCGAAGGATTCATTGTGGTCATGCTTCTTATTTCTGGCAAACTTTTCTTAAGCGATTTTAAATCAACTAATGAAGTTTTAATAGTACGAGCCTCCAGTTTGGCTTTCTGTGCCCATGCCAATAGAGCAAGATTACTTTTTTCTGTTTCGGCTAATCTACGACATGCTATTTTTGATAATTGCATATCCTCAATAATCTCAAGGTTTACAACTTCAAAATATTTTCTAAGATAAATAACCTTTTCGGTTGTATCTCTGGTCTCAGGAACCCAACCATTTTTAGACATTTCACGATAAGGTAGTTTTTTTGCAAGTTCCTTATCAGCATCCATGTCATTCTCAGCGTTGGCTTTTACAAGTTTTTCACGATAAGTGGACTCTAGTTTATTCCAAAACTTAGCAGGAACACCTAATACCATTTCTAAACGAACAGCAACATCCGGAGTCAACTGAACTTCGCCATTGATTAATTTACTAATATGTTTTTCGGACATACCCATGCGTACTGCAAATTCTTTCTGGCTAAGTCCTCTATCAAGCAACTGCTCTTTAATAGTTGCTCCCGGTGGTGTTGCAATAAAACTGCGACTTTTCACCATCGTAATACCTCCTTAAATGAAACGGAACTTTAATGATAATCTACAATTTCCATTACGTTTGCAATTTGAATTTCATTCCCTATTTTTTCAAAAACCAGTCGATAGGGATGAACTAAATCCATTGCGTATTGACCTTTGCGATTTCCTTTTAATAGATGACATCTTCCAATATGGAATTGAACCATCTCTTCAACAGTATCGGATGCATCTATTTCATCTATACGCTGATGGATTTTTTCGGTCATTTCTGAACCATATTTCTTTTCTGCCTCGCTTGCGATTGTACACACCTTTTCAATCTTGCGAGTCTTATATGTTATTTCCAATCCATCACCTCTTTCGTGAGTTTACCTTTGAGGTAAATATATTATATCCTTATTTGCTATAAATGTCAATAGTATTGATTTACCTGAGAGGTAAATTGATTGTGATATGCCAAAAAGATAGGACAGTAGAAACTGAATCTACTGCCCTGAAAATTAGAATTCCTGTGATAGTGGCACCCAATGGTCATCTGACATATCATGTGCGAATTCTGTATTGTTGATATAAAGTTGATTATCTTTGTCTCGGACAAATCCCCAGTGGAGGGAATGCTCCGCAGCATAGTTCTTGAATGCATTGAATTTGTTCTCAATCTGAATGTCGATATTCTTGTCCTTGCCCTTGGTCTCGCCACCCTTGGTCTCAATAACCCAGACAGTGCCGTCTTTCTTCATAATGATATAGTCAGCATAGAAGAGCCACTGATTCTGAAGCCCATCCCTATATACGAGGAGAGATACTATGAATGCAGAAAGCAATGAAATGCTTCCTGTTAGTGAGAAGTATATGCTCACCATCAAGGAGGCAGCAGCTTATTTTAATATTGGTATAAAGAAACTGAGAAGAATTGCAGAGGATAACCTTGGAACGGTGGCGGTGTACTGTGGAAACCGATTCCTCATTATCCGCCCGAAGTTCGAAGAATTTATTCTTAATTCTTCAGAAATATAGTTCCTTTTATCTGCCGAAAGTAGTTGCTATTACAGGGCATAAGAGCGAACATAGGATGACCCCGAAAACCCTTGAAAACAGCCACTTTTGGCAGAAAGGAAGTACTTTTATGGCAAGACCAAGTTTAGCAGAAAAGGATATTTTGAATCCTTCTGAGGCAATTGAATATTTTGTTCTGAGCCGGAGAAAATTTTATGATTTATTGAATAATACGGATGGAGAAGATTTTCTGGCATACTACGGAGAACGCAAGCTGATTCTTCGTGTAGCCTTTGAAAGGTATCTGCATAACCATCCAGAACTAAGGAGGCGGGTATAATGGCAAAGGCAGGAAGAGGACAGACAAGGCGAGATTCCAAGCGTAGAGTATTAAGACCGGGAGAGAGTGTAAGAGCAGACGAAAAATATCAATATAAATATCATATTGATGGAAAACCACATTTTGTATACAGTTGGAAACTGGAGCCTACGGACAAACTTCCAAAGGGCAAGAAACCATGCCTTTCCCTTCGAGAGTTGGAAAAACAAGTAAACACAGATTTAGATTTGCTTGTGAATATCGTAGACGGACAGATGACAGTCTGTGAACTGGTAGACCGATATTTGAAAACAAAGACCGGAGTAAGGCAAAGCACAAAACAGGGATATGTAACAGTGCAGAGATTACTTGCGAAGGAAGCATTTGGCAAAAAGGCGATACGAAGTGTGAAAACTTCCGATGCAAAGCTGTTTCTTATAAAATTGCAGCAGGAAGATAGGAAAAGCTACAGTTCCATTCATACCATCCGAGGAGTGCTGCGACCAGCCTTTCAGATGGCGGTGGATGATGACATTCTGGTAAAAAATCCATTCGGATTTCAGCTTGCCGGAGTATTGGTAAATGACGCAGTTACAAGAGAGGCAATCACAAAAGACCAGATGAGAAAGTTCTTAAAATTTGTGCATGATGATGTGGTGTATTGCAAATACTATGAAGTGGTGTACATACTTTTTCATACGGGAATGCGAATATCAGAATTTTGTGGACTGACGCTAAAGGATATTGATTTGGAGAACAGAACCGTGAATATCGACCACCAGTTGCAGAGAACATCGGATATGCGATACATCATAGAAACCACAAAGACAGATGCCGGAACAAGAGTATTGCCGATTACAGAGGATGTGGCACAGATGTTTCAGGCAATCATCGAGGACAGAAATGCACCGAAAGTGGAGAAAACCATAGATGGATATAGCGGATTCCTGTTTTACGATGATAATGGAATGCCACTTGTGGCAATGCACTGGCAACATCGTTTCAATCATATGGTTGGTAGATACAATGACATTTACCGGGTGCAGATGCCAAATATCACACCTCATGTATGCCGACACACCTATTGCTCGAATATGGCAAAATCGGGAATGAATCCAAAGACGTTGCAGTACCTCATGGGGCATTCGGATATATCGGTTACAATGAATGTGTACACGCATATAGGATTCGATGATGCTGAGGAAGAATTGAAACGGATGGAAGAGTTTAGGAAAGCACAGGCGGAGGTTGAGCAGAAGAAAGAGAAACCTATGTCGCAGAAGATGTTTAAGGTAGTTTAATATGGAAAAGAGATGACGCTCCGGCTTAGTGGTGTGCTCCCCGTCAAGAGGACAATAAAAAATAATAAATTTTTGTATCGTCAGCCATGCTATGGCTGGCGATA
>JAJEQR010000107.1 GCA_020687485.1 Hominifimenecus microfluidus | reverse complement strand
GCCGCACCGCTGAAACAGATGATCTGTCTCTTTGTCAAGTTCAGTGCCACTTTTGTCTTGATACCGGACAAATCCTTTGGCACCTGCACGGATATTGCCATATCGTTCCTCCCTTAGTGCGCATTCCAGATAGATTTTGACAGCGAACCTGTCTTAAACAGGGAAAAACATAAAATCACGGTATATGCCGCCACAGACCAGAGTGCCGTATGCAGGTTGTCGGACACTGCCACACCAGCCACAAGCACCGCATAGATTGCGACGCACACCATCATAAAAAATCCCTGAAATGCAAGGGCACAAAGTCCCTTAAAATAATTAGTTCCTATCGTTCCCCATTCCCGGTTGGTTACGGTTGCACAGGGAACGGGTGCTACTGATACATAAAGGTATATTTCAATCATTCGCCCATAAAGAATGACGGTGATAAGGACTGACATGATTTTCATACATAAACTGACGATCATGGTCTCCATCCCCAGTCCTAACAGCTCGCCTATGCTCATCTCCGAAAACTGCTCATTGAACATCGTCTGCAGCGTGCTTGAAACATCAATACTGGTGCTTCCGGTAATCGCTGATGCGGCAGAATTTACGATATGGCTTCCCACATCAAATACCGCCATGACAATGTCAAAAGTCTTGCTTAACAGCATGACTGCAATACACGCTTTCATAAAAAAGCGGATAAAAATGGCTGTATTGAAGTCATGCAGGTTATTCTTGTCAATAACCATGGAAATAAGCTCGTAGACGAGTACAAAACTGATGATCATGCCCGCTATGGGGATCATCACGTTATCGGACAGGGTTTTTATCATGTCAAAAATACCGGAGTTCCAAGTGCTGGGAGTTTTGCTGACCTCCCCTGCAATCGTGCCTACCTTGTCGTTGACATCGGTAAACATGGTTTCAAAGTTTGTCAGCACCCATCCCTGCAACAGTTCCTTTATGAATTCAGTAATCTTATCAATGATCCCGCCCATGAATTATGAGAACAGTGTGGTAAGCTGTGGGATTACCGTCTGTGCCACAATAATGATGCCACCGCCACTCATAAGCTGCTTGATTCCCTGTGATTTTGCACCTGATAGCGATAGGTAATCCTTTGAAGTTATCTCCGGATTTTCCCCCGCTCCACACCGTGCATGCGACTTTCACCGCACACGGCGCTCCATCGAATTCAGCCGTCCAGGGCTTTTAAACACAACTTACACACTTCGTTACAGCATTAAATTCAAAGAATAATAGGTGGCATTTCTGCCATAGAACGAAATTTGTTAAGCTTTTCTATTTGTTTATTGTCAAGATTTAAGGATTTCAGGTACTTCTCAATCGTAGGTTCTGAAGAAGCATGGATAAGGATATGAACCGCTTTGCTGACAAGAATAAGATTTGCGTATTCATCCGAACCGCCATTGCTAACCGGCACTTTATGGTGGCAGTGAATATCGTGGGAATCCATCGGAATTCCTGTCACTGCACATTTACCATACTGTGCCGCATACAAAGAAATACGGTTATCCGCATATTCAATGGTTCTGCCCTTTACAGGATTTCTCATCAGCCATAACATTGTCGCTGTATCGATTGCAAGATTCTTATGAATCTGTTCCCGACCTTTGACCGTATATTTATTGATGGATTTCCTTTTATGCTGGGCATTCTTTGACTGGACATATCCCAGTGGAACCACCGGACGTCCATGAAGGAACCTCATCTGTCTGCTTGCTCCATACTTTTCTTTAATGAACCCATTTCTGAGCTGTCCCTTTTTGGATAAGTCGCCTTTCAGTCTGTTTCTGAGCTGTTTGTTGATACTGAAGGCAAGTCTGCTGAAGTCATGAGATACTTCTGTAGAAATACAATAGTATTCATGAAGTCCGGCAACTACAGAGTTGTATTTCTGAAGCTGCATGAACTGAGCATTATCATCTGACGAATGAGCCAGTTTCTTTACTTCTTCCGAGACTTTTTCATGAGCCTTTTTGTATGCTTTATCGCTCATATGAGACCGAACCACATATTTCTTACCCTTTTTACGGACTTTCAGCTTGAACCCGAGAAAATCAGAATACTGTCTTTTGAGATTTACTACTTTGGATTTGTCAGGGCTGATTTCCAGCCCCAGCCTGTCCTTTAGCCATAACTCTGTTGCCTTGTATGCTCTGACAGCATCCTCATGTGTTGCGCAGAAAATTTTAAAATCATCTGCGTACCGAACTGCATGCATCTCTTTTAATCTGCTCCGGCGCAGAGCCCTGTAAGCGTGGCTCTTAATCTCTGTTCCCTGCGCATTGCTCCTCGTTTTGAATTTTGTTTTTGTTGGCATCTCCTCCCATTGTGAGGCAATCCACCAATCCAGTTCATTCAATACGATGTTTGCAAGCAATGGCGACAAAATACCGCCTTGCGGGGTACCCCGTGCGGGATATATTTTCTTCCCATTTGGCAGAATAACAGGTGCTTTCAGCATCTCTTTTATAATGCATAACAGCTTTTTGTCCCGGATTCCCAATGCCCATATCTGACGAATCAGCTTTGTATGGTTGATATTATCAAAGAAGCCTTTAATATCGAGGTCAACCACATGGTACAGATGCTGTACCTGTATCAGTCTCATGCATTGCGCAATAGCAGTCTCAGCGGAACGGTTCGGGCGGAACCCGTTGGAGTTCTCACTGAATTTTGCTTCACATATCGGCTCCATGACCTGCAAAATACATTGCTGTACGATCCGATCTACGATAGTTGGAATTCCCAGAGGTCTGGTCTTTCCATTGGGCTTTGGTATCTCCACTCGCCTTACGGGTCGTGGATGGTAATTACTGAATTGTTTCCGTATGAGACGGACGTATTCTTCCTCGCTTAACTTTGCAAGGTCGGCTATCGTCCTTTTATCCACTCCCGAAGTATCACTTCCTGTATTCTTCTTTATCGTTCTGTATGCAAGCTTGATATTTTCTTCACTCTCGATGATTTCCATCAGATGGTTGAAGGTTTTATCTTTCTTACTTTCTGCATACAGCCTGTCAAAAGTACCTTCCATGTCGTAATACTCTGAGTTGCGGATTTTTCTCTGTTTACTTTTCCTTTCTTGCTGCCCCGAAGTCAACACAGGCATCCTCTCCCTTCGGTTTGGATTTTCTTTGTCATACTCGAAGCTGTGTTTGTTGTGTTTTCATTTTCATTGCTGAATTCGACTTGTGGCTATCCCTCCACCGCTTACTTATTCACGGCTTCACAGGTACTGTGCCACTACTCTCACTGGAATAAAGAATGGTTATTGCCCTCTCGCGAAGGTATTCCCATCCACCACATCACTGGCTTGCAACCGCCTCCGTGTTCCCAGCTTTCCACGTTCCGATATTCCTATCATTGGATATCTTTAGGTTCTTCCTCTAAGCCTGTATCTGGTCATGCATAACCGCACCGCCTGTAACGATGCATGGACTTTCATAACAACCAATTTTACTCGCCCACAGATACCACCATGAAAGGTGTACTGCCTTTCGACAGCATCAACGTTTAGACTCGTACATTCAGAATTTCGTCAGTATTTTCATACATTCTCACCATGGATATCCGACCCCCGGCATATAGGCAACACCATCCACCTCTGGACAGCTTTCGTGTCTGGTCTGAAAACCAGTCTTACGGTTGCTCTCTGCCGACTTCACCGAGCTCTATAAACTTTTGGAGAGAGCCGTTGCATGCTCCCCGCCATTCGGAGTATTAGGGTGGCGCTTCGGGACGTTACCCCCTCATTTCACCCATCGGAATATCAGTTCTCCAAAGTTTCGGGTTACAATTGCCCTTCGACTTTGTGCGTAAGCTTTTCACTTACGAACGTGTCGCACGATTATCATTTCCGTATCCTTCGAGAAGATTGATAACTCCCCACACGCCTACACCTGCTCCGATAGCGGTTACTACTGTTTTAAGTCCTGTTACTGATGTTGTAAAAAAGCCCATTTGTTTGTCTCCTTTTGCTTGAAAATTAAATGAAAAAAGGGAGCTGTTCTGATTTGTGATTTTTCAGAAAAACTCCCATAACAATAGTTCCAATATTTAGTTGTAAAGTCACTTCTGGACGCTGTGACCAGAAGTTAAGCTGTGATTTCTCCGACATCGCATACCTCATCCACCACATCATTCCTCTTAAAACGAAGTCTGTTGCGGTTCTTCACGTATTTTTCAATGTCAAATTCATTCTTTTTGTCATAATCGGATAACAGCGGGTACTGCTTATGCTTCGTTATATCAAATTTATCTGAGAAAAATGGTCTTACACCTCTAAGCTGCATGATACACTTGCTGCCATCCATGACCGCAATCTCGTCCTGACTCATTAACTCCTTTCCGGTCTTTTGATAATTCAGACCGTAGGACTGGCTCGTACCTCTCGTATCCGAGGTATTGTAAAGATCAATCGTTTCTTTCCCAAGGATTTCTGCCAGATCTTTCAGAGTATCTTTCTCTTTTCCTCCCAAAAACAGGGTTGTGTCGCAGTTTCCTTCAATGGTCGATGCGTTGTCCTTATACAGAGCCTTTAGCTGTGACTTTGACTGCAAAATAATAGAAGCTGATATTTCCCGGCTACGGATAGTAGCAATCAGCTTCTCAAACTGTGGAATCTGCCCGATGTTTGCAAACTCGTCCAGTAAGCACCGGACGTGGATCGGCAGTCTTCCGTTATATACATCATCTGCCTTGTCACAAAGCAGATTGAATAACTGCGAATACATGATACTTACAATGAAATTGAATGTCGCATCGGTATCGGAGATAATGACAAACAGTGCTGTCTTTTTCTCACCCAATGTATCAAGCTCCAGTTCATCATAAGCAGTCAGGTCACGCAGCTCCTTGATGTCAAATGGTGCCAACCTTGCACCACAGCTAATCAGAATAGATTTTGCTGTCTTTCCTGCGGCAAGTTTATACTTCTTATACTGTCTTACCGCAAAATGGTTTGGGTTCTTCTGCTCCAGCTCCTCAAACAGCAGGTCAACCGCATTTTTGAAATTTTCATCATCTTCCCTTGCTTCACTGGCATCCACCAGATCAATCAGCATGGAAAAATTCTGTTCTTCCTCCGGTGCTTC
>JAJEQR010000106.1 GCA_020687485.1 Hominifimenecus microfluidus | reverse complement strand
CGTTCAAGCCTCGAAGAGGCGCGTTGGGGCGACTGGCGATTAATAGGCGCGCGGCCCGGAGCCGGAAACGCAGCACCCGTGGCCGTGTGAAGACGGGTTCGGCTTGTCCCGGAATTTGCGCGGAGCCCACCCGTAGAGCTTGAGGTAAATTTCCCTGAAAATTAGTTCCCCTGGCTTGTGCGGAGCACCCCCAAGTAGAACTTGCAGTAAACTCTCCAAGAAGCCAGTTTCCTTGATTTGCGCGGAGCTCCACGTAAAGCTATAGGAAAGTGTAGAGCTCGACAACTATCAGCTTATAAAAGAGGAGAGCTTTTCAGCTCTCCCTGGTAATTGATTAGGATTTGTAGTGGATACAGGGCTGGCAGAAGTCAGATTACTCTTCCAGGCGCAGTCGCACGGAATCCCGGTGCGCGTACAACCCTTCGACCTCCGCGAAGTGCATGCAGGGCTGCGCCAAATTCATGCAGCCCTCTCGGCTAACAAACTGGTGGAACGCCGTCTTGATAAAAGTTCCTACCCAGACGCCGCTGGAATATCTCGCCGTACTCATGGTCGGAAGCGTATGATTCGGCCCGGATACAAAATCACCGAGTGCAACCGGTGCATAGTGACCTACGAACAGCGATCCATAATGATGAAGCTTCGCAGCCACCTCACGTTCCACCGTGGGGTCCACCTGAACCTCCAGATGCTCCGGAGCCACCTCATCCGCAAGGATCGCAGCCTCTTCCAGATCATCCACCAGATAAACCTGCCCGTTGTCATGCCAGGAGACAGAAGCCACATCCTTCGTCGGGATTGTATCCAACAGACGCTCAACCTCATCCATGGAAGCCCGGATCATCGCTTCATCCGTACCAACCAGCACCAACTTGGCGTTCGGGTCATGCTCTGCCTGCGCGAGAATATCAATCGCAACAAATGTAGGATTCGCTGTGTGATCCGCAATAATCAGAACCTCACTGGGACCTGCCAGACTGTCAATGCCAACATCACCAAGCACCTGACGCTTTGCTTCCGTTACAAAACGGTTGCCGGGGCCTACAATCAGATCCACCTTTCCCACACTTTCAGTTCCGTAAGCATAAGCGGCAATCGCCTGGGCACCGCCCATGCAATAGATCTCATCTGCACCGGCAATGTCCATGGCTACCAGAACCGCCGGATGGATCGTGCCGTAGCTTTGTACCGCCGGAGAGCAGGCAGCTACGCTCTTCACGCCGGCCACCTTTGCCGTAACGATACCCATCAGCGCGGAGCTGGGAAGCGGATGACGGCCGGCCGGTACGTAGCAGCCGCAGCGATCTACAGGAATCATGCGGTGTCCGACTTCCAGGCCTTCCACCTTACTCTGAATATGCAGATCCTTCAGGCAGGTCTTCTGCTGCTCAGCAAAATAGCGAATCTGACCAGCGGCGAAGCGAATCGCTTCTACTGTCTCCGGATCAACTTTATCGTAAGCTGCCTTTACCGTCTCCGGGGAAACTCTTACACCTGGAAGCTGTACATGATCAAAACGCTCCGCATAGGATAGGAGCGCGGCATCGCCTTCGGTCTTTACCCGATCCATAATATCCGCAACGGTGCGGATCAGCTCGGAATCTCTCTGATAGGTCTTACGTTCTGCTGCTTTTATTACTTTCATCTCTACTATCCATCCCTTCTGAGATTATAATTATAACTTCTCTGTCATCTTTGCTCTTATAGAACTGTTTTTATTCTCTGTTCCTATACGCTCTGTTTCTATCGTCTTTATTCCTGATTCAATCGTTCTGCCGCTTCAATAAACATCTCCGGTGTTACGCGATAGGGATAATGTTCCAGATCCTCATCCTTTGCCATGACGGCTGCTGCCGTCTTCACATCCTCCATCGTAATGTCGATGTCCTTCAGGACTGCCGGGAGTCCCAGCTTCCGGTTAAATTCCTGCATCTTCCGGCACTCTTCTTCCTGACCATCCATTATAAGGAGGACAAGAACGCCGAATCCAACGACAACGCCATGAAGATGTTCTGTCTGCGTCTCATCGAAGCCGGGCAGGCTACACAGACCATAGAAGAAGGCATGTGCCGCACCTCCATTATAATCCATGTTGTGTGTTCTGGCAACCAGCATGGATACCCAGCCGGTTGTAATAATAATCGCCAGCGCTGCCTGTTCCAGATCGTAGGAAGAAATTCCCGCGATATTGTCCTCCAGCGCCTGCTCCCCGTGCTCTACCAGCGTCTGCATGCACATGCGGCTCATATTTACGCCAAGCGCCTGAAAATGCTCCAACTGCTCGCCCTTTGCGGAAATGCTGACCTCATAATATTTGGCGTAGGTATCGCCGATCCCCGCCCAGAGGTACTGCTTCGGCGCATGTGCAATGATATCCGTGTCAATAAAAATATGTATCGCTGACCGCAGGAAATGGACGAATTCGCAGAAGCTTCCATCCTCATGATAGACGATGGATACCGAAGAGCTTGCTGCGCAGTTCGATGCGATTGTCGGAAATGCCGCATACGGCTTTCCTAATACCAGGCTGATCAGTTTCACCGTGTCTACCGCTTTTCCGCCACCCACAGCGAACAGAATATCCGCTTCCTGTACCTGCGGCTTCTCCGCCAGACGCTGGGCAGCTTCATGTGTGCATTCTTTTCCGAAGCACAGAAAACCTGTGATCGTCATACCAGTTCCTTCAAGTGCCTGCACAAGTTTCGCCTTCGCAGCGGCCATTGCCCGCGCACCGCCGATGACAATGGCTTTCTTCCCGTATACATGGCAGTAATCGTAAATTTTTTCGTATGCTTTTGGTCCCACAGTATAAGAGGGGATCAGAATTGAATAATTTTCCATTGCAGTTGTCCTGTTTTCTATATAGATTCGTAAAAGTTCAGAGCCATTCCTTTGATTTTTCATTCTCGCTTTACTCTGTCACTTTACCGTGTTAGTATAGCAGAATCTTTAGAAAATGCAAAGTGTTTTTTTACTAATCTATTGTATTTTTTCTAATCGTTCTGTCATACGGTGCCAAAAAAGCTGTCAACCCGATGGATATGCTAGCATCAGACCGGACAATGAAATACGAAAGTCCTGTATACTGGTAGCACATTATCGTAGCGACAGCTTTTTTCTTTACTATTATAAGATCCTGAGATTTCTACGCTTTTTACGCTCTATTCCGCTCTATTCCGCGATCTGATATAACTTCAATACATGAAGCGCGCGGGTCGCGTTAATATACATGGCCTGGTGGTGCAGGGGCGTTGTATAAGCCTGCACATCAGGAATAAATACACCATCAAATTCCAGTCCCTTTGCCAGATAGAACGGTAGAACCGAGATTCCAGGAGTGAATTTCATACTTTCTTTATTCAGGAGCGTACACTCGACACCGCGTGCACGAAGCTTCTCCGCTGCTTTCGCGGACTCTTCCTGATTCAGGCAGATCACTGCCCGTGTATGCAAGTCACCGGAGGCTTGAATCTGCTCCGCAATGGCATCCCACATGGCAGCACGATTCGCGAAGTTCTGCTCCTGCGGCATTTCACCATGGCGTTCCACCGATTCCGCCGCGTCGGTTCCATTCTCGGAGAAATGCTTCGCATATTCCATGATCTCTGTCGTGGAACGGTAACTCTTCGTCATCTCGACGCAGTGTACTTGCTTGCCGAAGATCTTCGGAAGGAACTTCAGAACATCCCGCTGCTTCTCTCCCATCGTCTGCATACGGTCACCGAGAATCGTCATGGGACAGTGGAACATCAGGGAAAGCAGACGGTACTGCAAATAAGAATAATCCTGCATCTCATCGATCACCAGATGGCGAACGCGGTCATGCTTCGGCATCTTCTGCGTCATGTACTTGAAGTACAGCAGAGGATATACATCCTCATAGGGGATCACACGGCTCTCCTCCGGCAGTTCTTCTCTTCCGGTCTCCCGCAGGAAATGATTGTAGAGAGCTTTCGGATCGGAGATTTCGTACATTGCGTTCATCTTCGCAATCACATCCAGGCGATCTTCCTCTTCCAGATCCCGGCCGCGAAGCGTCTCCTCCTCATCAATCACAAGCTCCGCGATGCGCTCCATACGCTCAAAGATCGGGACGTCCGCGAACTGTTCATAGAACAGGCGAGAGATCTCGTCGCTGCTCTTGCTAACTTTTCCATAGGAGAAATCACGGATATCCACGACCTCCCACTCCAGCTCCAGGATGAACTGATCCAGCTCCGCCACAAAGTCCTTCGTCTGGCGGTAGATAGCTTCCGGATGTGCATTCCCAGTCAGAGCCCGCTCCAGCTCGTCGTAGCGGTCCTCTGCTTCTCCCAGCTCCTGCAGCTCGCGGTAGGCATAGTCATCCAGCGTCATCTCACAGATATTCTCCTCGCCGAGTTCCGGAAGAATCCGGGAAATGTAATCTCCGAAGATGCTGTTCGGGGAAAGCACCAGCACCTGCGCGGCTTTCAGTTTATCACGGTTGTGATACAGAAGATACGCGATGCGATGAAGTGCCACGGATGTCTTGCCGCTTCCGGCACAGCCCTGTACGACCAGGATCTTGTGCGCCTTATCGCGGATGATCTGGTTCTGCTCCTTCTGAATCGTAGTGACAATGCTCTTCAGGCTGGCGTCTGTATGCTCCGAAAGCGCCATCTGCAGAATCTCATCGTCAATGTTGATATCGCTCTCGACCACATACTGCAGTCTGCCATCACGAATCTTATACTGGCGCTTCCGGGTAATTTCTCCGGTAAGCGTCCCCATCGGCGCTTCGAAAGATGCCGGTCCCTTATCAAAGTCGTAGAACAGACCGCTGACGGGTGCGCGCCAGTCATAGACCAGCGGAAGCACCGCCCGGCCGCCGGCCAGGTTGCCGATTCCGATATAGTAGCTCTCCGGCTCGTCCTCACCCTCATAGCAGAAATCCACACGGCCAAAATAAGGATTCTCCTGCATCTTCTCATAGCGCTGCATATCCTTCAAATATTCTTTCTGCCAGCTTTCTCCGACCTGCATGGCCTGTTTGTGGTCGTACATCTCATAACCGTATTCGTCAAACTCTGTATAATTCTCCCAGAAGTAGTTGTTCATGCGGGACAAGTCGGAAGCGTTCGCTCCGATCTTCTCTTTAATCTGTTCCAGATTCTTAGTCGCTATCTCCAGAACCTTCTCCAGGTACTGCTCTTCTATCTTATCTACCATAGACTATTACTCTCTTACACCCTTTCTGTCGACTGCCCGTATTCAGGCGCATGAGCATATATTCTACCATAAATTTTTAAATTTGCATATACCCAAATACAAGAAAACCACCTACCATGATATGCTACCCTCATATAGGACAATGAAATATAAAAGTCCTATATGGGGGTATTTTCATGTTCAGAAAGAGTAA
>JAJEQR010000105.1 GCA_020687485.1 Hominifimenecus microfluidus | reverse complement strand
AAGTATACGAAGATCGACCGCGACCGCATCATCCTTCACGGAAACTCCCGCGGCACGATGGCTTCGAACACGGTAATTCTGGCTCTGACCGGACTGCCGTATATCAACAACCAGATTGCGAAAGAGAACCAGCAGCCGCTGACTCTGGACAAGTCTGTCTATGATTTCGATATTTCCGTATATCTGTGCCACAATGGTACGCTCGGCGGAAATTACTGGAATGAAGAGGCAAGAGAAGCAATCGCCAAGACCGGACTTCGCGTATGGGCGTTCGATGGTCAGCAGGATACCAACAATGTAGATAATGTGGCAGCTCTGATCGCAGATTACGAGAAGGCTGGCGTGAAGGATTACGATATCCGCCTGAGCGGCTATCCCACCAATATCTATTTCTATTGGGGCGAGAGTGATCACTCCACGACCCGTATCAACTTCTGGTACTTTGCAGACGAGCCTTTCCATGGTCCCGATGTAGAAGTTGTGGATGGACAGCTGGTATACAATACCGAGCTGGAGCCCGGCGACACCTACACGCTGCCGTCCGAATGGTTCGGCAAGAATGCAGGCTCCTCCAAGGATGGCTATGCATATACCATCTACGAAGAAAACTTCGAAGACTGGGCACTGCAGAAGGTTGAGCCGGAAGTTCTCCCTGAGGCAGAGGATATCGATGCCATCACGGAGCTTCCTTACGACTTCAGCCAGGCGGCACAGCTTCCTCTGACCGGTTACTTTACCAAGGCGATCAGCGAAGGCCGTACCGTTAAGGTTTATATCCCTGAGAACGCATCCATTCGTTCTTACTTTACCGTAATCGCAGTTCCGGATGATATTGACACCACCGAATTCCTCACGGAGAGTGGCTGGTTCAATATCGCGGACGAAGAGGGCGAGTGCCTGTTCGTTCTGGAGCCCGGCGCTGACGGCTGGGAAAGCGCAGCGGATGAGACCGCTTACGTGGATGCAGCGATGAGCTTCGCAAGAGGATGCAAGAATGCCAACAACGTTATGGTATTCTCCACCTTCGGTGAGTTCTACTTCGCAGGCTACGGAGAAGGCGCTCCCGCGCTCGAGAGATACGCGGCAGCAAACCCGATTCTTGTGATCGCACAGGTTTACATGGGTTCCGATGGTCTGGCTGCGGATGCGTTGAACACTCTGGGCAGCGCGGTATATGAAGGCAGCAAGGCAGAAGGTTCCGGTCGTGAGACCAAGGACGAGATCTATGAGATCCTCGGCGGTAAGCTCTTAAAGCGCAGCGAAGTTGCAGTTCCTACCTGGCTGATCAATTATGGTGCAGACAGTAAGGCATACTGGAGCGCAGCAAATGATGTGCTGACCGCAAACTACAGCGATGACGTACTCGGAACCGTATATCCTCAGGATATTAATTCCGACGCATATGCAACTCTGTACGCAAATACGAGACGCAAGGCAGCCGGCGAGCAGTACGGTCTGTCTCTCGTAGCTGTAAAGAGCGCAGAAGTAGATTATCTGGATCCTGCTTTCACGGACGATCTTCGTCAGTATCTGGAAGACTACACTCGTTATGACACCACGATGGCATACTCCAATGCACTGGCAGAGCGTCTGGACTACACGGAGTCCCTGATGGCAGCTCAGGATGCAGCGAAGGACGGCCAGGTGATCGAGACCCTTAACGACGTATTTGATATCTGGGCATTCGAGAGCGCAATCGTTCCGGAGACCGGCGCTACCATGTACACTGGTATCGCAGCATTTGCGGATAATGCAAAGGACGGCGACGGCGTAGCAGATCCCAGAGAGTTCATGATCTATGTTCCCACTTCCGCTCAGGTAGAAGGTCACAAGGCTCCCATTGTATTCGTATACGCAGGCAACAGCCAGACCGACCGCATCTTCTTCGACTGCACGCAGTGGTGGAAGATCGCTGAGGAGGAAGGTGTAGTTCTGGCATTCCCGTGCGAGACTTACAGCAACAACTCCGTATCCGTAAGTCACGCGGATAACACGGGTATGTATCAGCTGATGCTTGGCATGATCGAAGCTCACATCAATGGCCAGCTGGCAGATATCGATTACAGCCGCATGTACTGCACTGGTCAGTCCGCAGGCAGCGCAGCAACTCAGACTTTCGCACAGGTGAACCCTGAGTTCTTCGCAGCAGTAGCATCCACATCCGCTGGCAGCCTGAACGCACAGGCAACCGGCAAGGCGATCCCCGCTTACCTGCTTCACGGACTGGGCGACTCCAACGGCGGTTACACTCTGTTCCAGGAAGAGAACGCATGGCGCGGCATCTTCAATTACTACCTGAAGGCTGACGGACTGGGAAGTCTGGCTGATTTTACAGCAGAAGACACCGCATACAGCTATAAGTTCCTGGAAGGCACCTACATCGCAGATGCAGGCCGCTACAGCGACACTTACAACTTCGCAGGCGAAGACGGTATCCCGCTGGTACGCTACACCAGAACCAGCCTGAGACCTCACAACTGCTATCCGGAAGAATCCTGGCTGATGTGGAACTTCCTGAAGCACTACTCCTTCGAGGTATCTGAGAACGGTATCGTAGACCGTTACTATAGTGAATCTGCTTTTGCCGAAGAAGATGCTGTTGAGATTCTTGAGAATAAGTCGGCAGAGCTTCAGGCACAGGTAGAGAGCATTGACACCGTAACCATCCCGAACTTCTACGGACAGAAAGTTGGCACCGTAACCGTAACCTTCAAGGAAGGTACCGATATGGCAGCCGTTAAGAACGCAGGCGTTACTCTGTACGACCGCGGCAGCCTAGATGCTCAGTTCGGCGAAGTGAAGATTTCTGATGTTAAGTATGATGGCAACAAGGTAATCCTTACAATCGACCAGGGCAGCGAGAAGGTAACCGATCGCAGCCGCAATGCTTTCGGTATCTATGCAACCATGAGCTGGTACATCGACAGCGAAGGCAATATCTTCTATGGTAAGGAAGATACGACCGATGCACTTGGCATGACTATCCATGCGAACAAGACCGGCAAGGGCTATCAGGCTCGTAAGAATCTGGATCTGATCCTCTGCGTAGGTGACACTGATCTGACCGAAGGTCTGGCTATGACCGACGGCGTCGGCAACCTGCTGGAAGGCACCGTATGGAACAAGGTTGTAAATGAAGGCTATGATGATATTAAGACCATGATGGTAGATGTTGGCTGGAAGGCTGAAGGCTATACTATGATGGGCGACAAGGGTGAAGTCCCTGTGAATGTAATCTGGCCGGAAGGCTACGATGCGAAGCGCGCAGAGAAGTACCCGGTAGTTGTATATCAGTGCGGTTCCGGCCTGTGTTATTGGGAACTGACCGACACCAGTGTGGACGGTGTTCTGGCACCTGCGAACAACCCTGGATGCAACTATTCATTTGATAACATGATGACCGGCTGGGCAGAAGCATATCCGGAAGCAATTATCCTGAGTGTGGATGTTCACAACACAAGTGAAGTAGTAGCAGCGAAGGAAGTAGCTGGTGTTCTGGATTACTTCATCGCAAATTACAATGTAGATAAGGATAAGATCGTTGGCGTGGGCAACTCTTACGGTACCTTCGTAGTATCCGATCTGATTCGTCAGCGTCCTGACCTGGTATCTGCATTCGTAGAGAACAATGGTGACCTTGGCAATCATGCCAATCAGGCAGAAGTAAATGGAACTCTGAAGAACAGCTCTCTGAAGAAGTGGACAGCAGATGAACTGAAGGCTATGATCGACAATCAGATCGCTGTATGGTTCATCAATGGTGAAACGGATATTGCTCATCCGGCAGTACAGCAGGATGCGTACACGATTCTGAAGAGAGAGTACAAGGCAGCCGGCATGAGCGACGAGTGGATCGATCAGTATCTGCGTGCTTCCGGTTACCAGTCCTGGAACTTCAAGGCATGGGGCGAGAGCGATCATTCCTGCACGAAGATTACCGCATGGTACTATCTGCAGAATGCTTACCTGGCTCCGAACGAGGACGGCGAAGTCCTGAAACCTGGCGATACCTATCGTTTGACAGGTAAGGAAGACGCTCAGTACTACGGCGCTGATAAATTCGATTACAAGGTATATGCGGAAAGCATTTCCGAGTGGGCGAAGAAGGCAGTCAGCCGCGATGAAGAAGAGCATCTGCAGGCACAGGTAACTGACATTCAGTATACCATCGTGAAGAATTTCTATGGCTACAAGGTTGGCGAAGTTACCGTTACCTTCGATAAGGACGTTGACGCAACCGCACTGGCAGCCGCAGACTTCGTGCTGTATGATCGTGGTTCTGCAAATCCTTACTTCGGCGAAGTAAAGATCGCCAATGTTAAGGTAGCAGGCAACGTAGTAACTCTGACGATTGACCAGGGCAGCGACAAGGTAACGGATCGCAGCCGCAACACCTATGGCGCTCTGACTACTACTGGCTGGTACAGAGATACCGCAGGCAACATCTTCTTCGGAAGTGAAGACGCAAATGACGAGCTGGGTATCGCGATCAATCCGAACCTGACCGGCAAGAGCTGCTTCCCGAGAGAGAACCTGGATCTGATCCTTTGTGTAAACACCACCGAGCCGAAGAATGGTATCGCCTCCACCGATGGAATGGGCAACCTTCTGAAGGATACGGTATGGACCAAGATCACTGACGAATCCGGCCTGAGCGAAATCATGCTTGAGATGGTAGATCCCGGCTGGAAGGCTGAGGGCTACACCATCGTGAACGAGGCAGAGAAGACCGAGGGTAAGGTTCCTGTACATGTAATCTATCCGGATGGCTATGACAAGAACCGTGCAGAGAAGTACCCTGTAATCTTCTACCAGGCTGGCGGCGGCGTATGCTACTGGGAGCTGACCGATCTGAATCAGGCAGGCGTATATGCACCGGCAACCAATCTGGGTGACAACACGGTATACGATGTAATGATGACAAAGTGGCACGAGGCAGTTCCCGAAGCCATCATCATGAGCGTAAACGTACATTCCAACCTGACCGAGTCTCCGAGAGAGATCGCAGGTGTTCTGGATTACGCAATCAAGAATTGGAATGTAGATAAGGAAAAGATCGTTGGTGTTGGTAACTCCATGGGCACTCTGATCATTTCCGAGCTGCTTCGTCAGCGCTCCGACCTGGTAACCGCATTCGTAGAGTGCAACGGTAACCTGGGCGGCATGGCGAGTGCAGACAAACTGGACGGTACCCTTGCAAACAGCAGCTTTGCAAACTGGTCCGAGAAGGATGTAGAGGCATTCATCAAGAACGAAGTTGCTGTATGGATGTTCAACGGTGAGACTGACGGTGACAACCCCGCGGCTCAGCAGGATATCATCGAGATCGTGAAGAATCTGTACCGTGAAAACGGCAAGAGCGAAGAGTGGATCGACAGCCACGTAAGAGCATCCGGACTGCAGTCCTGGAAGTTCAAGCAATGGGGCGAGACCGACCATTCTGTAACGAAGGTTGTTGCATGGAACTACATTGAGAATCCTTACACGGATGTCAATGCAGGACAGAAGCCTCTGAAGGCTGGCGATATCTACCACTTCACCGGCGTTGAGAACTATAACAAGTATCAGTACACCATGGACTATGAGTACGTGGTATACGAAGAAAGCGTAAGCAAGTGGGTTCGTAATCTGTTCGCAGGTACTTATGAAAAGCCTGAATATACCGATGTAGAGGCATTTGTAGCACGCCTGTACGAGTATGTTCTTGGCAGAACTCCGGATCAGAAGGGTCTGGATGCATGGGTATCCCAGCTTACGAGCGGTGCAAACGGTGGTGAGGAAGTTGCCAAGGGCTTCATCTTCAGCAACGAGTACATCAGGAAGAATACCAGCAATGACGCATTTGTAGAGATGCTGTACAATACGCTGCTGGATCGTAAGTCGGATGCAGCAGGCAAGAAGGCATGGGTCGCTCAGCTGAACAGTGGCGTAAGCCGTGAGGAGATCGTGGAAGGCTTCATTCACTCCAATGAGTTCATCGGAATCTG
>JAJEQR010000104.1 GCA_020687485.1 Hominifimenecus microfluidus | reverse complement strand
TTTGTTCTGCTCTTTATTAAAAAATTAGCGCGCCTAACTCATCACTGAAGTAACGAGAATGCGGCGCGCAGTTTTCATGGGCAGCTTTTGCCGCAGATAAGTAAAATGGAAGAAGAGACGACAGTGCAAATGCTGCCGTCTCTTTTTTGAAAATGGATTATAAATAAACATTTTTAGTTTTGCAAAAAAAATTATTCGTAAATTTTAATTAGAAAGCGATATTTGTTAAAACTTTAAAGAAATGAAGATGTATTTTCATGTTTTCCTGTGCTAACCTTGCTATACAGATATCGATTCATTGAAAGAATTTTAAAGGAGGATCAGGAAAGTATGAGAAAGAAATATGTCATGATCTTATTGGCCGGTATGCTGGCGGCATCTACGCTGATGACAGCCTGCGGAGGCGGTAATACCGCTACGACCGCGGCGGCAACAGAAGCAGTGACAACAGCAGCTGCAGCTACTACTGAGGCAGCAGCGGAGACAGAAGCAGAGACAACAGCAGCTGCAGCGGAAGAAAAATCCGCGCTGGGAGAGGCGATTGATCTGGATAAGCAAGACCCGCCGAAACACGATTTCAGCAGAGCCAACCGCTTGCCGATGACCGGCTATATGACGAAGAGCTTTGAGGACGGACGCAGCATCAAAGTATATATTTCGAAAGAAGCACCGATTCGTCCGTACTTTACGATTGTGGCAATTCCGGATGGCGTAGACACTGCTGCGTTTATTTCGGAGAGCGGCTGGGCGGATATTGCGGAAGAGAGAGGAGAAGGTCTCTTTATTCTGGAACCTGCGGCCGATGGTTGGAAGGCGGCGTCTGAGGAGGCGGCTTACCTGGAAGAGGCGATGGGCTTCTATAATAAGAATGATTTCTTCTCGATCTTTGGCGAGAACTATCTGGTGGGATATGAAGATGGAGCGGCTCCACTGGAGCTCTGGGCGGCACAGAATCCGCTGCGCGTCATCAGCCAGGTCTATGTGAATTCCGATGGCCTTGATGCGGCAACACTCGCAGAGATCGGGAAGAAGGAATACGATGGAACGAACGGCAACTATGCTGAGATTCAGTTCCCGGATGGCTTTATGAAGCTGACGAATAATGACATTGTGGTTCCGACCTGGTATATTCAGGAGGATGACAGTAAGATTGCGGACAGCTTAAGCTACTGGAAAGCGGCCAATGACTGCGAGGAGCAGGCGGCATCGGATGGCACATATGGCGATGTGTATGCGCAGAAAGAGGATTCCGAGCGTTGGATGACGGATTTCGCAGGCCCGATTTCCAAGGTGGCTGTAAAGAAAGGCACAGAGGATACGGCATCCCGCGCAGTGACGGAGGAGATCGAGGGCTTCATGAATTATTATACTCGCTATGAGAATGCTGTCGCATATTCAAATACACTGATGGTGCGCCTGGATGAGAAAGCAAGCGGAATTGAGTATAAGAACATCGAAGTAAACGGACAGCTCAGAGAATACAGCGTATATGTTCCGAAGAACGCAGAAGAGAAGTTTCCGGAAGGATCGCCAGTTGTCTTCGTGTTCCCGGGAAATGCACAGACCGACCGCGTATTTATGGATGCAACGGCCTGGTGGGAAGTTGCGGATAATGAGGGCATCATTATTGTGACGATCTGCGAACAGTACAATGACAAGGCAACCGCTGTCAGTCATGTGGATACGCTGGAGTTCTATCGCCTTCTGCGTGAGCAGATCAATAAGGATTACAAGGTTGACGCAACCCGGTTCTATGCCAGCGGACAGTCGGCAGGAAGCCTGAGCGCGCAGGCGTTCGGATATATTCATCCGGAGTATTTCGCGGCGATTGCATCGACGTCTGGATGCGGCGCTCCGGAATATGCAGGACTCATGCTGAAGGCAGGTAAGGTAAAGCCGGAGCAGCTGACCGGTGAAGCGCCGGAGATCCCGGAGGAGGATAACACAGCATCGAACGCTCGAATTCCTACCTATATGATTACCGGCGGCGGTGATAATGTAGACTTCAATGGTACGCTGTGGGATGACAATGAGAACTATCTGGATACCTGGGCAGCATACCATATGGAAGTGGAAGGCTTCAGCCTGATGGATGAGTCGGATTACGTGACGAGCGGAAAGCATGATCGCCATCATACCTGGACCTGGAATAAGACGTTTGACGGAGAGGAAGTTCCGCTGCTGAAGGTTGGCCAGAACATCTATCGTTCTCATAATTGCATGGCGGAAGAAATGCCGATGCTCTGGGATTACATGAGTCACTTTAAGACTGAGAATGATGAGAATGGAAATGCGATTGCGCGCTATTACAGTGCATCTTCCTTTGCAGAGGACGATATGGTAGAACTGAAGTAACACAGTAAAATCGGGAAAAGAATTCTGTCAGATTTCTATTTGAAAGTGGAGGGACGGCATATTTCTGCCGTCTCTTCTCCTTTTTTTTGCAGCATTCTGCGATACTGCCACAACGTCCTTCATTCGGAGAAGCTTGGAGCAATGCATAGAAGCGGGAATGAATGTACACCTCTCAAAGCCAATTCAAATGGCACAGGTCATTGCAGTCATCGCCGGATGTGTTTCTAATTGTGTGTCTCCGCGGCAAAGCGACGAGACGGACGGCATACCATCAGAGCAATGAAGATCAGCAGTGCGGTGATGGACAGACTGAGCGGATAGGCCGCCATGATCGTCTCAAAAGTCTGGCTTGTCGGGAATACGAATTGAATCCAGGCAATTCGTACACCACAGATTCCGAGCGTTGTCAGGATTGCCGGAGCCATGGAGATGCCGAAGCCGCGCAGGTATCCGGACATCACATCATAAAGCATACTGAACGGATATGCGGCAAAGATAATGATAAGCCGTGTATAACCGATCGCGATAACGTCAGGATCACTGTTGAAGATGGACAGCAGCGCATGACCAGAGACCAGGATGAGAGCGATCGCTGTTGCGGTGGCGATGAAGTCTTCCAGCAGGCTGAGCAGCAGAACCTTGCGGCAGCGTTTCAGCTGACCGGCGCCAAAATTCTGCCCAACGAAGGTGGTGCAGGCCTGGCTGAAGGAACTGAATACGTCGTAGGCTATGATCTCAATGTTGTAGGCAGCGCTGGAAGCAGCGATGACAACGGTTCCCAGACTGTTGATGGCAGCCTGGATAATGATATTCGCAACCGCAAATACCGCACTCTGAATACCTGCGGGAAGACCGATCTTTAGAATGCGCATAAGACTGCAGCGATCGATCTTTAACGCCTTCAGATCGACATGGATCATACGGTCGGTACGCATCAGTTTTTGCAGGAGCAGCAGGGAGCTGAAAGCATTGGAAAGAACAGTAGCAATAGCAACGCCGTTGACAGTCATTTTAAAAACGATAACGAAGAACAGGTTCAGCAGAACGTTTAGTATGCCGGACATAGTTAGTGCCTTCAATGGAACTTTTGTATCTCCGATGCTGCGGAAGATTGCAGCCTCAAAGTTATAGAGCAGAATCACCGGCATACCAAGCAGGTAGATGCGAAGATACATTAGAGCCGAAGGAAGTACGTCGTCTGGTATGTTGAGCATTCCCAGCAGATGACTGGCGACCAGTTCCCCCAGGATTGCGATCAGAACGCCGCCGAGGATGGACATTATGATCGAGGTATGTACAGCGCGCTGAACCTCTTCCTGGTTCTTCCTTCCAATAGCTGTTGCAATTACGACATTGGCGCCGAGAGCAATACCGATAAACAGGTTCAGAATCAGGCTGATAATAGAACTGTTGGCTCCAACGGCGGCTACGGCAACCGTGCGGTCTGTGGAGCTGAAGTTCCCGACAACAGCAAGGTCAGAAGCGTTGAAAAGCTGTTCTAGAATTGCCGTTGCAGCAACGGGAAGCGCATACCGGGGAAGCTTGTTCCAGATTGATCCGTGCAGCATATCCAATTTCTTCGATTTGCATTCCGGAACCATTTTCTGCTCTGCGTCCGTGAGAATCTGTGCATCCTGTTCTTTTTTTGCTATATCGTTTTTTCTGTTCTCTTCTATATTTTTTTCATTATATCTGTCACTCATGGCTTCCGCCCTTCTATCTGCCCGATACAGGTCAAATGATTTTACCTTGTTCTGGAAATATTATAATACGAAATGTACGCAGACAGCAAATACATATATCCTATTAGAAATCATAGCGAAAAGAAAATCGAAGGATGATGTTTTTGCAATGCCGGGAAAGACGCGGCAGGATTCTTAAACGTAACAGCAGGATAGTTATTAAATTCTCAAAAGAACTGACGGAAATACGTCGGTTCTTTTAGCGTAAGATAGCAGGATTATTTGCAATCCTGACAGAAAGGATTCTTTCGGCCTTATAATTTAAATGCTATACTAAGCGCATAAAGATAAGAAAACGCTGAGAGCATTTCAAAGAAAAACAGGAAATGAAAGAGCGCTTTTACAGCTGAAAGGGGTATAAAAATGGAACGTTTTACAGGAAAAACTGTACTGATCACAGGCGCAGGTGATATGGCAAAGGCAATCGGCGAGAGAATCCTTACTGAGGGAGGAAAAATTGCGTATGCGGATTTCTCTCAGGCGGCACTGGATGAGTCTGTGGCGCTGCTGAAGGAGAAAGGATTTAATCCGGATGACATCATGGCAATTCCCTGCAATGTAAAGAGTCAGGAGGACTGTGATCATGTCGTTGCGGAGATGATCAAGCGTTGGGGCAAGGTGGATGCACTGGTAGCTACGGCAGGTATAATCCGCCATATGCCGATCGATGAGATGAGTGAGCAGGATTGGCAGGATGTCATTGACATCAACCTGACGGGTATCTTCCATTCCTGTAAGGCTGTCGTACCCTCAATGAAGGAACGGAAATACGGAAGAATCGTCCTGATTTCTTCGATTGGCGGACGTACCGGCAGAAAAGTCGGCGTTAACTACGCAGCCAGCAAGGCGGGCGTAAACGGAATCACAATGAACCTGGCATATATGCTTGGCGAGTGGAACATTACGGTAAATGCAATCGCTCCCGGACCGTTGAAGGGACGTATGTTCTATGCGGTATCCAAGGAAGAGCAGCAGGCATTTTCCGCGAATATCCCACTGAAGCGCCTGGGTGAGTTCTCTGAGGTGGCAGCAACCGTTGCTTATCTGGCCAGCGACGACGCGGCATGGACCAGTGGCGAGATTGTGGATGTAAACGGCGGTCTGTTCTAAACGATATGGCTCTGAGCGGGCTGCAGCAGGAGCAGTTACAGAAATCTATGCAAAAAATGTCTGCACATATAAAGAGGTGGCATCGAAAGGTGTCACCTCCTCTTTCTTTATAGAAGATTGATTTCCGTACAGAGATGTTCGGAAATTTTTTCTGCGGAAATCTGCTTTTTGCAGGAAATCATCCATCATGGGCGGGGATTCTTATCCTGTTCCGTATAGGTCCGTCGAAATTCCAACGGTTTTAATCCTGTCCGTCGGAAGAAAAGCTGGCTGAAATGGGACGGATTTTCGTAGCCTGCGTGAAGGGCGACATCCTTCAGGGAATGGTCGGTGGAAGCCAGTTCCCACTGCGCGTGGCGGATCCGGCGGTCGATCAGGTAATTGATCGGGGATACGTGGAACGCGCTGTTGACTTCGTGGCTGATATGACTGGCGCTGATATGAAAATGAGCAGCCAGTGTTTCCATCGTAATTGGTTCGCGAAAATGTTCGTCCAGATAGGAGAGCACACGGGAAGCGAGTTCCAGTGTCTGCGGAGCCGCCGGATTCTGCGGTTCCTTGCTTAACTGATAGCACAGAAGCAGCAGCGATACGGACAGCATGTGACAGATCTGTGCATATTCTGCCTGTTCCCGCTGACGTTGCCAGCAGATCTCCTCATAGAGAGAAGCGAAGACAGCGCGGCGGCTGCCGGAAGAAAGAACCGGGCATGCCCGATCCGGAAGAAGATGATTCGGAGGAAGTCCCTGAAGCTGAAAATTCTGAATTGTAACCGACCAGACATCCAGCGGAGCCGCGACGTCCGACTCTACCGAATGAATCACATCACTGTTGAAGATTACAATATCCCCTTCGTGAACATGATACGGCATATTATCAGCGGTATAGATGCCTTCTCCTCCGGCAATGTAAAGAATCTCGGCTTGTCTGGTGTGCGAATGCGCATTCAGTTTCCAGCCAGGCTGATCGCAGGAATGTACAATCTTCAGAAGTTCCGGGTGGGAATCTTCCGTAAATATATTTTCCTTAGTGAGAGTGAAAGGAAGAAAAATCATAAAAGCCTCCGTAAGGATAATACGTTTTTGCGGTGTAAAAGGTTTTGTGAACGAATGATATAGAGGCCGAGCACTGACCTGACGTTATCAGTATAGCGCAAAGTTCGTAGGAAGAAAAGAGTCTGATAGAAAGAAAACTCAAAGAAAAAAGAGCCCCCCCTCCAAGGCAGAAAAAAGTGGTGTGCTCCCCGTCAAGAGGACAATAAAAAATAATAAATTTTTGTATCGTCAGCCATGCTATGGCTGGCGATA
>JAJEQR010000103.1 GCA_020687485.1 Hominifimenecus microfluidus | reverse complement strand
GCTCACCCTGCATTTCCTCTGCTGTCATTGTTACATTTGTTTCTTCCATGTGTTTTCCTCCATTTTTTGATAAAAAATTAGAGCGTACAGGTTTTCCCATACGCTCTGACGCTGTGTTGTTATTTTAGTTATGTGTGGTATTAGTGTTGCACCGACAAACTGGAATTTTCTCAATTCTTCATCTCTGTTTTTTCCCTTTTCCAATTAATTAATGGACCAATCGTTGAAATAACAAAAATTAATGCTGATGTTAGAGAAAAAATACCATCAGTAACCACAAATATGATAAACGTGGCTAATGGAATATAATTAAGAATACTTTTCAAAATTTTCATGTCCAATCCTCCTTTTTAAAATCTCATTAATCTTATAAAATATTTTGTTCTAAAAATTCCGATTTTCTCAATTCTCCAAACTTGAAGTTTCCATTTATTTCTTTTTGCGGTATTTGGGTTCAATACCTACTACATACGCTACCATAGCCGCAATACTAATAAGCATTGCACCCAATATAGGTATAATAATCAAACCCGAATTCTGCCCATCTAATAAAGGCAATCCAATTAACGTAAACAAAACACCATACACGCACCACAATATGCCCAAAGCACGATTATAGCCTTTCACATCTTCTATGGGCGCTACCTCAGCATTTGCCCAAAAACCGAAAGGTTTTGCTTTCTTGGAATTAAAATCATAAATGCCCATTACAATAAATAATACGCCGATTATTACCCAAATAACAAATGCTATTAATCTTCCTTCCATAATATGTATCCTTTCTTTGTAGTTCTGTAAATTCAAATTCATGCGCGCTTTCAATCTCACCGGAAGACTGGAATTTTATAACTTATCAATCCCAATATAATATTATCATATGGTCTATCTTCTTGCGGTCAGTCAGCTCTATAATATGAGGATTATTCTCTTCCTGAGCTATAAGCCATACTTTATAGTTTCCACATTCATCACTATCTCCAACAAAAGAAATATTACTTGGTTCAGCAACACCACTTTTTTCAATATATCTCTCTATTTGGGAAATAGGTAAAACTGTGTCAATCCAAAGAGCATCGGCGTATGTTGATTTTTCTCCTTTACTATTTGTGATTTCATAGCCATAAGTAGATACATAAATTACACTATCTGAGTCAGCAGACTTAATCTGTGCTACAAAGTTTTGTAAAGGATTAATATCTTCTTTGTCTAAACAAAAACTATTATAATCCTTACTTTTTTTATCAAAGTAATTATCAAATCCCATCAGAACATCATCATTCAAATCAAATTTTCTTGAATTAAAAACTATTTCTAATATGCCCATATTTTATTCCTCTCTGTGATGTAACTTGCGCGCAGGTAAGATATCACAATAATCTCCTGCTCTGCTCTGACGTGATCGCCCCTAGAACACTCTCAAACTGCTTTCGCACATTTCCGACATTGCTTTCAAATTTTTCTCTGATCTCTTTTAACCGTTCCCTTTTCAACCGGTTTATTTTTCAGACAAAAAATCTTTCATAAGTCCAGACCGCTCCAGTACATTTTGTTCCATCGACCTGCTCTCCCCTGTCATGACATCCACCCTTCCCGTCGTGCAAAGAAAATCCTTCCCCGATCTTCTATGAGCATCATATCATCGTTCAAAAGCGTACATTTTTTCTCCAGCTCCTCATGTCCCCATAGCCGGTGTCTGACCTGCAAGAGCAATGTCTCCTCTTCATCATAATCCTCCATGTTATTGATTTTAATTCCTTCCTCCTCAATCAGTTGTTCGAGATACGGCTGAAGGATTCCCCAATGATTAAACTCCGACAGCGTTATATATTTTATGGCGTAATGTGGGTCTTCAGCTGTCCGTTCCTGCAATACAGGGTTATAAGGATAGCGGGAAGTTGGTTCTCCCTCACGGTAATATTCTCCGGTATACTCCAGTTCATATCCGATAAAGTCTGTGGTAACGAACATCGCTTCTTCTAAAGGCATTCCCGATGTTAATTCCGGAGTCAGCTCCGGAATGATTACCTCTCTTTCAATACGCCATGTCCCAAAAAACGGAATTTTCCTTTCTCCGCCAAATGCTGCCATAAGAATGATACATACGGCTACACATAAGATCAGAACTGCCACCGCCTTTGTGTGTTTTCTTATTTTGCACCTAATCATTTATAAATACCTCCCTCCTAAAAGCCATATTTTAGACTGCTTTTACAACGGTTACGCAACTCTCCGCGCCAAAAGCGTCTTTCCCCAAAATTCTACGAGCATAGTGTCCTCATTCAAAAGTGTAAAGTGTGTTCCCACCGGAATAAAATCATACGTTTCATAAAACACCGTTTCCTCAAAATCTATATGAACCCGTAAATGCAGTTCCATGCCGTCTCTTTGACCGTAATATTTATCATCATGCCAGTCAATCCCCTCTTCCTCCATAAAATCACACACATGTGGCCAAAATCTGCCCCCATCGTTCACAGTAAAAATGTCTTCAAAAAACATACCGTATTCAGGATCCATGTATGTATTTTCCCCTATCCGGAAATAATCTGCAGTATATTCCAGCTCATATCCGACAAAATCTTCGGAATCATATAAATCCTCTTCCGCCACTCCATCTTTGGTTGTTCCTGTATACATTTCTGAAATGACCGCCACCTTTTCAATGTACCATGTCCCAAAAAATGGTAATTCTGCTGCGCCTCTTTCTCTCCCGCATCCTGATATGCCGACCGTACATATGGCCAAAAACGCTATCACCTTTGCATATCTTCTCATCCTACTGATAGCCATTGATAAACACCTCTGCTTCTTTTGCCCTTCGTTCATCATAATCATGTTGTGCAAACACTTCCCGTACTTCTTACAGAGTTAATGAAACAATTTATATGGATACCCATAATCTTCTTTCTGCTGTTTTTTCAAGTCTGTTCCAAATTCCACATGCATGTTTTTTTGACCATTTCCATGCATATAATAAACAATTCCTTTTCCCTTTTCCCAAACCATCAATAAATAATCTTTTGAACCGTAAAAATAATCATTATAATAACGAAAGATCCTTTTTTCTCCATCTGCTTCTACAAATGCATGATATCCGGCATCATCCACTACATCAGCCGTTCCGTTTTCACAGCAGACAATCGTCCACTCTTTTAAAAATAAATCCTCATCTGATTCCAGACCGGAAATTATGATCTCATTTTTCTCCTCCGTATACCCACCAGTGTCTGACGGCATATAATAAATATCCTCAGACGTAACATAGTAATATCCCAGATATTCTCTCCCCAACGCGAATTGATCGAACGGATCTGTCACATTCAGCTGATCCAGTTCTAAAGCATATAAGCTGCCATTTTGAAAGGATTTCAGTTCTTTTATATGCAAACTGATATCCTGCCAAATATCCCGATAGCTATATGGATAAAAATATCCTTCATATTCTACTTCTTTCTGTGTCGGCATATAAAACCATGTATTTTGAGGCTCATGTCTGCTTTCTTCTTTATCATTTTCACTGCACAAAATCACAAGAAGGATCAAAAACAAGCTTACTACAATGGATGAAAGAAAATTTTTTATCATATTATTTTCCTCCCAGGATCTATGCAAAACGCCGTTTAGTCATCAAGGCTTGGATAATACGACGAATTTCTCCACTCCTCTAATGTGAGACCGTTTCAAGTTTTGTGTAAACGTTAAAAACTGATATAAGATTTGTGAATAGTTACAAATGGGCAGAGCCGATGTTCCGGATCCTGCCCATATCTGCATTATACAGTAGTTTTTAGGCATGTCAATAAAACCTGCCTAAAATTGACTGTTTTACAGGTTCCGTCCTGCCAGACGTTCTTCAAAATAAATTTCAAGCTGGGAATGGATCTGTCCCCAATCCTGCCTGTGTCCGGTCCATTTTTTCGTGATATCCATGGTTGCCAGATACAGCATTTTCAAAAGGCTGTCATCCGACGGAAATACCGTCTTGCTTTTAGTCACTTTCCGGAGCTGGCGGTTGAATCCTTCAATGGCATTTGTAGTGTAAATCAGGCGTCTTACTGCTTCTGGATATTTGAAATAAGTGGACAGGGTTGCCCAGTTATCATTCCAGGATTTATAGATTTTCGGGTACTTGGAATCCCATTTATCCTTGAACAGTTCCAGTTCATTTAAAGCGGTTTCTTCCGTCGGAGCTGCATATACAAGCTTCAGATCAGCCATCAGTTTTTTGATGTCTTTGTATGAAACAAACTTCGTTGAATTACGAATCTGATGGATGATACACTGCTGAATCTCTGTTTTTGGATAAACAGCCTCGATTGCCTGTGGAAATCCATTTAAACCATCAACGCATGCAATCAGGATATCCTCAACGCCTCTGTTTTTTAATCCATTCATGATAGAAAGCCAGAACTTTGCACTTTCGTTTTCTCCAACATACATTCCAAGAACATCTTTTTTCCCATTCATATCGATACCAAGGGCAATGTAAACCGCACGTTTTACAATACGTCCTTCACTGCGGACGTGATAGTGGATTGCATCCATAAATACTACAGCATACACTTCTTCCAAAGGGCGTTCCTGCCATTCTTTTACAATCGGCAGGATTTTGTCTGTGATCCGGCTGATTGTGCTGTCAGAAATATCAATATCGTATAATTCACGCATGTGGGATTCAATGTCTCCAGTTGTCATTCCCTTGGCATACATGGAAAGTATTTTTTCTTCCATGTCCTGAGTTACGGTATTCTGATATTTTTTAATCAGCTGAGGTTCATAATCACCATTACGATCCCTTGGGATTGCCACATCCATATCTCCATAACTGGTGTCATGGTTTTGCTGGAATGTCCATTTCTACTATTGTCTGTTTCTTTGTTTCGATAGTCATACTTGGAATATCCTAATTCTTCATCCAGTTCTTCATCCAAAGCACCTTCCAAAATGACAGACATCATGTCACGCATGATGCTGTTAACATCGGTGCCATCTTTGATGCTGATATCATTATTTTTCAGATAGTTACGCATCATTTCTCTCATTGCTGCTTTTTGTGGGCTGTCTTTTCTTCTTGCCATAAAAATAACCTCCAAACTGAGTAATTTTATCTTACATCAGTTTGGAGGTTTACACAAACTTTGGGATACTCCCAACCTGAAAGATACGATCTTTCAGGTTCTTCTTTATCATGTGCGAAACACTTATCTGTAAGCACTTACGATTGCAGCTACATATACTGCAATGATTACAACGCTCGCAACAAATACTGTTATTTTGAAGATGTTTACTCTTATCGGTTTCTGTCCATTGTCTCTCAAATATTGGTTACAGATATTAACACTTTCCATTGCAAAACCTGCCGTTTCCGCAGCGTATGCTGCTTCTGCCGTTTCATCGCCTACGGCATGTGCGACACTTCGTCCAAGATTTACAGATCTTCCGCGATCTGATAACTCTACGGCTCCCTTTAACCAGAATCCTAAATGCTGGCATACAACCTGTAGTCTCGCATATGCAATGGCACCCCAGAATAGTGGAACGATACATAACACAAATGTAATTCCCATTGTAAAGAGCCCTTCTGATAGATATTCTGTTGGATCCAATATCTGAAATGTTGCTATTACATATATAATTCCCATAACAATCGTTAATGCTGACGGGATCAGAAACCCAACGCCAATCTGCAGCAATATAATTGATCTTCTTGCAATCTTATAACTATTATTCTGTACTTTCTTATATGTTTCGGTGTCGTAGTTTTTCGACTGAAACGCAGCGTCATGCCATCCCATGTATATTTCCTCCCTGGTATACTTTCTGAAATATGGTAAATACAAGTCATTCTAAAACAAAATAATTATACCATGATGCGGAAGCTTGGTCAACATTTCGTTATTAGCGTTCAAACCTTCCGCTCGCCCCACAAGGAAGCACAAGTCCATTGGATGACACCGGAAGCCCAATCTCATCGGCTGCTACCAACGTATAATAGTCAAGTTTTTCTTTCAGCATATCTATTTCTTTTTCCTTATTCATGCCAAAGTCCTCCCTTCACTATATACATGACAGTTTTCGACAAAATCTTACAAATTATTTTGGAATTGTTTTCTTCTAGTTTTCTTCTATTTGTCCTTTTTCGGTGGAAATTCCATCTTAAACTTATACTGGAATCCCTTGATTTCTTTACCATCTTTCGTATAGGAAAATTCCTGTACACTCTCTGGAATCAGGTACGCATCATAGCTGCCTTTCTTGCCTTTTAATCCTTTTACAAGTATCTTTTTCCCTTGAAGCAGGCTCTTGACCTGTGTATCGGAAAGTGTTACCCCAAGTGCCTTGCCGACATTCATACCGCACTTCCCGGTACAGTACGCTCCGAATTTTCCCCTGACTACATCAGCACCGCACTTCGGGCATTTGCCTAGCACTTCCTGTCCACCCTTGCCTGTGCCAAACATGGCTTTCTGCTCATCACTAACGCTGTGATAGGTCTTTACAAGATCAGTTACCATT
>JAJEQR010000102.1 GCA_020687485.1 Hominifimenecus microfluidus | reverse complement strand
TTGGCGGGTCAAGAGGTCAAAAATCCTCTTGCAAGCGAGCTTGCATCGGCTTTTTGACCTTTTGACCCTGGTATCATCACATTTATAAAAATCAGAAGAAGGACAAGGAGAATAAATAGATGAGCGTAATCGAATCAAAGAAGAGACTTGGCTTTGGTCTGATGCGCCTGCCGCTGCTGAATCCGGACAATCCGGCGAACATCGATGTAGAGCAGGTGAAACAGATGGTGGATACTTTCCTGGAGAGAGGCTTCACTTATTTTGATACCGCATGGATGTATCACAGCTTCCAGAGTGAGAACGTTGTGAAGGAAGCGTTGGTGGATCGTTATCCGAGAGACAGTTATACGCTGGCGACGAAGCTGCATGCTGGTTTCATCAAGACGAAGGAAGACCGTGACAAGGTATTCGAGGAGCAGAGAAGGAAGACCGGCGTGGAGTATTTTGATTACTATCTGCTGCACGATATCGGCTTCGATCACTACAAGACCTACACGGACCTGGACTGCTTCCGCTGGCTGATGGATAAGAAGGAGAAAGGTCTGGTGCGTCATATCGGATTCTCCTATCACGATAATGCCGAGCTCCTCGACAAGGTTCTGACCGAACATCCGGAGTTTGAGTTCGTGCAGCTGCAGATCAATTATCTGGACTGGGAGAGTGAGGGCATTCAATCACGCAAGTGCTATGAAGTCGCGGAGAAGCACCATGTTCCCGTAATTGTCATGGAGCCGGTGAAGGGCGGCACGCTGGCGAATGTTCCGGATGCTGTGACGAAGATGTTCAAAGAGTATCATCCGGATATGTCGGTTCCGTCCTGGGCGATTCGATTCGCTGCCAGTCATGAGAACGTGGCGCTGGTGCTCTCCGGCATGAGCAATATGGAACAGCTCCTGGATAACCTGAGCTACATGGACGAGCTGGTTCCGCTGAATGAGGAGGAAAATGCATTGATCCGCAAGGCAGTGGAGATCATTAACAGCACGATTGAGATTCCCTGCACCGGATGCTCCTACTGTACGGACGGATGTCCCATGAACATTGCGATCCCGAAGTACTTCTCCCTCTACAATGCGGACAAGCAGGAGATTAAGACGAAGAGCTGGATGCCGCAGCAGGAGTATTACAGCCGCCTGACCGGAACCTTCGGCAAGGCGAGTGACTGCGTTGCCTGCGGCCAGTGCGAGGATGTATGCCCCCAGCATCTGCCGGTCATCGATTATCTGCAGAAGGTTGCGGAGCATTTTGAAAAGTAAGCAGGAAGTTCCCGGCAGGGAAAATTCCGGTAACTATCTAAATACTCAGTTCACTTAAGAAAAGTAAGAAAGACCGTCGAAACAGAACTACCTGTACCGGCGGTCTTTTTAGCAAAATCCGGAGTTCGGTTCATATATTTTGTCGCGAAATTTTGTGGAGCAGATAGTTTGTACTTTGTGAAAATATCTTTCGGAAACTGACGAAGAAAAAACCGGAAAAAAGAACGAAGAAAATAGCCGGATTTCCGTTAAAATAAGACAAAATCTGTGAAAAAATAAACAGGGAAGTGCAAAAAAGAGAAAAAAATGCGCCGAAAGGCAGAAAAATATTTATAATAAAGGACGGGATCGGAAAGATTCTTCTTTTTCTTAAATGATAAAAAAATTTGTCCGTGGGGAATGGACAAAGAAAAAATCGCATGTTATAATGTGAAAGGTTAAGAAACTTAAGTTACAAAATCAGTCAGGCAGAGTGTCTGATGGGATAAATAGGAGGAATTAAGAATGGCTAAATGGGTTTATATGTTTAGCGAAGGTGACATGACCATGCGTAACCTGCTGGGCGGCAAGGGCGCAAATCTGGCAGAGATGACAAGCATCGGTCTCCCTGTTCCGCAGGGCTTCACCATCACCACCGAAGCCTGCACTCAGTATTATGAGGATGGCCGTAAGATCAACGATGAGATTATGGCGCAGGTTATGGAAGGCGTAAAGAAGATGGAAGAGATCAACGGCAAGAAATTTGGCGATCTGCAGAATCCGCTGTTGGTTTCTGTTCGTTCCGGCGCCCGCGCTTCCATGCCCGGTATGATGGATACGATCCTGAACCTTGGTCTGAATGACGAGGTTGTTGCCGCTATGATCGCTGGTAACCCCGACCCGAAATTCGAGCGTTTCGTATATGACTCTTACAGACGTTTCATCCAGATGTTCTCTGACGTAGTAATGGAAGTCGGCAAGAAGTACTTTGAGCAGCTGATCGACCAGATGAAGGCAGAGAAGAACGTAAAGTTCGACGTAGAGCTGACTGCCGCTGATCTGAAGAAGCTGGCAGAGCAGTTCAAAGCTGAGTACAAGAAGCAGTTGGGAAAGGATTTCCCTTCCGATCCGGTACAGCAGCTGAAGCTGGCGATCGAGGCTGTATTCCGTTCCTGGGACAACCCTCGTGCAAACGTATATCGTCGTGACAATGATATTCCTTACAGCTGGGGTACCGCAGTTAATGTTATGCCCATGGTATTCGGTAACCTGAACGATGAGTCCGGTACCGGCGTTGCATTCACCCGTGATCCCGCTACCGGCGAGAAGAAGCTGATGGGTGAGTTCCTGATCAACGCACAGGGCGAGGACGTAGTAGCTGGTGTTCGTACTCCCATGCCGATCGCGCAGATGGAGAAGGAATTCCCGGATGCTTACGCTGATTTCATTAAGGTTTGTGATATCCTGGAGAATCATTATCATGATATGCAGGATATGGAGTTTACGGTTGAGAATAAGAAGCTGTTCATGTTGCAGTGCCGCAACGGTAAGAGAACCGCTCAGGCAGCTCTGAAGATTGCCTGTGATCTGGTGGATGAAGGCCATAAGACCGAGGCAGAGGCAGTTGCTATGATTGATCCCCGTAACCTGGATACGCTGCTGCATCCTCAGTTCGATGCAAAGGCTCTGAAGGCTGCCACTCCTCTGGGCAAGGGTCTGGGCGCATCCCCCGGCGCTGCCTGTGGTAAGGTTGTATTCACTGCTGAGGACGCGGAAGAGTGGGGCGCACGCGGCGAGAAGGTTGTTCTGGTTCGTCTGGAGACCTCTCCCGAGGATATCACCGGTATGAAGGCTGCTCAGGGTATCCTGACTGTCCGCGGTGGTATGACCAGCCACGCTGCAGTTGTTGCCCGCGGTATGGGTACCTGCTGTGTATCCGGCTGTGGCGATATCAACATGGATGAAGAGAACAAGAAGTTTACGCTGGCAGGAAAGGAATTCCACGAAGGCGATTACATCTCCATCGATGGTTCTACCGGTAATATCTACGAGGGTGAGATCCCTACCGTAGACGCTTCCATTGCCGGTGAGTTCGGTCGCATCATGGCATGGGCTGACAAGTACAGAAGACTGAAGGTTCGCACGAATGCGGATACTCCCCGCGATGCGAAGAAGGCTCGTGAACTGGGCGCCGAGGGTATCGGTCTCTGCCGTACGGAGCATATGTTCTTCGAGGAAGACAGAATTGCTGCTTTCCGTGAGATGATCTGCGCTGATACTGTAGAAGAAAGAGTTGCTGCACTGGATAAGATCCTGCCTTATCAGCAGGGTGACTTCGAGCAGCTCTATGAAGCTCTGGAGGGCTGCCCTGTCGTTATTCGTTTCCTGGATCCGCCTCTGCATGAGTTTGTTCCTACGGACGAAGAGGATATCAAGAAGCTGGCGGATGCTCAGGGCAAGAGCGTAGAGTCTATCAAGGCTCTGATCGCTTCCCTGCATGAGTTCAACCCGATGATGGGTCATCGCGGCTGCCGTCTGGCTGTTACTTACCCTGAGATCGCGGTTATGCAGACCAAGGCAGTTATCCGCGCGGCAATCAATGTTCAGAAGGCTCATCCGGAGTGGAAGATTGATCCGGAGATCATGATTCCGCTGGTTGGCGAAGTAAAGGAACTGAAGTATGTTAAGAAGTTTGTAGTTGAGACTGCTGATGCTGAGATCGCAGCTGCAGGCATTGACATGAAGTATCAGGTAGGTACCATGATCGAGATTCCGAGAGCTGCTCTTACGGCTGATGAGATCGCGAAGGAAGCTGACTTCTTCTGCTTCGGTACGAATGATCTGACTCAGATGACCTATGGCTTCTCCCGTGATGACGCAGGCAAGTTCCTGAGCGCATACTATGACGCGAAGATTCTGGAGAACGATCCCTTCGCTAAGCTGGATCAGGTTGGCGTAGGCAAGCTGATGAAGATGGCTATGGAATTGGGCAAGCCTGTGAATCCCGCACTGACCGTTGGTATCTGCGGTGAGCACGGCGGCGATCCTTCTTCCGTAGAGTTCTGCCATAAGATCGGTCTGGACTATGTATCCTGCTCGCCGTTCCGCGTGCCCGTAGCACGCCTGGCTGCAGCACAGGCAGCAATTGCCAATGCAGGAAAGTAGAAGAGCGTAAATATTTTTACTTCACAACGCTGATTGTTACAAGGGATGATGTGAATGAGTACATGAAATATCATGCTGAGTACACGAAAGCGAACCGATTTAAAGATATTGTTTGCAAAATCTATATATAACTCGAAAGGGAAGCGCAATGCTTCCCTTTCTTATATCTCTCGATTAGGACTAAATCCTTAAAGCTATGGCTTAAAAAGGACTTAGTCCTTTTTTATATGCAAAATAAAAATTTTTTAAAGGAGGTTCACTATGAACAACACAGCGTTAGGAGCAGAAAACAATAAGAAACAGACAATCAATTTTATCAGCGAAGCACATGAAAAATTCTACTATGAAAAATTAAAAGAGGTACGCTATCAGGATGTGTACCACAAGGCACTTTGCTATTGTCTTGGTATCAGTGATGATACGAGAAGAAATATCAATAGCATCTATGATTTTAAAACAGGATGTGTAAAAACAGAGTGTCTGCATGAAGGCTGGCAGACCAGTGGCAGTATGAAGGTGGTGCGAATGGCATTTAATCTGTATTGCAACGGCACACCGAGTGTAGATGATTACACAAAAACAGAGGAACAGGTAAACGAGTGCAGGCAGTATACAGTGGAGGACTTGTTCTGCTGTGCCTATGCACCTTTCTTTTGGCAGGCGATACAGATCCGCTATCCGGAGTATGCGACTTATAACCGGGAACTGTATGCCTTATTTGGAGGAGCAGACTAATGTTAAAAGTCAGACTGATGGGAACAAAGAATGACATTGTATGGTTTCAGAAAATTTTACAGCGTCATCCCAAAATTGAGGTATTGGAAATATCAGAGCTTTATAGCAACAAAGGAACAAACAAATATTACAGAGCTTATGCGGAAGTACAGAAAAGCAATGTGAAAAATCAATAGTAGAGAATAAGGAGAATTTTATCATGTGTAAAGTTATAGCAATCGCAAATCAGAAGGGTGGAGTTGGAAAGACCACCACAACAAGCAATTTAGGAATCGGACTGGCAAAACAGGGAAAGAGAGTTTTGCTGATAGATGCAGATGCACAGGGTAGCCTTACGGCAAGTCTTGGTATTCAGGAGCCGGATAGACTGGAAATTACACTTGCAACCATTATGGCATCCATTATCAATGATGAGGAAATAAAACCGGAGTACGGCATTTTAAGACATGAGGAAGGTGTGGATTTCATGCCGGGAAATATTGAGCTTTCCGGTTTGGAAACCTCGCTTGTGAATGTTATGAGCAGGGAGACGGTGCTTCGTACCTACATAGAACAGCAGAAAGACCGCTATGATTACATTCTAATTGACTGTATGCCATCACTCGGCATGATTACGATAAATGCTTTTACCAGTGCGGACAGTATCTTGATTCCGGTACAGGCAGCGTATCTGCCGGTAAAAGGTCTGGAACAGCTGATTAAAACTATTGGAAAAGTAAAGAGACAGATCAATCCGAAACTGGAGATTGAGGGAATTTTGCTTACAATGGTTGATAATCGTACCAATTATGCCAGAGACATCAGCAATCTGCTGATTGAAAATTATGGAAGCAGAGTGCGGATATTTGAAAACAGTATTCCAATGTCGGTAAGAGCTGCGGAGATTTCTGCGGAAGGTGTGAGCATTTATAAGCACGATCCGAATGGCAAGGTAGCAAGTGCCTACCAATCACTGACGGAGGAGGTGCTTGGCAATGAGTAAGACAGGAAGTGCCGCAAAGGTAAAGTTGAACAGTTTTGATGATTTATTTGGAACGGAGCAGCCACAGACAGGAACAGAGCAGGTACAGGAAATCGCATTGTCAGAACTGCATGAGTTCAAAGGACACCCGTTTAAGGTACTGGATGATGAAAAGATGCAGGAAACGGTAGAAAGCGTCAGGGAGCATGGAGTGTTGATGCCAGGCATTGCCAGACCAATGAAAGATGGCGGTTATGAGATTATTGCCGGACATCGCAGGAGACACGCCTGTGAGCTTGTCGGACTTACTACAATGCCGATGTTCATCCGTGATTATACGGATGACGAAGCTGCGATTATAATGGTAGATTCCGTGCGCCCGTAAGGCGGTTGGGGTGGACACCCAATTGTCGTGGGTCATTGTGATTTTACTATGAGAAAGTA
>JAJEQR010000101.1 GCA_020687485.1 Hominifimenecus microfluidus | reverse complement strand
TCTGAATTTATATGCTCTGTTTGCCATTCTGTCACTTCCTTTTCTTCGAAAACCTTATGCAGTATCTGATCACAGGCCCCAGATGATTTTTATGATTCAACAAAAGACATTATACTATAATTTGGGAGCACGAGCAAGCAGGCAATAGACGCAATTCATCTCCCACCTTAGAGGTCGGAGTCTTCTTGCTGAAAGAGGATAAAAAAAAGCTCGCTGATAATCAATTTTACCATTAATTTTCACAGTCCTATAAATCTTACCGCAATAGAGCTGTGCCTCCGGATGTCCCTTTGTAGCCGCCTGCTCAAAAATGGGCAGTGCACGAGTATAGTCCTTAGCCTGATAAGCCCTAAGACCTTCCCAAAATAAGAGTTCTTCCTCGCTGACGACTATTTTCCTTCTAAATAGTCCAAATAATCCCATAGTTCATTTTTCCTCTACCATTATCTACATTGCCACAAATCTCAGATTCTATGCCGCTGCCCCTGCCGGAATCAGCGGAAAGGGCTCCTCTCAGCCGCCCAGTCCAGGCATCATAGCCGTCGCAATCCGGAAGTAAATCATCAGGGATACCGCATCCACAATCGTCGTAATAAAGGGGCTCGCCATAACCGCCGGGTCAAACCCCACGCGCTTCGCCAGAATCGGAAGCGTACATCCGATAATCTTTGCTACAATAACCGTTGAAATCAGCGTCAGGCATATAATCGCCGCTACCGTCAGACTCAGCCGGTCAAACACAAGAAGCTTCACAAAATTCGCCGCTGCCAGCGTCCCGCCGCAGCACAGCGCCACACGGAGCTCCTTCCAGATAATCGCCGGCACATCCGAATACTCAATATCATGCAGGGAAAGCGCACGGATAACCGTAACCGATACCTGTCCGCCGGCATTACCGCCTGTATCCATCAGCATTGGAATATACGCAGACAGGATCGCCGCCGTTGCAAGCGCCGCCTCATAATGCTTAATGATCATAGAAGTAAAAGTCGCGCTGATCATCAGGAGAAGAAGCCAGGGAATACGCTTCTTATAAGTCTCGAACACACTCGTCTTCATATACGGCTTCTCGGTCGGCATAATCGCTGCCATCTTCTCGATATCCTCCGTCGCCTCCTGCTCCATAACATCCATCGCATCATCAACTGTGATGATGCCGACCAGACGCTGCTCCATATCCACCACGGGAAGAGCAATAAAATCATACTTGCTGAACTGCTCCGCAACATGCTCCTGATCCTCCAGAGTTGTCGCGTAGATGACATTCGGCTCCATAATATCTTCAATCACATCATCGTAGTTATGAAGGAGAAGATCTTTGACCGATACCATGCCGAGAAGCATCCGGTTGTTATTCACGACGTAGCAGGTATAGATTGTCTCCTTATCCACACCGGTACGCCGGATTCGTGTAAAAGCATCCTGCACGGTCATATCTTTCCGGAGATCCACATACTCCGTCGTCATCATGCTTCCGGCAGAGTCCTTCGGATACTGAAGGATTCCGTTGATCTTGATGCGCATCTCCGGAGAGGTATGCTTCAGGATTCTCCGCACCACATTGGCGGGCATCTCCTCGATCATATCTACCGTATCGTCCAGGTACATATCCTCCATGACCTCCTTCAGCTCTTTATCACTGAAGGTCTGGATCAGGTACTCCTGCATATCCGAATCCATCTCGACGAACGTATCCGCCGCCATTTCCTTCGGCAGGATACGGAACAGAAGCGGCAGCTTCTCCTCCGGCATCTCTTCCAGCAGCTCGGCGATATCGATCGGTTCCATGTCTTTTAACAGATCCCGGACGTCCGCGAACTTTCTCTCTTCCAGCAGCTTCAGGACGTCTTCTTCTCTTACCTTTTCAAATTCCATATGTTTATTCTCCTTTGTTCCGCCGATACTGCCAGACGAATGGTGTCACTTTAATGTGACGATTCAGAGCTTCTGCTCGATTTCGGCTCTAAATAGTTACATTATAACGAAAAATCACAGGAATGAAAAGTATTTCCGCACACAAAAAAGGAAGCCCGGCTCAGGCTTCCCTTTTTGTGAGTACATCACGAAACATATTAGGTAGGTATCGCTTACGCTTTTCGCATTCTTAATATAACATATTCCGCCGAAAAATGTGTGACCATTCCATGATCTTTTTCTGAAAAAATCATAAAGCGCAGCCAGCAAGTTCTGCTTTTTTACTGCAAACACAATCGGTTTGTGAATGCTTTACCCGTAGATCGGCTCGAAGTCCTCCGGGCCATGACCGCATAACGGACAGGTGAAATCTTCCGGAAGCTCGCTTTCTTCATAGACAAACTTGCAAATCTTGCAGCGCCAGCCGATGATGGGGCGTTCCGCCTGCTTCGGCTCCGCCTTGGGCTTTACCCGGTTCTGGTAATCCGCATAGGTGAGGGGCGCGTGATCGTTCAGCTTCATCGCATCCGTGACTTCCGCGATAAAGAGAGTGTGCGTCCCCAGATCCTCGCTGCTTACAACCTTCGCACTGATCACGGCGCAGGTATGCCAGCCAAGATACGGGATTCCGTTCGAATCCTTCTGTATGGTCATGTTGCCGAACTTGTCCACATCTCTTCCGGACTGCATGCCGAAGTGCCGGATGGTCTCATACATACATTCCTCATCCAGAATACTCAGCGCGAATACGCCGCTCTCCCGAAGCATCTCACAGGTCAGGTTCGTATTCAGCACAGAAATTGCAATCCTTACCGGATTCGCGGCCACCTGCATGCAGGTATTGGTAATACATCCATTCACTTTCTCTCCGACCTTTGTGGAGAGCATGAAGACTCCATACGATAAGTTGTAGAGCGCTTTCTTGTCCATGATGTTTTCCTCCTGTTACATATAACAAAAAAAGCCGATCCGTACGACCTCCTGTACAAACCGACAAATAAATATGAGCGATGGGGGATTCGAACCCCCGACAACTTGATTAAAAGTCAAGTGCTCTACCGACTGAGCTAATCGCCCTCATGTTTGGCATCGCCGAGCTGGGCTAGTTGGATTCGAACCAACGAATGCAGGAGTCAAAGTCCTGTGCCTTACCGCTTGGCGATAGCCCAATAAGGTGGGTAGTGGGACTCGAACCCACGACCTCCAGAGCCACAATCTGGCGCGCTAACCAACTGTGCCACACCCACCAGGTTACATGCAAGCATTAAATTATAAAAAGATAATGCAAGCGGGTGATGGGAATCGAACCCACGTATCCAGCTTGGAAGGCTGGTGTTCTACCATTGAACTACACCCGCATCTGTAATGCAGCGCGAAATTGCTGTTATCTCGCAGACGCATGTATGATTATATAGTAAAGCTTCCCTTTTGTCAAGCGTTTTATTTCAAAAATTTGATAGAAATATCAATTTTTTTATCCTGGCCGATCTCCATAATGGCATAAGAGGGCTGTCTGCCCTGCTGACGTGGATAGGACAGGCTTCCGGGATTAGCAAGAATGATCCCGTTTTTCTTACAGACTTCCGGGCGATGCGTATGCCCGAACAGAACAACATCGGCCTGGCGGCTGCGGCCTTCTTCCTCCAGTCGCCAGGTTCCCATGGATACGCCGTAATTATGGCCGTGCGTCATGAAAATCCGGACGCCCTGCAGAACCAGCTCATGATCTCTGTCATTGCGGCTGAAGAAGTCATTATTACCTGCAACAAAAACAACCGGACATCCGGCGTAAGCGCAAATTTCTTCTTCATCTCCCTCAACGTCGCCCAGATGGAGCAGCTGATCCACCCGGCCTTCCCGATCCACCGCCTCATAGAAATTTCGCAGCGAGCGGTGGGTATCACTGATGATCAATACCTTCATCCTTTATTTTCCTCACACCATTTCTGAATCAGCGGTTTCATACGGCTTAACGCAATGCCTCTGTGGCTGATCGCATTCTTCTCCTCTGCGGTAAGATCTGCGGTCGTCTTTCCCTTCTCCGGAAGATAAAAGATCGGGTCATAGCCGAAGCCGCCTCTTCCGCTGGGCGCATGCGCGATCTCGCCTTCGATGGTTCCTTCTGTGACAGCTTCCGTACCATCGGGGAATACCGCCGCAATGACGCAGCGGAATCTGGCGCTACGCGCGCTGCCCTCCAGACCGGCCAGACGGTCAATGATCGCCTGGTTCTTGATCTCATAGGAGGTATCTTCTCCCATAAAGCGGGCGGAATAAATGCCTGGAGCCTTGTCCATGGCGTCCACTTCCAGGCCGGAATCATCCGCCAGTACAAGACAGCCGCACTGCGCATGGATCGCTCTGGCCTTGATCAGAGCATTCTCCTCGAAAGTGCTGCCGTCCTCCACGATATCTGCCTTGATCCCGGCTTCCTTCATGGACAGAACCTCCGCGTCCACACCTGCCAGAATTTCTCTTACTTCCACCATCTTGCCGGCATTGCCGGTTGCAAAAATAATTCGGTTCATTACGCATTCCTCCTCGGCGGCTTCGGACCCAGAAACTGATAGAAATAGGTCTTCATCATGCCGTTGTAAATCTTGCGGTTGCGGTCTGCTTTCCGCCCCATATATTTCTCTGCATCTTCATAGGAAGTGATCATAAAGGCCGACCAGGAATCCAGCGCCGCAAAGCGCTCGCCGATCTCACGGTACAGCTCCGGCAGCGCTTCCTTGTCCTCAATGCGCTCGCCGTAAGGCGGATTCATAATCAGGAAGCCATATTTCTTCGGGTGGCTCAGCGCACTCACCGGGCGCTGCTGGAAATGGATCATGTGATCCACGCCTGCCAGCTTCGCGTTCTCTCTCGCTGCCTTCACCATCGCACCATCGATATCGTACCCCTGGATATCCACGGAAACGGTATCGTCTACCAGATCGGAAGCTTCTTCCACCGCCTGATACCAGAGTTTCTTGTCGCAGACCTGCTTCCAGCCCTCCGCCAGGAAGCTGCGGTTCAGACCAGGAGCCATATTCGCAGCCATCATGGCCGCCTCAATCGGGAAGGTTCCACTGCCGCAGAAGGGATCAACCAGGATGCGATCGGCTTTCCAGGGCGTCAGCATGATCAGCGCTGCTGCCAGCGTCTCCGTGATCGGCGCCTTGCTGATGAGCTTGCGGTAGCCGCGCTTGTGAAGGGACACGCCGCTGGTATCCAAACCGACCGTTACGATATCCTTCATCAGGGTAACGCGCAGAGGAAACTGCGCACCGCACTCCGGGAACCAGCTAACTTTATATTTCTGCTTCAGGCGCTCGACCATCGCCTTCTTCATAATCGACTGGATATCCGACGGGCTGAACAGCTTACTCTTAATGGAAGCCGCCTTCGCTACCCAGAACTTGCCATCCGCCGGGATGAATTCCTCCCAGGGAAGCGCCTTCGTGCCCTCAAAGAGGTCGTCAAAGGTCTCCGCGCGGAAGCTTCCCACCTTCAGCAGGACTCGCTCCGCCGTGCGCAGGAAGATATTCGCACGGCAGGCCGCCTCCGGGCCACCGCGAAAGGTTACTTTACCGTCTTCTACATGAACGATCTCGTAGCCGAGATCCGTAATTTCTTTCTTACATACCGCCTCCATGCCAAAGTGGCAGGGAGCAATCCATTCGTATTCCACGTATTTTCTCCGTCTCTTCTTCGAGCCCATGGCTCTGAATTATTACCATATAGCATACATCACCGTCCGCTTGTCTGTCAACGGGGATCTAAGAAAAGGAGGCGAAAACACTTTCGCCTCCCGGACTTCGACTTGTCTGTACGCAATTAAAGCGGCTAATTTCGCGCTGACGCACTTTCGCTGGCGCACTCTTATGGAAGATATCGGTATCCTCCCACGACGGCAGCCGCTGTGTATCCGCATTCAGTAAGTTCACCGGCAGCGCGAAGCGCAAGACTGCCATGTTCACAGAGCAGATAGTAAGCCGCAGCCTTCGGCAGCTCTTTTCTCCAGACTTTGATCTCATCGAAAGGGTAATTCTCAGCTCCGGGGTAGTGTCCCTTCGCAAATTCTTCCGGTTCCCGCAAGTCAAGGATCCGGTGCCGTCGGTCCGGCCGGATCCGCAGCAGCTGGCGGGCAGATATGGTATTCACCATAAAACCACCTCCCCACTGCATGATATGCACGCCGAGGAGCTGCGGTCACGGTTGGGGAGCTTCTTTTCGCGATTTTATCTTCCGCTTCCGCCATTCCTAACTAACAGAAATTCTCGGATGTACTGGTCTAACTACGCATCACATCTTTAGACTTGTAAAACTCGTCACTTCCTAAAGCATCTTCCACTACACGCCAGCACATAGAGGACGCACGAACTGCAATTCCGTCATAATCCAAAGAGTCCGCATCTTCCCAGTCTTCAGAATCACACCAGCAAATATCATCGCCGATAAAAATGAGACTAGCCTGAAATATTTCGCAGGTGTATCTTTCTGATAGAGGATTTAATCGAAGTTCTTTCAAACCACTAAATTGCATTTCAATTGCATCAATATTATCCCCCCCACAATGAATAATAATATTTAATGTTCTCTTTTTATTTATCGGCTGCATATAATGTTCCTCAATATATGCTCCGCTCACATACTTTAACTCTTTCAGACAGCTATCGTGAAAATATGCAAGCTTCCCCATAAATTCCGCAATATCATCATTATTCTTTATTTGATTCCACATTCAGCATTTCCATATGATAATTCCAGAAAATCAATTATCATATTTCCCCTTTCTACTCATACCCGCTCTCCTTCTCTTTTTGCAGGGAACGGTTTTCAAAGCAGCTGATTCATACTTTGAAGCGTTGCACCTTGTATAAAGGGTATAAAGATAAAAGGTAACTCAATAAAGTATATTATACTTTAGCTGCCATTTTAATCAGATTATAATCTCAAGACTATAGTTTCATCATACACAAGCTTTGTTTTTTTGTCAATTATTTTTATGAATTTGGCAAATATTTTTCAATTA
>JAJEQR010000100.1 GCA_020687485.1 Hominifimenecus microfluidus | reverse complement strand
TACTCTTTCTGAACATGAAAATACCCCCATATAGGACTTTTATATTTCATTGTCCTATATGAGGGTAGCATATCAAAAAGCAGAGACGGGTTTCTTTTTTCGCTATATCTTAAGCTCATTTGGTTCCGCCAGGAAAGAGTTTCAGCCCTTCATTCAGCAGTTCATACCACTCGTTGCGGGTCAGTGTGATTTCCGTAGCCTGACACATTTCCGTCAGGCGCTCCGGTTTCATGGTTCCGGAGAGCACCTGCAAATCGGCCGGATGGCGAAGCAGCCATGCCGTGGCAATGGCCGTTGGTGTACTGTTATGTGTCTCTGCGATGCGATCCAGCGCCTGATTCAGAGAAGGATACTTCTCACGATCGAAGAAGACGCCGCCGAAGAAGCCGGTCTGGAAGGGCGACCACGCCTGAATTGTGATATCGTGAAGCCTGCAGTAGGGAAGTACTCCGCCGTCACGATCCGGAGCAAAGTAGCGGTCAGAGTTGACGCTCTGCCCTGTGGCGAAAATATGCGGATGCGCGATTCCGGCCTGAAGCTGGTTGACCTGAATCGGGAAATGGCAGTACTTCTTTAGCAGCTCCATCTGCCAGGTATTCTGGTTGGAGACACCGAAGGCCTGAACCTTACCCGATTTGTGGAGAATCTCGAAAGCCTCTGCAATCTCCGCAGGGTCAGCCAGGGTATCCGGGCGGTGCAGAAGAAGCAGTTCCACATGGTCGGTGTGCAGCCGCTGCAGGCTTTCATCCACCGACTGCAGGATATGCTCCTTCGAGAAATCATAGGCAGGGCGGCCCTTAATGACGCCACACTTGGTCTGCAGGATCATCTGATCACGCATTGACGGTGTTACCAGACGTCCAAAGAGTTTCTCACAGGCCCCGGCAGTGCTGCCGTAGACGTCCGCATGGTCGAACAGGTTGATTCCGAGATCCAGTGCGGTGTGAATGAATCGATCCGCATCTGCTTCACTGACCTTGTCAATTCGCATACAGCCTGCGATAATGCGGGAAGCCATCAGGTCAGTAGTTCCTATTGGTGTATATTTCATAAGAAAATCCTTCTAAAGATAAATGATGGCAAGCGGCACTTTTGCAACTGCCTTTACTTGTAGAAATTTGTCTTTACGCGAACCTCGCGTTCAAACGGAGTTACGCCGGATGCTTCTCCGGAGTGGAGCAGCCAGGCCATGTTATCAGCCATCAGGCGGATGGTTTGCATGCCTTCCCGATCCGCTTTGACTTCATCCGGGTGATCTCCGTGTACGCTGTTCCAGTACTGAGAAGAAACAACAGGCATGGAAGAGATCATAAAGTATTTGTTAATGGCATCAAATGCGGTGCTGGCGCCTCCACGGCGGCAGGTAACAACAGCAGCAGCCGGTTTGTAGGAGAACAGGCGCTTGGAATCATAGAAAACACGATCCATCAGACATTTCAGGCTCCCGGGCATACCGCCGAAGTAAACCGGAGATCCGACAATCACTCCGTCGGCGGCGATAATTTTCTGAATACATTCATTCACGCTGTCATCATCGAAGATACAGCGTCCTTTTCCCCAGCAGGACTTGCAGTCAATACATCCGCGGATCGGCTTGTTGCCAATCCAGAATATTTCACTGTCGATTCCCCGCTTCTTAAGCTGCGCCGCCGCTTCTGAAAGAGCAGTAAATGTACAGCCATCCTTGTGCGGGCTTCCGTTAATCAATAATACATGCATCGTTCTTCTCCTCTCTGTGCATAAAAGAGAATCTATCGTATGTTCACTAAAGTTGCTCAGAATAAAGTTTAATCAGACCTAATATTTGTTGTGGTGCAATTTCGGCAGTAATTCTTCTATAATGTCCGGTGCCTGAGGATGCTGTTCCGGCATCCCGAGAGAAAGAATCGCTTCCACTTCAAAATTTTCCGGGAAATGCAGGAGATGTCGCAGATATTCTTTGGTCGAAGATCCGTCTTCTGCCTGACGAAGGCGGCACTGAATCCAGCAGCTTCCGACTCCAAGATAATCAGCCATCAGGTGCATTCCGTACATAACAACGGAGCAATCCTCGATCCAGACATCCGAGACTTCTGGATTGCCGATGACTACGATAGCAGCTTTCGCGTGCTCCAGCATTTTTGCGGAGCCGACCCTGCAGCCGGACATTTTCTTCAACATATCCGGATCGTTCACCAGGATGAATTCCCACGGACGACGGTTGCGGCTGGAAGGGGAATACATGCCTGCTAACAGAATATGGCGCAGAGCGTTCTCCGGGAGTGGTTCATCCGTGTATTTCCGGATGCTGCGGCGCGTTTTTATTGTATAGAGTAAATGATTATCGATACATTCCATAACAAGTCCTCCTCGTCTTTATTTATAGAGTGTAGCACATTTGACCAGAGATCACAAGAATTACGTCTCAGGCAACGGGTTTGGTGGCATGCAGATTTCATGAAGATGCACAAGCCGGTGAATTTTTATGAAATTTGTATGGAAAATGAACAAATAATGTGGTATAATAAATAAAACTGTCGCAAGAATTGCGAAAACAGGGCAGGATGCTGTGAAATGAAGTCATGTCCCGGCCTGGAACAGTTGCGAGAAAGTAAAAAACGGAGGGGATTTTTACAGAATGAAACGAGAAAGCTTCAAATCAAGACTGGGATTTATCCTGGTCAGTGCGGGGTGCGCCATTGGTATCGGTAACGTATGGCGTTTCCCATATGTAGTAGGAGAGAATGGCGGCGGCCTGTTCGTTCTTTTCTATCTGATCTTCCTGTTCTGCATGGGCGTGCCGGTTATGACGATGGAGCTGGCGGTCGGGCGCGCCAGCCGAAAGAGTGCCGTGCATGCCTACAAAGCTCTGGAGAAGCCAGGCAGTAAATGGCATATTCACGGGTGGTTTTGCATTTTAGGCTGTTATATGCTGATGATGTATTACACGACTGTATCCGGATGGATGATGGCGTATTTCTTCAAGTTCGCCGCAGGTGTATTCCCGCAGGGCATGAGTTCAGAGAATGTGAGCAGTGTATTTGGAAATCTGCTGTCCTCTCCCAGTGAGATGGCCGGATGGATGGCCGTTACGGTACTCTTGGGCTTCCTGGTGTGCAGTCGCGGTCTGCAGGCCGGCGTAGAGAAGATCAGCAAGGTTATGATGCTGATCCTGTTCGGCCTGATTCTTGTTTTGGCGATTCACAGCTGCATGCTTCCCGGAGCGAAGGAGGGCATCAGCTTCTACCTGATTCCCAGCCTGGATAAAGTGAAGGACGTCGGACTTGGCAAGGTCATTACAGCGGCTATGAACCAGTCGTTCTTTACGCTGAGCCTCGGTATCGCTGCCATGGAAATCTTCGGCAGCTATATGGATAAGGAGCATACGCTTCCCGGCGAGGCGGTGCGCATCAGCCTGCTGGACACCTTCGTAGCGATCATGGCCGGTCTGATCATCTTCCCGGCGTGTTTCTCCTTTGGCGTGCATCCAGATGCAGGACCTTCTCTGATCTTCGATACACTGCCGAATGTATTCGTAAATATGGGCGGCGGCCGGATCTGGGGAACGCTGTTCTTCCTGTTTATGACATTTGCGAGCTTCTCCACGGTTATGGCAGTATTCGAGAACATCATCTCGTTCTGGGCGGATACCTTCGGTGTAGAGAGAAAAAAGGCGGTGCTGATCAACGGTGTGATCATTCTGATCGCAAGCCTGCCCTGCGTCTTCGGATACAATATCTGGAGCAATCTCCATATCATCGGCGGCAGAGATGTTCTGGACAGCGAGGACTTTATCGTAAGCAACCTGCTGCTTCCGATCGGCTCTCTGATCTATCTGCTCTTCTGCGTGACGAAGTTCGGCTGGGGCTTCGACAAATATCTGGAAGAGTGCAACCAGGGCGAAGGCCTTCGCTTCTCGCGGGTGCTGAAGCCGTATTTCCAGTATATTCTCCCGATCCTGATTATCATTATTATCATTCAGGGACTGATCTAGAACATCTGAATACCGATTGGCATGATACAAGTGCCGATCGGTATTTTTTTAGGGAAAAAATACTAACATAACTTTTTCAGCATTATGATCTTCTTCCCTTCGTTTGGATGATCGTATCGGCTGCTTCGTGAAAAAATCCAGGTACTTTTTTTGTTGAAAGTACTTGAATTTTTCTGAAGCCTATGGTAAAATATAAAACGCTGAGTTATGACTCAGCAGATGTTTCGGCTCCATGGTCAAGCGGTTAAGACATCGCCCTTTCACGGCGGTAACTCGGGTTCGATTCCCGATGGAGTCATCAGGACCTTTAGCTCAGTTGGTTAGAGCAACCGGCTCATAACCGGTCGGTCCCGGGTTCAAGTCCCTGAAGGTCCATTTCGCGTCCCGGACGGGAAGCGAACTCCGTACATAAGATAGCCTGTACGAATGAGAAGTTAGATCCTGAAACACAAAAGAAGTAGGCCCGATGGCTCAGTTGGTTAGAGCGCCGCCCTGTCACGGCGGAGGTCGTGGGTTCGAGTCCCATTCGGGTCGCTTGGAGCAATCCAGGCCGGCATGGCGGAACTGGCAGACGCACAGGACTTAAAATCCTGCGGGTGGCGACACTCGTACCGGTTCGATTCCGGTTGCCGGCATAAGAAGCACATGAGCTGCGTAATTGCACTTCATGTGCTTTTTACAAATATTCGGCGTAAGCAGAATCCTGCTATGCTCAGAATACTTGTTTGTTTGATTTGCGGATATGGCGAAATTGGCAGACGCGCTGGATTTAGGTTCCAGTGGGGGATCCCGTGCAGGTTCGAGTCCTGTTATCCGCACGAAACCAATATAATCCGAACCAAATCTTCTTAATCGGAGATGGGTTCGGATTATTTGTTTCTTCGAGAAGTTCGAGGATACGCATTTCAGAAACGGCGTGGTCAAGCGTCCCGAATCCAGGCCCAGAGGGCCGAGAAAACCAAAGATATAGAGGCATATCTGAATGCCGTCACGGAGTATAAGCCCTATGAAAACTGAACAAACGCACAAAGGGAATGGCGGCCTGCCATCCCCTTTGCTATGCTGTTTTAGGAGCATATATCCCTTGAATTTGTCTTATATCTATCGTTGGGAGACGTTCTCGCCATTGCTGTCCTTGTCTGTTTTTGCCCCGTCCCGTGCCGCCTTCCATTCGGCAAATTCCCGCTGCCCTTCCTCACTCTCGTAAAAGGCGAGGATATCCGGCAGCAGGATTCGGGCGATGTTCTCGATCTCATGCTGCGGGATTCCGCTGTTGTTGGTGAGCTTTTTCCGCCTGCTCAAGTTGCACCTCCGAAAAAGTATTTTGCCGCAGCTTTCTCCTGCGCGGCGGAGGAATGGCGTCTTGAGCGTCTTTTGTCGTCTGTGCTTCTTTTCCCTTCGCATCCTTCCCTTTTCCTATCTGAAAATGAAAACGCAGCCGCCTGTCAAGCCTTTCGGCCTGTCTGCGTCTGCATGGCGTCCTGTGTCTGAAATTGTGCTTTTATTATAGCAACGGCGAGGCTGCACGTCAATACCACGGGAATGGAGCGGCTGACAGCGTAATTTTGGCAGCGGCTACCGAAATTGTTCTGTGGCTTGCAGATTGGCAAAGGCAGTAGCGCAGCGGCTGGCAGCCGTCAATTGTCAAGATGAACGCTTCGCGCCATTGACTGCCGCCGCCCGCCGCGCTTTTTGGCAGACAAGGCGGGCAGGCACAAGCCGTGCTTGCCCGCCCATACACATTCTGGCGATTGTAGATATTGGATTTTCAACCGGAGTTGTAGCCGGGTGCGCCCCGTTTTGGGGCGTACCCGATGCTGTTGTTTGCTGTCTATCTTCGTATGGTGGCGGCGCGGGAGAGTTTGCGTAAAGCAGGGTTTGGGGAAGGCACTCCCCAACAAGATTCCGATGGGGCGGAATGAGCGGACTTCGTTCATAAAATATTTACAATACATATCAGAGATAGAGATTGTCATTTTCGGCCATTCATGGTAGAATTATTATGCAGATAGAATACCTATCTGACAAGCTATGATTGGAGGTAACGCCATGTATCGTCCCAATGATGCCCGGTTCGGCTTCGCACGTTGGTGGTATTGGTGCGGCTCCCGATTATGGAGAGGTCGTATCAAAATCGTTTCTGTTGGCGCATGAGCCGGACTGGTGATTAGTCGGCTTGTGCGCTTTTTTGTTATTCTGCCAAAGGTAAATGCAATTAACTAAAACTTCCCACACCTAAAATGGGATTCGTACCTTGAAAATTCAATATTTCAGCTAACAAAATAGTGATTTATGCCGTTGCAATCTCTGAATAAAGTGCATTACGCAGATATTCTGGTAATCTTGCCTTAAAATCAGCAGTAAAAGCAGTCAGTTGTTCGTCACTGAGCTTTAAGATTTCCTGAAGGCTTGCCATTAAGGCAGCCATCAGAATAGCAAGCGATCTGCTGAAAGTAATGTCTGCCATTTCATCGACAAGAAAGAAGAACAACTCACCAAGAGTTCTCTGATCTTCATTTTGGCGCTGTTCCATCGCAAGTAACATATATCTGGTAAACACAATGGCCACATGGGCTGTCAGTGCGTCATAAGATAGGCTGTGGCATTCTCCAATCAGGTTCAGCATAGATTTGCAGGTTTTGAAGAAAACTTCAATCTGCCAGCGTTTTCCATAAATACGAATGATCTCTTCTTCGGAAAGAGTCGTATCTGCGCAGATAAAAGCAAGCCACTCCTTGCGATTCGCTTTGTTCCTTACACAAACAATCTTTGCTGGAATCGGATTCTCTTTTCCGACCATAACGTCAACGGAAAGCAGATATTTTGATCTGCCACGACGCTTCTTATTCCGGGAATAAATCTCTTTGATATTCAGCTGTTCACCACAGTATGAATATTTGATCCGGCTGCTTTTCTTGATCATGGCGATCACATTCATACCTTTTGATATTGTCAAGATTAGTTGACACATTTTTCTCAAGGATATCACTGACTATGCAGCTACATCCAAAGCCTCATAG